>NZ_JBITDX010000005.1:134649-331468 GCF_044454585.1 Catenuloplanes sp. NPDC051500
TCCCCCACACTTCCACACCCCCCCCCCCCCCCCCCTGGGGGGGGGGCGGGGTTGTCGGCGTCGTGTTGTTGTCTGGCGCCCCAGACCTAACAAACCCCCCCCCCCCCCCCCCCCCCAACGCCCGAGAGCGCCCGAGCCCGGACGAGCGAAGCGAGGACCAAAAGTAGAGCGCGCCTGCTCACTCCTTGAACTCGTGGGAGCGCTTTTCTTTAACAATCGGCTAAGGTAATGCCTTACCGCCCGTCAGCGACGCCGGGACCGACGCCAGTTCGGGGTAGCCGGCCTGGGTGCTTGAGCTGCTACCGGTCACCTGTGCGGTCTAGACGCCGCCAGGACGGAGGTCTGTGTGGAAATTCTGCTGCTGGTGACGGCACGCGCCGGGGAACCGTCCGTCGTGCTCCCCGCTCTCGATCTGCTTCCCCACTCGGTGCGAACCGCTCCCCGCGATGTGCGCACCCTGGTTTCGGGCCCCAGCCCGGACGCTGTTCTCGTCGACGCCCGCTCGGAGCTGGCCGAGGCCCGCGCCACCTGCCGCATGCTGCACGCGACCGGACTGGGCGTGCCGCTCGTCGCGGTGGTCACCGAGGCCGGTCTGATCGCGCTCAATGCGGACTGGGGTGTGGACGACGTCATCCTGGCCAGTGCCGGGCCCGCCGAGGTCGAGGCCCGGCTGCGGCTCGCGGTCGGCAGGCTGACCAACGCGACGGCCGGCGCCGGTGGCCTGATCCGGGCCGGCGAGCTGACCATCGACCCGGACACGTACGCGGCGAAGCTCAAGGGCCGCCCGCTCGACCTGACGTACAAGGAGTTCGAGCTGCTCAAGTTCCTGGCGCAGCACCCGGGCCGGGTCTTCACCCGTGACCAGCTGCTGCGCGAGGTCTGGGGCTACGACTACTTCGGTGGCACCCGCACGGTGGACGTGCACGTCCGGCGGCTGCGCGCGAAGCTCGGCTCGGAGTACGAGTCGATGATCGGCACGGTCCGCCAGGTGGGCTACAAGTTCGTGGTGCCGCCGAGCCGTCCGCTGCCGGAGTCGGAGCTCGCGCCCATCCCGGTCGGGTAACAAGACCCCACAAAACGCCCAAGGGCCCGTCGTCGCGGTGATCTACATCGCGCTCGGCGGGCCCTTTGCCGTGCCCGCCTGACCTGCAATTTTGATAACGGCGGTATCACGGCAACAACTCATAGTGATCTCGGCTGACCGGATATATACGATATTCCGCCCAAGGGGAACGCGGTTCACGTAACGGACATCCATACCTCAGCCTCAGGTCACCTTCGAGGCCGGACCTGTTAAGTCCTTGTTCACTTACACCGGGCGTTACGGCTACCTGACCCTCCTAGCTTGC
The DNA here is from genome assembly GCF_044454585.1 of Catenuloplanes sp. NPDC051500. Classification (NCBI taxonomy): domain Bacteria; kingdom Bacillati; phylum Actinomycetota; class Actinomycetes; order Micromonosporales; family Micromonosporaceae; genus Catenuloplanes; species Catenuloplanes sp. NPDC051500. The sequence continues at coordinate 135,999 of NZ_JBITDX010000005.1, forward strand.
AATCAGCCGGTGCGACTCCGGCGGCCGGGACGCCCAACCCGGCGAACCGTCCACTTGAAGGGAATTCCCAAGGTGAAGCTCCACCGGCATGGCGCTCTCGCGTGCCTCGCCCTGACCACGGTGCTCGCTGCGAGCGCCTGCGGATCGGACAACACGGAGACGGCTGCCCCTGGCGGCGGCGCGGCGTCGGCACCGGCGGCCGCCAACTGCGCGACCGGCACGCTCAACGCTCAGGGTTCCTCGGCGCAGAAGAACGCGGTCGCTGAGTGGATCAAGGCGTACCAGCAGGCGTGCGCCGGCTCGACGATCAACTACGAGGGCTCGGGCTCCGGCGCCGGCATCACCGCCTTCATCTCCGGTACCGCTGACTTCGCGGGTTCGGACTCGGCGCTCAAGGACGACCAGCAGCCGCAGGCCGACCAGCGCTGCGCCGGCAACCCGGCCATCCACCTTCCGGCCGTCATCGGCCCGATCGCGATCGTCTTCAACCTGGACGGCGTGGACAGACTAAACCTTTCCTCGGCCACGATCGCCAAGATCTTCGCCGGCAAGGTCTCCAAGTGGAACGCGCCGGAGATCGCCGCCGACAACGCCGGTGTGACCCTGCCGGACACCACGATCAACCCGGTGCACCGCTCCGACGAGTCGGGCACCACCGAGAACTTCACCAAGTACCTGGCGAAGGTCGCCGAGGCTGACTGGACCTTCCCGGCCGCCAAGACCTGGCCGTCCGCAATCACCGGCGGTACGGGCCAGAAGGGCTCGGACGGCATCGCGACCTCGGTCAAGGGTGCGGCCGGCTCCATCGGCTACGTGGAGATGTCCTTCGCGGAGAACTCCGACCTCACCACCGCCAAGGTCAAGAACGGCGCGGGCGAGTACACCGAGCTGACCGCCGCGGCGGCCGGCAAGACCATCGAGGGCGCCAAGGTCACCGGTACCGGCAACGACCTCAAGATGTCCGTCGACTACGCGACCACGACCGCGGGCGCCTACCCGATCGTCCTGGTCACCTACGAGATCGCCTGCTCGGCCGGCAACTCCGCCGACAAGCTCGCGCTGATCAAGGGCTTCCTCGGCTACGCGGCCAGCACCACCGGCCAGGCCACGCTCCTCGAGCTGGGCTACGCCCCGCTGCCGGAGTCGGTCCGCGCCAAGGTCGAGACCGCGGTCGCCGCGATCGCCTGACGGTAGACAACCCCCCGATTCGAACGCCTAAGACGGAGCGCGCAGATGGGTGACACCCCACCCCGCTCGGTCGACGCCAGCGCCGGCGGGCCAGGTGCGCACAGCACCCGGTCCGCCGGCGCCGCGGCGTCTTCCGAGGGCCACCACGCCAACACGGCACTGCCTGACAACATCAGCCGGGGCGGTGGCAGCTCTCTGCCGCGAGCCAAGGCCTTCGGCGCCGAGCCGGCCTTCCGGGGCCTGACGCAGGCCGCCGGCATCATGGTCCTGGTCATCATCGTGGCGATCGCGGTCTTCCTGATCTCCAAGGCGATTCCGGCTCTCCGGGCCAACCAGGAGAACTTCTTCACCTTCAACGAGTGGCACGCCAACAGCGCGGACCCGCGGTTCGGCATCGCGGCGGTCGTCTTCGGCACCGTGCTCTCGGCGGTCATCGCGCTGGTCGTGGCCGTCCCGATCGCGCTCGGCATCGCGCTCTTCCTGTCGCACTACGCGCACCGGCGGGTCGCGACCTGGCTCGGGTTCGTCATCGACCTGCTCGCGGCCGTACCCTCGGTGGTCTTCGGTCTCTGGGGTCGTTCGGTCTTCATCGAGCCGGTCCGGGACTTCTCGGTGTGGCTCAACACCTACTTCAGCTGGATCCCGCTCTTCGGGGGCAACGGGCCGTTCGGCAACTCGATCCTGCTCGGCTCGCTGGTTCTGGCGATCATGGTGCTGCCGATCGTCACCTCGCTCTCCCGCGAGGTGTTCATGCAGACGCCGAAGCAGAACGAGGAGGCCGCGCTCGCGCTCGGCGCCACCAAGTGGGAGATGGTCCGCACCGCGGTCCTGCCCTACGGCCGCCCCGGCGTGATCGCCGCGGTGATGCTCGGCCTCGGCCGCGCGCTCGGCGAGACGATCGCGCTGGCCATGACGCTCGGCTCGTCGTTCGTCATCACGGCGAACGTGATCCAGAACGGCGGCGTCACGATCGCCTCCAACATCGCCAACGGGTTCGGCGAGGCCGACGACATCGGCCGTGGCGCGCTCATCGCCTCCGGCCTGGTCCTCTTCGCCATCACCCTGGTGGTCAACATGGTCGCTCGCGTGATCATCTACCGCCGCCGCGAGTTCACGGATGTGGCAGCATGACGATTCTCGCCCCGGAACAGGACGTGACGGCCGGCAGCCTGCACACCAAGCGGCTGCCCGTCTGGGCCGCGTTCGCCACGGCTGTGGTGGCGCTCGCGCTCTCCGCCGCGCTTGTGCTCGGCACCGGCATCGGCAACTGGGTGCTCGTCGTCGTGCTCGGCGCCGTCTTCTACCTGGTCGGCTTCTGGATCGCGACGAACGCGGTGGAGGGCCCCCGGTCCGCGCGCAACCGCACCTGGAGCGCGCTGATCCACTCCGCCTGTGTGCTGGCGATCCTGCCGCTGGCCTCGGTCACCTGGACGCTGATCTCGAACGGCATCAACCGGTTCGACGCCGGCTTCTTCCTCACGTCGATGAACAACATCGGCGCGCGTGACCCGAACGGCGGCGCGTACCACGCGATCGTCGGCACGCTTGAGCAGGTCGGCATCGCCGCGCTGATCACCATCCCGCTCGGTGTGCTCGGCGCGATCTACCTGGTGGAGTACGGCCGGGGCCGGCTGTCGCTGGCGATCCGCTTCTTCGTCGACGTGATGACAGGCATCCCGTCCATCGTGGCAGGCCTCTTCGTGCTCGCGTTCTGGGTGCTGATCATCTCGCCGCTGTTCAACAACGGGACGCCGCAGTACTCAGGCTTCGCCGCCGCGCTCGCGCTGAGCGTGCTGATGCTGCCGACGATCGTGCGCTCCACCGAGGAGATGCTCCGGCTGGTGCCGGCGCCGCTCCGCGAGGGCGCGTACGCGCTGGGCGTGCCGAAGTGGAAGACGATCCTGCGGATCGTCATCCCGACCGCGCTGCCCGGCATCGTCACCGGCATCATGCTGTCGATCGCCCGCGCCGCAGGTGAGACCGCGCCGGTACTGCTCGTCGCAGGCGGCACCGCGGCGATCAACTTCAACCCGTTCCAGAACAACCAGTCGTCGCTCTCGCTGTACGTGTTCAGCCAGGCCACCGACTCCTCGCGGTTCTCCCCGGACCGCGCCTGGACGGCGGCGCTCACCCTGGTGGCGCTGGTCCTCATCCTGACCATCGCCGCGAAGCTGCTCGCCCGCCGCAACCGGCTGACTCGCTGAAGCTGCACCACCCCCGAGGAGAAACGACAATGGCAAAGCGCGTCGAGGCGACGAACGTCAACGCCTACTACGGCTCATTCAAGGCCATCGAGAACGTCAACATCGTCGTCGAGCCGAAGACCGTCACCGCGCTCATCGGCCCGTCCGGCTGCGGCAAGTCCACGTTCCTCCGGTCGATCAACCGGATGCACGAGGTCCTGCCGAACGCCCGGGTCGAGGGCACGCTGACGCTCGACCAGGAGAACATCTACGACAAGAACGTGGACGTCACCGCCGTCCGCCGTCTGATCGGCATGGTGTTCCAGCGCCCGAACCCGTTCCCCACCATGTCGATCTTCGACAACGTGGTGGCCGGCCTGCGGCTCAACGGCGTCAAGAAGAAGTCGGTGCTGCAGGAGGCGGCGGAGACGTCGCTCCGCTCGGCGAACCTGTGGGACGAGGTCAAGGACCGGCTGGAGAAGCCGGGCGCAGGCCTCTCCGGCGGTCAGCAGCAGCGGCTCTGCATCGCCCGCACCATCGCGGTCGAGCCGCAGGTCGTGCTGATGGACGAGCCGTGCTCCGCGCTCGACCCGATCTCGACGCTTGCGATCGAGGACCTGATCTTCAAGCTGAAGGACCGGTTCACGATCATCATCGTCACGCACAACATGCAGCAGGCGGCGCGCGTCTCGGACCGCACCGCCTTCTTCTCGATCGACAAGACCGGCGAGCCGGGCCGCCTCATCGAGTACGACGACACCCAGAAGATCTTCTCGAACCCGAGCGTGAAGCGGACCGAGGACTACATCACCGGTCGCTTCGGCTGAGTTTGTATCTTCAAGATCAAAATGCCGCGGGGGTACGCGTACCCCCGCGGCATTTTTGTGGTGTTTTCTCAGAGCCCGTTGTTGCGGATGACCTGGGAGTAGAAGCGCGCGCTGTCCTTCGGGATGCGGCGCTGGGTGTGGTAGTCCACGTAGACCACGCCGAAGCGCTTGTTGTAGCCCTCGGCCCACTCATAGTTGTCCATCAGCGACCACACGAAGTAGCCACGCAGGTCGACGCCGCGCGAGATCGCCTCGTGGCAGGCGCGCAGGTGCCCGTCCAGGTAGGCGACGCGCTCCACGTCCGGCACGCGGTCCCCGGTCTCGTCCGGGCCGGTCGGGTACGCCGCGCCGTTCTCCGTGATCATCAGCGCGGTGCCCGGGTAGTCCGCGTGGATGCGCTCAAGCAGCCGGGTCAGCGCGGCCGGCTCGATCGCCCAGCCCATGTCCGTGACCGGGCCGGCCGGCGGCAGGAACTCGATGCCCTCGGTCCCCGGCGCGGTCGGATTGCCCTCGATGCCCGGCTTCGACCTGACGTAGGACGGCGAGTAGTAGTTGATGCCGAGCACGTCGATCGGCTGCCCGATCAGCGCCTCGTCGCCGGTCTGCAGCCAGCTCAGGTCGCTGAACCGGCGGATGTGCCGCAGCACGTCGTCCGGGTAGCTGCCGCGCAGGATCGGGTCGAAGAAGATGCGGTTCTGCAGGCCGTCGACCAGGCGGGCGGCGGCCACGTCCGCCTCGCTGTCCGGATCGGCGGGGGAGACCGCGGCCGGGTTGAGCGTGATGCCCAGCTTCTGCACGCCCGCATCGCGGAGCGCCCGGGTCGCCAGGCCGTGCCCGAGCAGCAGGTGGTGAACCGCCTTGAACGCGGACTCCGGGTCCTTGATGCCGGGCGCGTGCACGCCTGAGGCATAGCCCAGGTAGGCGGAGCACCACGGCTCATTGAGCGTGGTCCAGGTCTCGACCCGGTCGCCGAGCCGCTTGTGCACCGCGAGCGCGTAGTCCGCGAACGCGTAGGAGGTGTCCCGGGAGGTCCAGCCGCCGCGATCCTCAAGCGACTGCGGCAGGTCCCAGTGGTAGAGCGTGACGACCGGGGTGATCCCCTTGCCGCGCAGCTCGTCCACCAGCCGGTCGTAGAAGTCGAGGCCGGCGGGGTTCACCGGGCCGGTGCCGTCCGGCTGGATGCGTGGCCACGCGATGGAGAACCGGTACGCCTGGAGTCCGAGGTCCGCCATCAGGGCCACGTCGTCGCGGTACCTGTGGTAGTGGTCGCAGGCGACGTCGCCGGTGTGCCCGGCGTAGACCTTGCCCGGCGTACGGCTGAACGTGTCCCAGATCGAGGGCCCGCGCCCGTCTTCACGGGCGGCGCCCTCGATCTGGTAGGAGGCCGTTGCGGACCCCCAGAGGAAGCCCTCCGGGAACGTCACGCTCTGTGTTGAAGGGTTAGTCACGTCGCCATTATCACTCTTGGATCATGACGACGTGACCCCTCAGCCGATGCGCAGGCCGTCCAGCAGAGAACGCTCTCCCGACACTTCGAGCGAGTCGAACCCGAGCCGACCCCAGAATGCCAGCAGTAGATCGCTCGCCGGCCCGGTGGCGAGCACCCGCGCGTGGTGGTCGTCCGAATCGAGAATCGTGTCCGTGTCCAGCAGCGCCAGACCCTCGCCGCGCAGTCGCACGAACCACTCGTGCTCCAGGTCGGACGCGACCAGCTGGACCACGCCGTACTTGTCCCGCGCACCGGCGCCCCGGCCGCCCGGGAGCAGCGTGTCGAGCAGCTCCGCGATGCCGTCGGCCGCAAGTTTCGCCTCGATCGGCTCGGCCAGCCCGACCGTCATCTGGGCGTCCCACCGGTGCACCGCGGTGTGCTGCGCGGCCCGGCGCAGCCAGAACGCGGCCTTCTTCGGCGCGGGCATCGGGTTCCAGGCCGGAAGATCTTCCTCCACGCCCTCGAGCGTCGCGAGCGCGGCGGCGAACCGCTCGTCCCACCACGCCTTCGGGTCGACGCCGGCCGGGACCGTGGTCGCCGGCCGGAGGTTCTCAGGCGCGGTCGTCACACCGCGCGTCACATGCGTGCCTATCCAATCGTAGAAGCCGCCCAGATGTCCGATGAGGTCCGTCACGGTCCACTCCGGACAGGTAGGGACCGGCGCGTCCGGCGCCTGTTCCTCCAGGGCCGCGCGGAACGCGGGACCCTCGGCGCGCAGCGCACCGATCCAGAAGTCTTTCGTGGCATGCAGCTTCGTCATGACCGTTCCTCCCACGCGGCCGCCCAGTCCGCTCGTCCCCAGCCTAGGGTTAGGGGCGTGCACGACGTTAGCGCTGAAACGCCCACCGTCGCAGGCTCGACAGTCCCCAGTTCGCTCGCTCCGCACACCACGTTGCGGCTCGGCGGGCCCGCCACCCGGCTGATGTCAGCCGAAAATGCGGACGAACTGGTCGATTTGACGAGGGCTGCGAGTCGTTCGGGCGACCCCGTCCTGTTGCTCGCCGGAGGCAGCAACGTGGTCATCGGGGACGCCGGATTCGCCGGGACCGCGATCCTGGTCCGCAGCCGGGGCGTGGAGGTGATCAGCCGCCGCCCGGACCAGTTGATCGTCAGAGTGCAGGCCGGCCACCCCTGGGACGAGTTCGTCGCCGAGACTGTCGAGTCCGGGTGGGCCGGCGTCGAGTGCCTCTCCGGCATCCCCGGCTCGTCCGGCGCCACCCCGATCCAGAACGTCGGGGCGTACGGGCAGGACGTGTCCGAGACCATCTCGTCCGTCACCGTCTACGACCGGGCGGACGGGGTCATCCGCGACATGCCCGCGGCGGACTGCGACTTCGGCTACCGGGCGAGCGTCTTCAAGCACAACGACCGGTACGTCGTGCTCGCCGTCGACTTCCGCCTGCGCCCTGCCGACCGGTCCAGCCCGGTGCGGTACGCGGAGCTGGCCCGTACGCTCGGCGTCGGCCAGGGCGACCGGGTGCCGCTGGCCGCCGCGCGCGAGACCGTGCTGGCGCTGCGGGCCGGCAAGGGCATGGTGCTTGACGCGGACGACCGGGACACCTGGTCCGTCGGCTCGTTCTTCACCAACCCGGTGCTTGACGCCGCCGCCTGGGAGCACCTGCGCGCCGTGACCGCGGAGACCGGCGAGCCGCCCGGCTGGCCTGGCGAGGGCGGCGTGGTGAAGGTCAGTGCGGCCTGGCTGATCGACCGGGCCGGCTTCGGCAAGGGACACCCCGGCGGCGACGCCCCGGTGAGCATCTCCACCAAGCACACGCTGGCGCTTACCAACCGCGGTTCCGGCACCACGGAGCAGCTGCTGACGCTTGCCCGCGAGATCCGGGACGGGGTGCGGGACCGCTTCGGCGTGGTGCTGCACCCCGAGCCGGTGCTTGTCGGCTGCGAGATCTGACCCGGAAACAGAGCTAGGGATCGGTGTCCGAGGACGCCGATCCCTAGCTCAACGGGGGGTGAGGGAAGTCTTTACTTGCCGCCGAATTCCTGGGTCCAGTAGATGGTGCCCTTGGCGTCGCGGGCGACGCCGACGCCGATCTTGGCGGCCTTGCAGTTGAGGATGTTCTTGCGGTGGCCGGGGCTGTTCATCCAGCCGGTCATCACGCCGGTGGTGCCCGCGTAGCCCCAGGCGATGTTCTCGCCTACGGCCGGGGCGTAGCCGGCGGACTTCACGCGCTGGGTGAAGGTGGAGCCGTTACGGCCGGTGTGGGAGAAGTAGTTGAACTTGGCCATGTCGCTGGAGTGTCCGCGGGCGGCCTTGGTCAGGCCAGGGGAGACGACCAGCGTCTTGCAGCCGGCCTTGGCGCGCTCGGCGTTGGTCTGTGCGACGACCTGGGTCTCCAGCGTGGTGGCCGGGGTCACGGCGGCGGTCGCGGCGGTGGCGGTGCCACCGATCACGATCACGGCGGCGACGGCTGTCAGGGCGGCGGAGCGGACCAGGTTGCGCAAGATGCGTGCCTCTCGGTTGGCGTTCGCTGTGCGGTGTCGCTCAGCGTTACGCCAATCAAGTTCGGCGGGTGGTGCGGCGGTCTGACAGATAGACCTGGTGCTATGCGGTGAGCAGTAGGTTCCCGAACGGGTGCCGAATTCGGCCACCGCTTCGCAACCCGACCGCTCAGGAACCGGGACCGCACGCCGATACCGGTGATATGAGGAAGTCGGGCTTGGCGGCCGGCCGCCGTAGGACCGGTCCGTGTATGGCGGATGCCGGCGGCCTGCGGCGAGACCCCGGCACCACCTGGCCGCACGTCGCGAACACCCACCTGAATGTGGGCACGCGCGCCGTGCATCCGGACGGCACCTGGACCGTGCCTCGGCTCGCCGCGATCCACAGCAACACGGCCTAGGAGGTCTCGCTCTCATGGACGCCCCGACCGGTGCCATCGACAGCATCGCGTGGGAGGAGGAGCTGGAGCGGCGTGTCACCGCCGCCTACCGCGGCCGGTACCCGCTGCTGATCGTGCTGCTCGACCTGGACCACTTCGCGGCCTACCTGGAGCGGCACGGGCGTCCGGCCGGCGACCAACTCCTGCACGACACCAGCGAGTCGTGGCGGACCCACGTGCGCCCCGACGACCTGCTCGTCCGCTACGGCGACGGCCAGTTCGGCGTGATCCTCAGCCGGGTGCAGCTGCGCGCCGCCGAGCGGATCATCGCCCGCCTGCAGCAGGCCACCCCGTCCGGTCAGACGTTCTCGGCGGGACTCGCGCTCTGGAACGGCTCCGAGGACGGCCAGGCGCTCATCATGCGCGCAAGCGAAGCCCTGGAGGCCGCCAAGCGGGCCGGCCGCAATCAATATGTCGTCCACGGCATCCCTACTCCCTCGGCCGCCGTCTAGGCAGTGTTTGATGCCTGGCGGCGACGGCCCGGAATTGCTTGAGCCGGTGGAAGGCGTTTCAAGCGAGATCGCCGGACGCGTCCGCGTCGGCCCGCAACCGCCGCTCGACAGCGTCCAAGATCCTCGCCTTCTCCCGCCGCGCGGCCCGCGAACAGCAGGTCTGCCAAGGCCCGTACCGCTCCGGCACCGGCTGACACGGCCGGGCGCGGAGTTCACCGAAGTGAACAAGCGCACGCCCAGCAACCGAACCGTCCTCTCGATGGGTCAGCACGGGTAACGACCAGTCGAGTGTGAGGACGGGCCTGTGAGGACGAGCCGGATGGTGCGCGCGTTCGCCGCGGCGGCCACGGTCATGACGATCGCCGCCGGTTGCGCCGGGGGCGCGGCTCCCGAGCGCACGGAGGCGTCGGCCGCCCCCGTCGCCGCGCCGTCGGCCGCCGTGCCGAGCGCTCCGCCGCCGGAGGAGGTGGCGCGGCAGGCCGCCCTGGCGGCGTTGCCGGAGGACATGCGCAAGCGGGTGCCCACGTTCGGGCCGCCGCCCGCGCCGACCAAGGTCACGCTGCCGACGAACGGCAGCGCGGGCTGGTTCAGCAGCATCCCGACCGAGCAGAAGATCGCCTTCATCACGATCGACGACGGCTGGTCGAAGGACCCGATGGCGCTCACGCTGTTCCAGGCGGCGCACGTGCCGGTCACGCTGTTTCTCGAGATCGACGCGATCAAGTCCGACCCGGGCTACTTCACGCCGCTGCGCGACCAGGGCGGTGCCACCATCCAGAACCACACGATCAGCCACCCCAACCTGGAGGGCATGTCCTACGACGCCCAGAAAAAGGAGATCTGTGGGGGCTCCGACAAGCTGACGGAGTACTACCGGGAACGGCCGACGCTCTTCCGGCCGCCGTTCGGCAACCACGACGCCAACACCCTCAAGGCGGTGCACGACTGCGGCATGAAGGCGGCGTTCTTCTGGCGCGAGGCGACCGACCACGGCAAGGTCTTCTACCAGACCGAGCACAAGGTCCAGCCCGGCGACATCATCCTCATGCACTTCCGGCCGCAGTTCGCCGACGACTTCCTGGCCGTGCTCAAGGCGATCCACGAGGCCGGCCTGACCCCGGCCCGGCTCGAGGACTACATACCCTGACCGGGGCCGGTGGCCCACGCGGAGGCTCTCGATCCCCTTGGACCACCGACGTCCCTTTCGCTGCAGCCCGGTGCGATCCGCCGGGCCCGGACGCCATGTACGCGCGATTTAGGCGGCTTTGCCGCTAGGTAAGCAGAGCAAAGGCTGCCGGGAAGCGTGTCGGGGTGCCGCGGGCGTTGATCTTGCTTGAGGGTTTGGCGCGGCGGGGCCGGCTCCGAAGCGACGTGCGGAGCGCCAGCGGAGCCCGGCGCGCAGGTTTGCCCGCGGGAGCATGCGGGCCGGACCACCCGCAGAGCGGGCACATGAATTAGATCTTGGTCTGGGTCTGGTTCCGGGCTCAGCGGGTCGGCAGGCGGACCGTGATGGAGGCGCCGGTGTGCGGGTCGTAGGTGATCGAGATCGCGCCGCCGTGGCGGTGGGCGATCGCGCGGGCCAACAGCATCCAGAGGGCCAGGCTGCGGGTACGGTCGCCGCGCGGGACCGGCAGTGAGGTGGCCAGGAAGTACTCGTCGGTGAGCGTCTCGGCCTGGGTGCTGCGGGCCGTGACGGTCCAGTGGTCGCCGAAGCAGGCACCCTTGATCTCGCTGGAGCCGTCGAGCGCGCGGGCGGTCATGGCGCCGGTGACCGCGTAGAACAGTTGGCGCAGCAGGGCGGCGTCGCCGGGCACGGGCGGACCGGTGTCGATCACGGTGCGGACCGCGGCGGTCGGTACCACGTGCTCGATCTCCCGGCCGGCGCCGGTGAGGAGCGGGACCAGGTCGACCGGCTCCGTCTCCACAGGCAGATCGCCGGACTCCAGGCGGGCCAGCAGCATCAGATCCTCGACCAGGACAAGCATGCGCTCGGTGTTGCGCTGCACCACGGAGAGCGCGGTCGGCCGCTCGCCTTCCGGCAGATCCTCGCCGGACAGCATCTCCGTGAAAGCGGCGATGGAGGTCAGCGGCGTGCGCAACTCGTGCGAGACGACGGCGAGGAATTGGGCCTTGAATGCGTCCCGTGACTCGGGCTCCGGCGCTGTCTTCAAGAGCGGTCCTATTTCGGATGCGGGCGCAAGCAGTGACTTCCCACGATAAACTCTGACTGTTCGGTTGTTTGCTCCTAATATCACCTTATAGGCATCGTAACCGATTCATGCCATATGGGCGGACCCGGGCGTGCTTCAGGGGGTGGGTTAATGCAGGAACCCATGTGTGTCCGGGCGGGGGCGATCCGATGAGCAAGCTTCTGGTCGTCGAGGACGATCCGGACATCGCGCTGGCTCTGCGGATGCTCTTCGGCCGCGCCGGTTATGACATCTCGCATGCCTCGGACGGCCGCAGCGGACTGCGCGAGGCCTACACGGAGAAGCCGGACCTGGTGGTCCTGGACGTGGGACTGCCGGAGATGGACGGCTGGCAGGTGCTGGAACGGCTTCGGGACGTCTCGGACGTGCCCGTGCTTGTGCTGACCGCGCACGGTCAGGAGGCCGAGAAGGTGCGCGGCCTGCGCGGCGGCGCGGACGACTACCTGACCAAGCCGTTCGCTAACGCGGAGCTGCTGGCCCGGGTGGAGGCGCTGTTGCGGCGCTCCTCGACCGGGCAGAACAGCTGGGCGAGCCAGGTCTACGACGACGGTGTCGTGCACCTGGACCCGACCCGCAGGCGCGTCTACGTCAAGGGCGAGGAGGTGCGCCTGACGCCCACCGAGTTCCGGCTGCTGAACGCGCTCGTCCGGCATGCCGGTGCGGTACTCAGCCCGAACCAGCTGCTGACCCAGGCGTGGGACGACCCCACCGGCATCGGCCAGGAGCGGGTGAAGTTCGCGGTGCTGCGGTTGCGGCGCAAGCTCGGCTGGTCCGACCCCGAAGAGTCGCCGATCGAATCGGTGCGGGGTTTCGGCTACCGGTACCGGAAGGCCAACCCCGATGCCTGATTCCTCAAGTACGTCCTTTTTCGGTCGATAGGGCTCCTGCACCGGAGCAGGAGGGAAGCCTGTGGAAGAGCTTGGCGAGATCGTCGGCGAGTTCCTGATGGAGAGTCACGAGAACCTGGACCAGCTGGACCGGGATCTGGTGTCGCTCGAGCAGGACCCCGGATCGCGTGACCTGATCTCACGCATCTTTCGGACGATCCACACAATCAAGGGCACCAGTGGGTTCCTGGCGTTCTCCCGGCTGGAGACCCTGACCCACGCGGGTGAGTCACTCCTGTCGCGCCTTCGGGACGGCGTCCAGCCGGTCACCGCGGAGACCATCACCGCACTGCTGGCGATGCTTGACGGCGTCCGGGCGCTGCTGGCCACCATCGAGGAGAGCGGCGCCGAGGGCGACGTCGACGTCGACGGCATCATCGCCACAGTCAACCGGCAGATGGCCGAGCCGGGCGCCGCGCCAGCCGCCGCCGCTCCTGCCGCAGCCGAGGCCCCGGCCGAGGAGAAGCCTGCCAAGACGCCTGCCGGCGTGCCTGACGCGTTCGAGGACGACGAGGCCGCCGGCGAGCGCCCGGCACCGGACCCGATCGACGAGCAGCGCAAGCCGATCGGTGAGCAGCTTGTCGAGTCCGGCGCGGCCAGCAAGACCGACGTGGCCTCCGCGCTGCAGCAGCAGATCGAGGGCGACGAGCGGAAGCTCGGCACGATCCTGCTCGACGAGGGCAAGGCGGCCCCGGCGGCGGTGACCGACGCGGTGCAGTCCCAGGCGCCGAAGCGCAGCGTGGCGGACAGCGCGATCCGCGTCGACGTCGACCTGCTGGACGGGCTGATGAACCTGGTGGGTGAGCTGGTGCTCGCCCGCAACCAGCTGGTCCGCGGCGTGGCCGACCTGGGCGACCAGGCGATGATCCGCAGTGCCCAGCGGCTCAACCTGATCACCAGTGAGCTGCAAGAGGGCATCATGAAGACCCGCATGCAGCCGATCGACCACATCTGGTCGAAGCTGCCGCGGGTCGTCCGGGACCTCTCCAAGGCGCTGGACAAGCAGATCAACCTGGTCATGGAGGGCAAGGAGACCGAGCTCGACCGGACGCTTCTGGAGGCGGTCAAGGACCCGCTCACCCACCTGGTCCGTAACGCGGTCGACCACGGCATCGAGGACGTCCCCACCCGCATCGCCTCGGGCAAGGGCCCGGAGGGCACGCTCACGCTGCGCGCGTTCCACGAGGGTGGTCACGTGACGGTCGAGGTCGCCGACGACGGCGCCGGCCTGAACGTGGAGCGCATCGCGAAGAAGGCAGTGGAGAACGGCCTGGCCAAGCCGGAGCAGATCGCGACCATGGACCGGCGCGAGATCATGGCGATGGTCTTCCAGCCCGGGTTCTCCACCGCCGCCAAGGTCACCAACGTCTCCGGCCGCGGCGTCGGCATGGACGTGGTGAAGACGAACATCGAGCGCGTCGGCGGCGCGGTCGGCGTGGACTCGGTGCCCGGCAAGGGAACCGTCTGGCGCCTGACCATCCCGCTCACCCTGGCGATCATCCAGGCGCTCACCATCGACTGCGCCGACCAGCGGTACGTGGTGCCGCAGGCCTCGGTGCTGGAGCTGGTCTTCATCGACGGCAACTCGACGAAGATCGAGTACGCGTCCGGCGCCCCGGTCTACCGGCTGCGCGGCCGGCTGCTCCCGCTGGTCCGGCTGGACCGCACGCTCGGCCTGCCGGTCGGCGGTGACCAGGGCGTCTACATCGTGGTGCTGCAGGCGGACGGCCGCAGCTTCGGTCTTGTGGTGGACCGCGTCCTCAACACCGAGGAGGTGGTGGTCAAGGCGCTCAACTCCCGGTTCAAGGACGTGGGCTTGTACGCCGGCGCCACCATCCTGGGCCACGGCAAGGTCGGCCTGATCCTGGACGTCGCGTCGCTGGCCCGCCGTTCGAACCTGGCGACCAGCTCCGAGCGCGACTCGAGCATCAGCGCCCGGGACCCGCGCGGCCCGGCGGACAACGCCGAGCGCCTGCTTGTCACCGCGGTCGGCGAGCGCCGGGTGGCGATCCCGCTCGACACGGTCACCCGCCTGGAGGAGTTCCCGATCGCGAAGATCGAGCACGCCGGCAGCCGGGAGGTCGTCCAGTACCGCGGTCAGATCCTGCCGCTGGTCCGGCTGTCGTATCTGCTCGGCGCCATGCCGGAGGAGACCGGCGAGACGGTCTCGGTGGTGGTCTACAGCGAGGGCGAGCGAAGTGTCGCGCTTGTCGTCGACAAGATCGTCGACATCGTGGAGGACGCGATGACGGCCCGCCGGAACGTCGACGACGACGGCCTGGTCGGCACCGCCGTCATCCAGCAGCGGGTCACGGAGCTGCTCGACGTCCGCCGCGCAATCGTCGCGGCCGACCCGAACTTCTACAGCGACCTGCAGGACGACGAGATGCTCGTGGAGGCCTGAGATGGCGACCCGCCAATACGCCACCTTCGAGGTGGCCGGCCAGCTCTTCGGGGTCGAGGTGCACACCGTGCAGGAGGTGCTCTCGTACAACGAGTACACGATGGTGCCGCTTGCACCGTCCGCGGTCGGCGGCCTGTTCAACCTCCGCGGTCAGGTGATCGCGGCGGTGGACCTGCGCGTGCAGCTGGGCCTGCCCCGGCAGACGCTTGACGGCCCGGTGATGAACGTGATCCTGCGCGGCGACGAGGAGCCGGTCAGCCTGCTGGTCGACAAGATCGGCGAGGTTGTGGACCTGGACGAGGCCACGTTCGAACCACCGCCGGACACGCTGAACGGGCCGACCCGCGATCTGGTGGTCGGCACGTTCAAGCTGGAAGGCCGCCTGATGCTGGCGCTCAACGTGGCGCAGGCCGTCGACACCTACCGCACGCCGGCCGCGGGCTAGGCAATTGATCATCTCCGGACCCCTGCGCCGACGCGCCGCCGATCTTCCGGCGGCCGTGCGGCACAGGGGTCCGCTGTTTAAGGCCGGGTGCTGATTACTCGTGTACAGCCTTGTCAGTGCGCCCGTGCTCGGCTTCGACCTGACCCGGTTGGCCGGCGGCGCCGCGACCGCCGAGGTGCTGCTCCGGTCGTTGCGGCTGAGCCGGGACGACCTGCCGATCCTGGCCGGCGCGCTGCCGAACGAGGAGATCCGCGCGCCGCTGTGGCTCGAAGTGGAGAGCGCGGCCCGCCAGGTCCCGTCGCTGCGCGGGCTGTCGGACATGGAGGACTCCATGGCCGCGCTCACCATGGTGGAACGGGCCCCGATCGGCAGCGTCGACTCGTTGCTCACCTGCGTGCGGTACGACGTGATGTCCTGGACGTGGACCGGCAAGGGCCGGGGCGCGCGCCAGGAGGAGGTCGCGGAGCAGGCGACAGCGCTGCTCTGTGACGCGGTGGTCGCGACCTATCTGCGCGAGGTGCTTGACGAGAACGTGCGGCGCAGGCTCGGCGCGGGCTGGGTCTCCGCGGTGCGCAAGCTGCCAGGTGGCCCGCCGGTGGACCTGGGACCGCACCACTACGTGGTGTCCTCGCTGCTGGAACGCCTTCGTTCGCTTACCGCCGCGGACGTGGAACGGCTGACCCGGTCCGGCGAGGACGCCCGGGTGAACTCCGGCGGCTGGTCACCCGCAGTGCATTCCGCGTCCTGGGCCGCGTACCTGTCCGATCGGATCCGCACCGCGGCGGCCGCCCAGCTGCTGCTGGTGCAGGCGATCGACACGTCCGCGGTGCCGATGTCCGCGCGTGCGGGCGGCGTCTGGAACATGCTCAGTGGCGCGGTGCAGGCACTTGTGGTGCGCGATCTGCTGGACACCGGCACCGCGCACCGGCTGTTGAGCCCGGTCGTCGCCGCTTTGGGGCCGGCATGGCTGTCCTGACCGTTATATCCCCGGTGCGAGAAAGCCTCAATTCGGTCGCAGTGGGGTCGATTCAAGGTTGCGGGCGGGGTGCGCAGCATGGCGCGCCGACCCGCCGGACGTGGCGCAGGGAGGCGACGAAGTGACGATCGCAGTGATGGTGGTAGACGATTCAGTGGTCGTCCGCCGCCTGATCACGGACGCGCTCGACGGCATGCCGAATATCAAGGTCGTCGGCACCGCCTCCAACGGCCGTCTCGCACAGGCCAAGGTCGATCAGCTGAAGCCGGACGTCATCACGATGGACATCGAGATGCCGGAGATGAACGGCATCGAGGCCGTACGGGAGCTGCGCAAGCGGCACCCGAAGATCCCGGTGATCATGTTCAGCACGCTGAGCGCCGCGGGCGCCTCCGCCACGCTTGACGCGCTGGCCGCGGGTGCCACCGACTACGTCACCAAGCCGGCGAACGTGGGCAGCGTCCAAGCCTCCATCCAGGCGGTCCGCGACCAGCTGGTCCCGAAGATCCACGCGCTGGCCGGACGCCGTGGCGGGCCCCCGGCTGCGGGTCGCCCGCCGGCGCGCCCGATGGCCCCGGCCCGCCCCGGTTACGGTCCTCCCGGCCCCGCGGTCGGCCGGCCCGGCCTGCCGCCCCTTTCCGGCGGCCCGGCGCCAAGCGGCGGCGCGGGCGCGCCGAGCGGCCGCATCGACCTGATCGCGGTGGGCTGCTCGACCGGAGGCCCGGACGCGCTTGCCCGGGTGGTCCAGTCGTTCCCGGCCGATCTGCCGGTGCCGGTGGTGGTCACCCAGCACATGCCGCCGGTCTTCACCAAGATGTTCGCCGAGCGCCTCGACCGGACCAACGCCATCCAGGTCGTCGAGGCCACTGAGAATCTGACGCTCAAGCCGGGGGTCATGTACATCGCCCCCGGCGATCGCCACCTCGTCCTGGTCAAGCGGGGGACCGGCGTGCTCACCCAGCTGTCCACGGCGCCGCCGGAGAACTCCTGCCGGCCCGCGGTGGACGTGATGTTCCGCGCGGTGGGCCGCGCCTACGGCCCGTCGACCCTGGCCGTGATCCTGACCGGCATGGGTCAGGACGGCCGAAACGGCTGCCAGGAGCTTCGGGCGGCCGGCGCCGAGATCGTCGCGCAGGACGAGGCGACCTCGGTGGTGTGGGGAATGCCCGGCGCGGTGGTCACCGCGAATCTTGCACACACCGTGCTGCCGCTGGACCAGATCGGCCCGTACCTGACCTCTCGTGTGAATGCCGGCCGCACGGCCCGGCCGAAGGTGGTGACTCGATGACACTGTCTCAACAAGACTTCTCGTTCGTTGCGGGCATGGTGCGCCGCGAGGCGTCGATCGTGCTGGCGCCCGGCAAGGAGTACCTTGTCGAGGCCCGGCTGATCCCGGTGGCACGCCAGGTCGGTGCGGCAAGCGTGACCGAGTTCCTGGCGAACATCCAGCGCCGGCCGGATCCCACGCATCAGCGGATGATCGTGGACGCGCTGACCACGAACGAGACGTCCTGGTTCCGGGACCGTGAGCCGTTCACCGCCCTGACCGAGCAGCTCCTGCCGGAGTTGATCAGTGCCCGGGCGACCAGCCGCAAGCTGCGGTTCTGGTCGGCGGCGTGCTCAAGCGGGCAGGAGCCGTACAGCCTGGCGATCTTGCTGCAACAGGCGCTGCCGGCCGGCTGGAACTACGAGATCGTCGGCAGCGACATCTCCACCGAAATGATCAAGCGGGCCGAGGCCGGCGAGTTCAGCCAGGTGGAGATCAACCGAGGGCTGCCGGCCGCGCAGCTCGTGCACTACTTCGAGCGGGCCGGCGCACACTGGCGGATCGTGCCCTCGCTGCGGCGCAACGTCTCCTTCACGCGGCTGAACCTGACCGCGCCGCTGCCGCCGATGCCGGCGTTCGACATCGTCTTCCTGCGGAACGTGCTCATCTACTTCGACGTGGATACCAAACGCACCGTGCTGAGGAACATCGGGCGGATGCTGCGGCCCGATGGCTGGCTCTTCCTGGGCGCGGCCGAGACAACCATTGGCATCGATGACAACTATGAGCGGGTCGTAGCCGGGCGCACGTCGGCGTACCGACTCAAGTCTGCGGTGCCGGCCGGCATCGCTAGGAAGGGGTGAGCCACGTGCAGGCGATCTTGATCGACGACTCCCGGGCGATGCGCCTGATCCTGCGCCGCATCGTCGGGCAGATCGGCTTCGACGCGGTGGAGGCAGAGGACGGGCAGGCGGCCATCGACCTGCTCAACAGTATGGAGAAGCCGCCGGAACTGGCGCTGATCGACTGGAACATGCCCAACATGAACGGCCTCGAGTTCGTCATGGCGGTCCGCAAGGAACAGAAGTTCCGCGAGATGACGCTCGTGATGGTCACCACCGAGAGCGAACAGAGCCAGATCGTACGGGCGCTCGCAGCCGGCGCCCACGAGTACGTGATCAAGCCGTTCACTGCCGGCGCGATGATCGAGAAGTTGGCCCTCCTGGGCCTCGTCCCTCAGGGAGCGAGTTCATGAGTGATGTAGCGGCACTTCGGGTCGAGGACCTGCAGGAGATCGTTGAACAGGTGTGGTCCTCGTACCTCGACCCGGACGGCATCGAGCCGCTGTTCCCGGTCTACGACGACGTCGAGAGCCTCAAGACGGACATCCACGCCTCCGTCTCGATCACCGGCACCTGGCACGGGCACGTCGTGGTCGCCTGCAACGGATCGGCCGCGAAGAACTGCTCGGCCGCGTTCCTGGCGATGGAGGTCGACGAGGTCAGCAACGACGACATGATGGACGTGCTCGGCGAGCTGGCCAACATCATCGGCGGCAACGTGAAGAGCATGCTCCCGCCCGGCTGTTTCGTGTCACTGCCGACAGTTGTCACAGGCGACGCCCCGCACTACCCGTCCGCGGAGCCGGTGTGCCAGCTGGCCGGGACCTGGAAGGAAGACCCATTCGTGATCACCATGTGGCAGAGCCGCGGGGACTCGGGTGAGGCGGCATGAAGATCCTGATCGCGGACGACAGCCGGGTGATGCGCCAGATCGTCACCCGTACGCTGCGGCAGGCCGGATTCGACGGTCACGACCTGGTCGAGGCGCAGGACGGCAAGCAGGCGTTCGACCTGGTGCAGTCCGAGAAGCCGGACCTGGTGATCTCCGACTGGAACATGCCGGAGATGACCGGCGTCGAGTGCCTGCGCCAGCTGCGCGCCAACGGCAACGACGTGAAGTTCGGCTTCGTCACCTCGGAGTGCACGCCCGAGATGATGCAGCAGGCCGAGGCGGCCGGTGCCCTGTTCTTCATCATCAAGCCGTTCACAGCTGAACGATTTGATGAGGTCTTTAGTCCAATTTTGGGATGATATGAGCCATGTCTGACACTCTCGCAGTTCCCGCCTCTCTCGCGGTGCGCAACATGCTCGGGGACACCCTCGGCCGTGATGTCACCGTCAATGTCGGAAATCCGCTGACGCAGAAGGACCTCCCCACCGCCGCGGTCGCGATCTACGTCGACGCGCAGAACAAGGTGGCCGCCGTCCTCGGCATGGACCTGAAGCTCGCCGCGTTCGCCGGCGCCGCGCTCGGCCTGCTGCCGGTCGGCGGCGCGGAGGACGCCATCGACGACAAGGAGCTCTACCCCAACCTCGCGGAAAACGTGGGCGAGCTCTGCAACATCCTGACCGGCCTGCTCAACAAGGAGGGCGGCCCGCACATCAAGCTGGACCGGGTCGTCTACCCCGGAGAATCCCTGCCGAACGACGCACAGTCCCAGCTGCTCGCGCTCGGCCGCCGCATCGACCTCTCGGTCGAGATCGCGCGCTACGGCACCGGCACATTCTCGCTCTCACTCGCCGGCTTCTGAGTTTCTGCCTCTGGCCGACTGCAACAGAAGGGCCCGGGACCTCGATGGTCCCGGGCCCTTCTATGTTCGTCACACCCGCACGTCGACCAGGCTGCCGCTGCGCTGCAGGACTGACGTCAGCTGCTCGGTGGTGACACCCTTCGAGCTGACCAGATTGAGCAGGTCCGAGGCGCTGTGCACCTGGCTGCTGACCTCCTCGGTGGACATCTCCAGCAGATTGCTGATCCGGGTCAGCGACTCCGACTCGGTGGTCGCCCGCGGCGGCCCACCCAGCCCCGGCCCGCCCAGCTGGCCACCGGCACCACCACCCGGCCCGCCACCCTGCCTGCCCGGCCCACCGGCCCCGCCGGCACCGGCCGCGCCACCGGTCGCGACGAGCGCGCCCGCGTTCGTCGCATTCGCCAGCGACTCGGCCAGCTCCGTGGCCTGCGGCGAGTTCGCCTTGTCCACAGGCATACCCTGCTTGATCGCGGCGATCAGGTCGTCCTGCGCGACCCCCTGCGTCTCCGCGATGTCCGCAAGCGAGTTTCCCTCCTTCATCCTGTCCCGGAGCGTGTTGTTGTCCAATCCGAGCGTCTTCGCGACCGTGGCCATCGGATCACGGCGCTCGACCCGCCCGCTGTTCGCGTAGGCGGTGTTCGCCCCGCCGCCGACACTGCTGATGGAACCCATGGAGATCTCCCTTCACGGACCGGGGGTAGGCGGTCCGCTGTAATCCGGTTATCGGCCGGTTGCGGCGGGAGATGAGTTTATGGTCGTCGCTTCGCTCCTCCGGGCTCGACGCCACGGCCTGCGGACGGCGGTGTCAGGCAGACGAAAAGCGTGTCTGACTGACACCGACGTTCCTCGGTCGTCCGCGCCTCACGACGTGGTCACGCAAGCGACGGGTCCGGAGAAACTGCAGATGAAGATCGGTGGGCGCGTTGCGTGTCTGACTGACACCGACGTTCCAGCACCGCGACGATCTGGGGCAGTGCAGATGGAGGGCGACGTGGGGCTGTCTTGGGAAAAGAAGGCAGCGGGGGTACGGCTTGCGCCGTACCCCCGCTGTCTTGGTGGGTTTTAGTGGTTTTGAGGGGTGGGGGGGTCGGCGGGGCGGAGCCACTGCCAGGTGAGGAAGAGGAGGCCAAGGGCGAGCATGGCGAGGCCCATCCAGAGGTTGATCCGGACGCCCTCGGCCTTGGCGATCTCGTCGGGGCCGTCGAAGATGCCGACCAGGGTGATGATCACGCCGTAGACGGTGAAGAGGCCGCCGATCACGCGGCGGACGTCGAAGGTGCGGGCGGCCGAGGCGCGCTTCCGGTCGAGTTCGTTATCGGTCATCGTGGGTTCCCCCATCACCAGAACGGGATGTAGAGCAGGACGGACAGGGCTACCGCGATGCCGCCGAGCAGCAGCGGCGAGCGGTACCAGACGGCGTCGCCGGCCAGCGCGTCGCTCGGGCCGCCGGTGGACTCCAGGCCGTAGACCAGGCCGCGCAGGTCCTCGTGCGGCTTCGGCGTGGTCAGCGGCGTGATGATCAGCGCGACGATCACCACTGTCACGAACGCGATGCCGGAACCCCAGAAGCTCTCCTCCAGGTCGGAGCCGAAGCCGAGCGTCCCGGCCTTGTAGAGCAGGTAGACGGTGAACGACGCGAGCGTGCCGAGCAGCAGCGACCAGAAGCCTGCCTGCGCGGTCATCCGCTTCCAGAACATGCCCACGATGAACGTGGCGAACAGCGGCGCGTTGAACAGGCTGAACAGCGTCTGGCCTCAGTTTCGTGAAGCATGTTTTTCCGGCCAGACAAAACCCCGGCGCGGCCTGCCAGCCACCCGGGGAGCGGAACCGTTGAAGAGGAACGATTCGTGCAACATCGTACCACAGCCAGGGACGGTGCTCGATGAGTATCGAGGCCCTGGCCTGGGCAATTGACCAGGCACCCAACCTGCCCGCCCACTGCGCGATGACCCTCGTCGGTCTCGCCAACCACGCCCACGCGGACGGCACCGCAGCTTTCCCCTCGGTCGCGAAGCTGGCCCGCTACGCCCGCAAGTCCGAGAGCGCGATCAAGCGCGACATCAAGGAACTGCTGAAGCTCAAGCTGATCGTCCGGGGCAACCAGGCGTACGTCGCGCACCTGCCGGCCGACCGCCGCCCGGTCGTCTACAACCTGGCCCTGCACCTGCGGCGGCCGATTGAGATCGCCACCGAGCCTGTCTCCGGCAAGGGCGACAAGCCCGCGTTCGAGCCCGAGCAGCCCCCAATCGAGCAGCCCGAGCAGGAGCCCGCCGAGTCCCCGGCGGCGAAGGCCCGGCGGGAGGCCCGTGAGCACGCGCTCGCCAGTAGCTCGCGGGCGAAGGCGATCGACGCCGCGCACAAGGCGAAGGAAGAGGCGAAGCGCGCGGAGCTGGCGGCACTCCTGGCCGGGCAGGCATCCGACGAGCCGGAGCCGGCCGAGCCGGAGGACGTCGAATGGCCGGAGGTTGAGCAGCCCGCCGAGCCGGAGCCGCAGGTGCCGGCCGAGCGGGAGCCGCAGTCCCCGGAGGAGATGAGCCTGGCCTCCGCGCTGGCCGCGTTCGCGAACATCCCAGACCGCAGCGCGAAGCAAGCCCAGTACGAGCCTTACGAGCCCGTTGTGAAATCCAGGCCAGCGGGCAAGCGCCCGAAGCCGCAGGACGAGATCGCGAAGAACCTCCCCCCGCGCGGCGGTAAGCGCTGCGACAAGCCCGGACACCAGTTTTACCCGGCCATCAACTGCGTCGGCTGCAAGAGCGAGAAGAAGGAGAGGAAAGCCGCATGACCCCCGAGAGCTTCGCCCGTGGCATCGCCGTGACCCTGCTGGGCGTGGGGGCCGGATACATCAGCCTGGGCCACGTCTACACGTTCGTCCTGGAGCACTCCGCGCCCGGCACCCCGGCCGAGACCGGCATCATCGTCGCCGCCGTGTCCGAGCTGATGCCGATCGGTGTTGCCCTGCACGCCCGGGTGACCGGCAAGCTCAACGGCTGGGCAATCAGCCTGCTCCTGCTCGCCGGGGCGTTCTCGCTGTGGGCGCAGGTCGCGACCGCCGGACCGGGCGTTACCGGCGTGGCCGTGGCCGCGTTCCCGACACTGGCGTTCATGGGCCTCGTCAAATTGATACTCAGCAAGGCGCACGTCGCCGTGCCGGCCGCGCCGGTCGAAACGATCGAGAATTTACTGCAAACGGCAGCCGTGCGCGTTGACCAGGTCATCGAAATAGCGGCCGTCCGGGAGGCGCTGGAGGCAGAGGTCATCCGGCGGGCCGAGATGATCGTGCAGCAGGCGGCCGAGCGCGAGGCAGAGCAGGCGGAAGCCAGGCCCGAGCCCGGCGGCACCCTCACGCACGACGAGCCCGAGCCCTCGCTCCCGCAGCCCTCAACATCCGGGGGGAAGAAGAAGAGGGCCGCGTCCCCCGACAAGGCGGCGCGGATCATTGCCGCTCGCCGGGAGCTTGGTCCGAACGCCTCTCAGGAAGCGGTCGGGGATCTTTCTGGCTTCTCGGCCAGCACGGTCAGTCGTTTCGAGGCTGCGCTGCGGAAGGTCGACCACCCTGCCACGGCAGAACCTGCATCGTCGGCTGATCGGACGGAGCTTCTACTGGTGGCCTCGTAGCAAGGTATTCCTCCAGCCCCGCCACAGCGTCCTCCTCGGATGCTGTGGCGGGGCTTTCTGCGTTCATTGCATGGGCAAGCATCCCCGGGTCGAGTACCAGGTGCAGCACGGCCATGGGCGGCTCGGCGGTGACGATCTGCTGCACGCCGCAGACGTCGATGAACACGCCGTTGATGAAGGTGCCGGTCGGCAGGTTGTCCAACGCGGACATGTGCGTGACGACGTAGTTACGGTGCATTGAGGGCCTCCCGGTCCATCCGATGAAGCGGTCGTACAGGTCGCCATCCATCCGCATGTCGATGGCGTCGGTCAGGTGCGCGAACAGGTAGAGCCGGAGCGCGGACGGCGTGCGGCCGTGCTCCTCCAGCAGTTCGACCTTCGCGGGAGCGCACGGCCAGGGCTCATCGCACACTCGGCAGTCCTTGCCTGGCGTGGCGGTGTGCGTCAGCTCTTGCGCGGTCGTCGGCATTGCAGCCTCCCGATCCGGACGGAGGGGTGGTTTGCACACGTGCATGTCTCAACGATGCAAACCCTGTGTGAGTTATCGTGCACGCACCAAAGCGTCCATGCAAGATTGCACGGCGTATTTTGCAGGGACCGACCCACGCGTGTGCAATGCACGGGGAAGCGTGCACACTGATCAGAACGGAGACGAGAGGATGCACGAGGTGTCTGCACGCAAGCCGCCCACTGTGCGGCTGCGACGGCTTGCAAAAGAGCTGGTCCGACTGCGCCTGGCGGCCGGTTTCGCCACGCACACTGAGGCCGCTGCCGCGCTGCACATGGACCCGACGACGATGTGGCGGCTGGAGCGCGCCCTCACCGTCCCACTGAAGCGCACCGTGCTGGTCTGCCTGGAGCTGTACGGCGTCAAGGACCCCGCTGAGCAGGCCCGATACCTGGAGCTGCGTACCCGGTCAGCCGAGCTGAACTGGCTGGCCCCGTACGAGGGCACGCTGCCCGAGGACTACCAGGGATACATCAACTTCGAGGTCGATGCTGCACGCCTGAACGCCTTCGATGCAGCTTTCGTGCCCGGCCTGCTGCAAACGCCGGAGTATGCACGAGCGGTCATTCGGGGCGTGCACCGCACGATGCCCGAGGACGAGGTCGCACAGCGTGCGGAGGTTCGTGCACGTCGGCAAGAGGTGCTTGCACGCAAGCGCACCCCGCTGTGGATGGTGATTGACGAGGCGATCTTGCATCGCCCGGTCGGCGGTCCCGAGGTGATGCGTGCACAACTCGATGCACTCTTGGACGGAGACGCCCGGCGCGTGCAGCTTCAGGTCGTGCCGTTCGGCGTTGGTGCACACCCGGGTTCGCAAGGCTCGTTCGTGGTCATGCAGTTCGCCGAGGACCCGGACCTGGTTTACATCGAGACGCTGACCGGCAGCGTCATTCTGGAGTCCGCCGAAGAGGTCTCGCTGCACAGCTCGAACTTCGAGCACCTGATCGCCCTGGCGCTCAGCCAGGCTGACTCCCGCAAGCTGATCAGCGCACGACGGAAGGACTTTGCAACATGAACCCCTACGAGAAGTACGCCGACGTCGACCCGACCCAGCTCGACGGCCACGTCAGCACGCGGTCCGGCGGGTCCGGCAACTGCGTGCGGGTCGCCCGGCACGACGGGCACGTCTTTGTCACCGACACCAAGGACCCGAGCCGCGCGCCGATGATCTACACGGCCGCCGAATGGGATGCGTTCCTGGGCGGTGCGAAGGACGGCGAGTTCGACCTGTAGCCGCAACGCAAAAAGCGCCCCACCCCGCAGCAATGCAGGGTGGGGCGCTCGTTCGTGGCGGGGTCGAAAATGCTGGCCTCGGGTGCTACCTTCGATGTCTTCCCCGCGCACGCGGGGCTTCCTGATCAACTTGTATGGGAGCCCCATGTCTGAGCGCATTCTCGCCCGCACGTGCACCTGCGGACAGCCCCTCCACCCCGGCACCGTGATGCGGGGATACAGTCCCGACGACGACGCCGAGTACGACGCCGTGGTGGCGTATGTCGGCCCCGTGCCGGCCGAACCGCTGCATCGGGTGCTGGACGTCGTCAGCGATACGCATCTGACGTTCATCCATCGCGGCGAGCTGGAGACCTGGCAGTTCGAGGCCGGTGAGCTGGTGCGGTGCGGAACCGCAGCCGATGTGCCGTCGCCCTGCACCACCAGGTCTCCGGCCTGCGAGAAGCACAGGGCGGACCGGGCCTCACGGGAAGCTCAGAGACCCGCGCCCTGAGGCCGGCTACCGAACCGGGCACGCGCCGGTCGCGCAGTCCTCATCCACTCCGTCGCCTACCTCGGTTGCCTTCGCGGCCAGGTAGGCGTCCTCGGTGATCCGCTCGTATGGGGCCTGTGCCCGCGAGCCGTTGTCCGGCATGATCGTCGTGCCCTTCAGCACGGGCAGCCAGAAGCGGATCGTCTCCGCGACGTCGTACGCCTCGTGCTCGCCGTGCAGGTTCGCCGTGAACGACACGGCGTTGTCGGCCCACTCGACCTGGTACATCGCCTGGAAGGCGAGCAGCTGGTCCAGGGACAGTTCGTCGGCGGACTCGACCAGCATTCGTGCGCTGCTGGCCGAGTAGCCGAGCGCTTCGACCTCGTCCAGCAGGGTCGCCTTGGTCGGGATCGCGACGACCGCCGTGTTCCCAGACTGGTCGTAAACGTCGGTCTCCACCAGGAAGCCGCGCCCCCGGTAGCCGGCCACCGTCATCGCCTGCGCCGGGTCGGTCATCGAGAACCGGATGCGCCGGATGAAGAACCGCGAGTAGATCGGGTGGATGCCCTCGCCGCCCACGCCGGGCAGCTTGGAGATCGTGCCGGTCGGCGCGACCGTGGTTACCTTGACCGGCTCCGGGATGCGCAGCTGGAATGCGTACCGGCGGGCCTCGTCGCGGACCTCCTGGGCCAGCTCGCGCAGGTTCTTCCGCAGGTACGGCAGGTGCGGGACCTCGCTGTATGGGACGCCTTGCTTGGCGTAGAAGTCCTGCACGCCGAAGTGCCCGACGCCGATGCGGCGCTCGCTGTTCATCACCTCCGCCTGCTTCGGGTCGTTCATGTCGCCATACGTCGCCCGCAGCGTGAACCGGGTCATCAGGCGGTGCGCCTTGAGCAGCCCGAGGTGGTCGACCGGACCGCCGCGCCGGGTCGGCGCGAACGCGGACATGTTGACGTGGCCGAGCACGCACGCGCCCCAGGCGGGCAGCCCGATCTCCCCGCAGGGATTCGTGGCGATGACCTCGTTGACCTCGCCGACGTTCGTCAGCTCCCGGTTCCAGTAGCCGGGCTCGCCGTTGCCGAGCATCCCCCGGACGACCTCGCCGTGCACCCACTGCGCGTGAGCGGCGGTGCGGAAGCCGGGCGCGCTGGAGTCCGGCACCTCGCCGAGCAGGCGGATGAACTCGCCGTCGATGCCGACGCTGATGTTCGTCGTCCAGTTCTTCATCGGGTCGCGCTTGCACGCCAGGAACGCGGCCACCCACGGGTCGTCCCATTCGACAATCGCCATCCGGGCCGACCGCCGGACGCCGCCGGAGACGACGCATTCCGCGATGGCGTGGTCGATGTCCATGGCCGCGATCGGCGAGACGTGGTACGGCATGTACGGCTGGCCGAGCCGGCTCACGGTCGTCGTCTCGCCGTCCGACATGACGACGATCTCCGCGCCGTCGTACATCCGCTCGTCGACCTCGGCGTGGCGGTGCTCCTCGTTGAGGACCAGGGCGACCTTGTGCAGCATCTGGCCGAGCGGCTGCGGGCCGGACGCGGTGCCCCCGAACGTCTTCAGCCGCGCGCCGGCCGGGCGCACCCGGGACACGTCGTAGACGCGGTTCTTGTGCTGGACCCGGTCGTCCGTCATGAACGTGTCGATCAGGTCGACCAGCGCGGCAGCCCATCCCTCGCGGGAGTCCTCGATCTCGAAGCTGCCCTCCCAGTCCGAATCGTAGACGTCGGAGAGGATGCCGGCCGACCGCATCGCCTCGTAGTCGGCGTGCGCCGGATCGCAGACGATGTGCACGCGGAGCTGGCGGCGCGGCGCACCGTAGCGGGCGAGGAACCGCGAGCTGTAGTTCGCGCCGACCCCGCCACCTTCCATCAGCCGGAGGAACGAGAACTCGAAGTGGTCGGACAGCTTCTCGTGCCAGCCGGACACGTGGCAGTTGTAGAGGTACGACGCGCCGCGCACACCCGACGCCCACAGATGCCGGCCAGCCGGGATGATCTTGAACTGGCGGATGAACGTCCGCAGCTCCTCGAACTCCTCGCGGGTTTCCCACGTCCAGCCCACCTGCGGGCCGTAGACCAGCTCCAGGTTGCCCCGGGCGACCCGGTCCACCGTCTCCGGCCACGTCTCGCGGCCACCGCGCGGCAGCGGGCGGGCGTACGTGCGGTCGTAGACCAGCTCGCCCTGGCCTCCCCACGTCCAGTCCTGCTCGGCCTCGGTGGGGAGGGTGATGAACGATTGCGTCACTGGGTGATGCTCTCTTCCTGCTCGTCTTCGGCGGCTTCGCCGTTGAGGTAGAACCTGATCGCGCCGACCGCGTGCTCGACGCGCTGGCCGACCGCCTGCTTGCTCATCCCGAGGACCGCGCCGATCGCGGCCAGCTCCAGGTCCTGCCCGTACCGCAGGACCAGAACCCGCTTGTCGGTCAGGTCCAGGGGGGCGTGACGCCACCCCGCCTTGATGTCGGCGAGGTAGGCGTACACGGTGTTCGCGGTCTTCGGGTTCGAGGCGACGCGCGGCATGTCCGGGTCTGGGGCGTACGGGTTGTCCAGCCCCGAGTACACGAAGTGCCGATCCCACAGGGCGGGCAGCAGACGCTCGACCAGCTCGCGGGTGTAGCTCACTGCCAGGTCTCCCAGACCTCGGTGGCCCGCTCGTAGCTGGTGTTCCGGCCGGCGCGCTGGATCTCCGTCTTCGTCTTGTCCAGCAGGCGACGCCACAGCCAGGTGACCAGCAGCCCGATGTCGCCGTTGCCCGCCCAGCCGTGGACCTGCTCGGCGTTCTCGGCGGCGAGAAGCGAGCCCTCCTGGACCAGGTCGTCCAGGTCCAGGTGCAGCTGCGCGGCCGACACCCGGGCGACCCGGTGCGCGGCCTTACGGATGGCGTCGAACACCACGGGGTTGTCGAGCACCGTCCAGTCGTAGGTGATCGTCTCGGTCGTCACTGGATCTGCGCTCCTTTGCTGATGGTCGTGATCTGGCTGGTGATGCCGTCCTTGGTCAGGGCGAGGACGATGCCCGGCGAGCCGCCGGTTCCGGTTGCGTGCCGGAACCAGGTGGACTCGGCTTCCAGGGCCGGGGCCTGGATGAACGTGCGTGGGCCGTCGCTGTCGACGACCAGGTGGTGCAGGTGGCCGGCGACCAGCAGGTCCGTCATGTGCAGCGCGCTGGCCTGGTTGAACGCCTGGCCGGTCCACCACTTGAAGTGCTGGCCGGGCCGGTACATGTGGCCGTGGACGGCGGTCACGACGGTGCCCGCAACCGGGACGGTGACGGTCAGCTCGTCGGTCTCCGGGACGTAGAACTCGACGTGGTCCAGGTCAGGCCGGTTCGCCATCTGTACGGCGTCGGAGATCGCGACCAGGGCCTCGCAGTCGTGCGAGTCGTCGTAGCGGGTGACGCCCTTGCCGGCCACGCGGACGGCCTGGTCGTGGTTGCCGGGTACCGCAGCGAGCGTGACCCGCTCGGCCAGCGGCGCGAACGACTCGACGGCGTACTGCATCATCCGGCGGGTAAGCCGGACCTGCTCGGTCAGCGTCAGCTGAGTACGCCACGTGTTCGCGCCGCCCTGCGACACGAAGCCCTCAACGTGGTCACCGAGGAACACCACGTGGACGTGGCCGATGTCGACGAGGACGTTCATCAGGCTGATCTGCCGGGCCGCCTCGCGGATGCAGGCGATCGTGCGGGAGATCGTGCCAGCCGCGCCGTCCCCATCAACCTTGCCGAACTGCGTGTCGCCGATCAGCACGACGACGCCGTGCGAGCCGATCGCCCGGCCGACCGCAACCGGGGGCTTGTCGTTGAACAGCGCGACCAGCTCGTCCACGTCCGGCCGACCCGGATTGAGTGCCGGTACGGTCGAGCGCTTGAACGTGTAGCGGGTGGACACCCCCGGGTCGCCGTTCGGCCGCGTCCACTCCGAGACACGGAAGCCGGACACCACCCAGTCGGCCGGGTCGAGACCCTGCTCGATCAGGACGCCGGTCGCCGCGTCCTCCTGAACCCGCTCGGGCGCGTTCACGGTGACCTCGGCCGTGTCACCAGAGACCTCCACCTGCCGCGTGAAATCGCGCTCAGCCTGCATTTCACGTCGAGGCGTAGCTGGGCCTACCGGCTTCTCCAGCAGCTCCTCCAGCAGGCTCTGAGGGGCATTCTCGGGGGTGTCCACTTACTGCCTCGCTTCTGGCGGAAGGGACCGCCGGTAGGATCGGATCGTGCTCGCGCTGACCGGCGTGCCGTGCCGGGTCAGCAGGTCGGACAGCCATTCGGCCGGCGTGTCCGCCAGTAGGTGATCCAGGAACGCGGACCGCTCGTCGCGGTCCATCTGCTCGAACGCCGCCCGCAGCTTCGCGCCGGGCTGGCCGGGCAAGATCAGCAGGCGGGGCGTCGTGGTCATGCCCAGATCACCGCGACCCGGCGCACCATCTCGACGTCCTCCGGGCGGTCCGTCCAGTCGGTGCCGAAGTACGCCCAGTACGCGGACTTCCCGTCGCCATCGCGGTCGATGTACTGCGCCAGCTTCAGATGGCCCTGGTTCGGCGAGCGCACCCAGGCCAGGTCGTCGTGCTTCAGCGTGTCCGGCTCGTTCAGCCCGAACGCCTTGTCCAGCTCGGCATCGCTGAGGCTCGGCCAGTAACCGCCGGACGGGCCGTGCCGCTTGATCGGGCGCGGGGTCACCTCAGCCCTCCGGGTAGAAGGTGGTCCGGCCCGAGCGGAACGAGCCCAGCTCGACCATCGTGATCGGTTCGTCCGTGTTCATCACCGCGAGCCGGCCGTCAGTCGGCAGCGCGGTGAACGTGAAGCCCAGCAGGTGATACCAGTCCGCCCGATCGCGCACGCACGACTGGTACTCGACTTGCACGCCGTCCGCCGCCCACATGCCGGTCAGGCCCACGTACTCGTACGGGTTATCGGCCGGCCGCTCGATCAGCGCCGCGCGCAGCACGGCCTTCGTCGTCGTCAGCTCCACGGCGGTGTGTCCTCCAGGCCGATCAGCGAAAGCAGGGCAGGCGCCCCGCCCTTCAGGAATGTGTCGGTGACGTCGCCGTCCCGCAGGTTGACCGCTTTCGCCTGCCGCAGGCCGCGTGCGATCTTCGCGTTCAACTCCGCCCCGGCGTCGTCGGGATCGCCCCACGTCCAGATGCGAGAGAAACCGGCCAACATGCGCCTGTGGCGCGGCTGGAACAGGTTCGCGCCCGGCACGCACACCGCGTGCAGGCCCAGCTGGCGCAGCACCAGGCGGTCGAACTCGCCCTCGGTCACGTGGATCTCATCGCCCGCCTCGTGCAGCGAGTCGATCCCGTACAGCCGGACCGGGTCGCCAGCCACCGAGTTGTACTTGCCGTGGTGGTGGGCTCGATGGTCGTGGTCTTGGATGCAGCGGAACCGCAGCTGCAACGGCTCGCCCGCGCGGTCCAGGTACGGGATGGCGAGCATCCCGGCGTAGCGAGCGTGGCCCGGCATCGGGTCGTCAACGACGCCAAGACGGGCGGTAAGAGCCGTGTCCCGGCTGATTCCCCTTGCGGCCAGCCACCGCGCGGCGTCCACCGTAAGCCGATCCTGATACCTGCTCGTCGCCTCCGCCAGCTGCTCCCGCTGCGAATCCGACAGAGGCCGCAATGGCTCGCGCTCCTCGGAAATCGGTCTCCTCCTTCGCCATGATCAGGTCCCAGGAGGACCCGCCACCGTTGCACGAATGGCACCGCCACAGCTGGCGGTCCAGGTTGATCGAGCACGACGGTGTGTTGTCCTCGTGCAAGGGGCAGGCCACCATCGACGTCACGCGCATCGTGTTGACCTGCACCCCGTAGTGCTCCAGGACGGCCGTCAGATCCGGCCGCTCCGTGTTCATTCCGGGGACCAGCGGTACTTGCCCGCCCCCAGCCCGCCCCAGCCCCAGCGCCAGCGCTGACCGCACCAGCGGCACCGCCAGATCGATCCGGAGTCCCGCAGCGTGAGGAGCATCCGGAGCTTCGATGGCTTTCGACACTGATGCGGCCGGGAGAAGCGGACCGACTCGTCGAACGGCATCAGGACTCCAGCGGAGCCCAGGCCGGCTGGCACGTCTCGATGACCCCGGTCACCGTGGACAGGCCGTCGTCGCGGCGGGCCGCCTCGTTCTTCTCGCGGGTGATCCACGCCTTCGCCGGACCCGGCGTGACGTACGGCCCGTAGACGTAGGTCACCGAGCCGGACTTGTGCCGGCCGGACCACTCGGGTGCGTCCGGGTTCGCCCGCCAGGTCCGCGTGATGACCGCGCGGAACAGCGGGCTGTCGATCTTCATGTCGTCGCGAGCGGTCACCGATCGGCCTCCAGGTCGAAGTAGCGCTCCAGAGTGGTCAGGACGTACGCCTTGCGGATCGGCTGGCGCGGAGCCTTCACGACGACCAGGCCGTCCACCAGGTCCAGTGACAGGCCGCGATGCCGGGCGAAGTTGGCCCGCTCGATCTCCGCCTCGCGGACGAACTGAAGCGGGTGCATCGCGCCGGACTTGGCCTCGATCACCGTGTAGTCCAGAACCGGATCGTCGATCGACCGGGTGCGCCGGACGACCAGGTCTCCCTCGTCGTCGCGGCCGGCCAGCCGGAGCCGTTCAGCGTCCAGGCCGGCCGACCGCAGCTCGTTCATCAGGTCGATCTCGAACGCCGCGCCCCTACGCTTGTTCTGCGCCGGGCTCGGCAAGCGGATCACCACCGACCGACACCGCGTTGGTGACCGTCCACGGGGTCTCCGTCACGCCGGGCGTGGCCGGCAGGTTCGGCATCGCTCCGGTGTAGGCCCGAGCCTGCTCAGCCACGTCGAACTCGTCCCCGCCGACCAGGACCATCTGCCAGGTGAAGGTCTTCTCGACGGTGACGACGAACGGCTTACTCATCCCAGGTCACCTTGACCGTGGCGAGCGAGACCAGCTCGGCGGTTCGCGCCGGGTCCAGGCCGTAGGCGATGGCGGCGACGTACGCCGTCGATCGCTTCACCTGCGCGCCCATGGCGACCAGCAGGGCGGCGGCGAGATCCGCCTCGTTCTTCGGCTCCCAGCCCTCGGCGAGGAAACCCTCGTCACCGGCACCGTTCACACGGCTGAAGTAGCTGCTCACTGCCTTGCCTCCTGCATTGCTCGGTTCATCGGGGATTCCGCATGGAAGCGGCACAGCTCGGGCTCGGCCCACAAGATCGCGTAGGACCGGGCGGAGGGGTCGCACGGGCCGGAGCGCTGCTTGACGCAGGCCACCCGGAACGACAGGTCGTTGGGGTCGAGCGCGACGGTCAGCGACAGCTCGGGCTTCTCGCTCAGGCCGCCCTTGATCTCCTGCCGTGACGGCGGATTCCACGGGTCGGTCTTCGCTTCCCACGACTTATCGCTCGCGTGGTGCATCAGCCAGACCGTCGACCCGGTGTTGCGGGCCAGCTCGGTCGCGTTCTGCATCACGGCCATCTGCTCGGTGTAGTCGCTCTCCGCGCCCTCGAAGTCCATGAGGTTGTCGAAGAAAATGCTGGTCGGGAACCGGTTGTGCAGCTCCACGTACGCTTCCAGCTCCTCGTCCACCGCACGCCAGGTGATCGGTGAGCCGAACGAGAACTGGATCTTGCACGCCTTCAGCGCGTCCAGGTAGTGCTGGCGGTCAGCGCCGCCTCGGAGCATCGCGGCCGACACCGCGTCGGCGACGTCGCCGGTATACATCGACGCCAGCCGGGACGAAGCGTCGAACGCGCTCATATCCCCGCTGAAGTACAGGCTCGGCTCGTTCATCTGCGCGGCCAGGTACATCGCCAGCGCGGACTTCTGCGAGCCAGACCGGCCGGCAATCATGATGACCTGCCCGTGCCGGAAGCGAACCCCCCGCTCATACAGCCCGCGCATCGCCGGGACGCGAGGCAACTCTTTGCCCGCCTCCGCGTTCAGGCTCAGCGATCGGCTTGCGGTCAGCACTCGGTCTTACCTCCCTCAGAGTGCGAAGGGCGGGCGGCCCGCATGACACGAGCCGCCCGCCTCATTGCTGCGGATCGGGGTGTGTCAGAAGGCGGGCGCGTCCGCGACGGCCTTGGCGATGTCCGCCTCGCGCTGGACGCCGTACGCGATCACCTGCTTGGTGACCTCCGGGGTGGCCGGCCGGAACGCATAGCCGGAACCGCCCTTGGTCGGGACCTTGGTCAGGATCACGACGACCGCCTGGTCCGGACCGCCCGCGAGCACCTTGTCCAGGTAGTCGGTGAGCATCCCGTGCACGACCCGCGCGCCGTCCAGGACCTCGGAGGGCTTGCCCGTGGACAGGCTCTCCTCGGTCTTGAAGACCGTGATGTTGGCGGTGACCTCGTCCCGGTTCTTCGTCACACCCTGGTAGGTGTTCGGCCGGTCACGGTCGATCCGCTTCGGCTCGATGAGCAGGGCCTTGTCGGCCATGTGGTTGCCCGGCTTGAAGACTCCGCCGCCGTTGAACGAGGACGCGTCGACAACGTTGAATCCCACTGTTGGGGTTCTCCTGTCAGATGCCTGGCCTGCATTACACGTGCAGGCACAAAAAAGCCCGGCCGTTCCCCGACCGGAGGGTGGTGTTGCAGGTGGTGCTACTTGCCGTACCCGGGCACGCAGCGCAGCGGGGCTTCGCTCACGGAGTCGTTTGCGAAGACACTGCAATCGGCGTGGTGCCGGTCGTACATCTTCCAGCCACCGAGGATGGCGGCCAGGAGAAGGTTCATGACTGCGACCAGGAAGACCGCCCGGATGAGATCCCGGCTGATCACGCCGCGCTCAGCGCACGACCGCGCGCCTTCCAGGCGTCCATCATCGTCGACTCCGCCGCGAACAGCTCCTGGTTCTCAGCCCAGAGCCGCTTGAGCGCGTCCACGTCGCCGATCTCCGCGATCCGCTTGGTCATGTGCTCGACCGGGGATGGCCCCTTGTCGGCGGGTGCCGAGTCGGCAGCGTCCCAGGCGGCCGCACCGCGCGGGCCGGAGGGCCGGGTGGCCGGCGTGCTGGCCGGGATCGCCTGCGCGCCGAGCGTCGCGCCCAGGTTGCCCTTGGCGTGGGCCAGGTTGGTCGCGTTGAGGACCAGCGCGGACACGCTCAGGCCGGCCGTCTCGTTCGGGTCCATGTCGAAGTAGGAGGAGACCTCCTGGCGGACCTCGTCCACCGTGCCCTCGAACGTGGCCCAGGTGTCCTCGTAGCCCTTGCCGTACTTGATGATCACCTTGAGACCCACTCGGCGACCACCCCCTCTCGTCTCATCCGCATACCATGAGCGTAGCTCGCACGTAAAGTGCAGGCCAAACGATCGGGCCGTGACGTGGCCCACATTACACGTCAGGCCGCGAACGGCGTCAGGACCTTCGTCCCGCGCGACTCCCGAACCTGCATCGCCAGCTGCGCCGCAGCCCAGCCGACCTTCAGGTTGATCCAGTACACCGTGCACTGGCCGGTCCCGGCCGGCAGGTGGATGATCAGGCCCCAGTTCGGATTCACATCCGGCAGCGGCCGGTACGCGGCGACAGCGTCCTCGGCGGAGAACGACTGCCTCTTGAACTTGGAGATCGCCGCCCACCTGGCCTTCAGGTCGGTCGGGTCGTGCTCGGGCAGCTGAAACCGGGTGTGGTCGTAGAACTTCGACCGGGAGTATGTGCCGAGCTGGATCGCCATCTTCAGCTCGCCGTAATCTACGGAGCCCGTCTTCAGGTCCGTGATCAGGTTGCCGGCCGGGCGGCCGTCCGGGTCCGGGCCGTCGTAGAAGCTGACCCGGTCCGGCGTCCCGCCGAGCTTGAGCTGCGAGCACACCGTGAACTGCTCGATGTGAATCTGCTTGAGCATCGACGTCGACAGCATGTACGCCGCCATGTCGATGCGGTCCTGCTCGCTGGCGTGTGCCGGGAGCGGTTCGTTGCGGTCGACGTACTCACTCAGGTCGTGCAGGTGGTTGCCGCGCTCCGCCTTCGCATTGGAGCCGGACAACCGCTCGGCCCGCTCGACCAGGCGGTTCATCTCCCGCTTGCCGACCGGGTCTTCCAGGTCGATGTCACCGGCCCGGCGGAGGTCCGCCGGATGCAGCAGAGCGGCACCGCGAAGCGTCATCCGCTTGCCGTACCGCTCCAGGTTGCTCCGGTCCTCCAGGGTGCCGGCCGCTTTCGATGACCGCGCGAGCGCGATCGGCCGACCTCCCTCTTCCGGCACGACGACCGGTCGATCCTTCCCGTCGCGGGGAACCTCGGTCAGAAGGTCCACCCGCGACGGGCCAGGAATCGTCACGATGTTCAGGGGCACTACTCGAACACCTCCGTGTAGGCAAGATGGAAACGCGAGGCATCACGGCCGTAGGCGTCCTTGACCGGCTCGGCCGGCATCTCCTCGTCCGTCATCACGTACAGCCTCTCCAGGCCCACGGTCAGGTAGACCTCGGCCGTCGTCTCCGCCGTGTGTTCTGGCAGAAAGTCGACCCAAAGGTTCATCGTCTCGTGGTCGATGTGCAGAATGGCGAGGCCGTCCGTGGTGGCGATTTCGCGCACTGTTCCCCCGTAAGTTGCGGGCCGAAAGAGTGGGGCCTTCGGCCGTGTTCCCCCGCCGCGCGCTTCCAGCAGGCGGGACTTGAAGTGTAGGCCGGGCTCGAATTGTCGTCCAGCGACGGACGACACACAAAGCTGGCTCGCAGCAGGAATGTCCGAGCGTACGATGACCCCTGTCCGGTCAGATGAGGAGAGACCAGCACGTGGCCCAGCTCAACCCACTCGCGCGCCTCATCTCGGATCATCAGCAGCGGACCGGCGAAAGCTACGCAAAAATCGGCAGGCGCGGAAATCTGTCCCGGTCGGTCGTGCACGCGCTCGCCAACAACCCGATCAAGGCGGTCCCAAAGCCAGAGACTCTGGCTGGTCTCGCGCTCGGGCTCGGGCTCCCCGTGGAACGTGTCACGATCGCCGCCCAGCGCGCGGCGGGATACAACGTGTACCCGGCAACCCTTGCCACCGGGGACGAAATCGTGATCGCTCACTACCACCAGCTCAATGAAGCGGACCGGCGGCGGGTCGCCGACTTCATCGAAACACTGTTTACCCGTACGGACGATTCCTGAACGATGCTCAGAAAGAGAAGGTTGTAGTCGAACGCCTGTACTAATCGGGGTCGACCGATGGCTCCGGGGGAGGGCAAGCACGTGAAGATAGTTCGACTCAAGACGGGGGTTGACATCGTCACCCGCAGCGACACGGTGTTCCTCGATCCAAGGCTGTCCCGTGAAGATGCCCTGTACGCCCTTCAGCGGGTCTTGCCGGACATGCCGGAATCAAGGTTGAGGGTTGAACTGGAAAACGCCTTCCCCCTTCCCGACGACCAGCTCCACGCCCGAACCGAACCTGACGCGCTACCGGCGGCCCAGGTCGAGACGGCCGCCGCGCGAGCTGGACTGTAGCCCGGACAGCAAGGAGCCCCCGGCAGCGTGATGCTGGCGGGGGCTCTGCGGGTCGTGCTGAAATCCTGTGCGGCGTCTATATCACTCGCCCGCACTGCTACCGGTCCGGTTGCGCGAGGCCGGCTCGCGAATCAGGTCCAGGTCGACACCCGGCCGGCGTGGCGCGTACGTGAAGCCCTTCTTCGGCGAGTAGTGCACGACCGTGCCGGTCTCCTCCAAGTTCTCATGAAACCGCCGCAGCTTGTCGGCAGCCTCGGGAAGTAACTCGACTCCGGCGCGTCTCCGCGCTTCGGCGCGCAACATCTCCAGGTGGTAGGCGGTCCGGTGATGCTCCTCAATCTTCCAGGGCACCAGGCTCTCGTTGCGAACAGTGCGGGTCTTGATGCCGTGCTTGCGCCGGAAGTTCGACCACATGGCCGGCTTGGTCTCGATGCCGTACTTCTCGATGTACTTGTCGATGATCCAGCGGTACGGCCTACCCTCCTCGATCCAAGCAATCGCTTCGGCCTGGTTTTGCACCTTCGTGGCGGTCATGACCCCTCATCCCCCCGACGGACTTTTCACCCCTACGCGCTCCAAGGTACGGTGAGCCTGCTTTATGCGTCAACTCCAGGCCGAAGGGATGGCATATCTTGTCACCATCCGAACATCCGACACTACGCACCGAGAGGCCCCGGATGGAATTGACCGTCATCGTCTGTGACGTCTGCCGGAACCAGGGTGACCCGACCACAAGGTTCGAGGTCACCATGGGTGGCGAGACGAAGATCGTCGACCTGTGCGCCCGCGACGACATGAGCATCCGTGACCTGTTCCCATCTGAGAAGCCTGCCGCGCCAGCCAAACCCGACCCCGTGAAGTTCAGGCCGGCAGAGCCGGTGAAGGCCGCCACGACGAAGGCGGCCCCAGCGAAGGCAGCACCGGCGAAGGCCACCTCGCGCGGAGCCCGGCGGATCAAGATCACCGAACCCGACGACTGAGACGCGAAAAGCGCCCCGCAGCCGTGAAGCTGCGGGGCGCTTTGCGTTGGTGGGTCAGCCCTCGATCTCGCGGTCGGCCGGCTCGTCAGCCGACAGCCACGGTGCGAACCGGTCGATCAGCTCGGCCACGATCGGGGACTGCATTACACGAGCGACGAGACTGGCGACACCGACAATGGTGGCACCGGCCGCCGCGACGACGGCGGCCTGCTCCGGGGTCAGCGCGGCCTCGGCCGCAGACAGGACCGCCGGGGTCGCGACGAGCAGGATGCTCGCCACAGCCAGGGTGATCTGGAAAGCGGTGCGGATGACGCGACGGGTGCTGGCGTCCACTGGGATTGCCTCCTGGGCATGGAAGAAACCCCGCCAGCGGTCG
Organism: Catenuloplanes sp. NPDC051500; assembly: GCF_044454585.1. NCBI lineage: Bacteria > Bacillati > Actinomycetota > Actinomycetes > Micromonosporales > Micromonosporaceae > Catenuloplanes > Catenuloplanes sp. NPDC051500. The sequence goes on from NZ_JBITDX010000005.1 coordinate 174,400, forward strand.
CCAGCGGGGTCGAATCGGGAGACCGGCAGTCCGGTCGGAGGGTCAGAACGTGCCCGCGTTGAGGCGCTTCTGGAGCGCCACGATCGCGGTCGACTTCGCGCCCTTGGTCAGCGCGCCAGTCACGGGCGTGCCCAGGTACTTCTGGAGCGCCGCGACCGTCTTGTAGACCTGGCCGTTCTGGTAAAAGCCGTAGCCATCGATCGCGAGCTTGGCGTTCACCTTCGCGTTGAGGTACCGCTGGAGCGCCTTGATCATCGGGGACGGAGCGCCCTGCGTGACCGCGCCGGTCTCCGGCGTGCCCAGCTTCTTCTGGAGCGCCTTGATGGTGGCCGCGCCCAGGATGCCGTCCTCGGCCAGCTTGCCGGACGGAGCCGGAGCCGGTGCGGGGGTCGACGGCTTACCGCCACCCTTCACCCAGTCGTCGTAGCTCTCGCCCTTCAGGATCGACAGCACGCGGTCCATCGCGTCCTGGCTGTCGGCGTACTTCCGGATGAACGAGATGTGCACGTGCCACAGGTGGCTGGTGTCGCGGCCGGCATCCGGGCCGGAGTCCGCGCCGACGCCCAGCGCCTTGCCGCCGGTCAGGACGTAGCAGCTCACCGTCTCGGAGTCGAGCGTGCCGATGTACTCGCGCAGGATCGGCTTGCCGTCGATGAACAGTCGGCCGTCCCGCGCCTTCATGGCGTCGTGCAGCCGCTTGGAGAACAGCCGCATGTCGGACGCGTCCGGGAACGTCAGGTCGATCGCGGAGCTGAGCTTGCCGTTGCCCTCACGGTCGGCCGCGACATCGCCCCGTGAGTAGTCGTCGGTCGGCAGGTCATCGCGGTAGTTGTGGTAGCCGGGCTTGTCAGCGTAGACCCCGCCGAGCTTGACGTTGCGGTGAAAGGCGACGAAGCGCTCCCACAGGCTCCACATCGGACCACTGATCCGGGTCGGGTTGGGGTTGGTTGCCACTGGTGCTACCTCCATGCAGAAAGCCCGCCAGCGGGTCGCTGACGGGCTCGTGGAATGCGGGCTGATATGGGGTTAGGCGACGATCTCCAGGACCGCAGAGACCTCGCTGGCGCCGTTCCAGACGGTCGCGGTCGCGGCCACCTCGGCGGTGCCGTTCCACAGCGTGAGGATCGGGCCGGCTGGAGGCGTCGCGTCCAGCTCGAACCGCACGTCCTGGTAGAAGTTCCAGCCCGCTTCGACGCCGTTCGCGAGCGTGAACGTGGACGCGTTCGCCCAGCGCCCCGGCGGGGCCGTGGACGTCAACTCGCCACCCGGAGACGACGAAGCCGTAGTGAAGCCGGTCCGGTAGACGTAGCGCTCCGGCGTCAGGATTGACGCCTGATACGCCACGCCGGGCGTAAGCGTGATCGGCGCGGGGAGCGCGACCTCCATCCACGCACCCTCGAACCCGAGCGTCGAGACCATCGTCGAGCCGAGCAGCGCGCCATCGGATACGCGATGCAGGCCAAAGACGACCTGACCTCCGTTCAGCCCGTCCGTGGGCTGGGTTGCCGTGGGAACGAACCAGCGAATGTGCGTCGCGCGGCCAGCCACGTTGACCGTGAACCGGGTGCCCTGGGTCTGGGAAACCTTGGTGCCGTCCGCGACGCCCAGGTAGGCCGGCACCTCCGTGTTTGGGAAGATCGTTACCGTCGTCACGCCGTCCTCACGATCACCGTTCCCGCAGCCGTGCCACCCGGCACCGCCGCGCCGGCCGCCAGCACGAGCACCTTCGCCCCGGCGTCAGTGATCTGCGCCAGGGTGTGCGTGTGCGAGCTGGCCGCCGCGCCGATGTCGGAGAGGACCTGCGCCGCCGTGCGGAACTGAAGCGCGGTTGTCGAGCTGGCCCGGACGTAGCTGTTCGCAGTGAACGAGGTCAGGCCAGTACCGCCGCGCGCCGTCGCCAGCGTGCCGGCCGTGATCGCGCTGGCGTCATGCGTGTGGCTGACCGCCGCCGCGCCGATATCAGAGAGGACCTGCGCCGCCGATCGGAACTCCAGCTCGGTCGAGCTGGCCGCCCGCAGATACGCGCTGGTCGTAAAGGTGGTCATGCCGGTGCCGCCCTGGCCCGTGCCGAGCGTGCCGGTCAGGTCGTTCATCACGTGCCCGTGCGCGGACGGCGCGTAGGTGGCCGGCTTGTCGGCGATCTCCGACCAGGCGTGGCCGTGCGCCGCCGCCGGGAAGGTGGCCGGCTTGCCCTGCACCTCGGTCCAGGTGACCACCTGCCGCTCGGCCGGGAACGTGTTCGGCTTGCCGATGATCGCCGTCCACTCGACCTGCCCAGAATTGCCCGGCGGGAGCTGCGCGGCCGGAACCTTGCCGTTCGGCCCCAGCTCGGCCAGGCCGCCCGCAGCGCCCTTCAGCGTGGCGGCGAGGCAAAAGCCCGGAGCCTCCGGCACGGGGCTGGCGTCGAGCACGTCGGCCAGGTCAACGACGTCCGGGCCAGACACCGGCAGGGCCAGCTCCGCCTTCAGCGACTTACCGGCCACCATCGCAACGACCGAATACCTCCAGCCGACCGGCACCCAGTCCGGGTCGTCGGTCGCCGGGAGCACCAGCGAGAAGCCGCCCGTGCTGTCCAGGGTCAGCTTCGCCTCGAACGGCGTCAGGATCAGGTCGTCGGCCGGACCCTGGACGAACAGCTTGCTGGTGAACTTGACGGTGCCCTTCGCGGGCGTGCCGTCCGGATGCGTGATGAACCGCCCCGTCACCGTCTTGGTGGCGAGGCTCGGCGGGTATGCCACTGGGTCAATCCCCCTCGGGGTAGACGACGCGGGCGATCCCGGCTCCCGCGAGCAGGCGCGAGCAGCCGTCGCACGGCGCATCGGTGAGGTACAAGGTCGCGCCCCGGCTGGCGAGCCCGGCGCGCAGGAGCGCGTTCGCTTCGGCGTGGACTGCAATACACGTCCCGGCACCGCTGGAGTACGAATCCCCGGCGGCCACCTGGTCGTAGGAGAGGCGACCGCGCGGGCACGCGCCAGCGGTCAAGCACCCGGGCTGGCCGGCCGGTGCGCCGTTGTAGCCCGTCGACACCACGACGTTGTCCGTTACGACGATCGCGCCGACCAGACGCCGGGTGCAGTCGGCTCGCGCCGCGACCGCGCGGGCGATACCGAGGTAGTAGTCATCCCGGCTCGGCCGGGTCACAGCTTCCGTTCCAGCTGGGCCAGCCGGGCATCCGTGCGCTGGTCGGCCTCGAACCGCTCGCGCCGCTCCTGCTGGACTTCGGTCCGCAGGCCGCGCAGCTCCGCGATCACCACGTCGATGTCGTCCCGCAGGTTCGTCTTGTGCGAGTTCGCGACCTGCTCTTTGACCTCGCCGAGCCGCTTGTGGTTGCGCCGCAGGTACTCCAGCACCACACCGATCAGGGCCACCGTCACCGTGCCGACCGCCGTTACGATCGCGGCCTGAACCGGTGCTTCCAGGGAAAAGATGGGGATCACTTCCACTCCGTGCCGTTGCCAACCATCACGCGACACGGAACCCAGCTCGTGCCGTTGCCGACCCACACCAGGGCCGGAACCCAGGTGGTGCCGTTGCCGACGAACAGCGCCGACTCCGTTGTGAAGGAGCGGACCTCGGACCAGTCGCCCGTGCCCGCAGAGTTGACCGCGCGCTGGCGGACGTAGTACGTCGTGCCCGGCCGCAGCTGCGTTAGGACCGTGGAGTTCGACGTCACCCGGAACAAGCCGGCCGCCTCCGTGAACTCCGGATCGATCGCCATGTTGATGTCGTAGCCGGTGATCGCCGCGCCGCCGTCGTCGGCCGGCACGCCCCAGGACATCCGCGCCGACTCGGCCTTGATCTCCGTGAACGTCGCCGGATACGGGCCGGACGGGACCGTGATCAGCGTGGTGAACGAGCGACCCGAAGACCAGCCCGACCAGCCCACGCCGTTGCGCACCCGAACCCGGGCGTACAGCGTCGTGCCCTTCGGCAGGCCGGTGACAGTCTCGCCCTCCCACGGCGTCTTCTCCCAGGACTTCAGGATCGAGCCGAAGCCGGAGCTGGTCGACACCTGCCCGGCGTTGCCGTTGATCGCCGAGCCGTTCGTGGCCGGGGCCGACCAGGTGAGGTGCGCCGTCGTGCCCGTGATGCTGCCGACGTTCGGCGCGGCCGGCGTGGACGGAGCCGATGCCTGCCGCGCCGGGAGCGTGATGCTGCGCGAGTGCGTCGGGGCCGCGCCGTTGTACGCCCCGGACAGGCTCGCCGAGTACGAGTACGTCGGGCCGCCGTCGTAGTCCACGGAGGCGTAATACTGCGTGCTGAACAGCAGCTTCGACGCGCCGTTCGACAGCGTGTTGTTGAAGGAGCCCGAGCTGCCGTTCGTGCCGTTCAGCCGCCAGGACTGGGTGTCGTCGAAGTTCCACGAGCTGTCGACCTGCACGTACAGCTTCACGTACACGGTGACCACGTCGCCGGTCGTAGCCGCGCTGGTCGTCAGATCGATGCCGAGCCGCAGGTGGCCGTTGTAGCCACCCCAGGTGATCGCCACTGAGGTACCCCCTTACGCGGTCGGCTGGACCCAGATGCGGTCAGCGGACGGAGTGCCGGACGGCTGCGACGTCGACACCGTCAGGCTGTAGCCACCCCAGTTCGACGCGTTCTCGCTGGTGGCGGTCGCCAGGTTCTGCCAGGTCGCACCGTTCCAGAACTCCCACCGGGAGGTGCTGGTGTTGTAGCCCAGCTGGAACAGCCGGGCGCTGGCCGGCCGGGTCGACGAGGACCAGGACCTGATCCGCGTCCCCACGAACGACCGGTCATCGGCGACCCGCGCCGCGTCGATCGTCGTCGCGTTCGCCGTCACGGTGACGGTGCCGAGCGACACCTCGAAGATGCCCGCGTCCGTCTGCGTCAGTGCCGGAACCCCGGCACCGACCGTGCCGGTCAGCACGGCCAGCTCGCCCGCGTTGGTCGCCGGGTTGATCCGGCCCACGACCCGGTCGTACCGGATGCCGGACGTCGGCGCGGTCGCGATCGTGCGCGTCTCCACCGCCGAGCTGGTGAGGAAGTGGCCCCGGGCGATCAGCGAGCCGGCCTGGATCTGCACGGCCATGCCGCCGCCACCACCGGACACCTTCAGTCCGTTGCCGTTCGCCGAGTCGGCGACGCCGGAGTCCTGAAGCTCGCGCGCCCAGGTCGAGAACTGCGTCTCGGTCGTGTCCTGGTCGTCATAGGGGAAAGACGTGATGGCCATCCGGCCTACCTCCAAGGGGTCAGAACTGGGTGGCGGTCCAGTGCACGTTCGTCAGCGACGTGTTCGTCCGCGTCAGGACGATCGAGCAGCCGGTCAGGGTCGGGTCCTTGAAGCTGACGCCGGTCACCTGCGTCCCCGGCACGCTCGTGTCGGCGGTCACCTGGACGATTGGAATCGTCGTGAACAGGCCGGCCGGGAACGACACCGTGACCGATGTCGGCGTGTTCGCGGCGGTCGGCGTGATCGCCACCGTGCCGCCGATCATGATCGGCCGGTCGTCGGCGAAACGGACGCGCCGCCAGGCCGACCAGCCGGAGGGGTTGCCGGAGGAGAAGTAGACGTTCGGTGCGCCGGTATCGGCGATCTCGTTGAACATGCGGATCGCGCCGTCGCCGCCGTCGCCGTACACCTGGAGATAGCCGCCCCGCACACCCGGCAGGCCGTAGGCGGACTGCTGCGTAGGGGCCAGGTACAGGCCCGTCTTGCCTGGCTCGAACGCGTTCGCCAGCATGGAGCTGGGGATGTCGGCCGGCGTGGAAAGCCGAGACAGGACCGGCGCTTGGCCGGCCGACTCCAGCACGCCGATGCGCGACTCCGCCGACGAGACCCGCTTCACTATCGCCGCTCCCGCGTCGAAGCCGGATGTCTCGCCGAGCTTTGCGCCCAGGTGGAAGCCGTCGCTCTTGGCCTTCATGACGTAGCCGGACACCGTCGTTGACAGCTCCTGGCCCTCGACGACCACGGTCACCGAGTCGCCCATGAACCAGCTGGTGCCGAACGGCATCGAGCTGTCCTCCATCGGGACCGCCTGCACGGCGATCGACGAGAAGCCGCCCTCGGCCAGGGCCTCATCGCCGGCCTGCTCCAGCTCGGCGATCTTCTCCGTGTTCCGCTGGTCGATGAATCGCTCGATCCTGCGACCCCATGCCTGCTCACCTGCGAGGCTCGCGGCCGTCGTGCGCAGGACGAACTGGCGCTTGACGCCCTCGTCCTGACCGGCGACCAGCGCCCGGGTGATGCCCGGTGGGGACGTAGCGACCTTGTGGCCGGACAGCGTGGAGTTGCGGATGTCGAGCCGGATCTCCGCCGTCCGGTTGGCAACGGCGTACGTCTCGAAGACGATCGCGCCGCCGCGCTGGATCATGCGGAAGCCGAGCCCGGCCATCGTCGCCAGGTCGGTCAGCAGCTCCCCGAGGACGGAGAACCGGGCGGACTTCGTGACCGTGGGGCCGCGCCCCAGGTTCGGCCCCATCTGCACCTTGGTCAACATCGTGCCGGTCGGCCGGCGAGCGCCGGGCGCGAGCGGGCTGATGTTCGCCGCGACGAAGCCGTGCATGACGGTCTCGGCCGGGCCGGTGCGAACGTCGTTGGCAAGCCCCTGCGTCAGCGGGTTCGGGTTCGTCGGGTCCGGGTAGGCCAGGACGTCGGCGAGCAGGACCATGTCGGTCACGCCGGAGAACGTCAGCTCGCCGCCCGGGTTGGTGATCGTCGCCTCGTTGGTCGGGGTGACCACCGGGCCGGAGAGCATCGTCTGCCCGTCCGGCCCCGTGATGATGATGCCCGCGCCCGGGGTCCGCAGCGCGCCGGCCAGCGGGTGACCGGTCGGCAGGACCAGCTTCCAACTGCCCACGTTCAGGTGAACGTCGTCAACCTCAAGATCCAGGTCCTGCGGGGAGATCAGTCCCAGCCGGTCCAGGTTCTTGTTGCGCACCTCCACCGTGATGTCCGACAGCCGCATCAGATGATCACCCGCTTCCGCGCCCGCCACGTGCACGTGATGCTCGATGCCGTGGTGGTGTTGTCCATCGACGCGACCGCGTCACTCGTCCCCCGGGGGATGTGCCAGAAGCGCGGCGCGGGCGCGAGGTTCGCGTACCGGTTCGCGCCGGACTGGTCGACGACCGAGGCGCGCGAGGCGTCGACCGTGAGGACCTGGCCGGCCGTCAGCGTGCCGGTCCAGCGCAGCGTCTCCCCGGTCGGTGACGTCGCCGTGAAGTTGGTGCCGGGGCCGGTGACCGTCCAGATGGGCGGCGACGGAGCCGACCCCGGGTTGACGAGGTGAATCGTGCCGATCGCCTGCGAGGCGGCCACCTTCAGCGCGGTCAGCGACCCGTTGAGCAGGCCGCGTCCCGCGCCGGAGTTGCGGACGGTTGTCGAGCTGGACACCGAGCTGGTCCAGTACGGTGACCCGGCCCGCAGCGTGACGACCGTCGAGAGGTCTGTCTCGCCGATCGTGTCGACGCCGTAGATCCAGGCCCCGCCGCCTTGCCATTCAACCGGTACGGACCAGCTGGTGCCGTCGTCCTCCACCATGCGCAGCGTCATGCCGCCCTCGGCGAGCATGATCTCCAGCCGGGCCAGCTCGTCCTTGAGCTGTTGCCGGCCCTTCGTGTTGATGTGCAGCGGCAGGTCGATGTCGCGCGGCCCGAGGCGCGAGCCACGGAACGTCGCTCCGTCACCCGCGCCTTCCGACCACTGCGGCACGACCTCCGGGAAGCCCAGGCCGGTCGCGCCGGCCAGGGCCTGAATCCCGGTCCCGAAGTTGAGCACGTCGTCCAGGTTGAGGACGTCGGTGCTCGATTCGAGCTGAAGATGCGGCATTACCAGCCCACCATCCTGGCCCGGTCGGCGGCCTTGAACAGGTCCTCTTCGGAGCTGATTGAGCTGCCCGGTGCCGCGTAGTAGTTGAGGGTCTTGCCGCCGGAGCTGCCGCCGCCAGCCTCGATTGCGCTGTCGATCGCAGCCGTCAGTGACCGGGACACGCCCGGGGCTTCGACCTGCATTCCGCTGACCTCGTCGGTCAGGCCGGTCAGCGACTCGCGCACCGCGCCGTAGCGCGACTCCAAGCCGTTGATGAATCCGTCGATGACGAGCTGGCCGGCGTCGTAAAGCAGGACGCGGTCGCGCTGGGCCGGACCCTTCCAGTCGGGCAGCATGTCGGTCAGCGCCCCGAGGGTCGCCGCTACGGTGCTGAACATCGACTTGATGCCGCTGATCAGGCCCTCGATGATCTGCCGGCCGACACTGACCAGCACGGAGCCCGCGTTCGAGAGCGCGTCCCGGATCGTGCTGGGCAGGTTCCTCACCGTGTTGACCACCGCGCTGACCCCGGAGCTGAAAGCCCCGCGCACCGCGTTCCAGGCCGACTCGGCGACGCCCTTCAGCGCGTTGAGTCCGCCGGACCAGATGGACCGCAGGGTGCTCATCGCCGACGAGCCGAGGTTGCTCAGCGTGGATAGGAACGAGGACCAGCCGCCCTTGATGCCGTCCCACGCCGCCGTCGCGCCGGAGCGGATCGACGCCCAGCCCTCGGCGAACAGCTTGGCCCCGGCCTTGAAGAAGCCGGTGATCTTGCCGATCACGAAGACGTTCAGGGCCGTCTCAATGATGCCAACGATCGTGTCCCAAATGCCCTTGAAGATCGACTTGATGCCGTCCCACATGCGGGACCAGTCGCCGGTGAACAAACCAGCGAACGTGTTCCAGATGCCGGTCACGATCTCGACGACGCCCTCGAAGACCAGGGCCACGCCGTTGATCGCGCCGACGAAGGTATCGAGCAGGAGCCCGGCGACGAACGCGATGGCCGGAGCCAGGATCGGAACCAGGAAGTCGACTACAGCCTGTAGCGCGACGAGCACGGGCATCAGTGCCTCGGCCAGCCGCGCGATGGCCTCCTTCATCTTGGGGAACCATTCGGTCACAACCGGTGCAATTGCGGCTACCAGCGGACCGATGATCGCGGTCGCGATCTCCAGGATCTTCGTGATCACCGGGGTCAGCGCCGTGACGATGCCGGCCAGGGCGGAGCCCAGGGAGTCCCACAGCGGAACGATCAGCGGAAGGATCTCGGCGACCATGCTGAGCAGCACGTTCGCGACCGAGCCGAGCAGCGTAGCGACCGGGCCGAGCAGCCCCATCAGCGCGCCGAGCGCGGCGACCAGGGCGTCACCGAGCAGCGGAGCAATCGTCTGGAGCACCGGAGCCAGGCCGGAGAACGCGACGACGATCGTGTCCAGGATGCCGCCCGAGCCGAGACCGGCGAACGCCGTAGCCAGCTCACCGACGACTGGGGCCAGCGCGGTAACCGCAGCCAGCAGAACGCCCGAGAGCAGCATCACCAGCTGCTCGATGACCGGGGCCAGCTGGATCACGGCACCCGCCAGAGCGGTGAAGATCGTGGCGATCACCGGAGCGAACGCCGCCGCCATCGCGCCGATCAGGCCGAGCAGTGCGCCGAGCGCGGTAGCGACCGGGCCGAGCGCGGGCTGCAACGCCGTGACCGCCTTGGCGATCCCGTCGAACAGCTCGATGATGCCCATCTGCGTCGATGCCTGCGACAGCGCGGTGGTCAGCCCGCCCAGCAGATCGCCGAGCGCCTGGCCGGCCAGCGGCAGGACCGCTTGAAGCGTGTCCGCCAGGGTGGAGAAGAACTTCTCGACGCCGGGGCCAGACCGGGTGCTGATCTCGTCCATCGCCGCGTGCGCCGCGACGAAGACGTTCGTCAGCTTGGACTGGAAGTTCGCACCGTTGACGACGTCGGAGATGTGCGTCAGCGCGTCGGCCAGCGTTGCCAGCGAGCTACCGCCCGCCGCCTCGGCCGCCTTTGCGAATCCATTGAGGATCTGCACGGACTCGACCAGGATCGTGCCCAGGTCCTTCAGGGCCTCGATGCCGGTGTTGATCCAGCCGTTGAGCTGCGACTGCTCGCCGCCCTCGGATGCGCGGATCAGGAACTCGTTGAGGCGGGCCGTGATGTCGGCGAACCACTGCGCCAACCGGGGCAGGTACCCGGCACCGACCGTGCCCAGGATCGCGATGATCGACGCCATGTCGCCGGTCGCGCCGGTCGCGATGGTGATGGACTCGGACAGGTCGTCGAACATGCCGGCCAACGCCGGGACGAGCGAGTCGCCCAAGCCGGTCGCCAGGCTCGCGAAGAACCCGCCGAGCTGCGTGCTGACCTTCGCCATGCCGGAGGAGAACTCAGGCAGCAGCCCGTCGATTAGCTCTCGCAGCGGCTCCTGCGCGACCGCCCAGAAGTTGTCCTGGATGGTCGACTTCAGACTGTTCCACGCGGTGACGACCTCGGGGATGCGCTGCTTGAAGTCGGCGAACGCAACGACCGTGGCCGTGAGGCCGATCGCGACACCACCCAGGATGCCGGGCAGCGCGAGCGCTGCCGGCCCGATCGACGCGAGCGACGACGCCAGGGCGAACAGGTTGGCGGCCGACGCGATGCCGACCGAACCCAGGTTCGCGATGGCGAGCGCCAGCGTGCCGATCAGCGGGATGGCCTTGTCCAGGTTCTTGATGCTGTTCCACAGCTTGTCCAGGATGTCCCCGAGGAGCCGGGCACCAGACAGCGCGGCGAGCAGCGTGGCGACCTTCGTAACCGCCGACTTGCTGACCTGCGGAATGATCGTCACCGTGCGCGGGCGGGTCAGGGCAGCGAGCTTGACCTGCGCCACGATCTTTGCGGGCTCGTTTACATCGACCTCGATGTCACCGCGCAGCTCGTCCAGGTGGTCCTGAATGTCGGAGATTTGGTCGAGCACGTGGCGACGCGAGACCTCGTCCAGGTCCACGTCCAGGTCGATCGCATCGACGTCTTCCTGAATCCAGGCGAGCTGCGCGTCGAAGTGATCCTTGTCGACGTCGAGCTTGACCTTGCTGCCGGACAGCGAGTCGATCTGGCGCTGGATCGCGGCGAGCGCAACGTGCAGGCGGTCCTGGCCCTCCAGATCGACCCTGACCTTGGCGTCCTTCAGGGCCGCTTCCAGCTGGCGCTGCACCCGCTCGGCCGCCGCCTTCAAGCCGGTCGTGTCCAGCTCGACCTTGACCTTGATCGGGTCGAGCGACTTCTCGATCCGCTCCAGCTGGACCTTGGCTTCCTTCTTGAAGTCCGTGGTGTCCGGCGTGATCTTGACAGCGATCGACCCGATGACCGCGTCGGCCATGCCTACCTCCCGAAGTTCTTGAACAGCTCGGCAACGGAGGTTGGCTTCTTCGGCTTGTCCGGCTTCGCCTTCGCCTTCGGGCGGGGCCACAGCGGGATCTTCGGAGCCTTGCCCTTGCCCCAGTTGCCCGTGGCCCGCGTCTGCTGATTGATGGCGTCGTATATGTCGGCCAGCAGATGCCGGTCCGTCCCCCAGCCGAACTGGGTCCGGCCGCCCGACGCGAGAGCGACCGTCATGGAATCGTCGGGCAGCCTCTGCACCAGCGCGAGCACGAGCGAGGGGGCCGGACCGCGACCCTCCACAACGTCAACCAGGTCGACGCCGTAGTAGAACCGCAGGTCCGCGTACAGCCCCTCGCCGTGCTCGTCGATCAGGCGGCAGAGGGCGAGGCTTCCCCCACGCGGGTGCCCGCCGAGTACGCCTCGAAGATCTGCGCGAGCACGGCCAGGTCCTCGCCAACCGCGTCCAGCAGCTTGCGGGCGCGCGTCTCGCTCTCCGCCACAAGGCGGATCGCGTCGGCCAGCAGCGCGGCCTGGTCTGCGCCGTCCTCGCCCAGCTTGTCCTGGAGCTTGGACAGCTCGTCACGCCGGGTCTTCGGCAGACGCAGCGGGTTCAGCAGCCGGACGACCTCGCCCTCGGCGATGGTGATGTCGGTCGAGCCGTACTTGCGCTCGGCGGCGGCGCGGATGTCGTCAAGGGTGATGGCGTTGGACATGGGGTTGCGGACCTCCAAGGTCGGTGGGGCAAGGGGTTCGCGGCGTCTCGGGGGTGGAACCCCGGCTGCACGCGGAGGTCCGCGTCACGCGTGCAGCCGGGTCGTCCAGGTGGGTCAGGACTTGATGCCGGCCGCCCAGGCGGTGCCGTTCCAGTACGCGTTCGACGCGTCGCCGAGAATCACGTACTGGCCGCTGGTCCACGCCGTAGTCGGCGAGGCATCCACGTCAGCCATGGCCGCGAGGTTCGCCGGGGTCGCCGAGCCGGACGGCGTGAACGTGCCCGGTGCGCCAGCGGTAGCGCCGCTGGCCGGCGTGCCGCCCAGCGGGGTCACCGCGTAGGTCCAGGTGTTCGTGCCGAGCGCCATCGGCTTGACGCCGAGCGGGAGGCCGGCCAGCGACTCGGTGTCCGAGATGGACAGATCGTCGTTGCGGAAGATCTCGCTCTTGGGCGCGTAGAACGCGAAGTAGTTCGCGCCGTCGATGAAGACCGCGAGGAAGGCCGCCTGCGTCGGGGCCGGGTCCTGCGGGACACCGATCAGGCCGGACGGCAGAGTCGGCGCGTTCTGGCCGTAGAACAGCCGGAGCGAGTCCTCGTCGAACTGGACGACCGTGAAGGTCAGCGTCTCCTGCCGCGCGCTGTACTTCGTGCGGAGGCTCTTGTTCTGGAGGCTGCCCAGCGTGGTCGCCTCGCCGCCCTCGGAGGTGACGCCGAAAACGTCCTCCAGGCTGGTGTGGCCGACCGGCTGCCAGGGCGCACCGATCGAGAGCAGGTCGTTGGGGAGCGTGGTCCCGGTGGGGGCGGTGAAATAGTTACCGCTGCCGATGACCAGCGTGGCGTTGTCGTTCAGAGCCACTGTGGATTTTCCTTTCCAGGGCACGCCGAAAGCCCCGCGCTGCTGGGCAGGCGGGGTGAGGCGAAGCGGGGTCAGAGGTTGGGGGTAAGCGCCTTGCGGATCGAGACGCGGAACTGCGTCTCGTACCTGGTCACGCCGGTCGGCAAGTCGGCGTACTGCACCGGCCCGGAAGACGTGGCCCAGTCGGGCGCACGCCGGGGGGCCGACGTCATCTGGACGCGGGTGATGTGCCCTCGGCCGGGCACGATTGCGTTGTCGAACCAGGCGTTTCGCAGGGACACCCGCACGGCCTCAGCCAGCAGGGCGGCATCCTCGTCACCGTCCGGGTCCTCGCAGAACGTGTGGACCGCGATGTCGGCGCGGTCGGTGAACCGGTCATCGCCCTGCCAGTCGCCGAACTGCGGCAGGCGGCGCACCAGCACGAGCGGCCAGTGCTGGTCGTCATGGACCAGCGCCTGCACGCGCACACCCGGCAGCCGCTCCCTCAGCACGTGCAGCAGGATGTCCTCGACCGGGCTCAGCTCGGCCAGCTGGCGGACAATCGGGGGAAGGTTCGCCATCAGCCCCTCGCCTTCTTCGCGGCCGAGCCCGACACCTTCTTGCCCTTGCGGGGAATCCGGGTCGCGTTCGTCAGGATGTAGGTGGGCCGGGAGGCCGGCACGGTGATGGTGTAGGAGTAGCCGAACTCCTTGTTGTAGATCCGGCGCTTGTACGAGCCGTGGCCGTACTCGATCGACAACGCGGCGTGCAAGCCACGCGTGTCGTCCAAGACGACGTACCAATCGACGTGGCCGTATTCGTTGTCGCCGCGCTCCAGCCGGATCGACGCGTGGCCGGAGCTGTCGCCCCGGGCGTCGTCGCGGTCCAGGTGCGCGCGGACCAGGTTTTCCTCAGCCGCCGCAAACATCCCGAAGGCCAGGCCACCGAGGTAGCCCTGCACGCCCGGCATGTTCGCCAGATGGCCGTTCAGCCAGCGTTCCTCGACCGTCCACTTCACGGGCGCTCCCGCAGGTCTAGCGACCAGTGCCGCGTCTGCCGGGTACCGTGGTGGTAGGACGGCGGAGCCGCCACGTCCCACAGCTGGCCGTTCCACTCGACGCGCGACCACAGGTCGACGCCGGGCAGGTTGGCCGGCACGATCATCTTGATCACGTTGATCTGCTGCTGACCCGGCACCTCGGCCTTGGAGGACCGCTGCGGGATCATCGCGGCGCGGACGGTGATCGGGGGCGCATCCATGTCAACGGTCAGGACCTCGTCGCCGCGCCGGTTCGTGGTGGCCGTCGTGGGCCACACCTTGACGGTGACGCCACGGCGTCGCTGATGGCTGCTCACCAGGGCTCCAGCCCGTCGCCGAAGTACGGGAAGGGCGAGTTCGGAGAGCCGTTCACCGGCACATACGCGGACGGCGAGATCGTCTCGCCGACCTTGCGCATCCGGCGCGACGTGCTCTGCGGACCCCATGCCGACGCCGTCACCGACGTGAGGCCGACGCCGCGACCGGCGATGCCGGCCAGCAGCTTCTGCTCCTCGCGCGTGAAGTACACCGAGCCGGCGTTCTCGCCGGCCGCGTCCGACCACTGCACCGTCTCGTCGCCAGCGCGCGACGTCGTGTAGCCCTGCGGGTTCTCGACAAACCGCCGAGCCGCCCGCAGCACGAGGACCCTCACCTGGCGAGGCGGGGCGTCCTCCGGCCACTCCCGGCCGTACTCCATCGCGAGGTCCGAGGCGTCTTGCAGCGCCGCCTCCGCGATGCGCTCCTGGCCCTCATCCAGGTCCCAATCGAGCCGTTCCTTCAGCTCGTCAAGCGAGGCATACGCCATTGATCGCCACCTTTCAGCGGATGGAAGTGCGCGGCCAGCAGGCGATACCTTCAGCCGTATGGGATTCCTCTCGCGCGCCTTCGTTCCTCGGAAGGTCCGCCGCGCACTCAACCCGGTGTCGTCCGCAAAACGGGTGGCGCGCAACAGGCTGATGCCTCGCACGCTCCGCCGGGCAAGCTGGGGCTTACACCAACTGTTCAACCCATTCAGCGCCATCGCTTACCTGGTTGAGCGGCCGGTCGTTACGGCCATAAGGGGAGGCGGGACGCGGCGCACGCCGAAGCGCAGCGGACCACTCATCGTGTATCGGCACGGGGCCTGCCCCGTCGAGCACCGAACGCCGAGTGCCGCAAGCCGGTGCCGTAACCGCTGACCCCACCGGCCCGGCCCGCATTACACGAGCCGGGCCAAAAAGGATCAGGCCGCGATGCCCAGGCCGGTCAGAGCGTTCAGCTCCGCGTCGTGCGCGGCGGAGAAGCCCTCACTGGTCCGGCCGACCTTGCCGTTCGGCAGCGAGTCGGTGCCGCCCAGCTCCAGCTGGATCGCCCGCACGAAGTGCTCGTACTGCGACACGTACGCCTGCCGGGTGTCGGAGTCCACGCCCACGAGGTCGTCCGAGACGTGCCGGAAACCCTTGTAGGTGTTGAAAATGCTGCGGTCCTGGAACTTCAGGGAGTCGTAGTCCCTGATCCACCGCAGGGCCACACCATTGTGCGATGCCGAAGCACCGAACGGGACGCTCTGCGGAACGCTGGGAGCCCCCGTGGCAAAAATGAACGCGCTGTCGACCATCGCGACGGCCATGGTCGGGGGCAGCTCCTGCGCCACGACGATGTTGAAGCCGAACCGCTGGCCGATCGTGGCGTTCCGCAGCGCAGAAACGGCCTCGGCCTCGCCGACGTTCTGCGCGAGGTTCAGCTTCTCGTCGGCGAGCAGGGCCGCCTCGAAGTCCGTGCCGACCAGGAGGGTGCGGGCACCGTCCGGAACGCGGAGCGCGTTCATGGTCTGGCGGGCGCGGATCAGGCCGGCGCGCAGGCCGTTGGCCGGGATGCCAAGCGTGACCTCGTACGGCGCGTCGATGAGGTAGTCCGTCGCCTGGGTCTCCAGACCACGGCCCAGCGCTTCGGTCTGCTTGCGGGCGAGCTTGGCCCAGCCGGGCAAATCGAAGTCGTTCTGCTCGTCCGTCAGGCGCACGGCCGAGTAGATGTCGCCACCGAAGGTGACCTGGATCTTCCGCTCGCTGTACTCGTCGAACTGGATCTCCGTCGAGCGGTTGTTCCGCCAGCCGTAGGTCCGGTAGGGCAGGACGCCCTCGACGACCACGTTGATCGCGTCGTCCTTCGCGCCCTTGAACTGATCGATGCCCTCGCGCCGGAACACGGCGGGGACGACCAGCTTCTCTTCCAGGAGCACCGCTGCGGTCGCAGCGATCTTCTCCGGCTTGACTACCTGATGCACCACTTGCTCAGTCCTCCACGGGAGATTCGGCCTGTATTACACGTGCGGGCCTGACGATGTCGCCGATCACCAGCGGGACGCGCGTGCAGCGCGGGCCGCCTTGACCGGGTCGAATGCCTCGTCTTCGTTCGGATCGAGGCCACCACTCAGCTCGCCGACCGGCTCCTTGGCCGGCGTGACGAACTTCTGGAGCTTGGCGGCGTGCGCCTTCAGCTCGGGTTCCGTGCTGCCCTGAAGCAGCTCGGCCAGCTCGTCGGGGAGCTGGGCCGTGCGAGCGACCTTCTCGACCAGCAGGTCCCGCTCCAGCTTGGAGTTGGTCTGCCGCAGCTCGTTGACCGCCGCCTCGAAGTCCTCGGGACTCTTGGCAGCCGCCAGCTTCGCCTCCGCCTCGCGCAGTCGCGTGCGGTACTTGCCCGCTTCGGCGCGTACCTTGCTCAGCGCGGCCCGCGCGCCGGCCAGATCCAGGCCGTCATCCTCGGTCGCCGCCGGGACGGTCTCCTCGGTCGTCTCGGTCGGAATCTCAGCGGACTCGGACACGATCTCGGTCTGCGGTTCCTGCGTCGAATCGTTGCCGCTCAATGGGGGTCGCCTCCAGGGCGTTCGGGGTGGACCTCGCCGCCAGGGCTGAGGCTGCTTGCTGGTCCCGGAAGTACCTGCGCCACACGCGCAGCGCGTCCTTGCCGGAGTGGCCCTTCGTGACCTCGGGCCACAGGTCTTGGTATTCGCGGTTCAGCGCGAACCGCTCCGACGCGTAGTCGGATTCGGCGTACAGCTCGATCGCGACGCAGTGACAGTTGTCGTGGTATTGGTCGCCGTCGCTGTAGGTCGCCGTGAGCTTGGTCTTGTAGACCGCGCCCCGGCTGATCAACATGGCGCAGAACCCGCACGGGGTGCCGGACTGCGAGACGCGGGCGTAGCCGACGACGCGGGTGTCCCGCTGCGCGGCGGACCAGGTGGCCGACCGCGCGCCGTTCATGACAATCCGCTCGACCGCTGCGGCCGACCGCGTGCCGGCCTCGATGTGGGCCTGCTCGCGGCGCGCGTCGACCTCGTCCGCCGGGCGGGCCGTGTCGATCTCCCGTACCTTCCGAAGCAGGTTGTTCGGCCCCAGGTTGAGCAGCACCTCTTCGGCCTCGTCCTCCGCGTCCGCCTCCAGGGCGGCGTGGTCGTTGACGAGCGAGGGCAGCTTCTCCACCGGGATCGAGTCGTTGTCCGAGCCGGGCCGGTAGCCGGAGTCATCGCCGACCAGGGCGACGAACTCCCGGCGCAGGACCACCAGGTCAACGGATGCCAGGGTGGAGCGGGCGGGGTCGGCGATCGTCCGGCCGGTACGCAGCGCGCGAGCCAGGCGGTAGTAGGCCATCGCCAGAAGCCGGGCGGCCATCCTGCGGGCGAGGACCATGTCGACGATCCGCGCGAGCCAGGCCGAAGCCTGGGCCGGGCGGAAGATGGCCGGCATGTCCTGCCACATGGACAGGGCCTCCTGCACGGCCTGGACTCCGAGGTACGCCAGCGCGGCCTGGTAAGCGATGCCCACCTGCTCGGCCTCTCGCTGGCGTGCCGCTGTTGTCATGCCGCGATGGGCGCGGCTGTAGTCGTCTGCGCCGGGGTCGTATGCTGGCGGGTCGTGGCCCGGGTGATTGACTGCGCGAGCCGAAGCTGCGAGTCGGACTCCTCGGCGATGCGCTCCCATTCGTCAACCTCGTTGCGGGTGACGCCGGGAACGCGCGGCCACAGACCGCGTGCCGGGATGCCGAGCTGCGCGGAGAGCTTGCCGAGACCGTCAGCGGACTGCGCCAGGGACTTCATCTCCATGTCGCGCCACAGCACCTCGCAGGAGTACGCATCGACGCCGTCAGCGTCGCCCTCCAGCTCGGCCGCGAGGCGGAAGACGCGCTCCCAGGCTTCGCCGAAGCTGTTGCGGAACTCCTGGACTTTCCTGAGCAAAGCCGTTTCCGCCGCCTCCAGGGCCTCCGCCGACAGGTTGGCAATCTGGCCGAGCAGGTGATGCGGGGGAGTCTGGCTGATCGCGGCCAGGTGCCGGATCGACATGTCGATGGAGGCGATCAGGCCCTCCAGCGGGGTCGCCTCCAGGCTGCCGAACTTTACGTCCGGGTCCTCGGCGAACAGGAAGCGGCGCGCGTTGTGGTTGATCGGCAGCGGGATCGGGTTGCCGGCCGAGTCCAGCTCGACCTCACCGGTCTCCGGGTCGCGCTTGACCGGCGGTGCCATACCCGTTGCGTAGCGCACCTGGCTGCTTTGGTAGGACTGCGCCAGGAGCAAGTCAAAGACCGTCTGGTTGATGCGGTTCTGCAAGGCGATCATGGGCTCGATCACCCCGACCGTGCGGCCCTCCAGGTCGACGGCCGCCGCGAACCGGGTCACCGGGCACTCGCTCGCGCCGTGCTTCGTCTTGGTCAGCACCTTGACGGAGTCGGCGTCGCCGAGCGACCCGAAGGTCACCTCGTACTCGTACGTCTCGTCGAACATCCGGGCCTTGCCCGGCTTGTCGTCGCGCGGCCAGGCCGTCACCGTGATGGCGACGATCGGCGTCTGGTCGTTCGCCGCGTCCTCGAACAGCGCAGCGGTCCGCATCGCGGACAGGCCCTTGGTCTTCACCAGCCGCTTGCGGCCCTTGCGGACCGCCTCGGTCAGCGTGAAGGAATGGCCGAACTTGAGCGCACCCTTGTGGATCGCCAGCTGGCGCGCGTCCAGGCCGGAGCGCTGCCAGTGCCTCCACTCGGACAGCTGCTCACCGACCGCGAGCTGCTTGTCGGCCCGGCGCACCGAGTCGACATACATGGCCTGGGCCGGCGTATTCAAGAGCAAGGGCATCCAGTTGGACACCGAGCGCTCCGCCAGCAGCCGGTACTCCGCGTCGGAGCTGATCGGCATGTACGGGTCGTCGTGCTCGCCCTGAACGTAGTCATCGATGCGCTGAAGTCGATCGCGGTCCTTGTGCAGGGTTGCGAGCAGCTGCCGGGCGTAGCCGAGTTCGGAGTCGGCCATGGGGGATCACCGCCTCAGAGGAAGTAGCCGCGACCGGTCCGCTGGACCTTCTTCTTGCCGCGCGTGCGAACGTCGTAGGCCGCCTCGTGCGCGAGCATCCAAGCCGCGTAGAGGTCGACCTTGCGGCTGCTCTCCCGCGAGAGCTTGCCGAAGGACACGCCGTAGTTGTTCACCCGGCGGTAGGCCGACAGCGCCGCCCGGCGCATGGCCGGATCGCCGTCGTAGAAGGTCTTCGCATCGAAGATCGTCTGCATGATGCGCTCGTGCGCGAGGGTCAGCCGGCGCTGGTTCTGCCGCATGTCCAGGCCGACCGGGGAGCGCTCGCTCGCCTTGATGCTGTAGCCCTCGGCGAAGTCCGCTTCCCAGTCGGCGATGTGCGACTCCCACAGCGCGACGTCGGCGTAGAAGCCCCGCACGTTGTAGAGCGCGTGGGCCTCTCTGACGGCCGAATCGACCGCTCCCTTGTCCACCTGCCAGTCGTCGCCCTTGGGGCCTTCAGGCTTGAACCAGTGACCCAGGACGAACGACGTGGCGTCGCTCAGTCTGTATGCCACGAGCGCGGTGTCGTCGCCGGTCTTACCGCCGTCGAAGCCGAGCGTGATCTCGTCGCCGGGTTGCAGCGTCGCCCCGGCGTTCTCGATCGCGCGCAGCTGCTCGGGGCCGTACAGCGCGTCCTCGTCGGCCACGACCATGTTGAGGTACATGCGCCGGGCGCGGGCCGGGCTGATCACCAGCGAGAGCGTGGATTTGATGATCGCGTCCACGTTCAGCCAGACGGCGTCGCCCCGGATCTTCGGGATGACAATCCGCAGCGCCTCGGGAGTCAGCGGGGTACGGGGGTCGGCTTCCACCGAGTCGTACATGACGCCGACGTCCTCGGCCTTGCCCTCGCGGACTTTCTCGTACGCCTCACGCATTCGCTCGGCAACGGAATCCTCGCCCGGCAAATACGCATTCGTAATTGCGAGATAGCGCGAATCCTTCTTCGTGATATTGCCGTCAATGGTCTCCATCATCGAATGCCCGTTGTTTCCGGACACCCAGTGCTGGGTCTCATTGAGACACACGAACGTCGAGCGGGCACCCTCCAGGGCGCGATACGACGAGGTCACAGCCTCAAGCCGCTTCGTGCCGTTCCCCGCGCGGATCAGCTCCGCGCCGGCCTTGATGCCGTAAGTCTCGATCAGCTTCTGCGACATCAGCGACGGCAGGAGCGTCATGGTGTTCTTGGTCTGCTCGCGGTTGACGGCGGCGACCTGAACCCACGCCTGCGGGTGCGCCTTGCCGACCGGGTTGCGCTCCTTGTCCCAATGCGAAAAGCGGGACGGGCCAAGGAATTCGACCAGGCACAGCACGGCGAGCAGCGGGTCCTTGCCCCAGCCCTTCAGCCGCTGCAAGATCCCGACGCGGTGGTTGAACCGGCCGCTGTACTCGTCGACCGCGTACCAGTGCAGGACGAACCTCAGCTGCTCGGCGGTGAAGCGCCACGGCCCGCCATCCTCGGCGAGCAGGTAGTCCGCGCACCAAGCGGCGACCTCCCAGCCGAGCGTGGCCTTCGGGAGTATCCACTCGCCGAACACGCCGCGCTGCCAGGTGGGGCCGATGTAGTCCGGCTCCAGGGCGTCGATCTCCTCGGGGGTCAGCGTGACCGTAGCCACGGCATCACCCCCTTACTGCGCGATGCCCAGCTGCGCGCGGTAGTCGTTCAGCACGCTCACGCTCGCCGGGGTCTCCTCGACGACCTCCTCGGACAGCTCGATCCGGACGCGCCGCCGGTCGCCCTCGGTGACCAGCAGGGAGGAGAGCGCCGACATGATCGTCATGAGCATCTGGCCGGAGCGCTTGCGGGAGTTCTTGTAGAGCGACAGGTCTTCCATCAGCGACCGCAGGATCGCGATGTCGCTCTGCTGGTAGAAGTCCGCCTGGCCGCTGTTCTTGCAGCCCAGGTAGATGTCCCGCGCCAGTGGGTGCCAGTCCGGATCGGCTGCCGGCCACCGGGTGTTCCGCGCCTTGCCGCGCGTCACCGCCGTGGTCTCGCCGCCGCGCCGCTCCCGGGGACGCGCAAGGTCTGACTCGCGGTTCGGGACGGGGCCACGTGCTCCCATGAGCTACACCTCCTCGTCGTCGGGGGCGACGAAGCCGAACGCCAGCTCCGTCTCCAGCTCGTTGTTGTGCACAACCTCGTGCTGCTCGGGCCGGCCGAAGTCCAGCTCGAACACCCAGCCCGCCAGGGCGATCCGCACCACCAGCACGCGATCACCCCCGGGGGAAGCCAAGGCCCCGCAACGCCGGAGGGGTACGGCATCACGGGGCCGGAAGCGGGGAGCCTTGTGGGCTCGACCCGCCTACGCCAGCAGGCCCGGGTGGGCCTCTGCGCGGCGGAACCGGTTGGCGGCTTCACGGCGCTTCTGCGCCGCCGCCTGGCCGCCCTCGCGGGCGCTCTTGCGGGCGTGATGCCATGTGCAGATCGCTCTCAGGTTGTCATCTGCATGATCATCGCCGCGCTTGATGTGGTCGACCTCGGTCGCCTTGTCCCGGCATCGCCGCCCATCGGACCGGATCACCGTGCAACGGTGCCCATCGCGCCGAAGGATGCGACGCTGGATGACCGGCCAGTCGGCCGGCAAGCGGTCACGCCGATCGGAACCTTCCCAGGCCATCAGCATCACCGCCACGTTGAACCCCGACCACGTTGGGCCGATGTCGGCCGTGGACCCGGGGCAGTCTGCTGCAAAGCGGCTTACCTGTGTATCGGCCCGTAAGGGCCGTATGCCGTAATGCCGCAATGAGGTAGCCAGCTGACCAGCTTCACTGTTGTTGGAGACTTCGTCTCCCAACCAGCTGACCTGCTTCTCTGCTCTCCCGCATTGCTGTATTGCTTTGCTTCATCTTGTAATCGAGACCAGATTCGAGCCAGTCAAGCAGTTTGTTGCGCAGCTCACATCAGGAACTTCTTGAGGCAGAGTTTTCCCAGGTCAGACCGGGGTAGCGTCTACGCCCTCCCGGGCGGGGTAGCGTGAGCGCACCCCGGCATGACCGGGGTGGCGTGTACGCACGAGCGAGGGTGCGTACACGCACAGGCGGGGTAGCGTGGACGCACAAACGGGGTAGCGTCAGCGAACCCCAAACCGTCCTTGACCCGTCCTTGAACCATCCATAACCCGCGCGTTCGCGCGATGTTGCCTCCGGCGATCCAAGGTCAACGGCGAAGGTCAACGGCAAACCCAGCTTCGCCGCATACCGGCTTCGCCAGTCAGCGGCGGAAGGACTCGGCAAGACCAGGGGCCTCCGGCCCCGGCACCGGATAAGCGGCGTAGCCGGCCAACCCGTCAGCGGCGGGGGACCGGAACGGTCCGATCGCGGTCAGCAGCTCATCCGGCCGCCGGCCAAACCGGTCAAGGGCGAAAGGCGCACCGACGAGGAGGCGTTGGCAACCGGCTCAGCGGCGCGCTGCCGGCCGAATCCGGGGGCAGGCCGGCGCAATACGTGGCCGCTGGCCGGCGTGCAGGCGGGCTCTGACGGACCCTATTACCTGGGCAGGATCTCAGCTGCTATCACGTACCGGTCGGCAAAAGAAGCGGCCGGGGATCATACCCCCACCCTGCCTGGCGGACAAGAGCGAATCTGCGATGTGTTGTACGGCGCTACGCGTTGCCTTACTCATGGGTAACGTGTATTTCGTGTTCTGCCTCTGGCCTGCCCATGCATAGCCCTTGACCTGCACAAACGCTGCATATGCGCAGCTCACGGGGTATGTGTGTGCCGCTGGCAGGGCTACTCTCACCGTGATGTGCACGCGTATGTGGGGCCATGCCACAGGAGGCACGTGTAAAGCAGGCTGAGAACCACGCTGTGCCACGTTCACCCGGGGGTGAGGGTGATTGGGTGGGCGGCATAGGGCCAACGTCTTACAGGGCCCCTGAGAGGCCGGTCTACCAGGCAGGCAGGGCCGGGCGGCAATCACTGTGGGTGAAATGCAGGCCGATCCGGGCCATCGCAAGGGCGCCTCCTGTGACCGGGGCCACAAATAGCCGCTCGGGCAAGACTTTCTTAGGCCCGTGACCAGGGAAGACAAAAGTGTGACCGGGGCCACGTGGAAAGCTGTTGACCTGCATTACACGTAAGCAAACCAGGGTTGACCTGGGAAGACAGGCCGGATCTCACTCTCTGTACGTGTAATCCATGCCGTAGCGTTCTCCCTGTCAGCGAGGCACACACAAACGGAGGCAAGCACGGAGCACCGCCCGCCAGGGCGGGGAGGCAAACCGCAAGGGGCGACACAAGTAAGGCCAGCGCCGATCGGTCCTACGCCAGGGCCACACGGTCGGCGGGCGGCTCGTTCTTTCTCAATTCCACAGTGATCCGAAACGCGCGACGGTACGTCGGTCGCGACCGGGAATCTGCTCTGCGCACGTCTCGCACGTGCGGCACACAGTTCTTGCCGGTCAACGCCAACCAATGCACTCGCGATGCAATACGGATATGCAGGTGCGGCCCGCTTGGCAGGCGCGCTCCCGGTTCGATTCCGGGCTATCCGCGAAACCGCGCACAACGCGCGGTCAACGAAAGGCAAGTGCCATGAGCAAGCTCGGGAAGTACACCGTTCTCTGTGACGCCGGTTTCAACGGCGGGGCAACCCTCCCTGACGCACCGTCCCCTGAGAACACCACGAACTCCCTGCGTGATGCGGGTGCGACGTTCCGGACTTGGATGCGTGAGTCCGGCAACGACTATCACCGTGCCGATGGGTACGGCGCTCCGGTCGCGTGGGTTTACATGACTGCCGACTATGACGGCATCGCGTACGGCGATAACGGAGTGGTGGCATTCGAGCGTGGCCCGCGTGGCGGAATCGTTCGTGTCAACGTGTAATGCAGGCCGAAACCCCTTCGGGGGTCGCGAGGATTGGCATTCCTCGCCTGATGATGGCTGCCCAATCGATAGGAGCAATCTGCCATGTCCAACACCCTGAGCGACATTGACGGCATCGCCTACGTCGGGCGTGCTGGTGATGGCGTGCGTACCGAATTCCAGCTGATCGGAACGGGGCCGGACGGGAAAGAGATCGTCCGATACCGCATGGTCGGCGAGGGTTCCGCAGATGGCATCGACTACGCGGAAGAAATCCACGTGGCGCTGATCGCGGGCGAGACGCCCGAACGGGATGCCGTTTCCAAGGCATCGGGTGCGCTGCTCTCTTACTGGGATGCCGCGATTGAGGCATACGACTGCCACGGTCCGGATGGTCTCGCCGATTCCGAAAATGGCGACCTGTTCCCGCTGAACGTCATGGAGTGGGGCAGCGCTCACACCTTTGACCTGTTCGTCGCCCGTGACCGCAACGAGTACGTGCGGGACGTCTACTGATCGGCCGAAACCCCTTCGGGGGTCGCAGGGATTGGCATTCCCTGCCTGATGATGGCCTGCCGAATTGATAGGGGATATCTGCCATGGCTCGGATCAACGTTCGGAACGCTGACGGTCGCATTCAGGCTCTCGTTCCGTTCAATGCTGGCAACTTGACCGGCGTGCACGTCGGCGTTCTGTCCGGCGGAATTGAGACGGGGCAGCTTCCGGAGGAATACGCGAAGCCGCTGCGTGACGCAAAGTCCCTGTGGACCGGCAACTACGTGTCGGGTGACGGGAAGGTTCCCGCCGATGCACCGGTCTACGTGGTCTACAGCTACGAGACGCCAATCGCATGGGTGACCGCCTCCCGTAAGCGCGTCATCCCGGACACGAAATACAGCATGACGACTTCCCGTCACCAGGGAATCGTGCGCCGCGCCTGGCGCTGATAGGCGCACCCCGAATGGTTACCGGCAGGGTTCGATTCCCTGCCCGGGGACTCCGCAATATCCATTTACCGAAAGGCACTGCCATGTTCAACATCATCGCTGGTCTGCGTCGTTCCTTCCGTGCCTTCCGCACGGAGGAGATCGCGCAGCCGGTGACCGTGATCCCGGCCCACGAATTGCAGGACGCGATCCGGGACCTGGCGAACGTCGTGGACAACATCGGATACGGAGAGGTGTGGACCGCCCTTTCGTGCACCGAGGTCCACGCGCTTTCTCGGGTGCTCCTGATCGCGGGTCACGCCGATTCAGCCGCCCACGTGATCGCCTGCCACGCCGAGGGTGACGACATCCTGTCGCCCGAGGACATTGCCGCGAACCCCAATTGGGTCGACGGATTCGACATGCACTCGGACATGTCGTACTACGCCAACGAGCGCGGCGACTACGACAAGGTTTCCGCCATGGCGCGCGAATACGTCACGACGTCTCTCTGATTCCCCCGGATGGTCAACAGGCAGGGTTCGACTCCCTGCCCGGGGACTTTGCACAACCGCACGTGTAATGCAGGCTGAAAGGAACACCCTGCCATGACCGACTTGATCATTGCGCCGTCCATCCGTCTCCGTGACGTGTTCGGCACCGACGCGCGAGCGTGCACCGATCGGATCGTGGCGACGTTCAACCGCGCCACCCCGGGCATGATCGCGGACGGCGCGACCTGGTATGCCGAGGGTGAAGCCCTGATCGACCGGCTCGCCGCGCAGCACAGCCTCACCCGTGAGGCTGTGGCCGCCGTGGTCGCGCACCTCTCCCCCCGGACGACCTGGACGCGCAACGTCGAGGGTGCCGTGGGCCTGCTCGCGAACGACCACGCGCCGCACTGCATGGGCGCGAACGTTGAGCGGGCACGCGCTGCCCTGGCGTCGGACGACCCGATCGGCACGCTCAACGGGCCGAAGACTCGCCGGTTCGCGCTCAACCTGCTCGGTGACCGTGAGGCCGTGACCGTCGATGTGTGGGCGGTCCGGATAGCACTCGGACCGACGATCTGCGAGCGCGTCAACCCGGAGACCGGACTCGGTCGGCGCGGCGTGTACGCGGCTATCGAGCACTGCTACCGCCTCGCCGGACACCGCCTCGGGATCGACCCCGTGACCGTCCAGGCGACGACTTGGATCGTGGCCCGCAATGGCCGCAAGGGCTGATCGCAGCCTCCCCTGACGGGCAGACATCCCGGCGTTCGAGTGCCGGGCAGGGACTCCCCAACACCATCAACGAAAGGCACTGCCATGGATGAGATCGAGCGCCAGGCGCACGACGAGATCGCGCTGATCGACGAGTGCGCGACGGCTGATGAGGTCGCGTCGTACCTCACCCGACGCGTCCGTCCGGCCGTCCTGCGGATCATGGCCGACCTGATGCACATCGAGTTCCCCACGGACTTGCCGCGCAAGTCGACGATGGCCCGCGCCATCGCACGTGAAGTCCGGGCCTGAGCGGCCCGCAAGACCCAACAACGAGAGGTGGCCGCCATGAATGACCCCCGATTCCGCACAGCGAACGGCGTGGAGATCACACAGGGCCTGAAGTGCTGGGACTACAACCTGCGGCTGTGCTCCGTCGATGTCGACGCGAGCCGCGTGGATGAGGAGTGGTGGGACGGCTGGTTCCGCACGCGTACCCCGGAAGGCCGCCAGGCCGACCGGTTCAACGGTGAGCGGCTGTGCACCGTCCACCCGATGACCAGGCAGCGCGCCGAGGACGCCTGGCCCGCCTGATCAGCCCGATGGTGTAGGGCCGGTTCGACTCCGGCCCCGGGCACGCAATGACCCCCTGAGACAGGAGAATGCCGTGAAGGTCACCAACGAGTACCGCGACCAGGCCGAGCGCACGTCGGCGGTCTACCTGGACGGTGAGTTCGTCCGCACGCTGGAAGACGACTACCTCGCGGAGAAGGCCGCCATTGCCGAGTACCAGGCCGCCGGGAAGCACTTCCTGGAGCGCGTCGTCTTCGGCAACGGCCGGGCCGCCCTGCGGTTCCGGACGCCGGGGACCGTGATCGTGGAGCTGCACATGGAGCACCACTACGAGTATTACGGCCGGATCGACACCAAGGCCGTAGTCTGCATTCCGCTCCCGCCGGCCGATTCCAAGCCTGGCGACGATGCGTACGACGAGTGGGCGTACGACCACATCTTCAGCGAGACCGGCACCGGCCGGGCCGATGGTGACTGCGGCTACTTCGTGACGATCGCCGATGCCACGCGGGCCGACATGGTCGGTCTGAAGTTTGAGTGGGGCGTCTGACGCCTCCCCCCGGATGGTCGTAGGGCGGGTTCGACTCCCGCGCCCGGGGGCGTTCGTGTAATGCGGGCCAGGCGTGTACCGTGTGTGGTGCAGGCCGAGAGAACGGAGACGCCGTGAACGTGATGGTGCGGGCGATCCTCGCCGGGGATGACCTGGTGGAGACCGCCAAGCGGGACGAGCTGCGCCGGATGCTGGCGGAGCGCGCCTACCTGTGCCAGACCTCGGGTGCCGACCTGACCGAGAACGACGCGGTCATGGTGCGCCTGGTCAAGGGCCGGGTGCAGAGCCGAATCCTGGTGTCCGGCGCGGTCTACGACGCCGCCCGGCGCGAGTACGAGGCGATTCGCGACGAGCTGGACGCGGTCATGGTCGTCACTGACGGCCGCACCCTGGCCGGCTGAATCCCGACCGAGAGATAGGACAACTACAGTGAGCATCGCCGCTGGTAACAGCCTTCGGAGGGTCGACGTGGGACGTGTGACGTACACCGTCGCGCTCCAGTACGAGTCCGACCAGGTGGGCTGGATCACCGCGCACCGTCAGTACGACGTACAGGGCCAGGCCGACACGGACAACGCGAAGGACGTCGGGATCGACTGGGCGCTGAACGAGTCCATCATGACCGGGATGCCCTGGCGCGTGATGGTCTACAGCACCGAGACCGGCAAGGTCCTGGCTGTTGTCGAGCCGGACGACCTGACCAAGACGACCGGCGCACCGCAGCGTGTCGCCCGGATTGGCAAGAAGCGCATCCCACCGCGCGTGCACGGACCGGTTGGCGACGTGGTTGCCAAGGTCCGCGTGACGCCCCAGTTGCTCGGGCGTGCCGTCCTGGTCTCCCAGGACCGGGCGAACCGAGTTGGCACCGGAACGGACGGCTGGCACCTGGCGAGCTGGCGCGACGAGGGCACGCATATTGCCCGGGTGCGCAGCCTCGCCGAGCACACCGTGCAGGGCGTGACGCAGCTCGTCCTGATGACAGACCACGGTCGTCTGTTCGTGCCGGCCGCCAGCACCGCGATCCCCGCGTGAGGGGCCTTGCCGCAGCCGGGATCGCCGCGATCCTCGGCCTGATGGTCTGGGCCGTCGTCGAACACCAGCGCTGGGAGAGCCAGTGCGAGCAGGCCGGCGGGCGGGTAGAGCGCCGGTTCGAGTACATGCAGCAGAACGCGCACTACACCTACGGCCCCAAGGGCAACATCACCGGAGTGTGGTACAGCAGTGACCCGGTGTACTCCTGGCACTGCTGGTTGAACGACCGCGAGATCGAAGTCTGACCCGTTTGACACGCACTCGACGTGTAATACATGCCGGGTGCGTGTAATGTGGGCCAGACTTGCCGCAGACCCCCTCTGAACTGGAGAAACGCATGAGCAACGAGACCCTGGCCGCGCTGATCGCCCGCATCGAACGCTGGGACGACGCGGCCACCGCCGAGCTGGAGCGCCTGGGCGACAAGGCCGAGGAGACCTGTGACTACCGCGAGCGTGACATGCGGGCCGCCGACCACGGCGAGACCGCCTGGGAGCTGCTGGGCGCGCTGGTCGACGCCGTCAAGAAGACCCTCTGACCCCCATCCCCTGACCCCCTTTACCGCGACACCACCCCGGAGGAATGCCATGACCGACCAGACCCGCCTCGCGAAGATCCGCGCCCTGCTCGCCAAGGCCGAGGCCACGACGTTCGAGGCCGAGCGCGACGCCTACAACGCCAAGGCGGCCGAGCTGATCTCCGCCTGGGGCCTGGAGGACGCCCTGCGCGAGGCCGAGGCCCAGACGCCCTTGCAGGTGTCCGACAAGTTCATCAAGGTCACCGGTGCCTACCAGAAGGACAAGGCGATCCTGGCCTACCAGGTCGCCGAGGGCCTGGGCCTGAAGGCCGTGCTGCACCAGTCCGGCACGGGCAAGGGCAAGGGCTACGCCACCCACATCTTCGGCTCGTCCGAGGACTTCGTGCGCGTCGAGCTGCTGTTCACCAGCCTCCTCGTCCAGGCTTCCTACGGGCTCAGCGTGGCCCGCCCGTACAGCCCGTTCGAGGACGTCAAGGCGTACCGCCGGTCCTGGCTGGCTGGCTTCACCAGCGCCATCCGTGGACGCCTGGACGCCGCCCGCCAGCAGGGCATCCGTGAGCAGTCCACCGGCACGCCCGGCACCGCCCTGGTCCTGGTCGACCGCTCCAAGGCGATCCAGCGGGCCGTGGATGCCTACTACCCGAAGCTGGTCACCAGCACCCGCCGCCTGACCGGCTCCGGCCGCAATGCCGGCTATGCCGCCGGCCAGCGGGCCAACCTGGGCGGCAACGAGGTCGCCCAGCGCGGCCGGCCTGCTGGCGCGCTCACCCGCTGACCTATTCGCCTGCGTGCTCCCGGCTTGGACGGGGCAGGGCTCGGACCCCCACGCAGGCACTCTCCCCGATCCACACCGCCTTGCCCCCTGGAGGCTGCGCCATGTCCACGACGACCACCGTCTACCGCGTCGAGACTCGGTACGGGTTCGGCCCGTACGCGGGCAACTACGAGTTCCTGACGAAGACGCAGCTCGGCCTGCGTAACCGCATCTGCGACGTCCATGAGGGCAGCGACGATCACCCCGGCATCCGGAACGACCCGGGCCTGCCCAACGAGGACTACTACTGCGGGTTCGCCGAGCTGGAAGACGCCGCCGCGTGGTTCGACGGGTTCGGCAAGGCGCTGCGCCGGGCCAGCTTCCACATCTCGATCTACGAGATCGACCCCCGACACGTCCGGCAGGGACGCACGCAGCTGTGCTTCCGGCTGGCCGAGGCGACCTTCGTTCGCCGCATCCCCACTACCGAGGTGATTGCGTGAAAGAGATTCCAGT
Organism: Catenuloplanes sp. NPDC051500; assembly: GCF_044454585.1. Classification (NCBI taxonomy): domain Bacteria; kingdom Bacillati; phylum Actinomycetota; class Actinomycetes; order Micromonosporales; family Micromonosporaceae; genus Catenuloplanes; species Catenuloplanes sp. NPDC051500. Next base: position 204,356 of record NZ_JBITDX010000005.1, read on the forward strand.
GACCAACCCCGATATCAAGCTGATCGTCGGCGGCTTCGCCGTCGTCACCGGCGACACGCAGCGCCTCGCGCACGCCCTGCGGCCGGGCACCATCGTGGCCCTGGTCGACGTCACCGAGTACGGCGACATGACCGGCTGGGAGTGCCGGCCGATCGGCCAGCGTGACCCTGCCGTGAAGGTGGTGGCCAAGGTCGACCTGATCCCGGCCGACCTGCCCGAGCTGCCCCCGCTCACCATCGAGCTGCCCCCGGGTGCCACCGTCACGCCGGAGACCCGGGAACGCCCGGTGTCGGCGACCGGCGGCGCGAAAGAGCAGGGCGCGGCCCGCTACGACCTGGTCCCCGAGTACCCGCTGCGCCTGCTCGCCGAGCGCTTCGGCTACGGCCCGAAGAAGTACCCGACCACGGATGGCCTGGACAACTGGCGACGCGGCTACGCCTGGTCGCTCTCGTTCGCCGCGATGATGCGCCACGCCTGGGCGTTCTGGCGCGGCGAGGACGAGGACGCCGAGACAGGCCAGCCCCATCTGGCCGCCGTCGCCTGGCACGCCTTCGCCCTGCTGGAGTGGTCCCGGCACCCGGATCTGGTCGAGCGCTACGACGACCGCCAGGACCCGAAGACCGGGGCCGCGCAGTGAATCGGCCGGCCGCCGGCCCGCTCACGCTCAACCAGCTCGTCTTCGTGACCGAGGGATACGGCAGGTCGCGAGGCGAGCAGTCGGGGCGGATCGTAAAGATCGCCCGGGTCTGGGTGACGATCGAGTCCTTGCGCGACCCCTCGGTCACCTGGCGGCTGCGGATCGCCGAGCAGAACGCGGGCACCGGGTACGCCACCGAGTCTCGCTTCGAGACGATCGAGCAGTACGAATACCGCGTGGCCGAGGGTCGGGCGCGCAAGATTCTGCGTCGCGCCGGGCTCACGGTTGAGTATTCCGGCTCGTGGGTCGGCAAGGACCGCCTTGTCAAGCTGGCGGACTGGCTGATCGAGCAGGACCCCGAGCTGATCAGCGACGGCACCGAAAACCTGTGACCCGTGTCTCGCGGCCTGCATTTTGTGTAATGCAGGCCGCGAGCTACGGTAGACAAGCACCCTTCACCACCCCGCTTGGAGGCACCGATGACCGAGACGACCACCGTGAACCTGCTCCGGCGGGAAATCACCACGCTCTCCGAGCTGGCCGCGCTGCCGGTCGGCGCGATCATCGAAGACCGCGACGGCGACCAGGCCGAGCGCGACCAGCACGGCGTCTGGCGTTCCGCGAGCTTCCCCGGCGAGCGGCTGCACGACACCGCCGTGGCCGCGTTCTACCTGCCCGCGACCGTGCTCAACGCCGACGAGCTAGAGAAGTACACGCTCGACGGGTTCCGGCTCGGCGACCTCGCCAAGGTCGTGACCAACGACTACGCCATCGCGGTTTCCGCCGGGCGGGTCGGCCTGGTCGAGCGAATCTCGCAGGGCCACCTCTACCTGCGGTTCCCGGGCGGCATCGTCCTCCCGCTGGAGCCGGACGAGGTCGCGGCCATCGGGTCGGCCGGCATCGAGCCCGGCGCAACCGTGGAGGTCACCGCAGACGCCGAGGGCCAGCACCAGGTCCGGATCGGCCGGCGCGGTTTCGTCATCGCGCGAGTCGTCACCGACCACTTCGAGCCGCACTGGCTGGTCCAGTTCGACCTGAACAGCCCGTGGTTCACGAACGGTGCGGTCATGCCCGAGACCTGCCTGAAGGTCGCTTCGCCGGTCCGCCTGTAAAATGCAGGCCGGACTTCCCGCCCCCACCTGGAGGTCCCCACCGTGGCGCTGATCCCCCGCGCAGAGGAAATCGACCTGGTCCTGACCGTCCTGGAGTCCGACGAGTACCCAGACGGCAAGGGCATGGCGAAGGCCCTGATCAAGCAGGTCGCCGACATCCTCAGCTACCGGGACAGCGTCGCCCTGGTCCACAAGTTCGGGCCAGCCGGCCAGCCCGGCACCGGCATCAACTGGGGGCCGTTCGCCTCCAACATCGACGCCAGCCGAGCAGCCGAGAAGATCGCCCTCGGAGGCACTTTCCACCTGGTCAAGCTCTACGCGCCCGGCGCTTTGCTGGCAAACGCCACCAGCTCCAAGCGCAAGGGCTGGTGCCAGACGGACGGCTGTGGACACGCCGACTGGATGCACCTCCAGGTCCGGTCCGGTCGCGGCCGATGCATCGAGTCCTGCCCGTGTGACGAGTTCAAGAAGTGAAGGAGGCCGTACCCCATGAGCAAGCGATCAGTGCCGTACGAGTGGTGCGGCCTCTGTGAGAAGCGCGGATTCCACTCCGAGCATGACGCCAACAAGGCGCTCGGGCGGGCCGCCACCACGCGGAACCGCGTCGCCGACCGAACCGGCACCCGTCGTGGGATGCACCGAGAGAACCGCTTCTACGACTGTGACCTCGGGTTCTACCACCTCACCTCCATGTCCCGAAAGGACGTTCGCCAGTGACGACCACCGTTGAGATCCCTGGCACCACCGTCAACGAGGTTGTGACCGCCGCCATGTTCGCCGAGGACGGCCGAACCCGGGACGCGCCAACCCGCGAAGACATCGCGTACGCCCGCGTCGCCCTGCTCTACACCGAGCTGGTCGCGTCCGGCTGCAAGACCCCGTGCGCCACCCTGGCCGCCCGCCACGGCGGCAACCCGGGCCGCTGGTCCAACCACTTCAACACCGCCCGCCAGCGGGGCTTCCTGACCCGCCCGATCGCTGGCCGGCACGTCGGTGGCGAGCTGACCGAGCTGGGCCGCGAGATCCTGGCCGAGAACGGCGTCGAGGTCGCCCGATGACCGAGCGCGTCCTGCCCCTGGAGGGCCAGAAGCTCGCCTACGTCGACTTCGACGAGCCCGCGCCGGAGGAGGGTTACACCCGGCCGGCCGTCACCTCGGACCTGGACGTTGCCAACCTCATCACGTCGGAGATGCGCAGCCAGCCGAAGTACGCCTTCATCGACCCGGACAACCAGTGGCACAAGGTCGTGCTCGACATCGACCTGCCGGTCAAGGTGCTCCCCAGCACCACCGAGGGCCACCACCACCTGTTCATCGACAAGGCGATCCTCTGGGAGGACTACGTCGAGCTGATGGAGGTCATGGCCCGGATCGGCCTGATCGAGCGCGGTTACCTGTTCGCCAGCAAGGAACGCGGCTACTCCTGCGTCCGCCTGCCCTGGGTCAAGAAGGCACCGACCAAAAATGCAGGCCAGGACAACAGTCCGGCCGTCCAGGACTTCTTCGACGACCTGTTCGGCCCCGAGCCGGCCACCCCCGACAACACCGACCCGCGCGACTGAGGGAGCACCACCGCAGTGACCACCATCAAGTTCCGCACCGGATCGACCGTCGCACTGGACGCCCACATGGCGTCCGACATGGCGGTCATCCGGGCAGCTCGCGTCTCCACGCAAGGCGAAGAGGCGCACCTGATGGACGGCTCCGAGGTCGACCCGGAGCGGTTCATCCGCTTCCTCATGCGGGACCGGCACGGCTCGCCGTTCGAGCACACCGCGTTCCGGTTCTTCGTCGAGACCCCGATGTTCGTCGCCCGCGAGTGGTTCTGGCACCGGATCGGCTCGTTCAACGAGGAGTCGGCGCGCTACCGGGTCCTGAAGCCCCACTTCTACGTCCCGCCGCGCTCCCGGCCGCTCCGCCAGCTCGGCAAGCCGGGCGCCTACCGGTTCGAGTGGGGCACCGACGACCAGTACACCGTCATGCGCCGCGAGATCGAGATGAACTCGAAGATGGCCTACGGCCGGTACCAGACCATGCTCGGGGCCGGCATCGCCCGCGAGGTCGCCCGCGACGTCCTGCCGACCAACGTCATGACCAGCTTCTACTGGACGGTCAACGCCCGCGCGCTGCTCAACTTCATCAGCCTGCGATCCACGGCCAGCCCGTCCACGGTCCCGACCTTCCCGCTGTGGGAGATCGACGAGGCCGCCCAGCAGGTCGAGCGCGAGTTCGGCCAGCTTATGCCCATCACGCACCAGGCGTTCAAGAGCGCCGGGAGGGTCGCCCCGTAATGGTAATCGTCACCGTCATCACCGAGCCGAAGCCAGGCGAGCCGCAGCTCAAGGTCTTCACGCCGGCCGGAACCATGGTTCCCGCAACCATGACCACGCACGAGTTCGAGGACGAGCACCAGGCCGCGAACTTCCTGGTTGAGGACTCCGGGTTCGAGCACGCGAGCACGCTGTTCGTCTCCTGGGAGCGCCGATGAGCGACGCCTTCCCGGTCGCCAGCACGCCGGGCCGGATGCCGGTTCCCGTGTTCCGCGTGACCTTCCGGCTTCGCCGCAAGGACCACAAGCGGTTCTACGAGGGCGAGCGGGCGCTGAAGCTCGCGCTGCACGCCCTCTTCCGGGCCTACCCGGGCGACGACGAGTGGCTGACCATGCAGGACCTCCGGATCGACCTGATCGCGGCGGCACCGATCAACGTGACCGACACCTACGTGCTCCAGGAGCTGCCGAAGTGACCATCGAGTTCCAGGCATGGCCGAAGACGCCGCGCCTCTTCCGCGACATGATCATCACCGAGAAGCTGGACGGCACGAACGCAGCCGTGGTCATCGAGCAGGTCACCGGCTACCAGATCGACACCCCGCTCTGGGGCGGCGAGCCGGACTGCTTCGAGGTCGACGGCGGCGCGTACCGGATCGGCGCACAGTCCCGCAAGCGCCTCATCTACCCCGGGGCCGATAACTTCGGCTTCGCCGGATGGGTTCGCGAGAACGCGGTCGAGCTGATCCGCGCGCTCGGCGTCGGCCGGCACTTCGGCGAGTGGTGGGGCCACGGCATCCAGCGCGGCTACGGCCTCAAGCAGGGCGACCGCCGGTTCAGTCTCTTCAACGTCGAGCGGTACGCCGGGCTCACCAGCGACCTGCCCGGCCTGGGCGTCGTTCCGAGCCTCTGCCGGTACGCGTTCGACACCCGCCAGGTCGAGAACACCCTCGCCTTCCTCCGGGAGAACGGCTCCGCAGCCGCCCCGGGCTTCATGCAACCGGAGGGCGTCATCGTCTTCCAGACCGCCGCCAGCCAGGTCTTCAAGGCCCTGATCGAGAACGACGACCAGCCGAAGGGGCTCAACCAGTGAACACCGCCCACCCGCAAGACCTGCTCGTCGTCGGCTGGCTTGCCGAAGCCGAGGACCACCCGCAGTTCACCGAGCACCAGGTCGTCAGCGCCGCCGTCGTCAACTTCGTTGACTGGGTGCGCGGTCGCCGCTTCCGCCGGGCCTACATCACGGACGGCGCGCTGGAGCACGAGAACGCCGAGCACATGATCGACGCGCTCCTGACCGTCGCCGCCCGCTACGGCTGGCGGGACCTGGCCGCGATCGGCGACTACGCACGTGTAATGCAGGCCGACCAGGAGATCGACGACCAGCGCGCGGCCGAGCTGCTGGCGGTGGCCGCGTGAAGGACCCCGTGTTGGACGAGAACGGCAAGTGCATCGCCCTGACCGACTGGCTCGGCGGGACCGTCCGCGTAGGCGACATGGTCCTCTACTGCATCGGTGCCGGCCGGGGCCAGCAGCTCGCCTACGGCGTTGTCAAGCAGCTGGTCGCCGATCAGAAGATGGGCTGGGGCAACCGGGCGGCCGAGCCCGACGAGACTCCGGACTACGTGACAGAGGCCGGCGGGCGGTGGATGCGCACGCAGGAGCCCTACTGGGACTACGGCGTCCAGGTCCACACGCAGGGCGTGTCCGGGTGGGGTGGCAAGCGCGAGCGGGCCGCCTGGGTCAACCCGATGAACGTGACCGCGCTTCCGCTTACGCTGGCCGGCCTTATTGGCAAGGCCGGCCAGTGACGCCCCGAAGGCTTTTTGAGCTACTGGTTCAGGCCGTTCTCCTTGCGGCGCTGGCTGGCCTTGGGCTCGCTCTCGGGCTGCTCGCCTTCCTTACCCTCCTCGTGCCCCTCTGACGTCGTCGACCAGGCGGCCGTGAACTCCGATAGAAGGTGTTCCGGCCGCCACGACGGCAACCCCTTTGGGGCACGACCCCGGCCCCGACCCGGCAGCCGAATGAACTCGAACGCCCCCGCAAGGATGGTTCGCTGCTCCCCTAGGTCGAGCGCGCCGAACTCCTCGAAGGCGTTTTCAATATCGACCTCCTTGGTGAACGTGGCGCTTCCGGCCCGCGCGATCTCCGCCTGCAACGCCACCAGCTCCGCCCGCAGCCGCGCGGTCCCGGCGAGCATTGCCGCCCGGTCGATCAGCCCCTGCGTGCGGTCCTCCACCAGCTCTGCCATCAGGCCCTCGATCTCACGCTCCCGCGTCTTCAGCGGTTCCACGTTCACCGGGTCTGGCACGGAGTGAAACGTCCTCCGGCCGGTCCGGTCCATCTGCATGACAAGCCGGTTCACGATCAGGTCGTCGGCGAAGTCGATCGGTATAGAGGTGTGGCCGGTGCCCGCCTCCGGCTTACCCTCCACCCCACCGCACACGTAGATCCGCCACGGTGCGCCGTTTGGGGCCTTGTTCGTGATGACCTTTCCGCCGCACTTCCCGCACTCGGCCAGGCCGGACAGCAGGTAGGTCTGCTTCCCCGCGTTCGGGTTCGCATAGACCTCGGAGTTACGGTCCAGGACTTCCTGCGCTCGTAGCCATGTCGACTCGTCGATGATCGCGGGCCACTGGCCGTCACCCATGATCTCCTCATACAGGGTGATCTTGCCCATGTTGCGTGGGCTCCGCAGCAGGCGGCGCAGCGCCGGGACGCCCCACTCGCCGGTCGGGTTGTAGTCCTGCTTGCGCGGTGCGCGGGGCCGCTCCGGATCGTCTGGCCTTGGCTCCGGCGCGGACGTGCGATATCCCGCCTCGTTCCACTCCTGGCAGATCGTTGCCATCCGCTTGCCGCGCGCCACGTCCCGGTACGCTTTTTCGACCAGCGCCGCCTCATCCTCGCGTACCGTCATGTCCGCGTTGTAGCCGAACGGCAGGCGAATCCAGTTCGGGATACCGGCGGCGACCCGCTGGTCCTGCTCCAGGATCTGCCGCTCCGCCTTGCGCTCCTGCTCGCCGGCCGCGACCGCCGCGAGAATGCGCGCCACCATCCGGCCCACGTCGTTGGTCAGGTCGATGTCGCCGGTCGCGGTTGCCAGACCGATGTTCCGGTCGATCGCCAGCTCGATCAAGGACTCCAGGTCCTTCATCGAGCGAGTCACGCGGTCCAGGTGCCAGGCCACGATGTAGTCGGCCTCACCCGCTTCCACCGCGTCGCGGGCCTTCTGCCAGCCGGGCCGATCCTCCAGCCGCCACTTCGTCGCCGACATCGTGTCTTCGACCACCATGACGACGTCCCAGCCGCGAGCCAAGCACAGCGCCCGGCACGCCTGCTCCTGCCGCTCGATGCCCGCACCCTCGCCGGTTCGGTCGATCGACATCCGCAGGTAAATGATCGCCCTCGGCCTGCGCCCGTCCTGCGCCGCGTCGCGCAGCGCCATCGCGCGCCGCCGGGCGGCACTCTTGATTGTCGGTGGAGCCATCAGGCCACCGCCGCGTACGATTGACGGCCCTGGTCGCAAGATCCAGGCCGAAGGAGGGAGTCAAACGTCATGGACCCATGCTAGCTTGAACATGGCCGCCGGAACTGTCGGTGGATGTAGTTCATGATGTTGTTGAAGTCGGCCGCGATGAACGCGGTGCCGATGCCGATCACCACGCCGCAGACAGTGGCGATCCTGCCGACCCTCAAGTAGTACCCGTCGGGCCGGTCCTTGCGGACGTAGGACTGCCAGATGTCGTATGTGAAGACCGTGTTGAAGCCGCTGACGTTCGCGGCCATGCCGGCCATGAACGACGCGATCAGGCCGGTCACCGCGATGCCGAGCACGCCGTTCGGCAGCAGGTCGCGCATCAACAGCGGGATCGCGTTGTTGTACTGCAGCGCGCCGGACTCCGCACCCAGGCCGGAGACGGTGACAAGCGCGATCAGGCCGGGCACCACGACGACGGCCGGGATCAGCAACTTCGGAAAAGCCGCGATGATCGGGGTACGCCGGGCAGCGCTCATGTTGCGCGCGGACAGCGCCCGCTGCACCTCGGCGAAGTTCGTGGTCCAGTAGCCGAAGGACAGCACGAAGCCGAGGCCGAAGACGATGCCGATCCAGTTCGCACCGAGCGGGTTGTCCTGGCCCGCGGTGTTCGCCCAGGTGTGCAGCCCGGCCTCGCCGAGCGTGCTGCCCCGGACCGCATCCGCCAGGCCGTTCACGCCGCCGACCTTGACCAGGCCGATCACGGTGAGCGGGATCAGACCGGCCAGGATCACGAAGAACTGCAGCACCTCGTTGTAGATCGCGGAGGTGAGACCGCCGATCGTGATGTAGGCAAGCACGATCGCGGCCCCGATCACGATTGACACCCACAGCTCCCAGCCGAGCAGCGCCTCAAGCACCAGCGCCAGCGCGAACAGGTTGACGCCCGCGATCAGCACCTGGGCCAGCGCGAAGCTCAGCGCGTTGAACAGGTGGGTCGGCCGGTTGAAGCGGCGGAGCAGGAACTCCGGCACGCTGCGGACCTTGGAGCCGTAATAGAACGGCATCATCACGATGCCCAGGAAGACCATCGCGGGTACGGCGCCGATCAGGTAATAGTGCAGCGTCATCATGCCGTACTGCGCGCCGTTCGCGGCCATGCCGATGATCTCGAGCGCGCCCAGGTTGGCCGACACGAACGCCAGGCCGGTGACCCAGGCCGGCAGCGACCGGCCGGACAGGAAGAAATCGACGCTGGTCTTGATCGCCCGCCGCGCGGCGAAGCCCACCCCCAGCACCGTGCCGAAGTACAACACCAGGATCAGATAATCGATTATGCCAAGATTGAGCCTCAGCTCGTCCACTGAACACCTCCCCGGGGCCGGCCTCCGTGCCGGTCACCGGGGCGTCGACTACCCCTCGGTAACCAGACTTACACGCCTGAATCCCTGTTGCGCACCACGTGTCAGTTGATCTCTGTGCCGGTAGGCTGCGGCTATCGAAAACCCTGACGAGATGGGCCGTGGGCGGCGTCTGCTCATCCTGATGATCTGCTGCATGAGCCTGCTGATCGTGGGCCTCGACAACACGATCGTCCAGGTCGCGCTGCCGTCCATCCGAGCGGACCTGGACGCGTCGCTGTCTGGTCTGCAGTGGACGGTGGATGCGTACACGCTCGTCCTGGCCAGTCTGCTGATGCTCGCCGGCTCCACCGCGGACCGCATCGGGCGGCGGCGGGTGTTCCAGACCGGCCTGGTCGTCTTCGCGCTCGGCAGCCTGGCGTGCAGCCTCGCGCCCACACTCGAATGGCTGATCGCCGCACGCGTACTCCAGGCGGTCGGCGGCTCGATGCTCAACCCGGTCGCCATGTCGATCATCACGAACACGTTCACCGACCCGCGCGAGCGCGCGCAGGCGATCGGCGTCTGGGGCGCGGTCAGCGGGCTCGGCATGGCGCTCGGGCCGGTGCTCGGCGGCGTGCTGATCAACGCGGTCGGCTGGGAGGCGATCTTCTGGATCAACATCCCGGTCGGGATCGCCGCGATCGTGCTGACCGCGGTCTATGTCCCCGAGTCCCGGGCCGCCCGGCCGCGCCGGCCCGATCCGGTCGGACAGCTGCTGGTGCTTGCCTTCCTTGCCGCACTCACGTTCGGGATCATCGAGGGACCGAACCTCGGGTGGGCCTCACCTGTCATCATCGGCGCGTTCGCGGCGTCCGCGGCCTCGCTCGCCGGACTGCTCCGCTATGAGCCCCGCCGTGCCGACCCCCTGCTCGACCTGCGCTTTTTCCGCAGCGCCCCGTTCTCCGGCGCGGTGCTCATCGCGATCAGCGGCTTCGCGGCGCTTGCCGGGATGCTGTTCCTCGGCACGCTCTACCTCCAGGAGGCGCGCGGCCTGTCCGCACTGCACGCCGGCCTGTGGATGCTGCCCATCGCGGCCGCGACAGTCATCTTCTCGCCGATCGCCGGCCGTTTGGTCGGCGTGCGCGGCACCCGGCTCCCACTGATCATCTCGGGCGTCTCGATGACCGCGGCCGGCGCGATCCTCGCCGTATTCACCGTGGACACGCCGCTGGCTTGGATCCTGCTGCCCTACGCGCTCTTCGGGCTCGGCTTCGGCATGCTCAACACGCCGATCACCAACACCGCGGTCTCCGGCATGCCCCGCGCCCAGGCCGGACTGGCCGCCTCGGTCGCGTCCACAAGCCGCCAGGTCGGCCAGTCGCTCGGCGTGGCCGTGATCGGCGCCGTGGTCGCCACCGGGCTGGAGGGCCGCGCGCTGACCACTGACTTTACCCGGGCCAGCCGCCCCGGATTCCTGATCGTCGCCGCCGGCGGCCTGGTCGTGCTGCTGGTCGGACTGGCCACCACGACCGCCCGGGCCCGTGCCTCCGCCGACCGCGTCGCCGCGGCGCTGGACCCGGCGCACGGCTGACTTTCGCAAGATCAGTTTCTGGCCGCCGTCGGACGGTGTCGCGCTTGCCTTTGCTCTGCTTACATGACTAAAACCGGCAAAACGTCACGTCGAAATGTGCCGGTTCGTCAATGTAAGCAGAGCAAAGGCTGCCGCAAAGTGGGTGCGGACCGGCGGATGGCGAAATTTCCGGAAATCGGGCCTGGCCGCACGCGCGAAAGGGCCGGCCCCGCGTGGAGCCGGCCCTTCCGCAACGGTCATATGCTCGCGGCCGCCGAGGCGATCGCGGAGGCGTACGTGCTGACCTCCGTGTAGACACCGGGGTAGCCGGCACGCGCGCAGCCGTAGCCCCAGCTCACGATGCCGACCTGGATGAGCGAGCCACCGGTGGTGGTGGCACGGAACATCGGGCCGCCCGAGTCGCCCTGGCAGGTGTCGACGCCGCCCTGGTTGTAGCCCGCGCAGATCATCGCGCTGGCCACGATCTCACCCGGGTAGGACGAGCTGCACGAGGAGTCGCTGACGAACGGCACCGACGCCTTGAGCAGGTAGCGCTGCTGGGCGCCGCCCTCGGTCGCCGCACCCCAGCCGGCCACAGTGAACGTTCCGGAGTTGTAGGCGGTGGTGGTCGCGATCGGCAGCGTGGACAGGCCGGTGACCGGGCTGGCCAGCTTGATCAGGGCCCAGTCGTTGGCGTACGTGCTGCTGTTGAAGTTCGGCGACCGGTAGACGTAGGTCGAGGTGCGGGTGACCCGGCTGGACGACTGCAGGTCGACCACGCCGACCGTCGCGGTGATGCTCGTGTTCGCGCCGGTCCTGGTGACACAGTGCGCCGCGGTCAACACGATCTGCGTCGTGTAGAGCGCGCCGCCGCAGCCCATCGAGAGCCGCACCATGAAGGGGAACTCGCCCTGTGCGGCGCGCGTGCCGCCCACGACGTCGGGCTTGGCCTGCGCGATGCCGGGCACCGCGGTGCTGCCCAGCGCGGCGGCCGTGATCAGCGCGAGTGCCAGGCCTAGCGTCTTACGCCAACGAGCCATGTGTCCTCCCGGGACGCGGTCCGGCGTGCCTCGTGGGCAACCGGTTCAGTGATTCAGGGGAGCCTATGGCGGGTGGGCGGCCGGACATACATATCGAATAAGACATACCTATTGCGTGGATCGGTATTGCCCTGGTCGGCGGGGTGTGAACGACGACGAGCCGCCCCGGTCACGGAGCGGCTCGTCGTCGGGCGGATCAGGCTATGCGGCGGTACGCGGGGTGGCGGTCGAGATCGTGCCCTCCACAAGTGGGCTGTCCGGGTCCGTACCCGGCGCGTCGTTCTTCTGCTGGCCGTAGCCGGAGGTCACATACCGGAATCCGGCCAGCAGCAGGCCCGCGACCGGGACCGCGACCAGGAAGCGGACCAGCGCGTCCGTGAGGTCAAGCGTCTGCAGGATGAGCGACTGGAAGAAGGCCGGCAGCGAGAGCACTACCGCGAACCACAGTGCAGACGGACGAATCAGCCCCATTTAACGCCTCCGCTTTCGGGTCGACTTCTTCTCGATCTGGGTCATGCGCTCACACAACATGGCGGCCCACGTGTGCGGGGACGCCTCCTGGCCGTCGACCGTGAAGATCGGCACGTCCAGTCCCAGCACGCTGGCCGGGTCCGCGGTCACGGCCGCGCCGTAGACCGCCACCGCCTCCACGTCGCCCATGCTGCTCAGATGGCGTCGCGTGTCCGCGGTCTTCCGGGTCGCGTCGACGGCCGCCCACACCTCGGTCGCGCCGAGGGCATCGCAGACGTCCCGGACCCACTCCTCGTTCGGCTCGCTGACCGGGGCGTCGAGCACCACCACGTACGGTGTGTCGCCTCGGTGGATCTTTCTGGCCTTCTTCTCGGCCGCGCTCGGCCCGGAGATCTTCCGCGACGGGTGGATCCCGGTCCCGGCCGCGGACGGCCCGGCCAGCAGCAGCCGGGACGCGTCCAGCCGCAACTGATCGACCACCCGGCGGGCGACCGGCAGTGCATGGCTCAACTCACCTGCCACCACGAGCACATCCCCGGCGCGCGCGGGCGGTTGCGGCCGGGCCGGCATGTCGGCAAGCGCCTCGAGCACACCGCCGTAGGCATCCGTGCCGGTGGCCCGTTCCGCCATCGTCTCCGGCATCCCCAGCTCGATCAGCCGCTCGGCGATCGGGCCCACGGCCTTCGCACCGCGCGTCTGCTCCGGCTCGGCCACCGGCTTCGCCGGAGCCACGTCCACCACCGCAAGCGCCTTCTCGGGTACGGCCGGGAGCGCCGGATGCACCGGCACGAGGGCCGATCGCTCCGGACTCGCCGGTGCGGCCGGAATGATCGGCACCTCCGGCGCCGGGCTGGTCAGCAGCTCCGACACTGAAACGATCGGCGCCTCCGGCACTGGGATGATCGGCGCCTCGGGTGCCATCGTCGCTGTCGCCATCGGTGTACTCATCGGCGGCGCGGCCGGAGGCGGCTGGGAAACCACGGGTGCCAACGGGTTGGTTTCCGCGATCAGCTGCTCCAGCAGCGCCGGGCTGACCATCGGCACGCCGGGTGGCGGCGGTCCGTCCGGCGCGGTCGCGGCCGGCGGGCGGTACGGGCGGACGGTCGGCGTGGCGGGCTTCATCGGCACGTCGATCGTGGGTGCCGCGCCGCCGGACGCCGCGAGGGCGTGCGTCATCGTGCGCTGCTCCGCGGGGTCGCGGGTCAGGTGGCCGCTCTCCAGCCCGGCCATCACCTCCGCGAACGCGGGACTGGCAGTGGAGACGAGGTTGGCGCGGGCTGGCAGTTCGGGCTGACTGTAGGTGTTCCGGACGGTCTGGGCGGTCTGCTGCTCACGGTCCGGGGAGACGAAGCCGTCCCGATCGGCGCGTTCGAGAAGCGCAGCGAGGGTGTCGGCAGGTTTTTCCTGCGCGGTGCCCGGACCTTGGCCGCCTGAACCGTGGTCGCCTGCCCCCGGGAAGCCGGGGACCTGTCCTGGCTCGGTCGGGAACCCGCCGCCGGTCCCGCGGGGTCCGCTGCCAGGCCCGCCGCCGTAGCCACCGCCGGGCCCGCCGCGGTTGCCGCCCGGCCCGTCCTGACCGGCGAATCCGGCGCTGGGGGCGAACGAGCCGACGAGGGCGCCTTGCGTGCTCTGTCCACCCGGCCCGGGACCGATGCCGGCGAGCCCGCCACCCTGCCCGCCGCTGTGGAAGACGCCGTCCTGACCGCCGCCGGGGAAGCCGCCTCCCGGCCCCGCGCCGGGGAAGCCGCCCCCGTGCTGCCCACCCGAGCCGGTGAATCCGCCGCCCTGGTCCGGCGGGCCGCCGCCCTGCCGCCCGGTCATCACCTCGTCCGGAACCTCGACCGACAGCTCGTACTTCTGCTTCGCGAAGAAGCCGCCGAACCCGCCGGTACGCACCTTCTCCGCGGAGATGATCCGTACGGACGTGCCGTACTCCCTGCGCACCTGCTCCAGCAGCGGCTCGATGGCCGGCCCCTCAAGCAGCACCCGCGTAGGCACCGTTCACCACCCCCATGGTCTCGATCTGCGCGGTCGTGCCGGCGATCTCGGAGTACGACATCACCGCGGTCTTGCGCCCACCGGCCCGCACCAGCCGGTGCAGCGGCGGCCGTAGTTGCGGAGAGCAGGCCAGGACCGGGGTCGCACCCTGCTGTTCCGCGATGTCGCCGTGCATCGCGATCTGGTTGACCACGTTCTCCGCGAGCGAGGCGTCCAGTGCCAGGAACATGCCGTTCTCGCTCGGCCGCAGCGACTCGAGCATCGCGTGCTCCAGCTGCGGGTCGAGCGTGATCACGGTGAGCGTCCCGTTCGTGGTGAACTGCTGCGCGATCGCCGGGCCGAGCGCGGCGCGGGCCGCCTCGACCAGGCCGTCGTGGTCAACGGAGATCTTCGCGCGCAGCGACAGCGACTCGAAGATGCGGATCAGGTCGCGGATGGCCACGCCCTCGTCCAGCAGCGACTGCAGCACGCGCTGGATCTGGCCGAGGCTGAGCAGCGACGGCGTGAGCTCCTCGACCACCACCGGGTGGGTGCGCTTGACCGTCTCGACGAGCGACCGCACGTCCTCCCGGCCGAGCAGCCGGCTGGCGTTGGTGCGGACCACCTCGGCCAGGTGCGTGATGATCACTGAGGCGCGGTCGACAACTGTCGCGCCGGCCAGTTCCGCCTGGTAGTGCAGCTCGGCCGGCACCCACTTGCCGGCCAGCCCGAAGACCGGTTCCACGCCGGCCCGGCCGGGCAGCGCCTGGAGCCCGTCGCCGATCGCGAGCACTGTGCCGGGCGGCGCCTGTCCTCGGCCGGTCTCCACGCCGCTGATCCGGATCGCGTACCCGGAAAGCGGCAGTTCAAGGTCATCGCGGGTACGGACCGGAGGCATCACCACGCCCAGCTCCAGCGCGATCTTGCGGCGCAGCGCGCGTACCCGGTCCAGCAGGTCGCCGCCGGTCGGGTCGACCAGGTCCACCAGGTCGGGGGAGAGGGCCAGCTCCAGCGGGTCGACCCGCATCTCACCCATGATCGACTCGGTGGTGTCCGGGTTGACGACCGAGGCCGCGGAGCCCTCGGCCGCCTCGCCCTCGGCCGGCTCCGGCGCCGGTGCCTTGATCCGGGTGGACGCGAAGAGCACCAGGCCGCCGACGATCAGGAACGGCAGCTTCGGCAGGCCGGGGATGACGCACAGCGCGAGTGCGGCGCCGCCGCCGATCTGCAGCGCCAGTTTGTGCTGGCCGAGCTGCTTGGTGACGCTGCTGCCCATGTCGCCCTCGGTGGCGGACCGGGTCACGATCAGGCCGGTCGCCACCGAGAGCAGCAGCGCCGGGATCTGCGAGACCAGGCCGTCGCCGATGCTCAGCAGGCTGTACGTCTGGATCGCCTCGGCCGGGCTCAGGCCGCGCTGAAGCATGCCGACCGCGAAGCCGCCGACCAGGTTGATGAGCGTGATGATGATCGCCGCGATCGCGTCGCCCTTGACGAATTTCGAGGCGCCGTCCATCGCGCCGTAGAAGTCCGCCTCGGAGGACACCTCGATGCGTCGTTTGCGCGCGGTCGGCTCGTCGATCAGGCCGGCGTTGAGGTCCGCGTCGATGGCCATCTGCTTGCCGGGCATCGCGTCGAGCGTGAACCGGGCGCCGACCTCGGCGACGCGCTCCGCGCCCTTGGTCACCACGACCATCTGCACGATGACCAGGATCGTGAAGATGACCAGGCCGACGATGAGCGAGCCGCCGACCACGAAGTGCCCGAACGCCTCGATCACCTTGCCTGCGAAACCGTCCATCAGCACCAGCCGGGTCGCGCTGATGTTCAGTGCCAGCCGGAAGAGCGTGGCGATCAGCAACAGCGCGGGAAAAATTGAGAACTCCAGCGGCTTCTGGACGAACATGCTGACCAGGACGATCAGGAGCGCCGCGGTGATGTTGAGCGCGATGAGCAGGTCCAGGACCATCGTCGGCAGCGGCACCACCATCATCACGATGATGCCGATGACGCCGATCGGGACGGCGAGCTGGCCGGCGAGCTTGCTGTTCACGGCACCTTCCACGGGTATGGGGTGTCCCGGGCGGGTCCGTGCCCCTGTGGAGGTGCCTTCCTGGCGACGTTCCGATCGGCCGGACCGCGCCGGAGCTGAGCGTTACCCGAACCTGAGCGTGAGCGTTACCCGGACCTGAGCGTTATGCGGCGCTGAGGGTCATGCGGCCAGGCGGTGCGTGCCGGCGGCGGAACCGCGGGACTTCAGGCTCATCACGAACGCCAGCACCTTCGCGACCGCGCCGTAGAACTCGGCCGGGATCTCCGCGCCGATCTCGCAGCTGCTGTAGAGCGCGCGGGCCAGCGGCACGTCCTGGATCATCGGGATGCGGTTCTCGGTGGCCAGGTCGCGGATCTTCTGCGCCACGTTGCCCTGGCCCTTGGCGATCACCCGGGGTGCGCCCTTCTCCGGCTCGTACCGCATGGCGATCGCGACGTGTGTGGGGTTGACAAGCACCACGTCGGCCTTCGGGACGTCGGACATCATCCGGTTGCGGGACATCGCGTGCTGCCGCGCCCGGATCTGGCCCTTGACGTGCGGGTCGCCCTCGGTCTTCTTGTACTCGTCCTTGATGTCCTGCTTCGACATCCTCAGCTGTTTCATGGTGCGCATCCGCACCACGAAGTAGTCGGCCGCGGCCATCACCAGACCGGCCAGCGCGGCCGTCCGGATCAGCGAGAGCACCGCGTCCTTGACCATGTCGAGCAGCACCGCGAGCGGCAGGGTGCCGGACGACATCAGTGACGGCACCAGGTCCTTGATCTGCATGTAGAGCACGGCGCCGAGCACCGAGGTCTTGATCAGCGCCTTGACGCCCTCCCAGAGCGCCTGCATGCCGACGATCCGCTTGATGCCCTGCAACGGGTTGAGCCGGGAGAACTTCGGCATCAGCAGCTTGGTGGCGATGTGAATGCCGCCCTGTGCGCCGGAGCCGATGATGCCGATCAGCATCATCGTGACCGCGAGCGGCGCCACCGCGAAGGCCGCGCCCATCAGCCCGTCCCGGAACATGTTCAGCGCGGAGCCGGCGTCCGGGTCGTTCATCACGTCCGGCAGCTGGATGATCACCTCACGGGACTTCTCGACCGCCTTCTCGAGCGTCATCGGCACGAGCACGCTCGCGGCCGCGATCCCGGCCCAGGCGCCCAGGTCCGGCGTCTTGCCGATCTGACCCTCTTCGCGGGCCTTCTTGAGTTTCTGCGGTGTCGGTTTCTCGGTCTTCTCACCACTCACGCCGTCTCACCACCCTCAGGCACCGGAGAGCGTGATGACGGCGGAGACCGCCTTCTCGATGATGATGTCCAGCGCGTGGGGCAGCACGGCGATTGCGGTGCCACCGAGCATCAGCACCAGGAAGATCTTGGCGGGAAAGCCGAGGGAGAACGCGTTGAGCGCCGGCGCGACGCGGTTGAGCAGGCCGAAGCCGACGTCAGTCAGGAACAGCACCGCGATCAGCGGGCCGGCGATCTGCAGGGCGGCCAGGAACATGTCGCCCACGCCGTCGGTGAGCAGCTTGGCAAGCGTCTCAAGGGAGAGCGTCTCGTTCAGCGGCAGCGTCGTGTAGGACATCATGAAGCCGCGCAGCACCATCTGGTGTCCCTCGGACGCGAACAGCAGCGTCACGGCCATCAGGTTGTAGAACCGGCCGAAGATCGAGCTCTGGTTCTGGGAGAGCGGGTCGTACGCCATCGCGAGCGTGAAGCCGCCGAACAGGTCGATCATGTCGCCGGCCGCCTGGAGCGCGGCGAACAGCATCGCGGTGAGGAAGCCGAGCGCCGCGCCGACCGCCACCTGCTCGACCACGCTGATGAGCAATGCCGATGTCGCCAGCTCCGGCACCTGGCCGGCGAGCTTGGGCGACATCGGCAGGGCCAATGCGAGTGCGAGGAGCGCCTTGATCCTGGCCGGGATGAGCCGGGAGTTGAACGGCGGGCAGAGCGCGAGCCAGGCGGACGCGCGGACCATGGCGAGCAGCAGCGCGGTCATGTCCGCGGTCTGGAGCTGCATGGACACCATTGCGCGGCGGCTCCTCCGTGATGTTCAGCCCGGAGGCTTCGATCCTCAGCCCAGCAGGCTCGGAATCTGCGCGAAGAGGTTGTTCGTGAACGAGGTCATCTCGTGGAGCATCCAGTTGCCGCTGACCAGCAGGGCGACGCCACAGGCGATGGCCTTGGGCACGAAGCTGAGCGTAGCTTCCTGGATCTGCGTCACGGACTGGAACAGCGAAATGGCGAAGCCGATGGTCAGCGCAGTGAGCAGAACGGGCGCGCACAGCTTTGCCGCGATGGTCATAGCCTCAAGCCCGAGGTGCACGATCTGCGCGTCCGTCATGTGTAGCCCTTCGCCGAGTTCCGCGGTGGCTCGTGCCCCCGCTGAGAACTACTTTCCGGCACGGCCGTCGCAGCCCGGTTATCCGTACGGTGGCCGCTCGGTTGCAGTGGGTTCGGGCAAAAAAACAGGGCCCGGGGCGAAAGCCCGGACCCTGCCTGGTACGTCGCGGTCAGCCGAGGAGGCTGGGGATCTGCGCGAAGAGGTTGTTCGTGAACGAGGTCATCTCGTGGAGCATCCAGTTGCCGCTGACCAGCAGGGCGACGCCACAGGCGATGGCCTTGGGCACGAAGCTCAGCGTGGCCTCCTGGATCTGGGTGACCGACTGGAAGAGCGAGATGGCGAAGCCGATGGTCAGCGCAGTGAGCAGAACGGGCGCGCACAGCTTTGCCGCGATGGTCATAGCCTCAAGCCCGAGGTGCACGATCTGCGCGTCCGTCATGTGTAGCCCTTCGCCGAGTTCCGCGGTGGCTCGTGCCCCCCGCTGAGAACTACTTTCCGGCACGGCCGTGGCGGGACGGTTACCGCCGAGGTGGCAGCCCGGTTGCGGTGTCAGGCGTAGCTGCCGACGAGCGCGGTGATGACCAGCCCCCAGCCGTCGACGAGCACGAAGAGCAGCAGTTTGAACGGCAGCGCGACGGTCACCGGCGGCAGCATCATCATGCCGAGCGACATCAGGGACGCGGACACCACGATGTCGATGATCAGGAACGGGATGAAGATGACGAACCCGATGATGAACGCGGCGCGCAGCTCGGACAGGACGAACGCGGGCACAAGCGTGGTCAGCGGCACGGCGTCCGGGTTGGCCGGGCGCTCCGCGTCCGCGACCTTGGTCAGCAGCGCGATCTCGTCCGCCCGGGTCTGCTTGAGCATGAACTGCCGCAGCGGCTGTACGCCGTCGTTGAACGCCTGCGTCTGATCCTTGTCGCCCTTGAGGTAGGGCTGCACCCCGATCGCGTTCACCTCGGACAGCACCGGACTCATGATGAAGAAGGTGATGAAGAGCGCGAGACCGGCGATAACCTGGTTCGGCGGCATCGACGTCATGCCGAGCGCGTTCCTGGTGATGCCGAGGACCATGAACACCTTTGTGAAACACGTGCAGAGGAGCAGTAGCGCGGGCGCCACGGACAGCAGCGTGAGGCCGACCAGCAGCACGATCGACGTGCTCGGCTTGCCGGCGTCGCCCTCACCGTTGATGTTGATGTCGATCGTGCCGGGATCGGTCGGCTGGGGTGCGGGCGCCGCGGCCATGACGGCCGTGACCGGGTCCGCGGCCGCGGCCGGACTCCCCAGCGCCAGCAGACAGCCCAGCAGGAGCAGCAACGCGGCGGTACGCCTGATCGTCATCGGCGGACCGTCCGCTCCCTCAGCAGGTTCAACCAGGTACGCCCGGAGGCCACTGCGTCGTCCATCGGACGCTCGACCACCACGCTCTCCTCGGCGCCGTCACCGCTGAGGTCCTCGCCCGGCTTCACGTGCTCCGGCAGCGTGATCCGGTTCCGGCGCTGGGCCGGCCCGGCCAGCTGCCGTTCCACCGCGCCCAGGTCGGTTTCGCCGAGCAACGTCACCTGGCTCTCGGTCACCCCGACGATCAGCGCGCGGTCCACCACCCGGATCAGCGCGACCGAGGTGCCGCGGCTGAGCTGGGTGCGGGACAGCACGTCAAGCGCGGCGCCGCTGTGCCGGCCGGTGAGCGGCTTCTTCACCACCCGCGCCAGCACCCACATCAGGCCGAAGACGATGGCCAGCGAGAAGACGATCCGGAGGACCAGCTCGATCACAGGGGCTCACCTCTGAGCAATTTCCAACCCGGCCGGCGTGCAAGACGCCGGGCACAGGCTGGACGGGACGGTCGGAGCACGGTGAAAGCGGCTCACTCGTTCGGTGTCATGATCTCGGTGATCCGGATGCCGAAGTTCTCGTCGATCACGACCACCTCGCCGCGCGCGATCAGCCGGCCGTTGACGAGCAGGTCAGCCGGGCTGCCGGCGGCCCGGTCCAGCTCGACGATGGTGCCGGGGGCGACGGAGAGCAGGTCACGCACGTTCATCCGGGTGCGCCCGAGCTCGGCCGAGACCTCCATCTCGACGTCGTGAAGCATCTCCAGCCCGGCGCGTACCGCGGTGGCGGGCGCGGACGCCCGGGGAGCCACGTCGCCGCTCTCCGACGGCCACGGGGACAGCAGCACCGCGACCGCGGCCCGCATCTCGCCGCCCTCCAGCAGCGGCACGCTTACCGTCATGTCGTCCTTGATGGTCAGCGCGCTCAACGCGACCG
Organism: Catenuloplanes sp. NPDC051500; assembly: GCF_044454585.1. Lineage (NCBI taxonomy): Bacteria > Bacillati > Actinomycetota > Actinomycetes > Micromonosporales > Micromonosporaceae > Catenuloplanes > Catenuloplanes sp. NPDC051500. The sequence continues at coordinate 224,910 of NZ_JBITDX010000005.1, forward strand.
CGGGCTCCATCACCTGGCCCGGGTCCAGCACGACCGGGCCGAACGCGCGGGCCGCGCCCTCGAGTGCGGGGCGGATCGCGGTCGCCAGGTCAAGCTCACCGAGCGGGCTGGTACGCAGCGCCTCCGCGAGGTCCGCGCCGACGATCACGACGACCTCGCCGGTGGCCGCGCCGCTGAACCGCGCGGTGACCGCCTGACCGTCCGGCAGCCCTTGGATCGCGCCCACGACCGGCGCGCCGACCTGCAACGGCGTGCTGGTCGGCAGGACCGCGAGCGCGGCCTGCGCGGCGGAGCGGGCGAGCGCCAGATGCGAGTCGGTGACGGTTGCCGCGGTCATGCGTGCACCCCCTGAGGCTTCGTCATTGAGTGTTTTTCAACCTGTCCCAACATGGTCACGGCCCGACCCGTCGACACGGCCTTGGTGTGTGAGAGCAGCCAGGTTGAAAAATGCTCATTTGCGGGAGTCCTCCTTGGGCGAGGGCACGATCAGGCAGGCGAGGCGCGCCCCCTGGGTCCCGGGGACGGCATGGGCGAAGACGGTGTCGTTGACAACGACGGAGAGGGGGACGGTGACCGGGTGGCCGAGCGGCACCACGTCGCCGGGGCGCAGGTCGATGATGTCGTCGGTGCGCATGCGGATCGGCTGGAAACGCACCGCGACGTCGAGCGGCGCGAGCGAGAGGCCGGCGGTGAGGTTGCTCTGCGCGCGGAGCAGGCTCATCCGCTCCTCGGCGGTCAGCTCCACGTGCTCGGTCGGCTTCTCAAGCACCGGCAGGATGCTTGCGAACGGGATGCAGATGCTGGCGATCGACTCCTCGGAGCCGACCCGGATCTCGAACGAGGTGACCACCACGGCGTCGCCTGGCGCGATCGTGCGGACGAACTGGGGGTTGTACTCGATCGCGCCGAGCTTCGGGTGGACCGGGACCATGGCCTCCAGGCCGTACGCGAGCTCGCCGAGCATCTTCTCGATCAGGCCGCGCAGCAGCGGCATCTCCAGGTCGGTCAGCGGGCGCTCCGGCTGTGCGCCGCCGGGCCCGCCGAGCAGGTGGTCGATGCTCGCCATCGCGGTGCTCAGCGGCACCTCGAAGAGGATCGAGCCGGTCAGCGGCTCAAGCGTGACCACGGCCAGCACCGTCGGGTTGTTGAGCTGGGTCTGGTACTCCTCGTAGGTGAGCTGCTCGATGGCGAGCAGGCCGACCTGGGAGACCGCGCGGAGGCGGGTGGTGAGCAGGGTGCCGCAGCTGCGCGCGTACGTCTCGAAGCACATCTGCAGGTTCCGCATGTTCTCGCGGGACAGCTTGATCGGGCGGCGGAAGTCGTAGGGCTGTGGGCCCGTACCTCCACCGCGACGCGACATGCGGCCCGATGCGACTTTGCCGGAGACCGCGGACGGCGACTTGGTCACGCGGTTCCCATCGGCATCTTGAAAGCTTCACTGAGGAAACCGCCCACATCGCCTGGGCGGCGCCGGCGGGCTCCCACGGTTCCGGAGCCCGCTCAGCACGTTACCGACATTCCGGTTATTGCGTGACGAAAGTTGTGTAGTAGATGGCCATGACCTCCTCGTGGTACGCCTCCTTGATCTTCTCGGTCAGCTCTTCCTTGAGCTTGGCGCGGCCCTCGGCGGTCTGCAGCTCCGCGACCTCGACGTTCGTGTACTGGTCGATCGCCAGGTTGAGCGCCTTGCTGCCGTCCGGCTCCTCGTGCGCGGTCGCGGTGGCCTGCAGCGCGATGCCGACCTTGAGGTAGTGCGAGTCGGCCAGGTTGATCGTGACCGGGTCCAGCGAGACCACCGCGCCCGGCTCCGGCTCCGGTGCGGCCTCAGCCTCGCTGGAGCCGCCCTTGAGCAGCATGAACGCGCCGCCGCCACCGCCTCCGAGCAGCAGCACCGCTGCCACGATGATGATGATCAGCTTCTTCTTGCCGCCCTTCTTCTTCGGAGCGTCGCCCTCGGGTGCCTTCTCGTCCTTCGCCATCTCGGTATCCCCCGGAAAGTGTGTGAAAGGTCGGTGATCAGTCGTGGTGCGCGGCGACCGTGGGCAGCAGTTCTGCCTGGCCGGCCGGAAGCGTGGTCAGGATGATGACGTCGACCCGGCGGTTCGCGGTGACGGACCGCGGGTCCTTCGGATCGACCAGCGGATGCGTGTCCGCGAAGCCGTTCGCCATCATGCGTTTCTCGGCGATGCCGTCCGCGGCCAGCTTCCGGACCACTGACGACGCCCGCGCCGAGGAGAGCTCCCAGCCGCTCGGGTAGTCGCCGGTCGCGACGCCCAGCTGGTTGGTGTGGCCGTCCACCTCGATGTTGTTCGGGATGTTCTTGAGCGCCGGCGCGATCGAGTCAATGATCTTGCTGCCACCCGGACGCAGGTCCGCCTTGTTACCGGCGAACACGACCTCGTTGGTGACCACCGTGACGACCAGGCCGCGCGCGTCGATCGAGTACTTGACGGTGTCCTGCAGGCCGGCCTGCTTCAGCTTCGCGTCGATCTCCGCCTTGACCTGCTCCAGGTTCTCGGCCTCCGCGCGGGCGGCCTCGACGTCCTGCTGCGCCTCCCGCCGGTCTGCCGCGGCCACGGCCTGCTCGATCTCGTCCTCGGTGGCGGTCTTCTGCACGCCCGAGACGCTCTCGGCCAGGCCGGGGTTGATGTTCATGATGCTGGCGTCGGTGGCGGAACCGTCGAGAAGCGAGATGTTGCCCTGCAACGCGGCCGTCTCGGCGCCGAAGCCCTGCTTGAGCCCGGCCGCGAGTTCCGCGTACTTCGCCTTGTCCACGTTGCTCATCGAGTAGAGCACCACGAACAGCACGAAGAGCAGGGTGAGCATGTCCGCGTACGAGACGAGCCAGCGTTCGTGGTTGACGTGCTCCTCGTGCTCCTCATGGCCGCCCTTCTTCTTGGGCTTGGATGCCTTGGACATTTACTCACCCCCCTCGTCGTGGTCGGTCGATCGTGAACTGCATCAGGCGGCCTTCTTGCCCTTGTCCTCCGCGGCCGGCTTGCCACCGGGCGGGAGGAGACTGCGCAGCTTCTGGGCGACCAGTCGCGGGTTCGAGCCGGACTGGATGGCCAGCACGCCCTCGATGGTCAGCTCCATCTGGTCGACCTCGAGCTGGCTGAGCCGGCCGAGGCGGTTGGCGATCGGCAGCCAGAGCAGGTTCGCCGCGAGCACGCCCCAGAGCGTGGCGCAGAACGCCGCGGCGATCGAGTGACCGAGCGACTCCGGCTTGTCCAGGTTCTCCAGCACGTGCACCAGGCCCATGACGGTGCCGATGATGCCGATCGTCGGGGCGAAACCGCCCATGTTCTCGAACATCTTGGACGCCGCCTTGTCCGCCTTCTTCTTGGCGGTGATCTCGGCGTGCAGGATGTCGTGCAACTCCTCCGGGTCCGTGCCGTCGATCGCCAGCTGCAGGCCGCGCTTCAGGAATGGGTGCGGGACCTCCTTGACCGCGTCCTCCAGGGCCAGCAGGCCCTCACGGCGGGCGCGCTCGGCCAGCTTGACCACGTCCTCGACCAGCTTGTCCGAGGCGACGACCTTGGCCAGGAACGCCTTCTGCAGCGACGCGCCGATCCCGATCGTGTCCTTCAGGATGCCGCCGGACATGGCCGCGCCGAGGCCGCCGCCGAACACCAGCAGCATCGACGGGATCAGCAGGATGGAGGCCGGGTTGCCGCCCTCCAAGATCTGGACGGTGAAGACGATGATCAGCGAGCCGACCACACCGACAAGCGTTGCGATATCCATCAACGGTCCTTTCGGTGCAGTGGAAGGACCTTGGCGGTCTTTTCCATGGCAGCGGTGGTTTCGGGGTCTTCGTCATCGGGCTCGGGCGGCGCCGACTCCAGGCGTTGCGCCTTGGCGATCAGGCTGGCGCGGTACCCCATGATCAGGTCGATGAACTCGGGCACCGACTCGGAGAGGATGTACTTCGTGCCGTCCACCAGGGTGACGACGGTGTCCGGCGTGCAGTCGGCACGCTCGACGAGATCAGGATTCAGTGCGAACACCGAACCGTTGAGGCGGGTAACCAGAATCACGGATGAGCCGTCCTTGGGCTTAGCTTGGCTGGGCGGGAAGGCCGTCCGTGGCCCTACGAAGGTCAATTCGGCGCCACAGCCTGGGAAGTGAGCCATCGGGAGTAGCAGGCCGGTGGCAAGGTGTTGCCGGAGCTGAGCGGAAATCCGCAACCGAAAAGCGACCCGCCCACAAAAAGAGCCGGGGCAGGCCACAGAAGTGGCCTGCCCCGGCGGGTAACGCTGCTCGCGATTACCGCTTGATGTTGACCAGCTCCTCCAGGATCTGGTCGGAGGTGGTGATGATCCGGGAGTTCGCCTGGAAACCGCGCTGGGCGATGACCAGGTTTGTGAACTCGCTGGCGAGGTCGACGTTCGACATCTCCAGCATGCCGCTGGAGAGCGTGCCGAGGCCGCTGTCGGCCGGCGTGCCCACCTGCGCCATACCCGAGTTCACTGTGGTCCGGTACATCGAGTCTCCGACCTTCTCCAGACCGCCGACGTTGTTGAAGTTCGCCAGCGCGACCTGACCCAGGGTCGACTTCATGCCGTTTGTGAAGACACCCACGATCTCACCGGTCTGCGAGATGTTGTACGAGGCCAGCGTGCCCGACGAGTTACCGTCCACCTGGTTCAGCTTCGGGTTCGTCTTGCCGCTGTACTCGGTCATCTTGCTGACGTCGAGCGTGAAGTCACCGAGGGTGACTGTGGGTGAGGTCGGCACACCGTCCGTGAACTCGATCGAGGCGGTGGTCGTGCCGTCCGGCAGCGTGACGCTCCACGCGTCATCGCCGGTCTTCTTGAAACTGAGGGTGACGGCCTCCGTCGCCCCGGTCTCGGTGAACACGCTGATCGGCAGCTCGATCGCGTCGTCGGTGGTAGCCGCCTCCGCGGAGAGGTTGCCGGTCAGCGTGACGGTGGCGGTCTCCTTCGGGGCGATGGTCTGGCCGAGCGGAAGCTTGATCGGCTCGATCGCGCCGTTGGCGTCGACCTCGCCGTCCTTCGCCTGCCAGCCCATCACCTTCTGGCCACCGACCGTGACCATGTTTCCCTGTGTGTCGAACGAGAACGAGCCGCCACGGGTGTACATGGTCTCGTTGCCGTTCTTCACGGCAAACATGCCGTCGCCCTGGATCATGAGGTCTGTGCTCCGCCCGGTCGTCTGCGCGGAGCCCTGCGAGAAGTTGGTGTTGATGCCGGCAAGCTTCACGCCGAGTCCGATCTGAGCGGGGTTTGTCCCGCCAGCCGAGTCCTGCGGTGAGCCGGCTGAGCGAACCATCTGGCTGAGCGTGTCCTGGAATACGGCCGAGCTGGATTTGAAGCCAGCGGTGTTGACGTTGGCAATGTTATTGCCGGTGATGTCCATCATCTGCTGGTGGACACGGAGGCCGCCAATTCCCGAGAACAGCGAACGCAGCATAGAGGTGGTTTCCTTTGTTCGGTGGAGTGTTGCTAGACCGGTTGTTCACGCGAAGCGACTTACACGGGCTTCGCGTTTTGACGAACATCCTTGACGTCTGACAGCGCTACATCCGTGTCCCCGATCTTGAGCGTCGGGGTGCTGCCACCAAATGTCGCCGAGCTGACGACACCAGTAATGTCGGCACCGCCGGCCGGATCTTTAGCGGTCACCGTCTTCCCGATCAGATTGCTCGCGCCGAGCATCAGCTGGCTCTGCAGCATCGACGCCTGACCGCTCGCGAGCGTGTCCAGTTTCGCCATGCTGTCCGCGATCACGCCCAACTTCTCCACCTGGGTGAATTGGGCGGTCTGCGTGAGGAACTGGGTCGCGTCGGCCGGATTGCTCGGATCCTGGTACTTCATCTGCGCCACGAGCAGTTTCAGGAACGTGTCCTGGTCCAGCTTGTTGCTCGACTTCGCGGCCTCCTGGTTCGACTTGCCCAGCACGTCACTGATGTTTGTGGCGCCGGCGCCGCCGATCGGCGTGGTCATCGTTTCCCCCTTGGTCGGCCCGGATCAGGCCGTGGTGTCCACGCGACGGCTACCGCCGCGGTCGGTGAAGAAGCCGCGCGAGGCACCCACCGGCGCGGCCGGCTGGTCCACGGCCGGCGCGCCGTCGCCGCCACGGCCGTAGCCGCCCCGGTTCTGGTTGCGCAGCGCGAACTGCCGCTGGTACGCGTCCGCGTTCTGCTGGGGCGTGCCCGAGCTCAGGTCGAGGTTGGTGTTGCCGAAGCCGGCGTCCTGCAGCTCCTTGCGCAGGTCGTTCAGGGAGTTGCGCAGCGCCTCGCGGCCGGCCTCGGTGCCGCCGGACAGCTGCACGTTGATGTCGCCGTTGCGGATCTCCGCCACCACGCTCACCGGGCCGAGGTCGACCGGGTGCAGGTGCACGGTGAGCCGGTGGATGCCGTCCGCCTCCAGCTTCAGCGGCGCGATGTGCATCGCGACCTGCTGGGCCGGCGCGGTGCCGGGCGTACCCGCGTAGGAGGGGATCGGGGCGGCGGCGGTGACCGGCGTGGCCGGCGCCGGAGCGGCCGGCTGTGCGACCGCGCCCGCGGCCAGCGCCGGGTCGGCAGGCATCGCCGTTCCGGCCGTGGCAGCACGGGCCGGGTCGATTCCCGCGGCCGGCACGGTCTGCGGCCCGGCGGCGGTCACGCCGGGCGTGGTCTCACCAGCCGCCGTGGGTACGGCCGGAGCCGGGTTGCCGGAGGGGTTCCCGGGCTGGTCGCCGCCCTGGTCGCCGGCGCCGGCCCTCGGGTCCTGGCCGGTGGCCGCTGCTGCGCCGGTGGGCACCGCGCCCGCCGGGTCGGTGGTGGCGGCCGGGTCGGTGGCGGCCGGATCGCCGGTGGCGGCCGGGCCGGTGACGAGCGCCGGGTCCGCGGTGACCGGCGGTTCTGCCGGTGCGACGGCGGCCTGTGGGGCCACCGGGGCCGGAGCGGCGGTCGTGGGCAGGCCGGCGTTTGCGGACGTGGCGGCGAGGTCCGTGGGCAGCACGACTGTCTCGCCGTCGAGCACCGGGGTGAACCCTTCCGGAAGCGGCGCGCCCGTCGGCGTACCCACGGCGGGGTTGGTGGTGGTCTGAGCGGTGCCGGTGGCAGCCGTCGGCGCGACCGGGCCGGTGGCCTGCGCGAGACCGGCGATGGCCGGGGCGCCGGTGACCGGCGGGGTGGCGGCGGCCGGGTTCACAGCTGTGGCGGCTGCGCCGGACGGGGCGGGCGAGGCCGGGATCACTGAGGCGAGCAGCGCGGTCGCGGCGTCCACCGGTACCGCGGTGACCGGCGCCGCGGTCTCGGCGGTCTTGTCGGTCTCGGCGGCCGGAGCGGTGGTGGTGGCGTCCTCGGTCTCGGTCGCGTCCACCTCCTCGGCGCCCTCGGTCTCGCCGGCGCGGACGTCGCGAGTGCCCCGGGCCGCCCGCGCGTCCCGCGTCTCACGGGGATCGCGTGCCTCACCGGTCTCCCGCGCGCTCCGGGACTCCCGGCTGTCACGGACGTCCCGGGTGTCACGCGCCTCGCGGGTGTCACGCGCCTCGCGGGTGTCCCGGGGCTCGCGGGGCTCGCGGGTGTCACGCGCCTCACGGGTGTCCCGGGTCTCGCGCACGTCGCGGCTGTCGCGTGCGGGCCGGACGTCGCGCGCGTCGCGGGCGATCCGGTTGTCCCGGGGCGGCCGGGGCGTGTTGTCGTCCCGGGCCGGACGCTCCTCCGGGCGTGCGGTGTCCGGGCGCTTCGCGTCCACCTCGCCGGCCAGCATCGAGGAGAACGCGTCGGCGTCGCCACCGGGCCGCTTGGCGTTGCCGGCGGCGGTGGTCTTCGACGAGGCGTTCGACGCGGTGATGGACATCGGGTTGGTCATCAGCGGTGACTTCTCCTCAAAAAAGATGATTTTTTGGTCTAAGGGTTATCCGCCGAGAGCGGCCAGCGCGGCCTTCACCTTCGGCACGTACGCCTGGGTCTCCGCGAACGGCGGGATCCCGTCGTACTTCTTCACGGCCCCACCACCGGCGTTGTACGCGGCCAGCGCCAGGTCAAGCGACTTGAACTCCCTGAGGTTCGACTTCAGCAGCCGGGCCGCGCCGTCGATGGCCTGCTTCGGGTCGAGCGGGTCGTGCACGCCCAGGCCCCGGGCGGTGGACGGCATCAGCTGCATGAGGCCCTGCGCGCCGGCCGGGCTGACCGCCCTGGGGTTGTAGCCCGACTCGACCTTCGCGACCGCGGCCAGCAGCTTCGCCGGCACACCGTGCTTCGCGGCCGCCTGGGTGAACAGGTCCGCGTACGGCACGCCGCTGAGCCCGCCTCCGCCCGTGCCGAGCGCCGCCGGCCGCAGCCCGGCCGCCGCGCTTGTGGGCGGTGGCATGGTCATGGCGTCGTCGACGACCCGGCGGATGGTGCTCGGCTTGGCGTACACCGACTGGATCTTGACCTGCTCGCCCGGCTGGGGTGCGGCGATCATCTTGTTGTCGCCGATGTAGATGCCGACATGGTCGACCGGCCTGTTGAACGCGAGGATGTCACCCGGCTTGGCCTTGTCGAGGCCGGCCACCGGCGTACCTTCGCGAGCCTGATCGGCCGCGATGCGCGGAAGCTTAACGCCCATGTCGGAGTAAGCGCGTTGCACGAGCGCGGAGCAGTCCAGGCCCTTGTCCGGATTCGTGCTGCCGAACACGTACGGGACACCCAGGTACTTCTTCGCGGCCTCGACGATCCCGGCGCCGGACGCGTTGCCCGTGGTGGCCGAGCCGGTGCTCGTGGTGGCGCCGGTGCTCGTGGCCGCGGTGAGCGCGGAGGCGAAGCTGCCTGTGGCAGCCGTGGTGCTGTCGTTCTTGGTGACGGTGACCGGGTTCGTTGCGGTCGGATTAAGGCCTAGCTGGGTCTGCAACTGCGCGATGCGCTGCTGGACGTTAGCGATGCCTTGAATCACGCACTGGCTCCCCGGGCCGAAGCCCGCTGGCCGTTCGTCACGGCCAGTTCGTCGATCGTCTTCTGATCACTTGCCATCTCGTGGGCCTTGCGAGCCTCGGCGTGCCGCTCGGCCAGCCGCTCCACCGCACGCCGCTTCTTCGCAGCGTCCGCGAGCAGCAGTTGCTGCAACGCCGTGTGATCGCCGGCCTCGACGACCTTCGCCTCCGCGGCGGCCAGGTTGGCGGCGAGCGCCTGCCGGGCCACCAGGGCGGCGACGATCGCCCGGGCGGTGCCTTCGGTCGGCGCACCCGCGCCGACCAGGTCGAGCGACGCTCGCTTCGCGAGGTCCTGGGCATCGCGCTCGGCGGACCGGGCGCGGACGAGGCCGCCCTTCGCCGCGTCCTCCTGGGCTTGACGAGCGCGGAGCACCGGTGCAAGGCGGAAATGGCGGCGGTTCATCATGACCTTCCTTCAATCGGCAGGTTGTCGGCGTTCAGTAGGGAATTGAGCAGAGCCCAGGACTGCTCCGGCGGGCTCGGGTCGTCCAGGTTCTGCCGCAGGAAGCCGAGGATCTGTGGCCAGATGGCGTTCGCGACGTCCGCGTCCGGGTTGGTGCCGGGTACGTAGGCGCCGATCTCGACCAGCTCGCGTACGTCGCGGTGGGCCGCGAGCAGCCGGCGCAGGCCGGTGGCGAGCGCGCGCTGCTCGGGCGTGGTGACCACGTTCGCCACGCGGGAGATCGACTCCAGCGCCTCGATCGCGGGGAAGTGCCCGGCCGTAGCGAGCTTCCGGTCCAGCACGATGTGGCCGTCCAGGATGCCGCGCGCCGCGTCCGCGATCGGCTCGTTGTGGTCGTCGCCCTCGACAAGGACTGTGTAGAGCGCGGTGATGCTGCCGATCGCGCCCGGGCCGGCCCGCTCCAGCAGCGAGGCCATCATGCCGAAGACTGACGGCGGGTAGCCGCGGGTGGCGGGTGGCTCGCCGACCGACAGGCCGACCTCACGCTGGGCCATCGCGGTACGGGTGACGCTGTCCATCATCAGCAGCACGTCGTTGCCCTGGTCACGGAACCACTCGGCCATCCGGGTCGCCACGAACGCGGCCCGCAGCCGGACCAGCGGCGGCTGGTCACCGGTGGCGATCACCACCACGGACCGGGCGAGCCCTTCCGGTCCCAGGTCGCGCTCCAGGAACTCACGTACCTCGCGGCCACGCTCGCCGATCAGGCCGATCACCGCGATCTCGCAGTCGCAGCCGCGGGTGATCATGCTCATCAGCGAGGACTTGCCGACGCCTGACCCGGCGAAGATGCCCATCCGCTGGCCGCGGCCGAGCGGAACCAGGGTGTCAAGCACGCGGACGCCGAGCGGCATCGGCTTCTCCACCGTCTGCCGGGCCAGCGCGGACGGCGGGACCGCGTCGATGCTCACCCGCTCACCGCGCAGCGGCGGGCCGCCGTCCATCGGCCGGCCCAGGCCGTCGAGCACCCGGCCGCGCAGGTCCGGGCCGACCGGTACCTGCAGCGGGGCGCCGGTGTTCACCACCGGGGCGCCGGTGCCGATGCCGGTGATCGGGCCGAGCGGCAGGCAGCTGAGCCGCTCGCCGTCAAGTGCGACCACCTCGGCCAGGATCGGCTCGCGGTCGCCGCCGATCTGCAGCAGGTCGCCGACGCGGGCGCCGAGGCCGCTGACCGTGACGCGGAGGCCGACCGCACCGGTGACCTCGCCGACCGCCATCGGGCGGGCCGCGCGGACCGCGGAGCTGAGCCGGTTGCGCAGAGCGGGGCTGCTCACAGGTCCAGCACCTCCCTCACTCGGGCCATCGCGGCGTCGATCGTGGCGTCGATCGTCGTGGGGCCGCACTCGGCGACCGCGTCGCCCGGTCGCAGGCCCGGGTCCGGCTGCATCCGGATCATCCGGCCCTGATAAGTGAACTCGCCGCCGGTATCGGTGGTCAGCAGGTTTCGGTAGTCATTCGGGTGCAGTCTGACCCGCACGTCTCCGGTCGGGGGCGCCATCGCCAGCGCGCGGTGGATCGCGTCCAGGCCGCCGTTCTGCGCGAGCTCCAGCTCCCGGCCGATCACCGCCTCGGCCAGCTCAAGCGCACCGGCCAGGACGGTCTCCTGGAGGTCGTTGAGCGTGGGCACGATCCGGGCGTCCAGCCGGGCCACCGCCTGGCCGACCGCGGCAAGCACCGAGTCGAGCGCGGCCTGCCGTTTCGCCTCGAACGCACGGTGCGCGGCCTCGGCCTGGTCGCGGGCCGCGTGCGCGGCGACCGCGGCGGCCTGCTGGCCCTGGGCCCAGCCCTCCGCGTAGCCGGCGGTGCGGCCCGCGGTCCGGGCCCGCTCCACCGCCTCGTGCGGTACCGGCACCTCGTGGCGCAGGTCGATGTCGAACCGCGCGGCCGAGACGTGCCCGGCGTCCGCGGCCCGGATGACCGGATCAGGCGATGAGCTCATCCTCCGCGTCACCCCCGCCGCGCTGGATCTCGATCTGGCCGGAGTCCTCGAGCGCCCGGATCACCTGGACGATCTTGGTCTGCGCCTCCTCGACCATCCGCAGCCGGACCGGGCCGAGCAGGTCGATCTCTTCGAGCAGGTTCTCCCGGGCGCGTTCGGAGAGGTTGCGCACGACCTTGTCGCGGACCTCCGCGGCGACGCCCTTGAGCGCGGTGGCCAGGTCGTTCGACTCGACCTGGCGCAGGATGAGCTGGATGGCGCGGTCGTCGAGCGTCTTGATGTCCTCGAACATGAACATCCGGCGCCGGATCTCCTCGGCCAGCTCCGGGTCGCGGCCCTCCAGGCCCTCCAGGATCAGCCGTTCCGAACCGCGGTCCGAGCGGTTGATGATGTCCACCAGGGGTTGCAGGCCGCCGACCGTGGAGAGTTCGGACGGCTGCAGCACGGTGCTGAGCTTGCGTTCGAACGCGATCTCGACCTGCCGGATGACCTCTGGGGAGGTGCGGTCCATCTTGGCGATCCGGTGCGCCACGTCCGACTGCGCGTTCGCGTCCAGGCCGGAGAGGATCTGCGAGGCGAGCGTGGACGGCAGGTGCGCCAGGACCAGCGCGATCGTCTGCGGATGCTCGTGCTGCAGGAAGGAGAGGACCTGCCGGGGGTCGGCGTGGCTGAGGAAGTTGAACGGCATGTCAGTCATTGACGCGTTCAGCCGGTCCAGGATCATCGAGGCGCGTTCCGGCCCGAGCGACGCCTCCAGCAGCTCGCGGGCGTACTCCAGCCCGCCCTGGCCGGCGTGCCGCACCGTGATCTGGGCGTGGAACTCGTCCATCACGGTGTCGGCGGTCTCTGACTCGACGCGGCCCAGCCGGGCGATCTCCGCGGAGAGCTCCTCGACCTCGCTCTCCTTGAGCTGGGCCAGCAGTTTGGCGGAGCGCTCCTTGTCCATCTGGACCAGCATCACGGCGGCCTTGCGCAGGCCGGTCATCGTTCCGCTTGCCACCGGCGGCACCCCCTGTTCTGCGAAATGCGGCAGGCCCGGCCGGGAGTCCCCGGCCGGGCCTGTTCTGTCCTAGCGGCGCTCCGACATCCAGCCGCGCAGCATCTGCGCGACCTCGTCCGGCTGGTCGTCGACCAGGCGCTCGATCTCCTTCTGGCGTGTCGCGCGGTCCTCGGCGTGCTGGTCGTTCGCCCGCTCGATCTCCACCTGGGTGGACATCGAGGCGCGGCGGGCCCGGTCGGCCTCCTCCTCGGCGGTCAGCCGGGCCAGCTCCTCCTCGGTCAGCCGCTGGCGGCGGGCCCGGCGGCCGGCGCGCCACGCGATGAACATCAGGATGAGCAGGATCAGCACCACCGCGCCGGTCTTGGCGAGCGAGAGGTAGGTGGCCTGCTTCTCCGCGTTGGTGGCCTGGGTCAGCGACGCGGTGGCGGCCTCGGCGGCGGAGGTGTCGAACGGCATGGCGGAGACCGCGAGCGAGTCGCCGCGGGTGGTGTCGATGCCTGCCGCGGACGCGACGAGCTTCTCCACCTCGGCCGTGTCCATGCCGCCGGCGACCTTGCTGTTGATCACGACGCCCATTGTCAGTTTGCGGATGGCGCCGCCGGAGGCCTTCCGGACCTCCTCGGTCTTGTTGACCGCGTTGTTCTTGCTGGTGTCGGTGGACTCGTACGCACCGTTGGAGCTGTTCGCGTTGCCGTTCGGCACCTGGATGTTGTCCGGGCCGAGCACACCTGCCGCGGTGTTCGCGCCGTTCGAGTACGTCTCCCGGCTGCTCGTCTCGGAGAGCGCCGGCACCGTCGGGTCGTAGCTGTACTTGGTGGTCTTCGTCTCGGTGTTGTCGAAGTCCAGGTCCGCGGTGGTGGTGACGGTCGAGTTGCCCGGGCCGAGCACCTTGTCCAGCATCGCCTGGATCTTGCCGTTCATCGAGGTCTGGAACGCGGTGGTCTTCTGGTCGGCGTCGCCGCTGCCCGCGCCCACCGAGCTGCCGTCGCCCGCGGAGAGCACCTTGCCGGACGAGTCGGCCACGGTCACGGCGGTCGGCTCCAGGCCGTCGACGCTCGAGGCGACCAGGTGGACGACGGACTGGACCTGCTGGCTGTTCAGCGGCGAGTTGCCCTTCGCGGCGATCAGGACCGACGCGGTCGGCTTCTCGGCGTCGTCCGAGAAGACGTCCTTCTGCGGGATCGCCAGGTGCACGGTCGCGGCCTGTACGCCGTCGATCGAGGTGATGGTCTTGTTCAGCTCGCCCTCGAGCGCCCGCTGGTAGCCGACGTGCTGCATGAACTCCGAGGTGGTGATGCCCTGCTTGTCCAGCAGCGCGTACCCCGAGTCGGAGTTGGCCGGCAGTCCTTCGCCACTCATCTGGATCCGCAGGTCGTAGACCTGATCCTGCGGGACCCGGATCGTCGCGCCGCCGTCGGCCAACTCGTAGGACACTCCATCAGCATCGAGCTTCTCGACGATCCCGCTCGCGTCCTCGCCGGAGAGGTTGTTGAACAACATCGCGTACGAGGGCTGCGCGGCCCAGGTGGCGAAGAAGTAACCGCCGATGGCGAGCGCGAGGACCGCGAAGATCGTGACGGCCTTCTGGCCGGTGGTGAAGGAGGCGAACGAGTCGGTCAGGCGGCGGACGGGCGCCGGAAGCCGGTTTGTCTGCATTAAGCCTGCATCCTCATGATCTCTGTGAAGGCCTCAACAGCCTTGTTCCGAACTGCCACGGTGAGTTGGGTCGCCAGCGCCGCTTCGGTGCTGGCCATCGTGTAGGCGGCGGGATCCGACAGAGTGCCGTTGGCGGCTTGGACAGCCAGCTCATCGGCGCGGCCCTGCACCTTCTGAAGGTTCTCCAGGCCGTCCGAGAGCATGGTGGCGAAGGATTCGTTCGGGCCGGTGACCGCGGGGGTCGAGGTCGGCGCGACGGGAGCGATGGGCAGCGCGGCACCGATGCCGGCGACGCCCGAGACAGGAGAAGTCATTGGCCCTTCCCAAGCTGGATGGCGGCGGAGTAGGAGTCCTTGGCGCGTTCGACGACCGACAGGTTGGCCTGGTAGCCGCGCTGCGCCATGACCAGCTGGCCCATCTGGGAGCCCAGGTCGATGTCGGGCATGCGTACGTAGCCCTCGGAGTCGGCGAGCGGGTTGCTCGGGTCGTGGACCAGCCGGCCCTCGGCACTTCCGAACGCGGCGCCGCCGACCTGCACGCCGTTGCCGTCGCCGGCCTCCTGCGCGATGATGTACCGCTCCTGGAACGCGGCCTCCGACGTGCGCTTGACCGTGTTCATGTTCGCGACGTTGTCCGACACCGCGTCAAGCCACTTGCGGTACACCGTGACGCCGGTGCTGGCGATGCCGATCGCGTTGAATGTGCTCATCCGAGTCCCCCTCAGCCCTTCAGGACTGTGCTGATCAGGCCGTACTTGCTGTCCAGCGCGCGCAGCGTGAGCTGGTACCGCATGGACGTGTCGACGTGCGACAGCGTCTCCTCGTCGAGGTTGACGTTGCTGCCGTTCAGCCGGGTCGGCTCGAGCGAGCGGTCCACAGACGGCGCGACGCGGGCCGGCCGGCCCGACTCGACCGCCTGGGACAGCGCCTCCTCGAACTTGACCTTCTGGGCGTGGTACCCCGGCGTCTCGATGTTGGCGATGTTGTTCGCGACCGCCTTCTGGCGGGCGGACAGCCCGTTCACGGCGATGCGGAGCGCGGATGATGTGACGTCGTCGAACACGGCGTCACCTCCTTCCCTTGCGTGGCCGCCCGATCCGTGGGCGTTTCGCTGAGCGCTCCGTGCTCGTGCCCTTCTCATCGGCCGGGGGAGGGCGCGCTTGAGGCCCCGTCGGTAGCCGTCCGGGTGCGAAGCTGAGAAATTTCGCTGTCGAGTTGTCAAGAAACGAGTCCCACGGACCCAAACCGCAGGTCCGCGGGACAAAAGCACGATCAGGAGCACGCGGGGGTACGGGTGCTGAGGCGCCTCAATCACATGGCGCAGTCCAGGTAGGCCGGGCGGGACGGCGCGGAGTCCCGCGTCTCGACCTTTGACACGGCCGCGACCTGCCGGCGGGTGCCGATCAGCGCCTGGGCGAGCTGCTGCGCGGCCACGGTCTGCCGTTTGAGGATTCCGTCCGCGCGCGGCCGAAGGTCAAGTGGCAGCGGGCCGATGCCCTCCGGCGGTGACCAGGGGTCGGTCACCGGCGTGTCGTCGAACCGGTGGACGTCCGCGAGCAGCGTCTCCACCGCGGTGACGTCGAGCTCCAGGCGGTCCAGCGCCTGGGTCCACGCCGACCGCCAGTCCTCATCCGTACCGTGTGGGGTGTTCATGGCGTTTCAGTGGGCCGCGGGCTGGGCGGCCGCCTCCCGCCACGCGTCGCGCACCGGTTCGATCTGCTCCCGGACCAGCCGGGCCCGTTCGGCGTCGCCTGTCACGTTCGCGCCGATCAGTTCGCTCAGCCAGTAGGCGTACAGCGCGGCGAGGCCGGCCGCGCCGGACCAGACCTCCATGTCGAGCGTCGACCGCAGCTCGATGATGATCTCCTGCGCGTGCATCAGCCGGTCCGCGCCGGTGGTCCGGTCGCCGGCCCGCAGCGCCTCCTCGCCCTGCGCCATGTCGAGCACCAGGCGGTCGTAGAGCATCACCAGCAGACGCCCGGGTGAGGCGGTGGCGATGGAGTCGTTCAGATAGCGGTTGCGCAGGGCTGGGCTGGTCATCTCGGGTCGTCCCCCTACAGGTTGGCGAGCTGGCCGGCCAGCCAGTTGGACTGGTTCTTCATGCTGCTCAGCGACGTCTCCATTGCGGAGAACTGCCGGGTCAGCGAGTCCTTGCGGGTGGCGAGCCGGATGTCCCAGTTGCTGATCTGGTCGTTCATCGTGTCGATAAGCGACTTGCGGCCGTTGACCACGTCGGTGATCTGGGCCTGCGACGCCTCCGAGAGGTCCTTGACCTTGGTGCCGAACGCGGTCGCCGCGGTCTTGATCGCCTCGGGGTCCGCGGTGTAGGTCGACGCGAACTTGGTCTCGTCGAAGGAGAGCGTGCCGTCCCGGGTGAGCGAGATGCCCATCTTGGAGAGGCTGCCGAAGTTGTCCAGCCCGTTGCTTACCGTGCTGAGCATCCTCTGGCTGATCTGCCGCACCGAGAAGTCGCCGCTGAGCGGGGCCGAGGTCTTGTTACCCGGGTTGTAGCTGGTCTGCTTGCCGATCTCGGACAGCGCGCTGTTCACGGTGTCGACGAGCGCCTTCATCTTGGCGGTGATCGCCGAGGTGTCCGCGGAGACGTCGACGGTGACGCCGGTCTCGCCCTCCTTGGTGACCGTGATCGACGTGCCGGTGATCAACCCGCTGAACGTGTTGCTGCTGCTTGTGACGCTGTAGCCGCCGTCCGCGTCCGCGCCGCCGACCTGCAGCTTCGCGTCGGACGCCGCGGTCGGCGTCTTCACGTCGCCGTCGAAGCCGCCGTTGATGGTGAAGCCGTTGCTCAGCCCCGCCTTGGTCGAGCTCATCTGCAGGACGCTCTGGCCGCTGCCGTCGTTGAGTTCGACGACTGTGGCCTTGATGCCGAAGGCCGCGTCGTTGATCGCGCTGGCGATGCCGGCGAGCGAGCGGTCCGCGGAGATGTCGATGTCCGCGGTGGTGCCGTCGCCCTTGGCGATCGAGACGACTGACTGGTTGGTGGCGTCCCCGGTGCTCGCGGCGCGCGTGGTGGTGACCTGTGCCTTGGCCAGCGACACCACGTCGAAGGTGACCGCGCCGGTCTGGGTGGTGTTGCTGTTCGTGGTGACCGCGTTGACGGTGCTGCTCGTGGACGTCGCCTTGGCCGAGCGCCAGGTGGAGAGCTTGCCCAGGTCGCCCGCCGCGGTACTTGCCGCGGCCAGCTTGGAGTTCACGGACTGATACGCCGTGACCGACTTCTCTTCGTTGGTGACCTTGCTCTTCAGCCGGGTCTGACCGGCCGCCTCGACCTGCATGAGCTGCGAGACGATCGTCTGGGTGTCCAGGCCGCTGACAAGGCCGCTGACGCTCGTGGTCACGGTGAGTCCCTCCGACGTGCGGGTAAAGCCTCATGGGACGAGGGTGGCCGGCGCCGTCTGCCAGCCACCCCCGCCTATTCGATTGTGTGGTGCGGTATTCAGTTGATGAAGTTGTAGTGCGACTTAGCGCAGCAGCGACAGAACGCCCTGCGGGGCCTGGTTCGCCTGGGCCAGCATGGAAGTACCGGCCTGCGACAGGATCTGGGCCCGCGTGAACGAGACCATCTCCTGGGCCATGTCGGTGTCACGGATACGCGACTCCGACGCCGACAGGTTCTCGACCGACACGTTCAGGTTGTTGATCGTGTGCTCGAGGCGGTTCTGGTAAGCACCGAGCGTCGCCCGGGTGGTGGACACGTCCTTGATCGCGGTGTCGATCAGGTCGATCGCCGAGTCGGCGCCGCCGGCCGCAACGAGGTCGATGGCGTCGACACCCAGGCTGGTGGAGTCCATGGCCTGGGTGATCGCGACGGTGAACTTGCCACCCGTAGCGGTGACGTCCTTCCAGTCCACCTGGAAGTCGCCCGAGTAAGCACCGTCAAGCAGCTTCTGGGACCCGAACTTGGTGGTGTTCGCGATCCGGTCCAGCTCCTTGCCCAGCTCCTTGAACTCGGTGTCGCTCGCGGTACGAGCGTCCGTGTCGTTGGAACCGGAGGACGACGCCTGCACGGACAGGTCACGCATACGCTGAAGAATGCTGTGCACCTCGGTGAGCGCACCTTCAGCGGTCTGCACGACGCTGATGCCGTCCTGCGCGTTGCGAACGGCGACCTTGAGGCCACCGGTCTGGGCGCGCAGGCCCTCGCTGATGCTCAGACCAGCCGCGTCGTCAGCCGCCCGGTTGATCCGGAAACCACTGGACAGCTTCTCCAGCGACTTCGCCATCTGCCCGTCGGTGACCGACAGGTTCCGGTAGGCGTTCTGCGCGGCAATGTTCTGGTTGATACGAAGACCCATGAGAATTTCCTCCTTGAGATCGGGCCCTTGTCCGGCGCATCCGTGCGCCGTACGCCATGACTATTCGGCGCATCGGCCCTGCTCTTGAGATTTCGCGAGAGGTTTTCTGACTTACCGGGACCGCCGTCGTGGGACGGGGTAGGGACCGGCGCCGCCGATGCGGGATCGACGACGCCGGAACCGGTCTGAGGACGAACTACGCGGCTATCGCGATCGGCACGCCGTGCTGATCGGTGAAGGCGAGCCGGGTGTGCAGGTTCCCCAGCGAGCCGACCTCCTGGTAGTAGGAGGCGCGCCGGCGGGCCACGCACCCGTCCTTCTTGTCCTTGCGCTCCATCAGCTCCGGGTCGAGGTGCGTGTTGAGCCCGTCCCGGAGCAGCGTGAGCGCCTCCGCGCGCAGCTGGGAGACGCGGGACTCGGTCACGCCGAGTTCCGCGGCGATTGTCGCCATCGGCCGCTCCTGCATGAAGTAGCCGTTGACCACGGTGCGGAGCCGGTCCGGCAGCGCCGCGATCGCGTCGTGCAGGTAGCCGATCCGCTCCCGGTGCAGCAGCAGGTCTTCCGGGCCGGCGGTCCGCTCGGTGACCATGTCCTCCGCCGCGCCTGTGGTGAAGCCTTGGAGGCTGAGCACCACCGCGCGCTGTACGTCGTCCTCCACCTCCTTCAGCTCGTCCACCGCGATGCCGAGGAACCCGGCCAGTTCCTGCTGGGACGGGGTACGGCCGAGCGTGGCGGTCAGTTCCTGCCGGGCGGTGTCGGTCTTGCGGGCCCTGGATCGCACGGATCGGGACGCCCAGTCCAGGTGCCGCAGCTCGTCGAGGAGCGCCCCGCGGACACGGGTGGCGGCGAACCGGGCGAACGGGATGCCGCGCGACGGGTCGAACCCGCGGGCGGCCGTGACCAGCGCGGCGAGGCCGGCTGAGGTCAGATCGTCGCGATTGACGTGCGAGGGCACCCGGCTCAGCATGTCGCGGACCAGGTGGCCGACGAGCGGGATGTGTTCCCGGATAAGAAGTTCCTGCTCGTGGGCGGTAGCGACATTCGCAGCGGTGGCTACGGCGACGGCGGTCATGTGTTTCCCCCTCAGGCGTTGGCCCACTTGAGCGGGCTGTTCACCGTGAACAAGAGAAACCTTCTGTTACCGAGGGTGCTGTGTCCGTTACTTACGGTTGCCATTTGGTTGCATCGAGGCCGGAATCCTCAGGTCGAAACCTCTTAAGGCCGGTCTCAGGCTGCCGACCTGCAAGGACGAACAGGGGAACAGGGACAGGACATCGTCCGGCAGGCGGAGGCGCTCGTGAGCTTGATCGAACTGTCCAGCGTCCTGTGGCGGACCCGGGAGCTGATGGAGCTCCTCCTCTTCAAGCTCGAAGAGGAGCAGGTGCTGCTCGCCTCCGGCCGGTCCCGCTGGCTGGCGCACGCGACCCGCGAGGTCGAGATGGTCCTGGAGCAGATGCGCGAGACCGAGGTCATCCGCGCCGCCCACGCCCAGGCCGCCGCGGTCGAACTCGGGCTCTCGGCCGAGGCCAGCCTCGGTGAGATCGCGGATGCGGCGGCGATCCCGTGGAGCGACCTCCTCCATGAACACCGTAAGTCATTTCTGACGCTGACCGCCGAGATCAGCAGTCTTGCCGCCACCAACCGCGATCTGCTCTCCGCCGGGCAGCGTGCGGCGCGGGAAACGATGATGATCATCGCCGGTTCCGTCGAAACGTACGGCCCCAAGGGGCAGACCGTGTCAGCCGGCCACCGAGCCCGCCTAGTGGATGAGGCGATCTGATGAGCAGTACGTTCTCCGGCATCACCACCGCGCTCAGCTCGCTCTACGCGCAGCGCCGCGCCCTGGACGTCACCGGGCAGAACATCGCGAACGCGAACACCGAGGGATACACGCGCCAGCGGGTGCAGATGACGTCCGCGAGCGGGAACATCTCGCCGACCATGTGGTCGACGTCGGACGGTGTCGGCAACGGCGTCTCCATCTCCGACATCCGCCGTACCCGGGACGACTTCCTGGAGGGGCGCGGGCGCGAGGAGCGGGCGAACGTCTCGTACCTGAACAACCAGAAGGCGCAGTTCGTCACGATCGAGAACACGTTCGCGGAGCCGAGCGACACCGCGCTGAAGCACCAGATGAGCGAGCTGTGGGGCACGTTCGCGGACGTGGCGAACAACCCCGACGACCCGGCGATCCGGACCGCGCTCATCCAGCAGGGCAACACGGTCACCGACGGCATCCACGCGGCCTTCAACAGCCTCGGCGCGCAGTGGAAGGCCAACCGTGACCAGGCGGACGCGCTTGCCACCGAGGTGAACACGATGGCGAAGAACATCGCCCAGCTGAACACCACGATCCAGCGCGCCACCGCGGCCGGCCTGCCGGTCAACGAGATGGCCGACCAGCGTGACCTGCAGCTGATGAAGCTCTCCGAGCTGACCGGCGCCACCGCGTCGATCCAGGCCGACGGCACGGCCGCGGTCTACCTCGGCGGCTCCGGCCTGGTGCAGGGCGTGACCGCCCGGGAGATCCGGGTGACCGGCGCGGACCGGCTGCAGAACCAGACCGCGGACCCGGCCGGCAACGGCGTGACAGTGCGCTGGGCCGACTCCAACACCCCGGCGCAGATCGGCGGCACGCTGGGCGCGATCCAGGACACGCTTACCACCACCATCCCGAAGTACTCCGGCCAGCTGGACGCGGTCGCCGCCAAGCTCGCCACCACTGTCAACACGATCCACGCCGCCGGGTACGGCCTGGACGGCGGCTCCGGCCGGGACTTCTTCTCCGGCAGCACCGCCGAGTCGATCAAGGTGGCGTTCGACGACCCCGCCTTCGTGGCCGCCTCCTCGACGGCCGGCACCTACGACGCCGCGAACGCGGACGCGCTTGCCGACCTGGCCACCACGCCCGGCGGCCCGGACGACACCTACGCGGTGCTGATCGCCAACCTCGGCGTCGAGGCGCAGTCGGTCGACCGCCGCCACGCGATCCAGTCGGTGGTCACCCAGGACACGGACGCGGCGCGGGAGTCCTACGCCGGCGTCAACCTGGACGAGGAGATGACCCAGCTGATCACGTACCAGCGTGGGTACGAGGCCGCGTCCCGAGTGCTCACCGCGGTCGACGAGATGCTCGACGTGCTTATCAACCGCATGGCCGCGTAGAGAGGCAGCAGCCCATGGCGATGCAAATCCGGGTCACCGACGGCGCGATCACGAACCGGGTCCTGGCGAACCTGCAGGGGAACCTCACCCGGGTCGGCAACATCCAGGAGCAGCTCTCCAGCGGCAAGCAGCTCAGCCGCCCGTCCGACTCGCCGACCGGGACCGTCTCCGCGCTTCAACTGCGCGGCGAGTCCCGTGCGGTGCAGCAGTTCTCCCGCAACGCCTCGGACGGGCTGGGCTGGCTCGGCGTCATCGACACCGCGCTTGAGGGCGCCGGCAACCAGACCATGAAGGTCCGCGAGCTGGTGCTGCAGGGCATGTCCGCCGGCACGGCCAGCACCGGCGACGCCCGGGAGGCGATCGCGGTCGAGGTCGACAACCTGCGGAAGTCGCTGATCGGCGTGGCCAACACCAAATACCTGGACCGGCCGGTCTTCGGCGGCACCACCACAGGTGAGCGCGCGTTCGACGCGAACGGCCAGTACACAGGCGACAGCGGCGCCGTGATGCGCACGGTCGGCGACGCCTCCAAGGTGCGGGTGGACGCGAGCGGCGTGGACATCTTCGGTGCCAACGGTTCCAGCACGCAGCTCTTCACAGTGCTGGAGTCGATCTCGGCCAACCTGCGCAGCGGATCCACCTCCGGTCTTGATTCCGATCTCCAGAATCTCGACGTCGCGATTGGTACGATCAAGACAAATCGTGCCGACGTCGGTGCCCGAACGAACCGCATCGAGACCAGCCGCACCGCGGCCGACGACCGGTTGCTCAACGTCAAGAGCCAGCTCTCGGAGATCGAGGACATCGATCTGCCGAACACCATCATGCAGATGCAGTTGCAGCAGACGGCGTACCAGGCGGCGCTCCAGGCGACCGCCAAGGTGATCCAGCCCTCGCTGATGGATTTCCTGCGCTAGCCGCAGACTTCACACCCACTGAGAAGGCCGAGGGAAGCCATGACCGCGCGAACGATCGAGCAGCACGATGTGAACGCAGACCTGCTGGATCTGCCAGTCATCGACCTGATCTCACCGATGCCCGGTTTTCCGGAGAACCGGCAGTTCGTCCTTGTCCGGCTGGACGAGAACGGGCTCCTCTACTCGCTCCGGGCGGTGGACAACGCCGAGCTCCGTTTCCTTGTCATGCCGCCCGCGCCGTTCTTCCCGGACTACGCGCCGGAGATCGACGACGAGGCCGCGGAGTTGCTCGGCTCCCCACGGCCGGAGGATCTGCTGGTCCTGCTCGTGGTGACGGCCGGCGACACTGCCGCACACGCCACCGCGAACCTGCTCGCCCCGATCGTCATCGACCGGGGCAACCGCAAGGGCATGCAGACTGTGCTCAGCGGGTCCGGCCTGCCGGTACGCGCGGAGCTCGCCGTCGCAGGCTGAGTCGCCGCCGTCAATGCGTCCCACCATGGAGGGAAAGTCGCATGCTCGTTTTGACTCGGCGCTCCGGAGAGAGCGTGATGGTCGGCGACGACATCGTCATCACCGTGCTTGAGGTGCGGGGCGAGGTGATCCGGCTGGGAATCCGCGCCCCGCGCACCGTCCAGGTGCACCGTGAGGAGATCTACCGGGAGCTGCAGGCCGTGAACCGCGAGGCCGCATCCCCGGCGGACAGTGCGGTGGAGGCGCTCGCCGGAGCGCTGCGCAAGCCGGACTGAGCTCTGACGTCGTGTGAAGGGCCGGTCGCCGTCTGGCGGCCGGCCCTTCACCGTGCCCGGGGGATCAGCGGACCGCGACCCCCTTCTCCGTCAGGTACGGGAACGGGTCGATCGCGTTCTCGATCGTCGCCGGGTACGCGGTGTGGATCTCGAAGTGCAGGTGCGGGCCGGTGGAGTGCCCGGACGTGCCGACGAACCCGACCAGGTCGCCCGCGGCCACGACCTGACCCGGGACCACGCTCGGGCGGCGCAGCATGTGGCAGTAGCGGGTGGTGACGCCGTCGTCGGCGCGGATCTCAAGCGACCAGCCGCAGCCGATCACGTTCAGGCCGCCGTCGGTGTCGCAGGTGCCGATGGACACGTTGCAGAACGCGCGCATCACCACGCCGGCGTGCGCGGCCTTGATCGGGGTCTCCCGGGCGATCGCCAGGTCCATCCCGTTGTGATCCGGGCGGTCGGGTGTGCGGAAGCCGCTGTTCATCACGGCCGGCACCGGCAGCACCCAGGCGGTGGTGTTCACGGCCGGCGGCGTGGTCGGACTCGCCTTCGGCTTCGGCGGGTCACAGACCGGCAGCGGAGTGGCCGGCCGCTTGATGTAGGCGTCGGAGACGTAGCCGCCGCTCGTGAGCAGGTCCCAGACGTCGGTGCTCCGGACCGTACCCGTGACGGGATTGCCCTTGACCTGGCAGGTGATCGTGACCTTGGCGCCCTCCTTGAGCGTCGTGACCCGCTTGGCTCCGGTCCGGGCCGTCTTGCGCACGTTGAGCACGAGCCCACCGGTGCTTACCGTGCCGGACACCGCGGCGGCCGCCTCAGCGGGGCTCGCGGTCACGGCGGCGAGGCCACCGGCCAGCAGTCCGAGTCCGGCGATGACGGCGGCCGAGGCGCGACGGCGGTGGCGCGTGACGGGCTGGTGTTTCGCGGGCAAGACCCCTCCTCCCGCCCTCACCGGTCGGTAAGGGCACGGAAGGAGACTCCAGCGCGCAGGCTGCCGGTCCGGTGCTCCGGAAGTGCGGGCGGGTTGCGGGCGGTTCGCACCCGGCCGACACCCGTGGTGAGCCGCCGCCGCCACCGGGAAATCGTTCTAAACCGCCGGATTCGCCGACGAAGGCGGTTGATTGGCTCATGACGGACGCCACACCGCCGATCGGGCCCATGTGTGCGGAGCCGCACCCTCGGTGCCCGCCCTCGTCTAGGAGGTCCCTGTGGCTGGTCTGGCAGATGTGGGAGTCGGGAAGCGCCTCTCCGTCATCGTGGTTTCCGGGGTGGTGGTCGCGGCCTGCGTCACCGGCATCGGCATGTGGTCCCAGGGGAGGCTGGCCAATCAGGGCGACACGGTGTACGCGTTCGCCATGACCAAGGCGGCGCTCAACCACCTGGACACCCGGGAGAGCGAGCTGAAGGTGGACGACTACCGCGCGTTCGGCGGGGCCGACACCACCCAGGACGTGGCAGACGACGTGGATTCCGCTCTGGAGGCGTTCGACGCCGCGAAGGCGTTCAGCCTGCCGGGCGACATCGACGACGACATCAAGGCGCTCGAGGACAGCGTCAAGGGCTTCAACGACTTCAGCGTCGACTTCGTGACCAGGGCGGTGCAGGACCCGGCCAGCGTCCGCGACCAGTACGACTCGATCGCCGACCAGAACCACGTGGTCGACGACGCGATCGGCGCGATCCACGAAAAGCTCGACGCCGCGATCGAACAGGAACAGGCCAACATGGCGGCGACCACCGCCTCGGCCCGCCTGTGGATGCTGCTTGTCGCCGGGATCGGCATCGCCGCGCTTGTCGGCTTCGCGATCCCCCTGGTCCGGTCGATCCTCGCGCCGGTCCGCCGGGTCGGCGAGGTGGTCGACGCACTTGCCACCGGCGATCTGACGGTCCGTACCGGCATCGACTCGCACGACGAGCTGGGCCGGATGGCCCAGGGCCTGGACCACGCGGTGGACCGGATGCGGCAGGCGATGGAGGCGATGGCCGCCAACGCGAACACGCTTGCCGGCGCCGCCACCGAACTCTCCGCCACGAGCGCCGAGATCGCCCACGCGGCGGAGGAGACCAATGGGCAGACCTCCGCCGCCTCCGCCGAGGCCGAGGAGATCTCCCGCAACGTGCAGACCGTGGCGGCCGGCGGCGAGGAGATGGGCCTGTCCATCCGGGAGATCTCGCAGAACACGAACGAGGCCGCGCAGATCGCCGGGCAGGCCGTCAGCGAGGCCGCGCTCGCCACCCAGAGCATCGAGCGGCTCGGCGAGTCAAGCGCCGAGATCGGCAACGTGATCAAGCTGATCACCTCGATCGCGGAGCAGACCAACCTGCTTGCGCTGAACGCGACGATCGAGGCCGCGCGCGCCGGCGACGCGGGAAAGGGCTTCGCGGTCGTGGCGTCCGAGGTCAAGGACCTGGCCCAGGAGACCGCCCGCGCCACCGAGGACATCTCGTCCCGCGTCGCCGCGATCCAGTCGGACACCGGCAGCGCGGTCGAGGTGATCAACCGGATCAGCGAGGTCATCGCAAAGATCAACGACTACCAGACCACAATCGCGAGCGCCGTCGAGGAACAGACCGCCACCACCCAGGAGATGTCCCGCAGCATCGCCGAGGTCGCCGCCGGCGCCAGCCGCATCGCCGGCAGCATCTCCGAGGTCTCCCAGGCCGGCGGCCACTCGATGGAGGGCGTCAACCAAACCAACCAGGCCAGCCAAGAGGTGGCCCGCACCGCCGAAGAACTCCGCGCCCTCGTCAGCAGCTTCAAAATTTCCTAACCCCACCCCACCCACCACCCGGGGGTACGGCCCACGCCGTACCCCCGGGTTTTGCGCGTGCTCTTCGCTCTTCGTCTGCGGTTTCCCCGAACGGCCGCGGTGCTGTACCGCCCACGTGGGGCGCGGACGCCCAAGGTGTTTTCGACGCCGGCTGCCCCACTCGACCCGCTCGCTCTTAGTCTGCAGTTTCCCCCGACCCGCGCGGAAAACGACCACGTCGTGAGGCGCGGACGACCGAGGAACGTCGGTGTCAGTCAGACACGCTTTTCGTCTGCCTGACACCGCCGTCCGCAGGCCGTGGCGTCGAGCCTGGAGGAGCGAAGCGACGACCATAAGCAGAGCGCGGACGACCGAGGAACGTCGGTGTCAGTCAGACACGCTCTTCGTCTGCCTGACACCGCCGTCCGCAGGCCGTGGCGTCGAGCCTGGAGGAGCGAAGCGACGACCATAAGTAGAGCGAATAAGTACAGAGCCCAAGCCGAACAAACCTGACTGCACCTGCGTGATACCCACGGGCACTCCGTGCGGGGCCGATTGTCATCTCGGGCGGGAGTCGCCCCTCGAAGGCGCCGCGTGAGTGGCGCCCCGGGCGAGATGCAGGGAGCACACCGTGAGTGCAGAGCGCACCGCCGCCGTCGAGGCGTCGCCGATGCTTGACCTGTGCGCTGACGCGCACGTTCACACCGGCTTCTCCGCGGGGCGGGACAGCGTCGGCGTGGTCGTGATGGCCGCGGACCGGGCGGGCCTCACGGCGCTGACGTTCGCGGATCAGGCCGGGCCGGACAGCACCTGGTTGCCCGCCTACGGCGACTCGGTCCGCCGCGCCCAGCAGCGCACGGATATCCGGCTCTCGGTCGCGGCGGAGATCGAGATCATCCGGGCGGACGGCTGGCTGGCCTGGCCGCCGGACCTGGGTGGGCTGGATGCCATCACGGTCTCACTGAGCCGCCTCCCGCTCGCGGCCGGCCCGGCGACTCCGCAGCAGGTCCGCGGCTTGCTGGCGGCCGGTTCGGTGCGTCGCGCGGATGTGATCGAGCGCGCGGTCGAGGCGACGGTGCGCGGTGTCGAGCGGGCCAGCAGGTATGCGCCGGCCCGCCTTTCCCGCCCGCTGAGCCTGCTCAACCAGATCGGCATCGTGGAGGAGGAGATCGACGCGCACCTGCTGACCCACCTGGTCGAGGGCTGCCGCGTCACGCACGCCACGGTCGAGGTCAGCGAGGCCTGGCGTACTCCGTCCGCGACGCTTGTGCGCCGCCTGCTCGAGTCCGGTGTGACGGTTTCGGCCGCCTCCGACGCCCGTTATGCCGCCCAGGTCGGACGCTGGCAGTACGTCGCCGGCCTGTAGATCGTTTTCTGGCTTTCGCGGCTTTTGCTCACTTTTTCTGGCTAGGCTCGGGTGAACCGGCCCCCTGCCCGGGCCGGGAGATCTCCTAGTCGTTGGAGGATCGATGAGCACGGTGAAGCAGGCCATCGAGGTGGGCGCGCCACTGCATGCGGTCTACGAGCAGTTGTCGCACTTCGAGAACTATTCGCAGTTCATGAGCGGGGTCCAGGAAGTCACCCAGCTGTCCAGCACCAAGACCCACTGGATCATGGATCTGGACGGTGAGCGACGCGAGTTCGACGCGCAGATCACCGAGTGCCGCCCGGACGAGCTGGTCGCCTGGCGCGCCACGAACGGGCCCGCGTTCTCCGAGGTCATCACGCTCCGGCCGATGACCGCCGAGCGCACCCAGATCGTCGCGCAGATGGACGCGGACGTGGCCGCGCTGATGCCCAGCGACCGGCACGCCCAGGACTCGCTGAGCCGCCGTCTCAAGGCGGACCTCACAAGCTTCAAGCGGCTCATGGAGAACGCCGGGTTCAGCCCGCACCAGGCGTCCGGGATCCCGCTGGCCACCACAATGGGCCGGGCCGGCACGAACGCCGGCATGAACGTGGGCCTGAACAAGACCTACGGCGAGAACGAACCGGGCATCACCACCGCCGGCACGCTCTCCGACAGCCTGACCCGGCCCACACTCGGTCCCGGCTCCGGCATGGGCGACCGCGCCACCGCCTCACGCGGCAACCAGGGGACGTTCTCGCCAAGCCCCGCGCTGATGCGCAACCGGCGCTCCGAGCCGATCACCCAGCCGGCCGGCCGGATCGGCGCCGCCGCACCCGAGGAGACCGTCGACGAGGACACCGGCGCCACGGCCTCGGCCGGCGCGAACACCGGGGCGTCCACCGCGACGGCAGCGGTCACCGGCGGCACCCGGCGTGCCGGCGAAGGCGTGGGCGGCATCGGCGGTGTGAGCACCGACTCCACGATCGACCTGGCCGCGACGGACACCGACACCGAGCGCATCCCCCGGAACGACAAGCACGGCAACAGCAGGACCTGACGCGCTCCTACGCGGAAGCCCCGGCCCCTTCTCGGGCTGGGGCTTCCGCGTTTTCCCCGCCCGCATTTGCTCTGCTTACCTAGACCGCAGGTCGATGATTCGTCCTGTTTTGCGCGACGCTGGCTGGTCCTGTCGTGCCGGCTGCCGCGTGGGGCCGCGGGCCTGCCTCGCCGCCGTCTGCGACGCTGCGCCCGGCCGCGGGCGCGGCTGCCGCGTGGGGGCGAGCTCTTGCCTTGCCGGTTGTCGCGTGGGCGAGTCGCGCGCGGGCCTCGGTTGACACGCCGCCGGGCAGCTTCGGTGCACTCTGCCGAGCGGTAACGATTAATCCGCTTCAAGCGCCCACATCTCACGACGTGGCTCCCGTCTGTCCCGCGTTACCGCAGCCCGGCCTCGCAAGCCGCCTCGATCGCGACGGGATCGCCCGGTCCGGGCCGGCCCCACCATCAGATCAGTGCGCGAGCTGGATCCATCCGCGTGCTCCCGCGGGTTTCGGACCACACTCAATCTCGCCGTCGCCTTAAGGATCATTCAGTGGTACGAAAGGTAGATCTACTTCGCCGATGACCATGCTTTTCGTTCCACTGAATGATCTCTAAGGCGGGTGGCGGCGTCGTTTGTCTTGGTGGGGGTGTCGCCGGGCGCTGGGCGGCTGACCTGGCGTTGCCCAGCGAGACCGGCAGTGGTCCGGTTCGCTGATCGTGTCGGGATGCCCGGATCGACCGCGGAGAGGATTGGGCTCTTATTTCCGATATTTCATGACACAAGGCCCGGTGTCCGTCGCAAGAAGGAGGCGCGCTACTCGGCGCTGTGCCGAGGCCTGACGTCGACCGCGTCTCGGCGCGCGCTCTGGAGCGCGCCCTCGTGCCGGCCCTCGCCACTGGCGTCCTCGTTCCCGTGCCGGCGCTCGTCCCGGGTGGCTGCGCCGTCGTGCCGGCCTTTGTCCTGGACGGTGTCCGCCTTGCGCGGGTCGTCGGACAGGCCGGGCGGGCCCGCGGGGAGGGCCGTGCCGTCCACAGGCGGTGCGGGCGGGGTGCCGGGGGCTGCGGGCGAGGTGCCGGGGGCTGCGGGCGGGGTGCCGGGGGCTGCGGGCGGGGTGCCGGGGGCGTCGCCGCGGAGGGCGTCGTTCACCGCGTCGATCAGCGCGCTTGTGGTGAACGGCTTCTGGAGCAGCCGGGCGTCCTCGCCGACCATGCCCTTGTCCACGGCCACCTCTTTGGGCAGCCCGGAGACGTAGATGACGCGCAGGCCGGGGCGGAGCACGAGTGCCTGCTCCGCTACCTCGCGCCCGGAGGCCTCGGGCATGCTGAGGTCCGTCACCAGCAGGTCGATGTCGCCGTCGTGGTCACGGCAGGTGTCGATCGCGGTCCGGGCGTCGCCGGCGGTGAGCGCGGTGAATCCGCGGCGCTCAAGCATTCGGCGCATGATGTCGCGGAGGTCGACCTCGTCGTCGACGACAAGCACCGTGGGCCGCGATTCCGGGTCCAGCGTCAACATCGCACCCCTCCTCCGACCGTACGAATAATAAGGTTATATCCGTTTTTTTGGTTTATCTGGGGAACGGCAAAGCCCCGCCGTCCCGGGAAGGGACGACGGGGCTTACCGCGGGCAGATCGGTCAGACGGTCAGGGTCCAGGAGTCGAGCACGCCGGCCCGGCCGGTCGCGTCCTTGACGGTAAGCGTCCAGGCGCCGTTCTTCAGCGCTGTCGAACCGTCGATGTTCCAGGTGGCGAGCAGGTCACCGGCGCCGGCCGGCATCCTCAGGTTCCAGATCTTGCCGTTCGGCGAGGTGAGCTGGAGCCGCAGATCGCCGCGGACGGCCTGGCGCACGGTCACCTGCACGCTGCTCTGCTTCGAGGCGGTGGCGCCGGCCGCGCCGCAGTTCGCGATCGCCAGCTTCGAGGTCGCGGGCAGCGCCACGTCGGTCAGCGATTCGAACCGGTTGCAGTTCGCGGCCGCCGGGGTGGTGGAGACCGGCGTGACGGCCAGCGGCGTGCCGGCCTCGCCGGTGTAGAGCAGGCGGTTCGGCGAGCCGTTGACACCTGTGACCTTGCCGGGGGTGGCGCCGGTGACCAGCGCGTCCCGCACCTGCTGCGGCGTGGCCTGCGGGTTCGAGGCCAGGACCAGCGCGGCCGCGCCGGCCACGTGCGGCGACGCCATCGAGGTGCCGCTCATCGTGGCGGTGGCGGTGTCGCCGGACCGGGCGTCCGAGGTGATCTTCACGCCAGGCGCGAAGAGGTCCAGGCAGGTGCCGTAGTTGGAGAACGACGCGCGGGCGTCGTTGGCGTCCGAGGCGCCGACCGTGATCGCGGCCGGGAGTCGCGCCGGCGAGGACGCGCAGGCGTCCTTGTTCTCGTTGCCGGCGGCCAGCACGTAGGTCACACCGGAGTTGATCGAGCGCAGCACCGCGTCGTCAAGCGCGGCCGAGGCGGAGCCGCCGAGGCTCATGTTCGCCACGGCCGGCTTCACCGCGTTCCGGGTGACCCAGTCGACACCCGCGATGATCTGCGAGTAGCTGCCGCTGCCGTTGCAGTCCAGGACCCGGACGGAGACCAGCTTGACGTCCTTGGCGACGCCGTAGGTGGCGCCCCCGACCGTGCCGGCGACGTGCGTGCCGTGACCCTGGCAGTCGTCCGCGACCGCGTCGTTGTCGACGAAGTCCCAGCCGTGCCGGGCGCGCCCGCCGAAGTCCTTGTGCGCGATCCGTACGCCGGTGTCAAGCACGTACGCGGTCACGTTCGAGGCGGTGGGGGAGGAGTAGGCCGAGTTGAGCGGCAGGTTGCGCTGGTCGATGCGGTCCAGGCCCCAGGTCGGGTTGGTCTGCGTGCCGCTGATCGTGACCCGGCGGTCCTGCTCGACGTACTTGACCGCGGGGTCGGCCGCGAGGCGCCGTGCGGCGGACCGGGACATCTCGGTGGAGAAGCCGCGGACGGCCGAGGTGAACGAGTTGCGGACCGTGCCGCCGTAACGCTTCGCCAGGTCGCCCGCGGTGTTCGCGGACCGTCCGGTGGCCGCCGAGTCGCGCAGGACCACGATGTAGCTGTCCTTGATCGCGCCGGGCGCGCCGTCCTGCAGGACGGCGGCGGTGGCCGGGGCGGCGTGGGCCACACCCACACCGGTCAGGGCGACGAACGCGGCGGCGGTGGCGGAGGCGATGGCGAGACCGGCGGTACGCCGGCCGGAGCGGTGGAAGGCGGTCATGAACTCCCTTTCCTCTGCCGGAGCCCGTCTGGCCGCCGACCTCCATAAGATTCGGCGGCCGCGGTCTCGGCCGGGGACTCTCGGGGTTGCGCTCCGGTAGCGCGGGTAAAGGACAAAAGCAAGACCCCGCACGGGTATGTCTTTCGCGCCGTTGACCTGGGGGTATAAGGACAAGGTGTGGCGTGCGTCGCAATTGCACCCCCCGAATGCGGTTGCCGGGGGTAGCGAGTTGGTTAGGAGGCGGGTACCGCGCTAAAACGGGGGGAGCGGAGACCGATGTTGACCTCGTCCGGGCCACAAGGCCGCGCCGACGCATCGTTCGACCGACCAAGGAGGCCAACGCCATGAACGCACTGCTGAACCCCACTCAGGTGGAAGTCGTCAACACCGTCACCGAGCTGTGCGACAGCTGCGGGGCGGCCGCGAAGCTGGGCGTGCGCCTCTCCGGGGGCGGCGAGCTCTCGTTCTGCGGCCACCACGCGAACCGGCTGGCCGGCGAGATCGCCAAGACCGCGAACAGCGTCTCGATCGAGGCCGGGTTCGTCTGGTCCGGATCGAGCCGCACCGTGTAAGCCGCCCACCGACCTCACCAGCGCACCGAGCCCGACCGGGCTCGGTGCGTTTTCCGTAGGCGGCGGCAAATTGCCTGATAGGCTCCTTTGGTCCGTTTATGAGGAGCTTTCGGCGGTGGATATCCCGCAGTACGGGCGCCGACTCCATGGCGCGTTCGCTATCGGTGCCGGCGTCGCCGTCGCCTCCCTCGGCATGGTCACGCTGCTCACCTGGGGGGACGGCACCTCGGCCGGCGCGCTCTTCGGGCCGGGCACCCCCGCGCCACTCGTCGCGGTCGCGCTTGCCGCCGCCGGCTGTGGGCTGGTCGCGCTGGCCCCGAGCGACGTGCGCCCACAGGCCCGGCTTGTCGGCCGCGGGCTCGGCCTGGTCACCGCGCTGGCCGGTGTCACCGCGCTTGTCACCCGGCTGTTCGGGCCCGGGCGCCTGGGCGCGACCGCGCTGAGCTTCCTCGGCATCCGCGACGAGCCGCCCGGCCGTACCTCGACCACCACCGCGCTCACCCTGATCCTCGTCGGGCTCGCGCTCGCCACGCTCGACCGCAGGTCCCGGCCCCGCGCGCCGCGTACGACCCCGGCCCCCGACGCCGAACCGCCCACGATCCTCAGCGGCACCGCGGGCGACACCCGCCGGGCCGGTGGCGATCGGCGTGGTGGGGACCGCCGAGCCGGCGCGGACCGGC
Source organism: Catenuloplanes sp. NPDC051500 (assembly GCF_044454585.1). Lineage (NCBI taxonomy): Bacteria > Bacillati > Actinomycetota > Actinomycetes > Micromonosporales > Micromonosporaceae > Catenuloplanes > Catenuloplanes sp. NPDC051500. The sequence continues at coordinate 257,641 of NZ_JBITDX010000005.1, forward strand.
GCTCGGCTGACCGGCGCGGCCTCGGTGCGGAGGCGGCGGGCGCGGCCGACCTGCTCGGACTCGGCGCCGCCACGATCGCCGTGGTCGCGCTTGTGGCACAGATCTTCGGGCAGGCCTACCGGGAGGGCACCGGGCCCGGCACGGTCATGTCGCCGGTCACCGCGCTCGCCGTGCTCGCGCTCTGCCTCGGCCTGCTCGTCGCCCGCCCGCAGCGCGGCCCGCTCGCCGCGCTCTCCGGCACCAGCCGTGGCGCGTCGGTCGGCCGCCGCCTGGCGTTCGCCCTGGTGCTGTTCCCGGTGGTGGCGGGCCTGCTGGCGACCGCGGCCGTCTACGCGGGTGTGGACCGGCCGGCGACCGCGATCACCGGCGCCGCGATGCTCGGCACGCTCGCGCTGCTTGTGGTGCTGGCCCGGCTGGTACGCGAGCTGAACGTCTCCGACCGGGTGCAGCAGCAGCTTGTGGACGCGTTGCAGGAGCGGCGGGAGTTCACCGAGACGCTGCTGCAGTCGATCAACGAGGGCGTGCTGGTGCTCGACCGGGACCACCGGGTCCTTGACGTCAACCGGCACTGGTGCGAGCTGACCGGCCGTACCCCGGGCGAGGCGATCGGCCAGCTCCCGCCGTACCCGTGGGATCCGCCCCCGGAGGGTTCCGGGCGCACCGGCGGTGACTCGGTGCTGCGCCGGGTGAACGGCGAGAACGTGCCGGTCCTGGCATCGATGGCGCCGCTGCCCGGGCCTGGCGGACGCCCGCGTGCCTACGTGGTCACCTACGTCGACATCACCGGGCGGAAGCGCGAGGAGGACGCGGTGGCCGCGCACGCGGCCGAGACCGAGACCGCGAACGTGGAGTTGATCGAGGCGAACGAGCGGCTGGAGCGCGCGGTCGAGTTCAAGTCAGACCTGATGTCGATGGTGTCGCACGAGCTGGCCCAGCCGCTCAGTTCGATCGCCAGCCTGGCCGAGCTGCTCACGGTGGACTGGAACGACCTGGAGGACGACATCCGGCTCGAGCTCAGCACCAAGATCGACAAGAACACCCGGCGGCTGATCGGCATGATGAACGATCTGACGCTGCTGTTCCGCCTGGATGCCGGCAAGGTCACCGCGCGGCGTACCCCGGTGCCGGTCCTGGACGTGGCCGAGTCCGCGATCAGCAACCTGCCGCCGACCGCGCCACCGGTGCAGGTCGACGTGCATCCGGATCTCGCCGCGCTGGCCGACCGCGGGCACATGTGGCAGATGCTTGTGAACATGCTCGGCAACGCCGTGAAGTACGGCCGTGCGCCGATCGCGCTCTCCGCCCGGCGCGAGGGCGACCAGCTGATCATCGAGATCAGCGACCACGGCCCCGGCGTCCCGGACAAGCTGGTCTCCACCCTTTTCGACCGTTTCATGCGCGGCGCGGGCCTGGGTCTGTTCATCGTCCGCCACCTGGCCGAGGCGAACGGCGGCACTGTCCGCTACGAGCCGGTCGAGCCGCACGGCGCGCTCTTCATCCTGACCGTCGAGGCCGCCTGACCGGTCGGTCGCCTGACCGTCGAGGCTGCCTGACCGCCGCGGCCGCCTGGCTTTCGCGGCCGCCTGGCCGCCCAGGTGGCCTGACCGTCGAGGCCGCCTGACCGGTCGGGTCGCCTGACCGGCGAGGCCGCCTGACCGCCCGGGCCGCCTGACCGCCGAGGTCGTCCGGCAGTCTCGCGGGTTTTCCGGACCACGGCGGGGCCGGCTCCGGAGCGGCGTGCGGAGCGCCAGCGGAGCCCGGCGCTCCGGTTTGCCCGCGGGAGCAAGCGGGCCGGACCACCGCGAAAGCGGGAAAAGTATCTGGACGTTGTTTTTGCACTCGAAGCCCTTTAAAGCATTGCAAAGTGCAACGAATATGTACTTCCCCACCCGCTTTGCTCTGCTTACTAGGTCTAAAAGGGGCATAGCAGGCGATGGATTTCGGGTGATTTGTTTATGTAAGCAGAGCAAAGGGGGGGCGGGGCGATCACTGGTCGAGGACGGAGCGGACGGCCTGGAGCAGGCCGCGTTCGGAGAAGGGCTTGGAGACGAGCGTGACGTCGTCGCCGAGCGTGCCGTTCTCGGTGAGGACCGGGCGGGCGTAGCCGGACATGAAGAGCACCCGGGTGTCCGGGCGCAGCGCCGTCACCCGGTCCGCGACCTCCTTGCCGAGCATCTTGGGCATGATCACGTCGCTGAGCAGCAGGTGGATGGCGCCGTCGTGGCTGCGGGCCACCTCGAGCGCGTGGTCGCCGCCCGGCGCGGTCATCACCCGGTACCCGTTGCGGGTCAGGATGCGCTCGGTGACCTCACGCATCGCGTCCTCGTCCTCGACGACGAGCACGGTCTCGCCGTTGCCCGCCGCGCCCGCGTCCGGTTCGGCGGGCCGCTCCTCGACCGGCACGGACTCGTCGCTGGCCGGGACGAGCGCGCTGATCGTGGTGCCGACGCCCAGCTCGGAGTAGATGCTGAGCTGGCCGCCGGTCTGGGTGATGGTCCCGTAGACGGTGGACAGGCCGAGCCCGGTCGCCTCGCCCTTGGGCTTGGTGGTGAAGAACGGCTCGAACGCGCGGTCCGCCACGTCCTTCGGCATGCCGCCGCCGGTGTCGCTCACCTGCAGGCGCACGTAGGTCCCGGGTTGCAGGCCGGGCCGTCCCGCCAGGTAGCTCTCGTCCACCGTGACGTTGTCGGTGCCGATGGTGAGGCTGCCGCCGCCCGGCATCGCGTCGCGCGCGTTGACTGCGAGGTTGACAAGCACCTGGGTGAGCTGGCCGGGGTCGGCGCGGATCGGCCACAGCTCCTCGCTGAGCGACGTCTCCAGGCGCACGTGCTCGCCGATCGTGCGCTGGAGCAGCGACTCCACCTCGCGCACCACAGTGTTGAGGTTGAGCACGCGCGGCTTGACCACCTCGCGGCGGCCGAACGCGAGCAGCTGGTGGGTGAGGGAGATGGCGCGCTCGGCCGCGCGCTGGATCTGGTTGATGTCCTTGAGCACCGGGTCCCAGCGGGGCGCGTCCTCGGCGGCGGCGTCGCCGACCTCCTCCGCGATGAACGCGATGTAGTTGAGCACCACTGCGAGCAGGTTGTTGAAGTCGTGCGCGACGCCGCCGGCCAGCTGCCCGAGGCTCTCCAGCCGCTGTGACTGCTGCAGCCGGGCCTCGATCCTCTCCCGCTCGGCAAGCGCGATCAGCCGCTCCCGCTCGGCCTCGGCCAGCTCCTCGCCGCTGAGGTCGCGGGAGATGCTGGCGATGCCGACGATGGTGTCCTTGTCGTCGATGATCGGCGAGAAGTTGATGCCCATCGCGATCTCGGTGCCGTCCTTGCGGACCCGGCGGGTGCGGAACCTGTCGACGCGTTCACCGCCGGCCACCCGGCGCATCAGGTCGCGCGTCTCGTCGACCCGGTCCGGCGGGATCAGCATGATGATCGAGCGGCCGATCGCCTCGTCCGCGCCGTACCCGTAGATCCTTTCCGCGGATGGGTTCCAGCTGGTGATGACGCCGTCGATGGTCTGGCCGACGATCGCGTCCTGGGACGACAGCACGATCGAGGCGAGCCGGGCCTGGGCCTCCGCGGCGTGCCTGCGCCCGGTCGCGTCCCGGATCGCCGCGGCGATCAAAAGGCCTTCGGGGGTACGGATCGCGCTGAGCGAGATCTCGGCCGGGAACTCGGAGCCGTCCTTGCGCCGCGCCGCCAGCTCCGCCCCGGCGCCCATCGGCCGGGGCCGGGCCGCGTGCACGTACTCCTGCCGGTGCCGGGGGTGGTCGTGGCGGGCGGACTCCGGAACCAGGATCTCGATGTGCCGGCCGATCAGCTCCTGCCGCCGGTACCCGAAGAGGCGCTGCGCCTGCGCGTTGATCAGCGTGATCAGGCCGTCCTCGGTCACCACGACGATCGCGTCCGGGGCCGCCTCTAGCAGCCCTTGCGCGTGATCGGTGGACCAGTCCTGCACGGCGTCTCCGGATCCAGCGGAAAAACCCCTGATCCCCAAATTCTCCCATAAATCGGGCGGGTCGGATGCGCAACCGGCACGCACCTTTCCGGGTCCGGTACCTGCTACGGGCGCAGCCGAATCTTATTCCTGTCAGGCGGTACGGCCGCTCCTCACGGGGAGTGACGCCACACGGAAGGGGATACTTTGCGCAGGACTTATGGCATCTTCGGGACGCTGCTGGCGAGCTCTCTGGTGATCGGCGGCTACGCGGGCACCCCCGCGCAGGCGGCCCCGGCCACCACGACGCAGCTGTCGGTCTCCGCCTCGGACGACGCCTACACGTCCTCCGCGCGTAAGGGCCTGATCACCGGCTCCGAGACGAAGCTGACCGCCGGTGCGGCCGCCGGTGACCGCACTGTCTCGTTCCTCAAGTTCACCACCACGAAGGCCGCCACCCGCGCCACGCTGAAGCTCGCGCTTGAGAACGTGGCCGCCGGCACCACGCTCACCGTCGCCGGCGTGCCCACCAACTGGGCCGAGAGCACGCTTACCGCCGCCAACGCCCCGAAGTCCGGCGCCGTGACTGTCTCCGCGAAGCTGGCCGCCGGTCAGAAGGAGGTCGTCCTCGACCTCGGCGCGCAGGTCAAGGCGGCCGGCAAGTACGCGTTCGCGGTGACCTCCAGCTCCACCACCGCTGCCACCCGCATCGTCTCCTCCGAGCACGGCACCGCGGCGCTCCGCCCGGTTCTGCAGCTGACCGTGCCGGGCACTGCCACCCCCGCGACCGGCTGCAAGACCGGCGCGAAGCTGGTTCCGACCTGCGGCGTGCTGTGGGGCGCGGCGGCCGGCGGCTTCACCACCACGCCGCGGGACACCGCGCTCAAGCAGTGGGAGGCCACCACCGGCCGTACCGCGGCGATCTACCACACGTACCACAAGGGCAACGAGAAGTTCCCCACCAAGGCCGAGATCGCCATGACCAAGGACGCGGCGCACCCGCGCACGCTGCTGCTGAACTGGAAGGTCGCGCACGGCACCACCTGGGCCGCCGTGGCCGCGGGCAAGCAGGACGCGCGCATCGACAACTGGTCCGCGTACGTGAAGGCGAACTTCTCCGACCAGTTCTTCCTGGCGCTGCACCACGAGCCGGAGAACGACGTCAACGAGAAGGCCGGCTCCGGCATGCAGGCCAAGGACTACGCCGCCATGTACCGGCACGTGATCCAGCGGCTGCGCAAGAACGGCGTCACCAACGCGGTGAACGTCATCGCGTACATGGGCAACGAGACGTTCCTCGCCAAGTCCTGGTTCCCGGACCTGTACCCGGGCGACGACGTCATCGACTGGATCGGCCTGGACTCGTACCTGAACGCGGACAAGGGCTACCACCACGGCGACTTCGACGACCTGCTGGACCGTGGCCCGGTGCGCGGCACGAACCTCGGCTTCTACGACTGGGCGACCACGAAGCACCCGGGCAAGCCGGTCATGGTCGCGGAGTGGGGCGTCTACCAGAGCCTGACGCGTACCGCGGACAAGGGTGCGGTCTTCGACACCGTCCTGGCGCAGCTCAAGGCGCGTCCGGCGGTCAAGGCGCTCGTCTACTTCGACACCCCGGCCGACGACGCCGGTGACCGCAACATCAGCGTCTCCAGCAGCGCGTCCGCGCTCGCCGCGTTCAAGAAGATCGCGGCCGACCCGTACTTCAACGTCTCGCTCAGGTAACCCCGCACGGGCCGTCCGGATTCTCTCCGGGCGGCCCGTTCTGTTGCATAACCTGATGAAATGCCGAGATTGCAGCGAAGCGTCCCCGCGCTCGCCGCCGGCGTCGCCGCGCTCGGTCTCCTCGCCACCGTGTCGCTCTGCGGCGCGCTGGACGGCCTGGCCGAACGCAATCAGCGCCAGGCGCTCGACCGCCGGGTTGACCTGGTCCGGGCCGGTGTGGCCGCCGAGGCCGCCCGGTACGTCGACGCGCTCACCGACCTCGCCGCCGCGATCGGCGCGCAGACCGATCTGACCGCCGACGACTACGCCCGGATCAGCGCGGCCGTCACCGTCCAGCGGCTGCCCGCGGTCACCGCGGTCTCAGTCCTTGTCGCCGCGGACTCCGCGGACGTACCGGCCACCGAGGCGTACTGGCGCGGACACGGCGCCACCTCGCTTACGCTGCGCCCCGACCAGGGCGAGCGGGAGCACGTGTTCGCCGTGCTCAGCCGCGAGTTCGACGGCCGGCCGCCGATGGTGGGCCCGGACCTGGCGAAGCGCACCGAACTTGTGGAGGCGCTCCGGCACTCGGCGAACACGAACGCTGTCGCGGTCAGCCGCACCTACGTGCTGGCCCGGGACGAGAACCTGCCCGCGGACCGGCGTCAGCTGTCATTCGTGCTGGCCGTGCCGTTCTACCGGCCGACCGCGGACCGGATCAGCGGCTGGGCGGTGATGGGCCTGCGCGGCGGCACGTTCCTGGCCGCGGCGATGCGCAACGGCGCGCTGAGCATGATCGAGGTGGAGCTGCTCGACTCCTCCGCGGAGGGTCTGCGCACACCTGTGGCGCGCTGGCCGGCCGGCGAGGAGGAGTCGGACGCGGCGCTCACCCGTACCGTGGCGGTCGGGGTCGCGCAACGGACCTGGCAGCTCACCGTCAAGCCGGCCGGGACGCTTGCCGAGGGCGAGGCGCCCTACCTGGTCCCGGCGTCCGCGGTGGCCGGCACGCTGATCACCGCGCTTGTGGTGGGCATCGTCCTGATCCTCGGCCTGTCCCGCGGGCACGCGCTGGCCCGGGTCGCCACCGCGACCGCGGCGCTGCAGGCGGACATCAGCCGGCGTGAGGAGACCGAGCGGCAGCTGCGCCGCACCGAGGACGAGCTGCGCGGGTTCCTGGCGATGACCGGGCACGACCTGAAGTCGCCGCTGGCCTCGGTGGCCGGGCACGTGGAGCTGCTGCGCGGCCCGGGCGAGCCGGACCCGGCGGACTGGCAGGCGATCGAACGCGGCCTGGGCCGGATGAACCGGCTTGTCGACGACCTGCTGACCTACGCCACCGCGGACGCCGCACCGCTGGAACCGCGCCCGGTCGACCTGAGGGCGATGGCCGCGGAGATCGCCGCAGACCATGCCACGGTACGGATCGGCCCGCTGCCGACCGTGATGGCCGATCCCCGCATGCTGCGGCACGTGCTTGAGAACCTGGTCGGGAACGCGGTCAAGTACACCCGCCCCGGCGCCGCGCCGGACGTCGAGATCGTCTCCGTCCCGGCCGGCGCGCGGACCCGGATCGAGGTCGCGGACCACGGCATCGGCGTGCCGAACGCGGAGCGGGCCCGGGTGTTCGAGGCGTTCCACCGCTCCCCGAACGGCGCGGACCGGCCCGGCACCGGACTCGGCCTGGCGATCTGCCAGCGGATCGTGGAGCGGCACGGCGGCGAGATCGGCGTGGACGCGAACGACGGCGGCGGCAGCCGTTTCTGGTTCACCCTGCCGTAGACCCGATATCGATAAGTGTCTAGGCAGTCACGAGCGTGGCCTGCAGCGAAGCGACAAGCTTCTTCATCTCGGTCAGCGAGGACGCGTTGTGCCGGCGACCGGCCGTGTCCACGATCCGGCCGATGTTGCCGAGCAGCCGGGCCGCCTCGTCCACGTCGCCGAGCTGGGCCAGCGCCTGCGCGGCAAGCCAGTCGCAGTACGTCGACTCCGCGCCGGACGCCCGCATGTCCTCGACAAGCACAAGCGCTACCTCGTCCAGGCCCTCGGCCAGCATCAGCTGGGCCAGGTGGTCGGTGCCCTGCAACCGCTCCCGCGTCCCGGGGAACAGGTCGCGCAGCATCTCGAGCGTGTCCACCGCGTCCTGCTTGTGGGCCGCGCCGATGCAGCTGCGGCCCAGGTCGAGCAGCGTCTGGGCGATCTGCCCGCGGTTGCCGGCCGGATCGACGGCCAGATCGTCCAGCTCCATCCGGCCCAGGATCATGTTGCGAAGCGCCTTCGCCTCGCGCAGCTCGGCCGTGTCGTAGCCGGTGTGCGTGAGGTGGATGATGTCGCGCGGCAGGTCGGTGACGCGAAGCGTGCCCTCCCGCGCGGTGACCTGCTCGTGCACCCGGCCCACCCATTGGGTCCGGGCGGGCCGGAAGAGCCGCACGGTCCGGTACGTGAACGGGTCGCCCTGCCGCTCGTTGTCGATCTCCAGGCTGGCCGCGTCCTGCGGCATGGTCGCAAGCACCTCGCGCAACCGGGGCAGGTCCGTATGCACCTGGTCGTCCGCGTCGATGGAGAGCACCCAGTCCGCAGTCCAGCCGTGCAGCGCCGCGTTCCGGACCTCGGCGAAGTGGTCGTTCCACAGGCTCGTGGAGAGGATCGCGCCGGCCTTCATCGCGATCTCGGGACTGCCGTCGGTGGAGCCGGTGTCGTGCACGTGGATCTCGTCCACCACGTCCCGCAGCGATGCCAGGCAGCGGGCCAGCAACTCGGCCTCGTCGCGCACGATGATGACGGCGGCAAGCCTCAGGTTCGCGCTCACGAGGGGCCGATCGGCCGTACCCCCGCGGTCTTGAGAGATTTCGCTACCGCACGGCAACCGATTCCCACCCGACGGTCAACTCGCCCAGGCGCCAGCGGCGGGGGCCGTCCCGGACCGGCCAGCCCGCGTCCTTGACGGCCCGTGCCGCGTGCGCCCAGCGCTGCCGGGGGCCGAAGACCGCGAGCGGCGCCGCGTCCCGCCAGCCGTCGTCCAGCACCTTGAGCAGCGCGTGGACGCCGCTGCCCGGCACGTTGTGGTGGATCAGCGCCTTCGGCAGCCGTTCCGCGAGCGTGGCCGGGGTGTCCAGGTTCGCCAGGCGGGCGGCGAGGGTGAGCGTGCGCGGCCCGCCCGCGTCCAGGCACACCCAGGTCGCCAGCCGGCCGAGCTCGTCGCAGGTGCCCTCGACAAGCACGCCGCCGGGCGCGAGCCGGGAGACGATCAGGTCCCAGGCGGCCCCGACCTCGGCCTCCGGGTACTGGCGCAGCACGTTGAACGCGCGCACCACGACCGGGCGCAGGCCGGCCAGCTCGAAGCCGCCGCGCCGGAAGTCAAGCCACGGCGGGTCCGCGGCCGGGCGGGCGGCGGCCACCCGGGCCGGGTCGATCTCCAGGCCGATCACCCGGGCGTCCGGGCGCACCCGCCGGGCCAGCCGGGCGCGCAGCTCCACCGCGGTGACCGGGGTGGCGCCGTAGCCGAGGTCGGCGACCAGCGGGTCCGCGGCGCTCCGCAGCAGGTCGCCGAGCTGGTCAGCGATCCAGTGGTCCACCCGGCGCAGCCGGTTCGGATTGGTGGTCCCGCGGGTGACGACCCCCTGCGCCCGCAGCATTACGACGTCCGGTGCACCTTGTGCTGCGCGGCCTGGGCCAGCGGCCGGACCACGAGCCGGTCGATGTTGACGTGGTGCGGGCGGGTGGCGACCCAGGACACGCAGTCCGCGATGTCCTCGGCCACCAGCGGCTCGTCCACCCCCTTGTAGACCGCCTCGGCGCGCGCGGCGTCGCCGTCGAAGCGGGTCAGCGCGAACCCCTCCGTCCTGACCATGCCGGGGTCGATCTCGACGACCCGGATCGGGCGGCCGTTCAGTTCCAGGCGGAGCGTGCCGGTCAGCGCGGTCTGCGCGTGCTTGGCCGCGGCGTACCCGCCACCGCCCTCGTACGGCGTGAACGCCGCGGTGGAGCCGATCACCACGATCGTGCCCGCACCGGAGGACTCCAGCGCCGGGAGCAGCGCCTGGGTGACGCGGAGCGTGCCGAGCACGTTCACGTCGTACATCAGCTGCCAGTCCGCGACCGTGCCGCTCTCCACCGGGTCCAGCCCGTAGGCGCCGCCGGCGTTGTTGACGAGCAGCGCGACCGGCCCGCCCACGGCACCGGCCAGCGCCGTCACCGAAGCGTCGTCGGTGACGTCGAGGGTGACCGCGGTGGCCGACCCGCCGGCCGCCTCGATCTCCGCGACCAGGCCGGAGAGCCGGTCCGCGCGCCGGGCGGCCGCAATGACATGGAAACCGTCTGCCGCGAGGCGGCGGGCCGAGGCCGCGCCGATGCCGCTGGAAGCGCCGGTGACGACGGCGATGGGGTTAGGCGTATCGCTCACGCCCCCGATCCTGCCGCATTCGAGGGCGACCGCCAGTTGCGCCGGCGCCGCGGTGGGGAATGAGTTGGGTCACGTGCACGGTCCTCCAGTGCCTACCTGACGAAAATCTGCGGGGAAGATGGGTCGTTGCGCCGTGGTTGGAAACCGTGGCGCAAAAATCGCAACAATTGATCCGCTGGAGGCGATCGTGGCAGTGGCTCGGCAACGAACGGCCTGGCCAACACCCCGGCGGATAGCGACGCTCTCCGTGCATACCTCCCCGCTTGACCAGCCGGGCAGCGGTGATGCGGGAGGCATGAACGTCTATATCGTGGAGGTCGCCCGCCGGCTGGCCGAGCTGGGCGTCGAGGTGGAGATCTTCACCCGGGCCACCCGTGGCGGGCTGCCGCCGGTGGTCGAGATGAGCCCCGGAGTGCTGGTCAGGCACGTGATCGCCGGCCCGTTCGAGGGTCTGGCAAAGGAGGAGCTGCCGGCCCAGCTCTGCGCGTTCACGCACGGCGTGCAGCGCGCCGAGGCGGCCCGTGCGCCCGGCTACTACGACCTGATCCACTCGCACTACTGGCTCTCCGGCCAGGTCGGCTGGCTCGCCAAGGACCGCTGGGGCGTGCCGCTCGTGCACTCCGCGCACACACTCGCCAAGGTGAAGAACGCGCAGCTCGCAGCCGGTGACCGCCCGGAGCCGAAGGCGCGGGTGATCGGCGAGGAGCAGGTGGTCGCCGAGTCCGACCGGCTGGTGGCGAACACCGGGGCCGAGGCCGACGACCTGATCCGGCTGTACGGCGCGGACCCGTCCCGGGTGGCAGTTGTCGAGCCGGGCGTGGATCTGGACCGGTTCCGCCCCGCCCCGCCCGGCCGTGCGGACGCGGACCGGCTCGCCGCCCGCCGCCTCCTCGGCCTGCCCGAACGCGGGAAGATCGTCACGTTCGTCGGCCGGATCCAGCCGCTGAAGGCGCCGGACGTGCTGCTGCGTGCGGCCGCGGAGCTGGAGTCGCGGGACGGCCTGACCGTGGTGATCTGCGGCGGCCCGAGCGGCAGCGGCCTGGACCGGCCGACCGCGCTGATCGAGCTGGCCCACCGGCTCGGCATCGCGGACTCGGTGCGCTTCCTGCCGCCGCAGGCCGGCGCCGGTCTGCCCGCGGTCTACCGGGCCGCCGACCTGGTCGCGGTGCCGTCCTACAGCGAGTCGTTCGGCCTGGTCGCGTTGGAGGCCCAGGCCTGCGGCACCCCGGTGGTCGCGGCGAACGTGGGCGGCCTCAGCCGCGCGGTCCGCGACGGGGTGAGCGGCGCGCTGATCGACGGGCACGTCCCGGCCGACTGGGCGCGCGTGCTCGGCGGCCTGCTTGACGAGCCGGGCCGGCTGGCCGTGCTGTCCCGGGGTGCGGTGCAGCACGCCCGCCAGTTCTCCTGGGAGCGCACTGCGGCAGGTCTGCTGGACGTCTACCGTGGTGCGGTGGCCGCGCACCGCCGGCGGATCACCGCGGAGCTGGCCGGAGCCTACGGAGGGGCACGATGACGGACGTCGCGCGACTGATCGAGGACGTCTGTGCGGAGCGGGAGCTGCCGTGCGAGCCGACCGGCGACCGCTCGTACGCGGTGACGCTGCCCGGCACGCACAAGCTCAAGACCGTCTGCAACCTCATCGTGGGCGAGCACTCGCTGCGGATCGAGGCGTTCGTGATGCGCCGCCCGGACGAGAACGCGGAGGCGCTCTGGGCCTGGCTGCTGCGCCGCAACGCCCGCCTCTACGGCGTCGGCTTCTCGATCGACGGCGCCGGCGACGTCTATCTGACCGGGCGGGTCGCGCTGGCCGGCCTGGACGAGGACGAGTTGGACCGGCTGCTCGGCTCCGTGCTGACCTATGCGGACGAGTCGTTCGACACCATGCTGGAGATCGGTTTCGGCTCGTCGATCCGGCGCGAGTGGGAGTGGCGGGTCAAGCGCGGCGAGTCGCTTGCGAACCTGCAGGCCTTCACGCACCTGTTCCCCTCGTCCTGACGCGTCACCGCATGTGATCGTGCGTACGTTGTCCAAGATCAGCAACCGAACTACTGTTCGAGGCGGCTCACGGTGTGGGGGGAGCCGGGGGCGGCGGGTGGGGAATCGCCCGTCGCCCCGGTCTACGCCCTACGCCGTCGCCGGGAAGGGCGCCACGTCCTGCGCGCACCTGGTACCGGCCGGTGGCAGCACCCCGCCGACGAGATACCGCGCGTACCAGCCGGACACGCACGCGCTGTCACTGCTTGTGTGGCCGTAGCCGTCCATCGTGAGCAGTCGCGCGTTGCCCAGCTCGCGCGTCATCCGGACCGCGAAGTCGTACCGGGTGGCCGGATCGAACGTCGGGTTCACCACCAGCACGGTCTGTGACGTGCGGCGGTTCCACGGCCCGGCGTACCGCTCGACGGTCCGCGGCCAGTTCGCGCACCCGGCCTCGCTGAACGCCTCCGCCCGCCCGAACGTCCGATGGGCCGCCTCGAACGCCGCGGCGAACCCGGGATACAGCGCGGGATTCCGGGGCAGCGGCGCGTCCGCGCAGTTCACGGCGAAGAACGCGTCGTTCCCGTTGAACCCGTAGGCGTCCACCGACCCGCCGCGCGGCGGCAAAGACTCAAGAGCCGCCGGGGGTACGCCCGCGGCGCGCGACGCCGGCCCGAAGAGTCCATCGTGGAGAAGTTGCAGCGTGGCCGCGGCGTCCGGGAACGACCGCACGTCGTAGAGCACGCTGCTGATGAAGCCGGTAAGCGCGTCGATTGTCACGGTCCCGAACTCCGGCAGCTCCGCCGGCCCTTGCCGCAGCCGTTCCCTGATCGCGTCGAACTTTCGGCGCGCGCCGCCGGAGAACGCGCAGTCCGGCCCGGCCGCGTCGCACGCGCTCAGGAAGCCGCCAAGCGCGATCTCGAAGCCGCCCGCCCGGTCGAACTTGTTGGCCAGCCGGTGGTTGGTGCGCTGGTCCGGGTCCACGTTGCCGTCCAGGATCACCGCCCGCACCCGCTGCGGGAACAGGTTGACGTAGGTGGCACCGACGAGCGTGCCGTAGGAGAAGCCGAGGTAGGTGAGCCGGTCGTCGCCGGCCGCGCGGCGCAGCAGGTCCAGATCCTTGGCCACGTTGAGCGTGCTCATGTGCTGCAGCAGCGGCCCGGCGTTCCGTGTGCACGCCTCGGTGTACTCGTAGTTCGCCCGCAGCGTCGAGGAGATCTCCGCCGCGGTCAGCGGCACCCCGGTCATCCGCTCCAGCAGCGCGATCGCCTCCTCGTCGGTGGCGAAGCACTGCAGCGGGTCGCTGGCCCCGATCCCGCGTGGGTCGAAGCCGACCACGTCGAACCGGGCCAGCACGTCCGGCGGCAGGTACCGGTCCGCCACCGTGACCATGCCCCGGCCGGGCCCGCCCGGGCCGCCTGGGTTAACGAAGAGCGTGCCGATCCGCCGGGCCGGATCGGCGGCGGGCCGCCGGGCCAGCGCGATCGTGGTGGTCGTGCCGTGCGGGCGGTCGTGGTCAAGCGGCACCTCATAGGTGGCGCAGTCGTAGCCGAGCAGCTCCTCCTCGGCGCAGCCGGCCCAGCGGAGCGCGGGCGCCGCCGCTGCCGTCGCCGCTGCCGTCGCCGTCGCCGTTCCGGGAGTGAGGACCGCCGCGGCCAGGACGAGCGCCGCCACGGCCGAGTGCAGTGGTGCGAACCGTATCGTCATGACCATCGATAGTTGCATTGATCATCGTCGAACGGTGTCCGGTTCCGGACGCAGCCGGAGCGCGGCCAGGTGACGCTCCCGGAACGGGCCGGCCCACAGGTGCAGGCCCGCGGTGACCACCCCGGCCGCGCCGGCGATCACCCAGTGCGCGTCGCCCAGGTGCTCGAGCGAGAACCCGCCCGCGGCCGGCGTCAGGAACGCGGCGGCCGGGAACGTCAGATAGAAGACCGCCTGGTAGCGACCGCGCAGCGTGGGCGCGGCCAGCTCCCGGGATCCTTACCGTACTGCCGGCGTGATCATCTGCTCTTCCGCGGCCGCCACCTCGGCGATCCGCCGGATCCGGGACGGGCGGGCCAGCAGGTGCCCGGCCGCGACGAGCAGGCCGATCGCGCCGCAGGCCAGCCAGAGCACGGCATGGCCCGCGTGCTCCTGGACGAAGCCGCCGGCGATCGGCGCGATCGCGGACGCGCCGGCCCAGGACAGCGAGGACGCGCCCTGGTATCGGCCGCGCAGCGCGACCGGGGACAGCTCGGCCATCAGCGCGGAGTTGGACGGCGCCTGGATCATCTCGCCGAGCGTCCAGATCACCACGGTGAGCGCGTACAGCGGCGCGAGGTGCGCGACCGCCGTGAGACCGAAGCCGACGCCGACCACGACCGAGGCCACCGCAAGGCTCCGCGAGTGGTCGCGACCCTTGATCAGCTTTGGCACGAAGAGCTGGCCGAACACGATCAGCACGCCGTTGAGCGCGATCACCAGGCCGTAGGTGGACGCGGACAGCCCGTCCGCGGTCATCGCGATCGGCAACGTGGACAGGTGCTGCATGAACACCACGGCGATCAGCAGGTTCAGCGCGACGTAGACCAGGAACACCCGGTCACGCAACAACACCCCCAGACCGCCGCGGGTACGGGGTACGGCCGCGCCGGCCTGGACCACGCGCACGCCCGGGTGGCTCTCCGGCACGCGCAGGAACACGATCGTCGCGGTGATCAGGATCGTCCCGGCGTCGACAAGGAAGAGCAGCATGTAGCTGAACTGGGCGGCGAACCCGGCCAGGATCGCTGACGACGCGAACCCGAGGTTGATCGCCCAGTAGTTGAGCGTGAACGCCCGCAGCCGGTCCTTCGGCTCCACCACGTCGACAAGCATCGCGGCGAACGCCGGGCGGGCCGCCTCGGCGAACAGCCCGAGCAGCGCGGTGCCCACGGCGATCACCACGATCTCGCGCGCGAACGCCAGGTTGATCATCATGGCGACCGCGCCGAGGTGCGCGACAAGCAGCGTGGGGCGTCGGCCGAACCTGTCGGCCGCGGTGCCGCCGATCATCGTGCCGGCCGCGGCGCCCGCGCCGTAGAGGCCGAGGATAAGGCCGGCCTGGCTCTCGGAGAGGCCGCGGGCGGTGGTCAGGTAGATGGCCAGGAAGACGACGACGAAGCCGCCCATGCGGTTGATCAGGTTTCCGGTCCAGAGGTACCAGAACGTTTTCGGCAGTCCTCCGGCCGTTTCCGACAACCACGCGCGCACGTCGTACCCCCGAAAGATCTTGATTTGTGTAATGCCTGATCACGGTATTACCGCTTACAACCTAGTCTGTGCGGGCTGGCCCGGTCACGCGGAATAAGCTGAGCCCATGACTGTGGGGACCCTTGTGCTCTTGCGGCACGGCGAGAGCGAGTGGAACGCCAAGAATCTCTTCACCGGCTGGGTCGACGTCGACCTGAACGCCAAGGGAGAGGCCGAGGCACGGCGCGGCGGCGAGCTGCTCAAGGAGCACGGCCTGCTGCCCGAGGTGGTGCACACAAGCGTGCTGCGCCGCGCGATCCGGACATCCGAGCTGGCGCTGCACGCGGCCGACCGGCACTGGATCCCGGTGCGCCGCTCGTGGCGGCTCAACGAGCGCCACTACGGCGCGCTGCAGGGCAAGAACAAGAAGGAGACGCTCGACGCGTACGGCGAGGAGCAGTTCATGCTCTGGCGCCGCTCATACGACACGCCCCCGCCGCCGATCGAGGACGGCGACGAGTGGTCGCAGGTCGGCGACGCGCGGTACGCCACGCTCCCGCCGGAGCTGGCGCCGCGCACCGAGTGCCTCAAGGACGTCGTCCACCGCATGCTGCCGTACTGGTACGACAACATCGTGCCGGACCTGCTGGCCGGGCGGACCGTGCTGGTCACCGCGCACGGCAACTCGCTGCGCGCGCTCGTCAAGCACCTGGAGCAGATCTCCGACGACGCGATCGCGAAGCTGAACATCCCGACCGGCATCCCGCTGCGCTACGACCTGGACGCGAACCTGCGGCCGACAGTGGCCGGCGGCGCCTACCTGGACCCGGAGGCCGCCAAGGAGGCCGCCGCCGCGGTGGCCAACCAGGGCAAGTAGTCCGCACGCGGAAAAGGGGGCCCGGGTGGGCCCCCTTTTTCTGTGCTCAGACTCAGCCGTTGGCGACGGACCCGTCGGTCACGGTCTCGCCGGTGAGCAGGTAGATGACCCGGCGGCCGGAGTTGACCGCGTGGTCGGCGAAGCGCTCGTAGAAGCGGCCGAGCAGCGCGCCGTCGATAGCGGTCTCCGCACCGTACGGCCAGTCGTCGCCGAGCAGCACCTTGAACAGCTCGCGGTGCAGGTCGTCCATGACGTCGTCGTCCGTCTCGAGCTCGGCCGCGAGCTTCGCGTCCGGCTCGGCGAGCACCGTCGCCACCTTGCCGGCGATCGCGTCCGCCACGTTCGCCATCTCCTTGAAGACGCCGCGCAGCTCGGCCGGGACCGCGGGCGACGGGTGCCGGCGCAGCGCGGTCTTGGCCACGTGGTCGGCCAGATCGCCCATCCGCTCCAGGTCCGCCGCGATGTGCAGCGCGGTGATCAGCAGCCGCAGGTCGGAGGCGACCGGCGCCTGCCGGGCCAGGATGTCGGCGACCTTCTCCTCGACCTGCCGGTACAGCTCGTCCAGGTCGGCGTCCTGGGCGATGACCGCCTCGCCGGCGGCCCGGTCCGCGGCAAGCAGCGCGGTCGTCGCGCGGCGCATCGCCACCCGCGCGCCCTCGGCCAGCTCGACCAGCAGCCGGCTGACCTCCCTCAGGTCTGCCTGAAATTCAACGCGCATGATCACGTCCTCGTTAGCTGTGTATGCGGGGTTACCGTAGGTCGCGAGGGCGGCCCGACGGTGAACTGCGATGAACGACGCCGAGCCGAGAGTTGAACATTACGAAACTCGCGCCCGCTTTGACCCTTTTGGCGAAGGTGCCAGGTAAACAATCCCCCTAACATCGCTGGCGTGAGGTGGGCGGTGGAGTCAGGCGTGGCCGGCGCGACTGTGGTCGGGCTGGTCCTCGGCGTGCTCGTCGGGCTCCTCTTCGGGCGTGCCCGATGGGCACGGGGCCGCGAGGTGGCGCTTGAGCCCACCGCGGTCCGAATCGATGGGAGGCCGGCGATAGGCAAGAAGGATCAGGCTCCGATGTCCGGTCTCGGGCGGAAGAGCCTCGACTCGCTGCGGGTCGGCGTGGTGGTGCTTGATGCCGAGGACACACCAGTGCTTGTCAACCCGGCGGCACGGGCCATGGGCCTGCTGCGCGCGGGCGCCGGTCCGGGGACGATCGCGGCGCACCCGATTCTGCGTACCCTCGCGGGTCAGGTCCGCCGCACCGGCGTACGCCGCGAGGTGGAGCTGGACCTGCGCCGGGGCCGCGAGGGCGGACCCCAGGCACCGCTCGGCGTGCACCTGCGGGCGGTCGCGCTCGGCGGCGGGTTCGTGGCGGTCGAAGCCGCGGACGTCACCGAGTCACACCGGGTCGACCGGGTCCGCCGCGACTTCGTGGCGAACGTCAGCCACGAGCTGAAGACCCCGATCGGCGCGCTTCAACTGCTCTCCGAGGCGCTGCTCGACGCCACCGACCCGATCACCGCCGGCAGCTCGCCGGACCCGGCCGAGGACGTCGCCGCCGCGCGCCGCTTCGCGGAACGTATCCACCACGAGTCGCTGCGGATGGGCCGGCTGGTAAGCGAGCTGCTGGAACTGAGCCGGCTGCAGGGGGCGGAACCGCTGCCCACGCTTGAGCCGGTCTCCGTGGACTGGGTGGTCGCGGAGACGATCGACCGCACCCGCACCGCCGCCTCGGCGAAATCGATCGAGGTCTCCGTGACCGGCGGGGGCGGGCTCATGGTCTACGGCAACGACAGCCAGGTCGCCACCGCGGTGACGAACCTGGTGGAGAACGCGATCGCGTACTCCCCGGAGGACACCACTGTCACGGTCGCGATCAGCTCCGACGGGGAGAACGTGCAGATCGTCGTCACCGACCAGGGCATCGGCATCGGCGGCGGCGACATCGAGCGCGTCTTCGAACGCTTCTACCGGGCCGACCAGGCGCGGTCCCGTTCCACCGGCGGTACGGGGCTCGGCCTGGCGATCGTCAAGCACATCGCGACCAACCACGGTGGTCGCGTGGACGTGACGAGCACACTGGGACAGGGGTCGACGTTCACTCTGCGGCTTCCTGCCCGACCGCTTGCGGACGGTATGCCGCTAACCACGTCGGTTGAGATCGAGTCCGGTCCGGCCGTGCTCGGGCAGTCTTGACCTGCCCCGCACGAGCACGTCGGACATAGGAAAGGAAGTAACTGGTGGCCCGTGTGCTGGTCGTCGAGGACGAGGAATCGTTCTCCGACGCGCTCTCCTACATGCTCCGCAAGGAGGGGTTCGAGGTCTCGGTCGCTGAGACCGGGGTCTCGGCGCTGACCGAGTTCGACCGCACCGGCGCGGACATCGTCCTCCTCGACCTCAACCTCCCCGAGATGTCCGGCACCGAGGTCTGCCGCCAGCTGCGTCAGCGCTCGCACGTGCCGATCATCATGGTCACCGCACGGGACAGCGAGATCGACAAGGTGGTCGGCCTCGAGATCGGCGCCGACGACTACGTCACCAAGCCGTACTCGCCGCGCGAACTGGTCGCCCGCATCCGCGCCGTGCTCCGCCGCAACATCGCGGACGCGATCGAGGACAGCACCCCCACGCTTGCCGCCGGCCCGGTCCGGATGGACGTCGAGCGCCACGTGGTCACCGTCGACGGCGCTGCCGTCCAGCTGCCGCTGAAGGAGTTCGAGCTGCTCGAACTGCTGCTGCGCAACGCGGGCCGGGTCCTCACCCGCGGGCAGCTGATCGACCGCGTCTGGGGCGCCGACTACGTCGGTGACACCAAGACGCTCGACGTGCACGTCAAGCGTCTCCGGTCCAAGGTCGAGCCGGAGCCCTCCGCGCCGCGCTACATCGTCACGGTCCGCGGTCTCGGCTACAAGTTCGAGCCGTAGGCCGTCACTCGGCCAGCGCCATCCGGGTCCGGCCGGCAGTCTCCTGCCGGCCGGTCCGGAGCGTCACATGCCGGCCGCACCAGCACTCGACGTCGAGCAGGATGCCCCGCTCGGTGTTGCGGATGGTGCGGATCCGGCGCTCGCTCACCAGCACACGTGAGCGGTGCTGCGGGCAGTCGATGGCGAACATGTCGTTCCCTTCTGTCGTCTGCCTCAAGCGTCGCGCCGCCGGGCGCCCGGAAACAGTGGCAGAAATGACCACCACCGCAATTTCCCTGCCACACTGCGGGCATGGCACTGCGCACCGCCTCGCCCAGCGCCTGCACCACGCCGAGGAACTTCTGGAACTCCGCGACCTCCCCGTCGAGGAGGTCGCCCGCCGCAGCGGCTTCGGCACCGCCCTCCGCGAACAGTTCGTCCGCCGCCGCGGCGTCCCCCACGTGACTACCGGCGCGCCTTCGTCACTCGCTGAACCATCAAACACCCATCAAATAGAGTTTTGCCTGTTCAGAGGTACTGCTGGTGTCGCTCAAGCCCTACTTTGACACTTAAGTGTCAAGAACCTTCAGGGCTCGTTGACTCACTCCGAGGCGCGGCCCAAAAGGGGACGTACTCCATCAACTTGCGGGATGCCGTGGCATCCCGTGGAGCGATGTAGCCGTCGTCGACCGCCTCCTTGATCAGCCGGGATGCCTTGGCGCTGTTGCGCGCCTCGATCCCGAACCGCTCGCGGACCGATGTGTTCGTGGCCCGCTGTCTCGTTACGTAGCGTAGGCAAGCGTGCAGGTAGAGGGCGCGTACGCGATCCTCGCGGTTCATCTTGCGCAGCTCGCGATAGCTGAACAGTGTGATCCGCACGTGGTCGCCGACCACCTCGATCAATGGTGCCGGTAACTGGTGAAGCTCGATCTCGAATCCGATCTTGTCCCAGCCGCTTCCACGTTCTTCGCAGATGCCGACCCGCCGGGTGACTGCCGCGATCTGCTCATTGCGAGAACGCGGCGGGCTATCGACGAAGCGTCCGGGATCGATCAGCGGTAGACCCGGATTGGTGATCTCGATACGGTCGTCGAAGATCTCCATCATCGGGCCCGCGCCGGTAATGGAGAAGTCCTGATGGATCAAGGCGTTGGCGACGAGCTCCCGCACCGCCAGAGCCGGGTACATCTTCACGGTCTGACGAAGAGCCTGCCCGATGATCTCGTTCGACGGCAGCAGCCCGTTTATGTGGTCGAGCAAGGACTCGAAGCCGCTCGCGTATCCATGGTCAACGACGTGTTCTTTGATCGTTTCGATACGGCTGATCCCGCGGTACTGAATGACCCGCGCCGCCTTCCTGCGCAACGTGGGGAACGCCGTGATGCGTTTCCCGAAGAGACAGGCGCCGAGGTTGGTGATGCTCCAGCGCCCCGCAGGTTCGGGGAGCACCATGTCGTCCGCGGCAAGCGCTTGCATGACCCCCGTGCGGGTCTCCGGAAGTGGCACGTTCAACAGGTGGAAGTAGGCCGGGTAGTCGAACAGCCGCAGGACCTCGTCGTCGGTCAGATGATTGGCTGCGACACCACGCTCGAAGGGCGTACGGGCGAACGTGGACCAAAGACGGCGTGCATGGTCGGGGTGGTCACGAAGACGTTTCTTGTACGAGCCGACCCGTACGTACTCTACGACTTTGAAACTGACCGGTCGGTGCGCGGCCGCATCGATCTCCAGCAGCACCACCTGCCGATCATTGATTGTCAATGAGTGGAAGGAGAAGTGGATCTGCGGGTCGAGTCCGCGCAGCAACCAGTTGTGATAATCCTCGTTTCCGACCTTGGCGGCAGTGGGATCGAAAGTGGTTCCGACCACCGCATGATCGCCATCCCTCACACCCCAGATCAGGTACCCGCGAGGACGGTTGTCCAGCGCTGCCGAGTTTGACAGCGCGGAGACGTACTCCCCGATCCTCTCTGGGGTGTCGTTGTTCTCCTTGAACTCGACCCACCCGGTTTCTCGGGCAAGACCGCACAGCTCATGGAACAGTTCGACGACGCGGTTCCGTGAGTCAGCCGAATTCACCTGTGTGATGCTATCGCCTTGCCCGCGGCTTTTATCAGGCCTGCGGCGGGGTGGCCGGCTCGCGGCCGCCCCGGGTTGTCGCCGCTGCGGCTGCGGCGGTTGCCGGGTGGACTGCGATCAGGCCGGTTTTGAGGCGGGCCGTGCAGAGTTCGGCGAGGCGGGTGTAGGCGTTCTTGCCGATCAGGGCGACCAGTTCCGGCTCGTATGAGCGGAACATGGCGTCCGTGCCGACGTGGGCGTCGGGGGAGGAGGTGCACCACCAGTGCAGGTCGTGGCCGCCCTCGCCCCAGCCGCGGCGGTCGAACTCGGTGATCGTGGAGACCAGGACCTTGGTGTCGTCGGGGCGCTTGACCCAG
Organism: Catenuloplanes sp. NPDC051500; assembly: GCF_044454585.1. Taxonomy (NCBI): domain Bacteria; kingdom Bacillati; phylum Actinomycetota; class Actinomycetes; order Micromonosporales; family Micromonosporaceae; genus Catenuloplanes; species Catenuloplanes sp. NPDC051500. The sequence goes on from NZ_JBITDX010000005.1 coordinate 279,074, forward strand.
TCCTGGGCGCGGCGGACCGGGAGCTGCCAGCACACGTCCGGCTTGTATTCGAGCGGGTGGACGCCGTCGCGGAGGGCCTGGGCGTGCAGCGCGCAGCCGCCGCCGGCCGGGAAGTCCGGGTCGTTGAGGAAGACGCAGGGGGCGCCCTCGCCCTGGGTGGCGGTACGCCGGGCGGGTGCGTCGCCGTCGAGCGTGTCCAGCTCGGTGTAGTTCTTGAAGCCGCGCCGGTAGTGCTGCCAGGTCTGCGGCGTGAGGCGCTTGGCGGCGGTCCGCAGCCGGTCCTCGTCGTCCTTGTCGGTGAAGAACGCGCCGTGTGAGCAGCAGCCGTCCTGCGCGCGGCCAGGCACGATGCCATGGCAGGCCTTGCCGAAGACGCAGGTCCAGCGGGACAGCAACCAGGTCAGGTCCGCACGGATGATGTGCTTCGGGTCTGCCGGGTCGGCGAACTCGATCCACTCGCGCGGGAAGTCGAGGTCGGTCTCGGTGGAACGGGGGTCTTCGACCAGTACGTGAAGCTGTGTCCGGCTTGCCACCCGACCACAGTACGCCCCGACCTGCGATTCAGCAGTGCGACAAGCGGGTGACCGGCCGAGGGACGGGTGACACTTCGCCGGGCGGGCGCGCCGATGCGCGTTACGCTGAATGGCGTGACCGAGCGAGTGCCAGTTCTTCTGTCCAGCTCCTCCGTCTTTCCGGAGCCGACCGCGGCCGCGTTTCAGATGGCCGCCCACCTCGGCTTCGACGGCGTCGAGGTGATGGTGTGGACGGACGTGGTGAGCCAGGACGCGGGCGCCCTGCAGGGCCTGGCGGCGCACTACGGCGTTCCGGTGATGTCCGTCCACGCCCCCTGCCTGCTGGTGACGCAGCGGGTGTGGAGCCCCGACCCGTGGGAGCGCCTGCGCCGCGCCGCGATCCTGGCTGAGAAGCTCGGCGCGCCGAACGTGGTGGTCCACCCGCCCTTCACCTGGCAGCGCGACTACGCGAAGCGTTTCCAGGAGGGTCTGCACAAGATGACGCTCAAGCACCCGGGCCTGTCGTTCTCGGTGGAGAACATGTATCCGGTGAAGATGGCCGGCCGTGACTTCGTGCCCTACGTCCCGGGGTGGAACCCGGTCGAGACCGGCTACGACGCGTACACGCTCGACATCTCGCACTGCTCCGCCGCCCGCACCGACCCGATCGCGATGGCCGAGGCGATGGGCGACAAGCTGGCCCACCTGCACCTGGGTGACGGCACCGGCGAGGGCCGCGACGAGCACCTGGTCCCCGGCCGCGGCAACATGCCCTGCGCCGAGGTCCTGGCCGCACTGTCCAAGAACGGCTTCCGCGGCTCGGTGGCGCTCGAGGTGGCGACCCGCAAGTCCTCAAGCCGCGCCGAGCGCGAGGCCGACCTGGCCGAGTCGCTGCGCTTCGCCCGCCAGCACCTCGGCGTACTGACCAGCCATTAAAAGCCGGACCAAGAGCCGGATTCACCCCGTCCCGTGGGCCCGGGTCCCGCGTGCTCCCGCGGGCCACGGCATCCGTGGCCGCACGATCAAACCCCGTGCGGGTTTGTCGCGACCACCCACGGATCAGCCGGCCCGCGGGAGCACGCGGGGCCGGACCACCGCGGAAGCGGGAAAATCCAGACCTTGATTGTGGGTCTTGAACTTTTCAGACGTGGGTGAGCTGCGGGGTCTCCGATGAGGCCGGCTCCGCGGAGGCGGCGCGCTTGCGGGCGCGGTGGGCGGCCACATGCGAGCGGGTGGCGCAGCGCTCGGAGCAGAAGCGGCGGCAGCAGTTGGACGAGGTGTCCAGGTAGACGTTGCCGCAGCGCTCGTCCGCGCAGATGCCGAACCGGGAGCTGCCGTACTCGCAGAGCCAGACCGCGAGGCCCCAGACCGCTCCGGCCAGGTACTCCGCGCTGACGGACGCGCCGCGGCTGGTCACGTGCATGTGCCAGTCGGCGGCGTCGTGCCCGGAGATGCGCGGCTGGACCGGGAACGCCTCAAGCAGCGCGTTCAGCTCGGCGACGGTTTCGGGGTCACGCCCGGCCGCGCCGGAGTCGAAGACCTCACGCAGCCGCTTCTGTGCGCGGCGGAAGGCGGCGAGGTCCCGCTCGGCGACCTCGTCCCGCATGTACGCGTTCTCGTCCGTGAAGAGACCCCGCAGGTCGTCGACGGTCGCGAGCTGCGCGTTGACGAGGTCGACCGCGGTGCGGGCGTACGCATCGAAGTTCACCCGACAACCGTAGACGATTCGTTCGACTACGTCGGTCGTCCGTAAGGGCGGGGCGTATACGCTCGCCGTATGCTCCGTTCGGCAATTCTCGCCGCCTCCCGTTCCGCCCGATTGGAGAGCCTGCTCTCGAAGGCCCCGTTCAGCCGCGACATCGCCCGCCGCTTCATCGCTGGTGAGGCCGGGGCGGACGCGGTCCGGGTCGCCGCGGAGCTGGCCGCCGACGGTCTCTCCACGACTGTCGAGTACCTCGGGCCGGAGACGACCACGGAGGAGCAGGCCCAGGCGACGCGGGACGAGTACCGGCTGCTGCTGCGCCGGATCTCCGAGGCCGGGCTGGCCGAGTCCGCCGAGGTGAGCGTGAAGCTGTCCGCGCTTGGCCGGTCCGTCGACGAGCAGCTGGCCCGTGAGCTGGCCCGCGACGTGTGCGCGGCCGCGGCGGACGCGGGGACCACCGTCACGCTTGACATGGAGGAGCACACCGCCACGGACACGGTGATCGACACGCTGGAGAAGCTGCGTGGCGACTACCCGTCCACAGGCGTGGCGCTGCAGGCCTACCTGCGCCGCACCGAGGCGGACTGCCGGGAGCTGTCGTTCGCGGGGTCGCGGGTGCGGCTGTGCAAGGGCGCCTACCCGGAGCCGGAGTCGGTGGCCTGGCAGACCGCGCTCGACGTGGACAAATCCTTCGTTCGCTGTCTGAACGCGCTGCTCTCCGGCCCGTCCTATCCGATGGTCGCCACCCACGACGCGCGCCTGATCGCGATCGCTGAGGACCGGGCGCGGTGGTTCGACCGGGTGGCGGGCGACTTCGAGTTCCAGATGCTGCACGGGGTGCGGCCGGCGGAGCAGAGCCGGCTGGCGGCCGAGGGCTACACAGTGCGGATCTACCTTCCCTACGGCCCCCACTGGTACGGGTATCTGGCGCGCCGGCTGGCCGAGCGACCGGCGAACGCGGCGTTTCTCGGGCGGTCGCTCACCAACCGACGGTGATCTCGACAGGAACCGATCTATCGGCGGTAATCACACGATTCGAGCCAAAAGGCCTATCCCCGGCGCGTGACAGCCGGTTCTAGGCTGCGCTCGTGAACCCGCCTGACGGTGACTCTGAGTCAGCATATTCGCCGGGGCCGGTGCCGCCGGTTCCGGTGTACGACGCCGTCGTGGTGTACAACCCCATTCCGGCGCAGCCGGGGCCGCCGCGGATTCCGTCGCAGCCCGGGCCGCCGCAGCAGTTCCACGGCGGCGCGCCCGCACAGCCGTACCCCTATGGCGGTATCCCGGCGCAGGCGCGTCCGCCCATGGTGGAGAACCTGCCCCCGGCCTACTTCCCGCCCCCGCAGTACGGCCCGTATCCACCGCCGTACGGCGCCTACCCGCCCCCGTGGCCGGCACCCCCGGCGCCGAGGAAGCGACGCGGTGGGGTCATCGCGGCCGCCGCAGTGGTCGTCACCATCCTGGCCGGCGCCGCGGTCGCCTCCTACCCCGCGCTGATCGGCGCGGCCGATGCCGGCGCCGTCCCGGCCGTGTCGACGCCGCCGGCCAGCCCGGCCGCTGACGCGATGTCGTCCGAGCGCGTCCCGTGGATCCGATCCCAGATCGACTCGTCGTTGCAGGCCCAGGCCGCGGCACTGCTGGCCGGCGACGAGCCCGGCTTCCTGGCCCCGCTGGCGGCGGGCAACACCGACCTGGGCCGCGATCTGAGCCGCCGCTTCCAGGCGTTGCGCGCGATGCAGGTGACCGGCTGGGTGGAGAAGCTGATCGGCGCGCCCACGCCGGTGACCGGCATGGGCGGGCGCGAGGAGTGGCTGGCCCGGGTCGATCTGCAGCACTGCTTCGTGGTCTCCGGGTGTGTCACCGACGGCCTGCGCGCGGAGACTCGCTGGATCGAGACGCCGTCGGACGGCGTGCGGATGGTCGCGTTCGACGCGTCAAAGTCCGAGGAGAACGGCCCCCGCCCGTGGGAGGTCACCGACCTGACCGTGGCGGTCGGCGCGCGTACCGTCGTCGGGGTCAGCCCGAAGTACGCGAAGCGCCTCCCCGAGCTGCAGAAACAGGCCGAGGCCGCGGCGCTGCTCGCGGACCGGTACGTGCGCGGCGACGCCGGCCCGGTGGACCGCTACCGGATCTTCATGGCGGACGGCAAGGAGTGGCAGCGCTGGTACGGCGGCGAGGACCTGGAGTGGGCCGCCGGCTACGCGGTCCCGACCGGGGAGGCCCGCCTCGAGGTGGTGCTCAACCTCAGCGAGATGCCCGAGGACTACGTCGACGACACGCTCCGGCACGAGCTGGCGCACGTGGCGACGTTGCGCGCGGCCGACTACTCGGACGACTCCGACTTCTGGTGGATGATCGAGGGCATTGCCGACTACGTGGACGAGTCCGGCGTGCCGATCGCCGAGTACGAGGAGGCCGACCTCGTCGCCCGCTACGTTGACGAGGTGGACATGGCGTCCGGCGTGGTGGTCCCGCCACCTGACGCGGACACCGAGGACTGGCAGGTCGCGGCGCGGTACGGCGTCGGCTACTACGCGGTCCGCCGGATCGCCGAGCGGTTCGGCGAACCCGCGATGCTCGCGTTCTTCGATGCGGTCGTGCGGAACGGGACGCCGCTGAAAGATGCGGCCCCGGCCACCCTGGGCAAGGATTGGGACGATGTGAACCGGGACTGCCTCGACTACCTGAAGAGGGTCGCCTGACACGATGACCGCGCGCCGCCGCCCCGTCGCCCTCCTGGCCGCCGTCCTGATGACGGCCGGGTTGACGGCGGCGTCCTGCGAGGACGAGCCGTCCGGCGTGGACGTCGGCGAGGTGCGGCTGGGCGCGGTCGCCGAGATCGTCGACGCGCCGGCCACGGTGACCGCCCGGTCCGCGGCGACGCTCACCGCCGCATCCGCAGGCACGCTGAAGGAGCTGCTTGTCCGCCCCGGCGACCAGGTCCGGCCCGGCCAGATCCTCGCCGTGATCGACTCCCCGGAGGCGGCCGCCCGGCTGGACTCCGCCGCGCGCACCCTCGACGCGGCCGCGCGGACCGGCTACTCCGGCGGTGCGTCCGGAAGCGGCCTCGGGCAGGCACAGCGGGAGACGGACGCGGCCGCGGCGGAATCGTTCCGGGCCGCCCGCACGGCCGCGGCACAGGTCGCCGACCAGGCGGTCCGCACCACGCTGCTGCACGAGGTGGAGGCAGCGAAGCACAGGTACGACGCCGCCTCCGCCGCGGTGGCGGACGCGACCCGGGCCGTGCAGGACGGCGTCGCAGGCCTCGGGTCCGCGCTCGGCGCGCTCTCCACCGCGCAACGGCTCCAGGCCGAGCAGGCGTATGCGCTGGCCGAGGGCACCGTCGAGGCGCTCACGCTGCGCACGCCGATCGCCGGCGTGGTCCAGTTCGGCGGCGCGAGCGCGCAGGCCCCGGCCGACCTCACCGACCTGCTTCAGGGCGCACCCGGCGTGTCGCTGCCCGGCGGCACCGGACCGCCCGCGGGCGTGGACCCGGCCGTTCCGGTCGGCGGCTACGTCGGGGCCGGGACCGTGGTGCTCACCGTCGTGGACGTGTCCGAGCTGGGCGTGACCGCGGAGGTCGACGAGACGGACGTGCTGCTGGTGGCGGAGGGCGCGGTCGCGGACGTGGAGTTGGACGCCGCGACCGGCGCGCGCTACCCCGGCACGGTGGCCTCGGTCGACCTGCTGCCCACCGAGTCCGCGCGGGGCGGCGTGTCGTACCGGGTGCGGATCACGCTCGGCGGCGGCACACTGCCCGGCGGAGGCGCCGCCCCGGCACCGAGGCCGGGCATGAGCGCTGTCGCCCACCTGCGGGTGCGCGAGGCCGCGGAGACGGTGACAGTGCCGGCCGCCGCGGTCTTCTCCACCGAGTCGGGCGGCGAGGCGGTCTGGGTGGTCGACGGCGGTCGCGCCGAGCGGGTGGACGTGTCAGTCGGCGTGCAGGGGCAGGACGCGGTGCAGATCGTGACCGGCCTCCGCGCGGGTCAGACAATCGTGGTCCGCGGCACTGACCGGGTGACCGACGGCCAGCGGGTCCCGTGACCCCGGCGGTCGAGGCCGAGCGGGTGGCCCGGACGTACCGGCTGGAGGGTTTCTCGGTGCAGGCGCTGCGCGAGGTGAGCCTGACCGTGCAGCGCGGCGACTACCTGGCGATCGTCGGGCCGTCCGGCTCCGGCAAGAGCACGCTGATGCACCTGCTCGGCGGCCTGGACCGGCCGACGAGCGGGCGGCTGCGCCTGGACGGGCGGGACGTCGCGGGCCTCTCCCCGGCCGAACTGGCCCGGCTGCGCAACGAGGTGATCGGCTTCGTGTTCCAGGCGTTCCACCTGCTGCCGCGTACCTCCGCGGTGGAGAACGTCGCGCTGCCGCTCGTCTACCGCGGACTCGGCGCCCGGAAACGGCGCGCGGCCGCGGCGGAGATGCTCGAGCGCGTCGGCCTCGGCCACCGCCTGACCCACCGGCCGAACCAGATGTCCGGCGGCGAGCAGCAGCGCGTCGCGATCGCCCGCGCGCTTGTCACCAACCCGTCCGTGCTGCTCGCGGACGAGCCGACCGGCAACCTGGACAGCGTCACCGGCGAGTCGGTGCTCCGCCTGCTTGAGGAGCTGAACGCGGAGTCCGGCGTGGCGGTCGTGCTTGTCACCCACGACCGTGAGGTGGCCGCCCGCGCCCACCGCCAGATCGCGATGCGCGACGGCCTGGTCGCCTCGGACAGTTCACGATCAGACCCTTCCGGGGGTACGGCGTGAGGCTAGCCGAAGCCTGGCGGGTGGCCCTGGACGCGCTCCGGGCGAACCGGCTGCGCAGCGCGCTCACCATGCTCGGCGTGATCATCGGGGTCGGCGCGGTGGTGGTCCTGGTGGCGATCGGCACCGGGGCGAAGAACGAGGTCGAGGCGCAGGTCGAGGGCCTCGGCTCGAACCTGATGCTCGTGGTCCCGGGCCGGCTCGAGTTCGGCTCCGCACCCTCGGCCTCCCGCCTGTCGCTGCGGGACGCGGAGGCGGTGGCGGAGGTGGTCGGCGACCCGCGGCGGGTGACCGCCACGATCGCGTCCGGTGAGACGGTCCGGGCCGGCGCGCGCGAGCGGTTCACCACTGTGCAGGGCGTGCTGGCCAGCACGCCGGAGGTGTTCGACCGCCCGGTGGGCCGCGGCCGCTACTTCACCGAGTCGGACGTGCGGACCGGCCGCCGGGTGGCGGTGCTCGGCGCCACCGTGGCGCAGGCGCTGTTCCCGGACCGGGACCCGATAGGGCAGCAGGTGACGATCGCGGGCGTCCGGTTCCGGGTCTCCGGCCTGTTCGCGCCGCTGGGGCAGAGCCTGGGCGTGGACCGGGACGACGAGATCCACATCCCACTGAGCGCGGCGCAGCGGCTGCTCGGCGTGGACCGGATCGACGGCCTGGCGATCAAGGCGCCGGACCGGGAGCGGATCGACGACCTGCGTACCCGGGTGGTCGCGGAGTTGGAGCGGCGGCATCCCGACACCGAGTTCAGCGCGGTCACCCAGGAGCAGATCCTGGGCGTGCTCGGCGACATCCTGGGCGTGCTGACCGGCGTGCTTGCCGCGATCGCCGGGATCTCGCTGCTTGTCGGCGGCGTCGGAGTCTCCAACATCATGCTGGTCTCGGTCCGGGAGCGGACCCGGGAGATCGGCCTGCGCAAGGCGGTGGGCGCCCGGCCGCGCGACATCGGGTTGCAGTTCCTGCTTGAGGCGGTGCTGCTGACCACTGTGGGCGGCGTGCTCGGCATGGGCCTGGGCGTGGGCTCGGCGCTGCTTGTCGGTGCGCTGTCCCCGGTGCCGGCCTCGATCACCTGGTGGTCGCTGGCGCTGGCGTTTGGGGTGTCCGCCGCGGTCGGCATCGTCTTCGGCGTGGCACCGGCACAGCGGGCCGGCCGCCTCGATCCGGTAGTGGCGCTCCGGAGCGAATAACCCGAGCCGGACAATAATCGCATATAGTCCGTTATCTCCGGCGTGTCGGCTTGACGTGATCACCGTGAGTTTTCAGAAGGTCTCGCGCCGTTAACAGCCGTCCCGTTACCGTACTAATTACACGCGCGTTGCCCGGTGGGGGTGCGCGCTCGGGGTCGATGGGTTGTGAGCGCATGGCCGGAGCATCCAACGCCGAGGGCCGGCTGCCGGAGGTCCGTTTCCTCACCGTTGCCGAGGTCGCCACGCTGATGCGGGTGTCCAAGATGACGGTCTACCGGCTCGTGCACAGCAACGAGCTGACCGCCGTCCGGGTGGGCCGCTCGTTCCGGGTTCCGGAGCACGCGGTCCACGAATATCTGCGTGGCGCGTTCTCCGAGTCGGCCTGACCGGCAGGGTCGCGTTTGTCGCCCAGTCGTGCACGGGTACCCTGGACAAGGATTCGGACTCACTCCTCGCTGGCTCGCGCCGGTGCCCGGCCGCTGAAGCCCGGTGCTTGACGCGCCCGCGGGCGTTCCGGTCCACTGTCTCGTCGGTGCCCGGCGTCACGCCCCGTGACCTGCCGAGCCCGCAGGATCGCAACAACAACGATTGAAGGGGCTGTCGTATGGGCTCGGTGGTCAAGAAGCGCCGCAAGCGTATGGCCAAGAAGAAGCACCGCAAGCTGCTGCGCAAGACCCGCGTCCAGCGTCGCCGTCTCGGCAAGTAATCCCACGTCGCGCCGGGCCCCTCTGCCGAGGGCCCGGCGCAGGGGATTGCCTGCCCGGGTTTACCATGCGGCCAGGGTCTTACCATGCGGCCACGGAGGCGCTCGTGAGTGATTCGCCGGGGACCGTCGTGGTCACCGGGGTCAGCCGGTTCCTCGGCGCGCATGTGGCCGCGCGCCTCGCCGCCGACCCGCGCATCGGGCAGGTCATCGGGCTCGACCCGGCTGATCCGCCCGCCGCGCTGGCCGACACGCTCCGCGATGTGGAACTGGTGCGCGTCGACCTCCGGTCCGCCGGGTCGGTCCTCGCGGACCTCGGCGTCGAGGCCGTCGTCCACCTCGCGATCACCAGCTCGCCGGACGTCATTCAGGGCGGCCGCGGTGCGATGAAGGAACACAACGTCATCGGCGCCATGCAGCTGCTCGCGGCCTGTCAGCAGGCACCACGGCTGCGCAAGTTGGTGATGCGGTCGTCGACCGCCGCCTACGGCGCGTCCTTCCGCGACCCGGCCGTCTTCACCGAGGACACCGAGCCGCGTGAGGTCCCCCGCGGCGGTTTCGCCCGTGACATCCTCGACATCGAGGGCTACCTGCGGGGCTTCCGCCGCCGTCGTCCGGACGTGGTCGGCACCGTGCTCCGCTTCGCGCCGCTGATCGGCTTCCGCGCGGACACGTCACTCACCCGCTACTTCTCCCAGCCGTTCGTCCCGACCGTCCTCGGCCGCGACGCGCGGCTGCAGTTCGTGCACGTGGACGACGCGCTCGAGGTGCTGCACAGGTCCGTCGTCGAGGACCATCCCGGCACGTTCAACGTGGCCGGCGAGGGCGTGCTCGCCCTCTCCCAGGCGATCCGCCGGGCCGGCCGCATCGCGGTGCCGCTCCCCGAGCCGGGCCTGGCCGGCGCGCTCTCGGCCGCTCGGGTCGCCGGCATCGGCCAGAGCGGCCTGGACCAGATCGACCTGTTCGTGCACGGCCGGGTCGTCGACACCACTCGGCTGATCCAGGAGTTCGGCTTCACGCCCCGGTCCACCGCGGCCGCATTCGACGACTTCATCCAGGCCCACCTCGGCGGCGCGCTGGTCGCCCCGGAGCGCCTGGCCACCGCCGAGCAGTCGATCCTGGACTCGATCCGCCGGGTCCGCGCCGCCCGCCGGGAGGCGATGTCATGAGCGACCGCGGAGATTTCCTTCCCGGCACGGAGTTCCGTCCGCACGACCCGGCCCCGATGCCACGCCGCAGCAACGGGCGCCACCCGTCCGTACCCACGCAGAACGGGTTCCCCGCAGGCGCCACCACGGGCGAGCCTGCCGCCGGCCGGGACGCCTCCTCCATGGGCGGAACCGACGCCACGGTCTCTACCGCAGGCGAGGACCACGTCGCAGGCGAGGACCACGTCGCAGACGAGGCGCCCGTCGCAGACGAGGCAGCCGTCGTAGACGAGATCGCCGTCGCAGATGGGATCGCCGTCGCAGATGAGGCGCCCGTCGTAGACGAGATCGCCGTTGCAGGTGAGGCCCGTGTCGTAGGGCAGGCTGACGCTGAGGCCGCCCGCGAGACGCACACTTCCGGCGCGGATTCTCCCGCGGAAGCGCCCGGCGACGACGGCGTGGGTGACATCGTCGGAGACGTGTGGGACCAGCGGGTGGCCGGTGCGCTGTCCTTTCTGCGCCGCCGGCTCTCCGGCCAGTACGACGTCGACGAGTTTGGGTTCGACGCCGAGCTGACCGACCAGATCTTCCATCCGATGCTCAAGCCGCTCTACCGCGAGTGGTTCCGCACCGAGGTGCTTGATGTCGACCACGTCCCCGCCGAGGGCGGAGCGCTGCTGGTCGGCAACCACTCCGGCACGATCGCACTGGACGCGCTGATGCTCTCCGTCGCGCTCCGCGACCAGCACCCGCAGGACCGCCACCTGCGCCTGCTCGGCGCCGACCTGATCTTCCGCATGCCGGTCGTCTCCGAGCTGGCCCGCAAGTCCGGCGCCACCGTCGCCTGCAACCCGGACGCGGAGCGGCTGCTGCGTACCGGCGAGGTGGTAGGTGTCTTTCCTGAGGGTTTCAAGGGCATCGGCAAGCACTACTCCCAGCGCTACAAGCTGCAGCGCTTCGGCCGCGGCGGTTTCGTCGCCGCCGCGCTGCGCACCGGCGCGCCGATCGTTCCGGTCGCCATCGTCGGCGCCGAGGAGTCCTATCCCATGCTGGCCGACCTGAAGCCGGTCGCCCGTCTGCTCGGCCTCCCGTACTTCCCGGTCACCCCGACGTTCCCGCTGCTCGGCCCGCTGGGCATGGTGCCGCTGCCGAGCAAGTGGCTGATCCAGTTCTGCCCCCCGATCCCCACCGCACACCTGATGGATCAGGCCGACGACCCCCTCGTCGTCTACAACCTCGCAGACCAGGTCCGGGAGACCATCCAGCACACCCTGCACACCCTGCTGAAGTCCCGCCCCGACCCCTTCGGCCTCTAGCCGTTACGTGTATCGAGGCGGGCGCCGCGCCACAGCGAGCCCCAGCCGTGGCGCCGGCCACCCATCACGAACACCCACGCACAACGCCGGTAAGAGAGCGCCCGGGCACGATCGCGCCGCCCCGACTCCCGCAGGCCGACGCACTCAGGCGATCCCCGGTCCGCGCCTCGCGGTAGCGCGCCCCCATTCGATACAGCCTCCAACCCACAGCGCTCGCCCGGGCGGCCAGCAAGATCACCTTTCCGCCTCTCCAGGCACACTTCCCGCCGGCCTTTGCTCTGCTTACCTAGGGGTGCGCGGGCGCATTAACGCGATATTTCGGTGTTCGCACCGAGCGTTCGGTGGTGGGGCTTAGCAGGCGATTCGCCGCTAGGTAAGCAGAGCAAAGCCCGGCGGTACGGGGGTGGGGCGGCTGCGGGGACGATCATGAGGCGGTCGGGGTGTGGTCTTGCGATCGCGGCACCGGCTCCGAGCGACGTGCGGAGCGCCAGCGGAGCCCGACGCGAGGTTGGCCCGCGGGAGCATGCGGCACCTGCGCTCGGCGGGTGTGGGAAAAGCTTGGTCTTCATTGACGGAACGTCATAGGTCCTGGGCAGGATGGGGGGATGACGACGCTTGGGGCGGTCTTCGTGCCGCAGTGGGAGCCGGAGCGGCTGCGTGGGGTGGCGCGGGCCGCGGATGAGGCGGGGCTGGAGGAGCTGTGGCTCTGGGAGGACTGCTTCTTCGAGAGCGGGATCGCGAGCGCTGCGGCGGCGCTGGCCTGGACCGAGCGGTTGCGCGTGGTGGTCGGACTGCTGCCGGTGCCGCTGCGGAACGTGGCGTTGACCGCGATGGAGGCGGCGAACCTGGAGCGGATGTTCCCCGGGCGGGCGCTTGTCGGCATCGGGCACGGCGTGCAGGACTGGATGGGGCAGGTGGGCGCGCGGGCCGAGTCGCCTGTCACGTTGATGCGGGAGTACGCGGTGGCGATGCGCGCGCTGCTGGACGGCGAGAAGGTGACAACCGACGGGCGGTACGTGAAGCTTGACGGCGTCGAGCTGCACTGGAAGCCGCAGAGCCCGCTTCCGCTGCTGGTCGGGGCGTCGGGGCCGCGGTCGCTGCGACTCTGCGGCGAGGTCGGGGACGTGACGATCCTGGCCGGTGGGACCACGCCGGAGGAGACGCGCCGGGCGAAGGAGCTTGTGGAGGAGGGCCGGGCCGCGGCGGGCCGGGACCCGGCACACCAGCTCGCGGTGTATCTGCCGACGGCGAGCGGCGACGGTCACGCGGAACGGCTGGCCAGGTGGGCTGCGGAGTGGGGGATGACGCAGCCGCTCGAGGACATCTCGGTGAGCGGCGACGCGGCGGCGGTGGCGGCGGGGATCCGGCGCTGGGTGGACGCCGGCGCGGACACTGTCGTGCTGCAGCCGACCACTGACGAACCGTCGCCTGAGGAGTTCGTCAGGTTCGTCGCGCGGGAGGTGCGGCCGCTGGTCAGCTGACCGCGCGCAGCGACAGCGTGTGCCAGACGAGCGCGGTGTCGGCGCCGGTGGACCACCAGAGCACGCCGTTGCGGGTCTGGATCATGCCGACGCCGTCCGCGACCCGGATGGTCTGCTGCTTCGCGAGGTCGTACACGTAGAGGATCTGGCTGCTGGCCGGGGTCGTGTCCGGCCCGGCCTCGGTGAGCACCTCGAACCGGTCGAGCACCGCCACGTCGGTCACCGCCGCCATCGCGGCGCCGCCGGCCATCCGGCGCCGGTCGGAGCCGTCGGGTCGCATCAGGTCGGTCCGGGCCGGGCCGCCCGCGGAGACGACAAGCACCCGGCACCACGCGCTGCCGCAGGTCAGCAGCTCGGTGCCGGTGGCGGGGACGGTCAGCTCGCGGTGGTTGCGCCAGTCCCGCAGCCGGGGCAGCGCGGCCTGACCGCTCTCCGCACTGACCAGCCACGGGTACGCGGCCATCGCCCAGGCACCGTCCTCGGTGCCGGTGGTGACCGCGCCGCCGGCCAGCGGGACGGACCGGATCAGCGTGGCCGGCTCGGTGGTGGGCGCGACCTCGGCCCAGTACAGCGCGCCGTCCGCGATCAGCATGTCGAACTCGGAGTTGAAGAAGACCACGTCGCCGGTGTCGGCGGTGATCCGCCGGGGCGTGCCGTCCGGCAGCGCCATCGCCCACATCTCGGTGCGGGTGACGTTGTCGTCCCCGGACACGGACTCGGCCCAGGCCAGCTCGGCGCCGTTCGTGGTGAAGCCGCCGAACTGCGGTGAGCCGGAGTAGGACAGCCGGCGCAACTCGCGCGGTGCCCCGCCGCCGGCCAGGCGCACCAGTCGTACGGCGGTGCCGTCCGGGCTGGGCGCGGTGCCGATCGCGGTGGACGGGTCGAGGAAGTACGCCGGGGCGAACGCGGGACCGTCCGGCAGGTTGCCGGGGAGTTCGCCGATCGGCACGTCCGGCCAGGCCTCGGCCGGCCCGAGCGGGCCGGTCTGCACCTGGTTCTGTGCGCGGTCCGCGTTGTTCGGCAGCACGATCAGCACCAGGCTGGAGATCAGCGCGACCGCCAGGCCGATCTCCCGGAGACCGCACCGGCGAAGCAGGTCGCCCATCGTCACCGGCCCGCCCGGCGCCGGATGGCCACGGTAAGCGCGGCGCCGAGGAGCACGCCGGTGGCGATCGCGACCGGCACCATCACCCTGGCCGCTTTACGCGCGGTGCGGAAGTCGCGGATCTGCCAGCCGTTGGCCCGGGCGGCCCGGCGCAACCCGGCGTCCGGGTTGATCGCCACCGCACTGCCCACACAGGTCAGCATCGGGAGGTCGTTGGCCGAGTCGCTGTACGCCGTGCACCGCCGCAGGTCCAGGCTCTCGACATCGGCCAGCTGCTGCACCGCGACAGCTTTCGCCGCGCCGTGCATCAGGTCGCCGACGAGGCGCCCGGTGTAGGCGCCGTCGGACACCTCCGCCACAGTGCCGATCGCGCCGGTCAGCCCGAGGCGTTGCGCGATCACCCGTCCTATCTCGATCGGGGCGGCGGTGACCAGCCAGACGCGCTGGCCGTCCTTCAGGTGGGTCTGGGCGAGCGCGTGCGTGCCCGGCCAGATCCGGACCGCCATCAGCTCGTCGAAGATCTCCTCGGCGAGGCGCTCGACCTCGTCGATCTTCCAGCCGCGGAAGAACGCCAGCGCCACGTCCCGCGCGCCGGTGATGTGCCCGTGGTGCTCGCTGACCAGCCGGAAACGCGCCTGCTGCCAGGCGAAACGGGCGACGTCGCGGGCGGTGAAGTACCGGCGGGCGGCGAGGCCGCGGGCGAACCAGTACAGCGACGCGCCCTGCATCAGCGTGTTGTCCAGATCGAAGAAGGCAGCCGCGCCCGGATCCGGCTGCGCGATGAGCGCCGCCTCCAGGTCGGTCGAGACCCAGCCCGCGGTGTGACCTTGCGCGTCCGTGCTCACGGTCACCTTGCGCATGCGGGGCACCGGATCTCCCTTCCCTCCACCATCGACGCGATAGCTCACGCGAGCGTAGCCGCCGCGCGAAGCGGAGTGCGCGGATCCCGGGGGTGAACTACGCGGCGGGCCGCCCGACCAGATGGTCGGGCGGCCCGCATGCGTTCTCACCTGGCTGTCAGCCGCCGAGCAGGCCGCCGAGCAGGTTGTCGATCACGCTGCCGCCGTCGGGCGTGGGGCTCGGTGCCGGGGTGGCGGGCGGTGCCGGCTGCGGCTTTTCATTGGTGAACGGCACGGCATCGGCGGCCGGGGAGGCGCCGCCGGCCGGCGGGGACGGTGTGGCGGTGGCCGCCGGAACTGTCGCATCCGGACCGGTCGGGGTGCCGGTGACGGGCGCGCCGCCGTCCGGCTGCCGGTCGGCGACCTGGTCCTGGGCCCGCGCGTTGTTGCCGCCGCGCACGGCCGAGCCGACCGGGTCGTCCTCCTCGCCACCGCACACGTTCGGCAGCGGGCCGAGCGCGTCGGTCTGCGGCAGCGCCTCGCGTGCCGGGCAGGCCAGCCCGTTGACCACCGCGCGGGAGCGCTTGTCAACGGAGTCGAGCAGGATCAGTGAGTCGAGCGCGCGGTCCCGGTTCGCACCGGAGAGCGTGTCGAGGAAGCCGCCGATCTGGCGCCGCTGGCCGATGACGAACGGGTCGACCGGCTCCAGCGGCGCGCCGCTGCGTTCCCTGGTCGCGGCGCCGGAGAGCAGCTTCATGCCCTCGCGGGTGTCCGCGTCCATGTCGCGGAGCACGTCCGCGAACCCGCCGGTGTCGCCGGTGACGGCGTGCGCCTCGCGCAGCCGGACGGACGCGAACTCGAGGAAGAGCCGTCCCTTGTCCTCGTCCGACCCGGCGAGCGCCAGCTGGGCCTTCTCGGTCTGCCGCTTGACGCTGTACAGCGCGTCGCCCGGATTCGCGTCCGAGCTGGCGGCGGACATGCCGGACAGCGCGACCGCGCCGGCGATCACGCCGACCACGACGGCGCCGCGGGCACGCAGCCGGCGTCCGGCCGCGTCCGCCGCGGTACCGGCCTGCAGCAGACGTGCCACCGGGGTACGCGCGTCGGCGGCCTCGGCCTCGTGGCCGATGCCCTCGCGTTCGGCGGTCGCCACCAGCATGGCCCGGAGCCCGGTCCGGAAATCGGCGTCGATCTCGGCGCCCGGCGTGACGCCGTTGAGCCCGTGGCCGAGCGCCACCAGCTCAGCGAGCTGGTCGTCCGTACGTGAGCGGCCGTGGTGGCGGGGACCTCCGTTCGCTTCGTCCAGGAGCTGGGCGAAGCGTTCGGCACGGCGACGATCGAAGATGACGTTTCTCACCGGGGCACCCCCCTTCAGTCGTCGCGGGAACCCGGACGGCGAAGGTGCCGGCCAGGGCGACCGCGATGCGGGAAAATGCCAGAACCACCATGGGTCGCATCGGTACAAACGGGCAACGGGCACGCCCGGTTACGGGACGGCTCCGAGGGAACGGGTCACGGTTGGAAGCCGTCCGGCAGGAGCCGGGCCAGGGTGCGGACCGCCCGGTACTGCAGCGCCTTGATCGCACCCTCGTTCTTCCCCATCGCCTGCGCGGTCTCCGCCACCGAGAACCCCTGGAGGAAGCGGAGCACGATGCACTCCTGCTGCTCCGGGTTGAGCTGCTTGACGGCGGTGAGCAGTGCCACGTTGGTGATGTGGTCGACGACAGCCGCTTCCGGGCTGCCCTCCGGCCCGCGGTCCTCGCGGTCCGCGTCGAGCACGTCGCCGGTGGTCACCTCAAGCCGGTACCGGCCGGACTTGAAGTGGTCGGCGACCAGGTTGCGGGCGATGGTGACGAGCCAGGCGCCGAGGTCGCGGCCCTGCCAGGTGAAGCTGCCGATCCGCTTGAGCGCGCGCAGGAACGTGTCCGACGTCAGGTCCTCGGCGAGCTGCCGGTTGCCGACCCGGAAGTAGATGAAGCGGAAGACGGTGTCCACATACCTGTCGTAGATCAGCCCGAACGCCGCAGACTCGCCGGCCTGGGCCCGCTCGACCAGCCCCCACACCTCGGCGGCCGCGTCGGACGGGTCCGGCCGGGCCGGGCGCTGCGGGGCCTCCGGCGGGGTGGGCGCGCCGCCGGTGACCGGGAGCGGCGCGGTGTCGGTGGTGCGCTGCTCCGGCGGGGCCGGCTTGACCTTCGCACCGACCCGGGCGCCGTTGGTGGGCGCGCCGGTGCGGGGCGGGGCCTGGTTGGGCGCCTGGTTCGGCGGGCGGTTACGGGTGCGTTCGCTGCCGCTGCTTTCCGCGCGAATCAGGACGGTCATTTCCTTAACTGAGTCACGGAGCTGGTGGAGGCCGTCGTTGAGCGCGTGTTGCGCCGAAAAGACAAACCCGTTCGCGTACGTCACTGGGCCTCCTCCGCGCAGCCTCTTACTGAGGGCATGTCGGCGCATCCGGCGGGTAAGGGGGGTCGGCGAGCCAGGAGCGGACAGGCACCCGTGAGGTGCAGTTGCGGTGCAAGATCGGGCACAACGGCCTCCTCGGGGTGAGGGGTGTCAACTCATAACAAAAGGGGTGAGTCGACCCTTTGAGATGATAGGGCCTGCCTCACCCACACGTGTGGAGTCCGTTACATAGAGCTGGAGTATTTCGCGGAAACCGCACTTTGGTGTCGCACACCGTGTGCGTCATGCGAAACGATACGTGTGGTGACTAGGCGCTTACCTGGGGCGATTCCCCGACACGCCCAAGCGCACTTGCACGGCGACACGCCGTCGTCGGTGTCCACCGGGGGTCACGCCAGGCGCTTACTCTTCCGTCGTGAAGGCCGACTCGGAACCCAGACTGACGCTCATCACCCGTACCGGTTGCCACCTGTGCGACACCGCCCGGGAGTCGATCGACCGGGTGGTCGCCGCGACCGGCGACCGGTACCTGGTGATCGACGTCGAGAGCGACCCTGAGCTGGAGCGGGAGTACGGCGAACGGGTCCCCGTCATCCTGCTTGACGGCCGGGAGCACGGCTACTGGCGGGTCGAGGAACAGCGCCTTCTGGCCGATCTGGCACAGCCCCGCTGACCGTTACAGTGCCTCGATGGGCACTCGCACACACCTCGTCTGGGACTGGAACGGCACGCTCCTCAACGATCTGCAACTTGTCGTCGCGGCGACCAATGCGGCGTTCGCAAGCGTCGCCGGCCCCGCGGTCACGCCGGACGAGCACCGTCGCACCTTCCGCCGCCCGATCGCTGAGTACTACGCGACAGTGCTGGGCCGGGCCGTCGACACCGACGAGTTCGGCGTGCTCGACGGCATCTTCCACGACGCGTACCGGGACGGCCTGACCTCAGTCGCGCTTGCCGAGGACGCGGCGGACGCGATGCGCGACTGGGGCGCTGACCAGTCGCTGCTATCCATGTGGTTCCACTGCGAGCTGGTCCCGGCCATCGAGCGGTACGGCCTGACCGCGCACTTCCGCCGCGTCGACGGCCTGCCCGGCACTGTCGGCGGCGACCTCAAGGCCACCTACCTCGCCCGCCACCTGGCCGAACTCGGCGTGGACGGTGCGGACACGGTGCTGATCGGCGACTCGCTCGACGACGCGGACGCCGCACACTCGGTCGGCGGCGCCGTGGTGCTCTACACCGGCGGCTTCACCGACCCGGAGCGGCTCCGCGCGTCAGGCCTCCCGGTCGCGGACACACTCTCCGAGGCCGTGCGGATCGCCAAAACGCTCTAGAGGTCTAGCCGCCGAGGTACGTCAGCACCGCCAGCACCCGGCGGTGCTGCTCCTCGTCCGGCGGCAGCTGCAGCTTGGTGAAGATGTTGCGCACGTGCTTCTCGACAGCGCCGTCGCTCACCACAAGCTTCCGGGCGATCGCGGTGTTCGACCGGCCCTCGGCCATCAGCCCGAGCACCTCCCGCTCCCGCGGCGTCAGCCCGCGCAGCGGGTCGTCCCGGCGGCGGCGCGCGAACAGCTGGGCGACCACCTCCGGGTCCAGCACGGTGCCGCCGTTCGCGACCCGGCCGACCCCGTCCAGGAAGTCCGCGATCGCTGCCACCCGGTCCTTGAGCAGGTAGCCGATCGCGCCGACCCGGTCCGCCAGCAGATCGTCCGCGTAGGAGACCTCGACGTACTGGGACAGCACCAGGATCGGCGTGCCCGGCACCAGCGACCGGGCCTGGACGGCGGCCCGCAGCCCTTCGTCAGTGTGCGACGGCGGCATCCGCACGTCGACGATCGAGACGTCCGGCCGGTGCGCGACGACCGCCTCGACAAGCGCCGGGCCGTTGTCCACGGCCGCGACCACCTCGTGCCCGTGCTCCGACAGCAGCCGGATGAGACCTTCCCGCAACAGCACCGCATCTTCGGCGATCACGACCCGCATGGATCCGTGTCTAGCACGGCAGGTCGACCCGCAGCTCCGTCGGGCCGCCCATCGGGCTGTCGATGCGAAGCGTGCCGCCGGCGGCCTGCACCCGGTCGGCCAGCCCGGCCAGCCCGTGCCCCTTTGCCACATGCGCGCCGCCGGCGCCGTTGTCGAGCACCGAGATGCCCACCCGGCCGGCCGCATGCGCCACGGTAAGCCAGCATTCGGTGGCGTTGCTGTGCTTGTTCACGTTTGTCAGCGCCTCGGCCGTCACGAAGTAGGCCGCGTTCTCCACCGCCGGGTCCAGCCGCCCGCCGGGCGTACCCAATTCAGAATCAACCGCCAGCTCCACGGGTACGGATGAGCGCCCGGCAAGCGCCGCAAGTGCGCTCGGCAGCCCGCGGTCCGCGAGCACCGGCGGCGCGATCCCGCGGGACAGTGCGCGCAACTCGTTGAGCGTGTCCACGGTGTGCGTAAGCGCCTCGTCGAGCGTGGCCTTCGCCGCTGCCGGGTCCGTCTCCATCTGCTGCTGCGCGCGGCCCAGGTCCATGGCGAGCCGGACCAGGCGCTGCTGCGGGCCGTCGTGGATGTCACGCTCCAGCCGGCGCAGCGCGTGCGCCTCCGCGGAGACCGCGGCCCGCCGCTGCCCCTCCAGCGTGGTGATCCGGGTCTGGATCTCGGCCACGCTGTTGAGCAGTGCCCTGCTGGTGTTCGCGCGCAGCAGCGCGGCGCCGCGGACCACGAGCGGCAGCGTGGCCACGAAGAAGATGCCGAGCGCGGTGTAGACCGCGATCCGGGAGCCGCTGCTGTCCGGCAGCCCGAGCAGTTCGGGCAGGTCGGTGTTGTCCGACTCGTAGGGCAGCGTCCAGTCCCACATCCAGTACGACATGCCGGCGAGCGAGCCGGCCCACCAGACCACGGTGAACGCGAACGAGATGATCGAGATGGGCAGCATCAGCAGTGCATGCGCGAAGTCGAGCCAGGACTGGGCGTCAAGGATCGGGGCGAACACCTTGTGCCACAGCCCGCCGCCCTCCTTGGCCCGCCGGTACGACGGCCGGAGATAGGACGAATGAAGCACGCCCGGCAGCCGCAGCCGTTCCAGGTCCGCAAGTCCGCGTGCGATCAGCAGGCCGCCCGCGATGATCGGCAGCCCGATCACCGTGACCGCCAGTCCGACACCGAGCGTGACGGTGACGAGAGTCAGGATGAAGCCGATCAGCCCGAGGGGGAGACCGATCAGGACGTATCCGGAATCGATCAGCAATTGCCGCATCGGGGTCGGGGACGCGGTCTCCGATTCGGCGGGGAGCGTGGTCATGACGAAAACGCTATGCCCTCCACGGGAACGTATCCGATCCCGTGCGCCAGCCTCTTCGTAGTAGGGCTCTCCCTACCGTCCCATGGTGCGCTTACGCGTTATTTGCAGCATAAAAGCCATTTGGCGCATACTGATGTGTGGGAGCGCGAGGGGCCGATCGCACGGCACGCCTCGGTGGAGACGGAGGGCTTCGGTGAACCGACGAAGCCCGATGAATTCGTTAGCATGGACGGCGGCCGGTTGTCCACTGCTTGGGTCAAGATCGCGATTTGTGCACGCCTTCACAAGCGCCTACATTGTTAGCTCTACACGCCCCGTCAGGGCAGCCGGTAACGGCGGGTGTCGAGGGGCTTCCACAACGACTGATCCGCGGGATCGGTCGAGGATCGCGACGTCGGCACGGAGTCACATGAGCCAGCACCCCCCGCCGGGCACGCCCGGGCACAACGGCGCCGTCCCCGCGCTGCCGGACCTCCCCGAGGCCACGGTCGCCCGGCTGCCGGAATACCTGCGCGCGCTGCACAACCTGGCCGAAGCAGGGCACGAGACCGTCTCCAGCGAGGAACTCGCCGCCGCGGCCGGCGTCAACTCGGCCAAGCTCCGCAAGGACCTCTCCCACCTCGGGTCGTACGGCACCCGCGGCGTCGGCTACGACGTGGCACTGCTCGTCGACCAGATCGAGTACGTGCTCGGCCTCAACCAGCGCCGCTCCGTCGTCCTTGTCGGACTCGGCAACCTCGGCCACGCCCTCGCCGGATACGCCGGGTTCGCCAGCCGGGGCTTCCGCATCGCCGCGCTCTTCGATGTCGACGCGGAACTCGTCGGCCAGCGCATCCACGGCCTGGTCGTCCGGCACCTCGACGAACTCCCGCTTGTCGCCGCGGAGGACCCGATCGCGATCGGCGTCATCGCCACCCCCGCCGACGGCGCCCAGAGCGTAGCTGACCTGCTGGTCGCCGCCGGGGTCACCGGCATCCTCAACTTCGCCCCCTGCGTGCTCAGCGTGCCGGTGGGCGTCGACGTCCGGAAGGTGGACCTCGCCATCGAGCTGCAGATCCTCTCCTTCCACCAGCACCGGAAGTCGAGCGCGGCCGGCGTGGCCGCACTCACCGCCCTGCCCGGCGGCCTGACCGGGACGGGTTCACACCATTCCACCGACGCTGCGGAGGCGGTCGGATCGTGAAACTCCTCGTCGTCGGCGCCTCGTACCGCACCAGCCCGGTCTCGGTGCTGGAGCGGCTCGTGATCGCGCCCGCGGACCTGCCCGGCATGCTCCAGCGGCTCCTCGCCCAGCCGTACGTGGGCGAGGCCGTCGTGCTCTCCACCTGCAACCGGGTCGAGATCTACGCGGCGGTCTCCGGGTTCCACGGCGGCCTCGGCGACATCTGCACCGTCCTGGCCGGGCACGCCGGCTTCGACGTCCCCACCGAGCTGGCCAGCCACCTCTACGTGCACTTCGACGGCGACGCCGTGGAGCACACCTTCAAGGTCGCGGCCGGCCTCGACTCCATGGTCATCGGCGAGCCGCAGATCCTCGGCCAACTGCGCGACGCCTACCACTCGGCCACCGAGGCGGACACGGCCGGCCGCCTGCTCCACGAGCTGATGCAGCAGGGCCTGCGGGTCGGCAAGCGCGCGCACTCGGAGACCGGCATCGACCGGGCCGGCCAGAGCGTGGTCACCGCCGCGCTCGAGGTCGCCGCCGAGCACCTGCCCGGCGGGCTGGACGGCCGCCCCGCGCTCGTCATCGGCGCGGGCGCGATGGGCGCGCTCTCCGTCGCCACGCTCAGCCGGGCCGGCGTCGGCACGCTTCACGTCACCAACCGCAACGCGCAACGGGCCGCACGGCTGGCCGAGGCGTACGGCGCACGGTCCGTCGACTACCCGGACATCACCGCCGCACTGCGCGACGCCGACCTCGTCGTCACCGCCACCGCCTCCCCGTCGCCGGTACTCACCCGCGAACTGCTCGCCGAGGTGTCCACCGCCCGGGCCGGCCGGGACCCGCTCGTCGTGCTCGACCTCGCGCTCCCCCGCGACGTCGCACCGGACGCGGCCGACCTGCCCGGCGTGGTCGTCCTCGACATCGACCGGCTCGCCGAAGCCCGGCGCGACCACCCCGCCTCCGCGGACACGATCGCGGTCGGGAACATCGTCGCGAGCGAGGTGGAGAGCTTCCTCGGCTGGCTGCGCGGCAAGGACGTGGCGCCTACCGTCGCGGCCCTGCGCGGCCGCGCGGACGACGTGCTCACCGCGGAGCTGCGCCGCCTCAACCAGCGCCGCCCGGAATTCACCGACGACCAGCGGGCGGACGTCGCCCGGACGATGCACCGCGTCGTCCAGCAACTGCTGCACTCGCCGACGGTCCGGGTCCGGCAGCTCGCGCAGACCCCCGGCGGAGACCAGTACGCGGCGCTGCTGCGCGAACTCTTCGACCTGGACATCCCGCAGGCGACCCACGCCGACGCCGTACCCGAGATCGGAGGGGAAGCGTGACCATCTCCCAGCGCCAGAGCGCCGGGTCCGGCACGCCCGCGAGCGCCCGGCAGGCCCCCCTGCGCCTGGGCACCCGGGGCAGCGCGCTCGCGCTCGCCCAGTCCCAGCGCGTCGCCGACGCGCTCACCGAGGCCACCGGCCGCCCGGTCGAACTGATCCGCATCGTGACCAGCGGGGACACCTCCGCCGCGCCGGTGCAGACGCTCGGCGTCGGCGTGTTCGTCTCCGCGCTGCGCGACGCGCTGTCGGCCAAGGACATCGACTTCGCGGTGCACAGCTACAAGGACCTGCCGACCGCGCCGGCACCCGGGCTGCACATCGCGGCCGTGCCACCCCGTGAGGACCCGCGCGACGCGCTGATCGCCCGCGGCGGCCTCCGGCTGACCGAGCTTCCCCCCGGAGCCCGGATCGGCACCGGCGCGCTGCGCCGCATCGCCCAGCTCAACGCGCTCGGCCTGCAGTTCGACGTGGTCCCGATCCGCGGCAACATCGACACCCGGATCTCCCGGGTGGTCGGCCCGCACGCGGACCTGGACGCGGTCGTGCTGGCCCGGGCCGGCCTGGCCCGGCTCGGCCGCACCGGCGAGATCGCCGAGACGCTCGACCCGATGCTGATGCTGCCCGCACCCGCACAGGGCGCGCTCGCCGTCGAGTGCCGGGCCGACGACGCCGAGATGGTCGACCTGCTCACCGCGCTCGACGACCCGGCCACCCGGGCGGTGGTCGCGGCCGAGCGGTCGCTGCTCGCCACGCTCGAAGCCGGCTGCAGCGCACCGGTCGGCGCGTACGCGGAACTCGCGGAGGGCGACGACGGCGACGAGATCTACCTGCGCGGCGCCGTGATCGCCACGGACGGCACACACGACGTGCGGCTGTCCCGAACCGGCCGCCCGGCCGACGCCGTCGAGATCGGCAAGGCGCTCGCCGCCGACCTGCTGGACGCGGGCGCCGCCGGGCTCTGGTCGGCCGCCCCGCTGAGCCCGTCCGGGGCCGAGCCCCGGAACCCTGCCCAGCCCCCGAATGGCACGACTCCGAATGCCTCACCGCGGACCGCGGAAGCACATGTAACTGGGAGCACGCAATGACCCGCACCCGTAAAGCCGTAGGCCACATCGCGTTCGTCGGGGCCGGCCCCGGCGATCCAGGCCTGCTGACCCGTCGTGCGCACGACGCCGTCGTCGACGCGGACCAGGTGATCTACGACCGGGGCCTGCCGGAAACGCTCATCGAGGCATTGAAGGCGCAGGCCGGCGAGGACGCCCAGTTCACGCCCGCCGAAGGCGCCCCCGGGGACGTGGCGAAGGTGCTGCTCTCCGCCGCCCGCTCCGGACTGCACGCCGTGCACCTGGTCGCCGGCGACCCGTTCGGCCACGACACCGTGGTCGAGGCGGTGCAGGCGGTCGCGCGTACCGCCGCGCACTTCGAGGTCGTTCCCGGCATCGGCCAGGCGGCCGGCGTCGCCACCTACGCCGGCGTTCCGCTGCCCGGCGTGCGCACCACCGGCGACATCGACGACGTCGCCACGCTTGACTTCGAGGCGCTCGCCGCCGCGCTCGGCCGCGGCTCGATCTCGCTCGCCGTCGACGCGGGAGACCTCGCGGCGGTCCGGGACGGCCTGCTCGCCGGCGGCGTCGACGGCACCACACCTGTCGGCGTGACCGGCGACGGCACCGGCGACACCCAGCACACCACCACCTCGTCCGTCGACTCTTTCGTCGCGGCAGCGCTCGGCTTCACCGGCCGGGTGGTGCTCACGCTCGGCACCGGCGTCGCCGAGCGCGACAAGCTGAGCTGGTGGGAGAACCGCCCGCTGTACGGCTGGAAGGTGCTCGTCCCGCGTACCAAGGAGCAGGCCGGCGTGATGAGCGCGCGGCTGCGGGCCTACGGCGCGATCCCGTGCGAGGTGCCGACCATCGCGGTCGAGCCGCCGCGCACGCCCGCCCAGATGGAGCGCGCGATCAAGGGCCTGGTCGACGGCCGGTACGCCTGGGTCGTCTTCACCTCGGTGAACGCGGTCCGCGCGGTCTGGGAGAAGTTCGGCGAGCACGGCCTGGACGCCCGCCACTTCGGCGGTGTCAAGATCGCCTGCATCGGCGAGGCCACGGCCGAAGCGGTGCGCGCGTTCGGCATCCAGCCCGAGATGATCCCCGCCGGCGAGCAGTCCTCCGAGGGCCTGCTGGCCGAGTTCTCCCCGCACGACGAGATCCTCGACCCGGTGGGCCGGGTGCTGCTCCCGCGCGCCGACATCGCGACCGAGACGCTCGCCGCCGGACTTGTCGAGCGCGGCTGGGAGGTCGACGACGTGACCGCGTACCGGACCGTCCGGGCCGCCCCGCCGCCCGCCGACATCCGCGACGCGATCAAGTCCGGCGGCTTCGACGCGGTGCTCTTCACCTCGTCCTCCACCGTCCGTAACCTGGTCGGCATCGCCGGAAAGCCGCACCAGCGCACCGTGGTCGCGGTGATCGGCCCGAAGACCGCGGAGACCGCGACGGAGTTCGGCCTGCGGGTCGACGTCCAGCCGCCGCACGCCTCGGTCCCGGACCTGGTGGAGGCGCTCGCCGGGTACGCCGTCGAACTGCGCGAGAAGCTGGCCGCGATGCCGGCCAAGCAGCGCCGCGGCTCGAAGGTGCAGGGCCCGACCGCACTCCGTTTCCGCTGACACTCGACGCCAAGGAAGGCTGAGAGACCATGTCGTTCCCCGACGTCCGCCCCCGGCGTCTCCGTCGTACCCCGGCCCTGCGCCGGATGGTCGAGGAGACCCGGGTGGCGCCGGCCCAGCTGATCCTGCCGATGTTCGTCAAGGAGGGTCTCACCGCGCCGCGGCCGATCACCTCGATGCCCGGCGTGGTCCAGCACTCCCGCGACTCGCTGCGCAAGGCAGTTGTCGAGGCCGTACAGGCGGGCGTCGGCGGCGTGATGCTCTTCGGCGTGCCGGAGACCCGGGACGAGACCGGCTCCGCGGGCATCGACCCGGACGGCGTACTCAACGTGGCACTGCGCGACGTGTACTCCGAGGTCGGCGACGCCACCGTCATCATGAGCGACGTCTGCCTCGACGAGTTCACCTCGCACGGCCACTGCGGTCTGCTGGCCGCGGACGGCACGGTGGACAACGACGCCACCCTGGCGGCGTACGCGGAGCTGGCCGTGGCCCAGGCCGCCGCCGGCGCTGGCGTGCTCGCCCCGTCCGGGATGATGGACGGCCAGGTCGGCGTGATCCGTAAGGCCTTGGACGCCGCCGGCTACTCCGACCGCGCGATTCTCGCCTACGCCGTGAAGTACGCGTCGTCCTTCTACGGCCCGTTCCGCGAGGCCGTCGAGTCCGCCCTCGAGGGCGACCGCCGCACCTACCAGCAGAACCCCGCCAACCTGCGCGAGTCGCTGCGCGAGGTCGCGCTGGACGTGGCCGAGGGCGCCGACATGGTCATGGTCAAGCCCGCGCTGCCCTACCTCGACGTGCTCACCCGGGTCTCGGACGCGGTGGACGTGCCGGTGGCCGCCTACCAGATCAGCGGCGAGTACGCGATCGTCGAAGCCGCCGCCGCCAACGGCTGGATCAACCGCGAGGCCGCAATCCTCGAAACCCTCACCTCGATCCACCGCGCCGGCGCCCAGATGATCCTTACCTACTGGGCCGTCGAGGCCGCCACCCTCCTCCGCCACCGCTACTGACCCCCCGAATGTGGGGACAATCCCCACCCACCCCGTCCCCACATTCGTGCACCCTCCCTCCCTGCCGCCCCGCCCACAGCCGGCACCACACCCCCACCACATCACTTCACGACGCCTGGGTACGCCACGCGCCCGCACCTCCACCGACCAGGCACCCAGCGCTTCCCGGCGAGCCCTCGCCCCTCCCACCGTCTGTCACCGCCCGACGCCCGCACCGCCCGTGCAGCCTGACACTGCTCCGCATCCCGCCGCGCCTCGAAACGTCAACCCGGGCGTCCCCGCGATTCGCCCGCCTTCCCACGCACGGCCTCGCCGCTGTTCTGCTGTGGCTTCCCGGCAGCCCTGGCGATCGCCCCACCAAACGCTGCCGCGCCTCTCCCGTCGGCACCGCATCCGCCCTCGACCAGCCGATCAACGGCTCTCCGGACGCCCCGTTCCACCGCCGACTCACCGGCGCCGCCGTCGGCGAAGTCCTTCGTCGGCAATGTCTGTCGTCGGAGACCTCTGCTACCGGCGCTGCTCCGAAACCCCGTTGTCGCCGCGCTGAGCCCGAGCCGACGTCCCCTGGATAGAGCTCTTAGCCGGCGGTGCCTCCAGCCGGCGGTGCCTCCAGCCGGCGGTGCCTCCAGCCGGCGGTGCCTCCAGCCGGCGGTGCCTCCAGCCGGCGGTGGCCTCTCATGATCGTGGCCTGCGCTGCTCCCGCCAGTGCCGCTCGCCCGCCGTCTCCGTTCCCACACTCCTTGTGTGACCGTTCGTGCGCCCATTTATCGCGACCGATTAAACCGCTTTCGTGACTACGAGTAATCGCACCTTCTCGCCCCCACCTACCCTCCCGCCAACCTTTGCTCTGCTTACCTGGTCGAGCGCCTACGGCGACCCGTCCGTACCGCGGCTTTTGTGCGAAGCGCAGCCGAGGTAAGCAGAGCAAAGGTGGGTGGGGTGGGGGAGAGGGGGCGGGTGAGGGGTGTTACTGAGAGTGACGGAGGGTGGATGGGAGGGGTGGCGGGGAGGTGGGGGTGAGGGGGAAGGTGCTGGGCATGACGAGGGAGAAGGCCAAGAGGAAGCGGCGGGCGGCGGGGTACGGCGGCGTGGTGGGCGGGGTGGTGGAGGGGTTTCCGATTGCGGGGTTGGTGCGGCGGGCGCGGCGGATGTCGGACATGAGTCAGCGGGATCTGGCGCGGGAGGCGGAGGTGTCGCCGGCGGCGGTGGCGAGGGTGGAGACGGAAGGGCTGGCGCCGAGCGTGGCGTTGCTGCAGCGGATTCTGGCGGTGGCAGGGCTGCATCTGGTGGTGGTCGATCCGGAGGGGC
The DNA here is from genome assembly GCF_044454585.1 of Catenuloplanes sp. NPDC051500. NCBI lineage: Bacteria > Bacillati > Actinomycetota > Actinomycetes > Micromonosporales > Micromonosporaceae > Catenuloplanes > Catenuloplanes sp. NPDC051500. The sequence continues at coordinate 306,980 of NZ_JBITDX010000005.1, forward strand.
ACATCGTGCAGCCGATGAGCGTCTGGGATGAGACGTATGACGGTGCCGAGCGGCGGTATCCGGCACATCTGTCGACGATCCTTGATCCGCGGGCGGGGGACTGGTGGGGGGACCAGTACGGGCTGGCACGGCCGCCGGAGACGTTTCACCGGTCCCGTGAGCTGAGGGAACGGCAGCGCAGGCGAAGTCAGTGGGAGGTGCGGGTGGCGAAGTACCGCAATGATCCGCCGCCGCCGTTGTGCACGGTCTGGGTGGAGGACGGTGATGTGGAGAGGCCCGCCACCAGGGTGGGTGACGGGCCTCGTGCGTACGCGTTGTTCGGTGATGTCAGTCGTCGTTGAGGATGGTGCCGATCGCGATCGGGTCGGCCTGGCGGAGGCCGGGGATGCCGGCGACGAGCAGCGTGAGCTTCTCGTCGGACTCCTTCTTGCGGTCGCCGTTGACCGACACCGGGAAGGTGGTGCTGGTCTGGCCGGCGGCGATGGTGGCGCACCGGATCAGAGGGCTGTAGTCCGATCCGGCCGAGGCGGTGATGCCCAGCGTGGTGGCGCAGACGACGACCGGCTTGTTGGTGGCGCGGGACAGCGACACCGTGAACGTCAGCGGGCGGGTGCTGCTGTTGCCCTCGGCGATCTGGGCGTCCGCGACCGTCAGCGACGGGCGGGTGTGGAAGCGGGCGACCTGCGGGTCGTGGTCGCTGCTGCCCCGGGAGCCGTTCGCCTCGTCCTCGGCGGACCAGTCCGCGTTGATGTGGGCGGCGCGCATCTCGATCAGGTCGGCGTAGAGCGCGTCGTTCACGAACAGATGGTCAAGCGTCTGGGTCTGGCCCTCGTACGAGTACGAGTAGGCGGACGAAGGCGCGTCGGCCAGCAGGTCGTCGTAGAGGTTGTGCAGGCCGGACTCGTAGAGCGGGCCGAGCTGGTCGGACGGGACCGGGTTCGCGGCGGTGGCGATCGGATCGTCGGGGCGCGGGAACACGTTCAGGTCACCGCCGTAGATGACCTTGGCTTGGGCGTCCGAGGCCTCGATCGCGTCCACGATCGCGGCACCGTAGGCGGCCTGTTCCCGGCGCTGGCCCACCCGGGAGTCGGGACCTGACGAGTAGTGGTTCGCCACGGCCCACAGTGTGTACGTGTCGGACGAGCCGGGCGCGGCCCTGACGGTGAACCTGCCGACCTGCGGGGCGCGGGTGAAGACGTTCGTGCCGTCGATGCCGGTGGTCGTGTCCACGTCCGCGGGAAGCACGGCGTTGAGCGTCTTCGGGTTCTGCACGTCCGTGTTGGTCGCCAGGCCCGCGCTGCGGTACCTGACAGCGGGGGACGCGCCGAGCACCGGGTCGCCCGCGGCAGCAGGGGCCAGCGACAGCCGGTCCGTGCGGTAGAGGAACGCGGCGGTGATGCCGCGCGCGTCCGCGCCGTTCCGGTCGTAGGCGGTGGCATAGGCGGGGCCGCCGGCCCTGGAGACGGTAAGCGCCAGCTCCTGGAGCGTGTCCGGGGCGCCGTCCGCGTTGTTCGTCGTGCCGCAGACCAGTTGACCGGCGGCCACCGTGCAGATGTCCTGGTCCTCGGCCTCCTCGACAAGGATCAGGTCCGGCGAGTGCAGGTCCTTGGTGATCTGGTCGGCGAGGTTGGCGAGCTGGGTGTCGTACTCCGCCTGGCTGGCCGGCACGTAGTCGAACGGCGGTGACACGCCCGCACAGCCGGTGTTGCCGGTGAAGTCGCAGCCGTCGAACGGGTCGTCGCGGAAGTCGTAGAGGTTCTCCACGTTGTACGACGAGATCGCCAGCTCGGCACCGCGGTCGGCGGGCTTCGGCGGGTTGTTCCTCGACGGGTCGGCGCCGGCCGAGAACGAGGCGGCCTCGGCCTGCACGGCGTACTTCTCGAACGTGTAGTAGAGGCCCCCGACGGCGTCGCGGGTGAGCGTGTCGAACGTCGTGGCGCCGGGAAGCAGCGCGGTGCTGTCGTTCGCGGCCGCCTTCACGCCCATGCTCGCGATCAGGATGCGGCTGCCGTTGCCGTTGTCGAACAGCTCGGCGGGCACGTCGTCAAGCGGGTGCGCGTCCCGGAAGACCCGGCGCGCGTACTGGTCGTTGCGCGCGAGGATCGGGTCGTCCCGGTCGAGCAGCCACACCTCGGAGTCGGCCGTCGACGGAAACACGTTGCGTCCGCTGACAGTCCTGGACCCGGACCGGACGCGCATGCGCTCGCCCTCGTGCCGCTCCCAGTAGCGGTCCGCGACGGCCAGGTCCGCAGGCGGGCGCGCGTCGGTCGTGGCCACCACGGTGTCCACCTGCAGGCCGGACGCGACCGTGCGGACCAGCGAGGCGCCGCTGAGCTGCGTGTAGTTGTAGTACTCGGAGACGCGGGCGCGCAGCACGACCTCGTCGCCGGGCACCGGCACGTAGCCGCCGACGAGCGAGGTGAACGTGCTCATGAAGACGAAGATCCCGTCCGCGCTGTCCGGGTCGTCGTCGGTCGCGCCCAGCCGGCTCTGCAGGAAGAAGCCGTAGGTGGTGGCGCCGGCCGCGGTCCGGGCCTGGGCGAGCTGCGTGATCACGCCCTGCACGACGTGGTAGCTCGCGCTGCTGCCGTTCCCGGAGGCCGGGGCCAGCGGCGAGCGGTGGTCGCGCGCGTTGCCGGAGTCCGGCGTGGCGCCCTGCACCTCACCCACGGTCAGCACCTCGGCGACCGTCACACTCACCGTGCAGGTCGTGGCGCCGCCCTCGGCGTCGGTCGCGGTGACCGTGACCGGGTAGGTGCCGGCCGGTACGTCCGCGGTCACGCCGATCGTGGCGGACGCGGTGCCGCCCACCGCGGTCGCCGGCGTGAACGCGGTGCGGGAGATACCCGGCGTGGCGGAGGCGACGGCCAGGTCCGTGATCACGTCGTCCGCGTCGGCCGCGGTGACCGTGCCGCTGCCGGCCGTGCCGACCACGGTCGAGATCGGAGCACAGGACAGCACCGGGGGTACGTCCACCGGCCCGCCGCCGTCGGCCACGTGGAACCCCAGCCCGTCCACGGTGTCCGTGGCGAAGCCGGCCCACTGTGCCGCCGGGTCGAACGCGTCGTCGATCGTGGTGTCGCCCGCGGTCACGGACGGGAGCCGGCGCAGCGTGTTGTCGGCCGTGCTGGTCAGGCCGGCGCCCCACTCGGTGCCCGGGTCCACGCCGGCCTGGCCCAGCGAGTCGACCACTGTGGTGCCCTTGGCCAGCACGATCGCGTCGTCGCCGTTGTAGAAGCTCGCGCTCGACGTCTGGTCTGCGGCGGCCAGGATCGCCGCGTTGGCGGACGCGTGGGCTAGCACGAACACGTCCCCGTCCACGACCGAGCCGGTCAGCGGCACGCTTGTGAACGAGGTCGCGCCGTTGAAGTAGAACCGGAGCGAGTATGCGGAGAGATCCACCGCCGCGCCCGTACCGTTGTAGATCTCGACGGCCTTGTTGTTGCTGCTGCCTTCGAGGTATTCCGAGATGAGCAGGTCGGGCGGCGCGGCGGTCGCCACACCGGGTACGAGGCCTACCGCCGCGACGGCGGTGACCGTACCGGCCAGTGTGGCGCGCCAGAGTCGAGGGCGCATGAATCCTCCAGGGCGGGACGATCAGAACCAACGCACGTTAAGGCGTGGCACCGGCAGGCGTCCATCGATTGGTGATACTCCCTGTTAATTCTTGGATTCGCAGGTCAGATGCCCTCCAGGCGATGCACCAGTTCGCCCACATCGGCCCCGTATTCGCACCACTCGCGGTCGGGCTGGAAACCGAGCTCCGCATTGACCTTGAGCATGGACTCGTTGGACTGTGCGTTCCACGTCTGCACCTCGGTCAGGCGTGGTTCGGCCGACCGCAGCTCGAACAGCATGCGCGCCTTGATCGCCCGGTCGATGCCGTACCCCCGGTGGTCCTGCACGACGATCGTGTCGTACTGGTCCGCGCGCGTCGGGTGCTGCGCCGGGACGACCACCTCGGTCAGGCCCGCGACCGCGCCGGACTTCTCGTGCACGGCCAGCACGATGTGCGGCGTCATGCCGCGGCGGTGCAGCGTGTTCAGGCTCTCCCGCAGGCGGCGGGCATCGTACGAGCTGGGGCGCAGTTCCAGGTCGCCGCTGTCGTTGTCGCGCAGCTCCGCCTTGGCCATCGCGTACGCCTCAAGCATGTCGTCCGGCGGGCCGCCCGGAAAGTACTCCACGCGGTAGCCGGCCGCGATGCCGCGCGCCATCTCGCCGAGCGCAAGCCAGTCCATCGTGGACAGCCGGAGCACGCTGCGGGTCTCGACGTACTCCCGCTCGAAGCCGAGCGACTCGAAGAACGCGATCGCCGGGGTGTCGCCGACCACCTCCACGCCGACCGAGGAGAAGCCCTCGGCGAACAGGCGGCGGACGGCCGTGGCGACCAGGCGGCGGGCCAGGCCGGTCCGGCGCATGCCCGGGTGGACGAGCACCTCGAGCACGCCGATGCCGCCCAGGAGCAGCACGTTGACCATGCCGGACAGGCTGCCGTCAGTCTCCTGGGAGACCCAGGAGACGCGGCGCTCGCTCGGCATGGTCTCGGTCAGGTAGGGCCGGAGATGGTCGTTCCGCCACGGCGGGTCGTCCGGAAGGTCGGCCGCGAGCACCGCGTTAAGCGTCTCCAGCAGGGACTGGAGCTCGCTGTCCGGCGCCGTCCGGGGGTCCCACTCGCGCACTGTCACGCCTACAGCTTGCCGTGATCGCCCGCCGCACGGAAGCCTCCGCTCCTCCAATGTGCGTATGTCGTCACTCTACGTGCGACTACGGATGCCGAAGTCGTTCGCCGCCTCGTACACCGACTGCGCGTAGGGCTCCACGTTGTTGTAGGTCAGGATCGCGTTCCACCAATCTTCCGTGGTCGCCAGGTCCTTCCCGTTCGCACACAGATAGTTACCGGCCGCGAGCGCCGCATCATCGATGTCGTTCGGGTCGCTGACACCGTCGTTGTCCGCGTCGGCCTTCCAGATCGCCCAGGTCGTCGGGATGAACTGCATCGAGCCGATCGCCCGGTCGTAGGTGGTGTCGCCGTCCAGCCGCCCCTGCTCCGTGTCCGGGATCAGCTTGCGGTCGCCCTGGCCGTCCAGCGGCAGTCCCTGGATCGGCGGGTTCGACTCGCCGTCCGGGAGCAGCGTCGCGCCGTTCGCCCGGCCGTGGTTGGACTCGACCTTGCCGATCGCGGCAAGCGTCGTCCAGTTCAGGTGGCAGTTCGGCAGGCGCTGGCCGACCACCCACTCCGCGTACCCGTAGGCCTGCATCGCCACCGGCGGGATGCCTGACTTCGCGCTCACCTGCTGTGCCCAGCCGGCGAGCGCGTCCGCGGGACGTACGCCCGCCACCGGCGCGGTCGGTGTGACGCCCCCGGCCGGATCCCCCGGCAGCGTCGGCAGGCCTGTTACCAGCGGCGGCACCGGGAACTCCGGGCCGGGCGCGGCCGCGGTCGGGTCGATCGGGCCGGGGGTGGGCTCGGTGCTGGGCGGCGGCTGCGCGGCCGTCCTGGAGCCGGCGACGGCCGGGACCAGGTAGCCACCGGTGGCGCCCGCGGCGACGAGCAGCACGAGCAGCAGCAGTCCGGGCAGGGTCAGGCGGCCCCACCGGCTGCGACGCCAGGCGGCGGCACCGTCGAGCGAGCGCTGCGCCATCCCGTGTACGGCGGGGAGGCGGCGCAGCATCGGGTTGAGCGGGACGGCCGCGTGGCGGGGGGTGCCGGGCGGGCGTAGCCGGCGGCGGGTGAGCCGGGCCAGGCCGTAGGCGGCGCTGACGGCTGGAGCGCCGTCGCCGGCCTTTCCGGCGTCCTTGACCGGGGGCAGGTCGGTTTTGGTGGCGGCCAGGTCGCCGGGCGTGCGGGCGTTGTCCGAGATCGGGGGCTTCGTCGTCGCCGCGGTCGTTCCGGACCCGGCCTCGTCAGCTTTCAGGGCCGGTTCCACGGGCCTGTCAGGCTTCGCCGCCGCGTGCGCCCCGACGGGTCCGGGTACGCCGGCGTGGGTGCCCACCTCCGGTGCCGCCGGGCCTGCTGCCGGCGCGGGCACATCTGACGTGGCACCGACGACCGGTGTCGGCACGCCGGTCCCGGCGGCCACCACCGGCGCGGGCATGCCGGTCTTGGCGCCCACCTCCGGCTCGGAGGCCCTGCCCGTGCCGGCCGGAGTCGAGGGCTGCGCCGCGCCGGCCGGACCTGCCGCCTTCCGGACGCCGGGTACGCCCTCGTTCATCCCGCTGTCGGGTGAGTCGACCTCGATCACCGAGGTGCCGCTCCCGCGCCGGGCGGCGTCTCCCTCGCGCGAAACCCGTGCCGCGCCGCCGGTCGTACCCTCAAGGGATTTGCTGTGTTTTGGGGCTTTTTCGGGGGAAGGTTCCGGTTGCTCTATCGAGTCGCTTGCGACGCCCCAGGACCGAGGTCCGGGACCGGTGCGCTTATCCGGATTTGTCGGATTTGCCGCAGATGTAGCCTCTGCTGAGGATGATGGTTCCTTGCTCGGACTGTCCATATTCGGCATCACTGACTCCGGCCGGCCGTCCCCGTCCATCACGGTCCGAACATTACCCATGTCCGCGTGGCTGCCGGAACCGGCGCGCGCCGCCGTACCCTCTCCTCATGCCACGCTACGACTTCCGCTGCCGTGCCTGCGGCGCAACCTTCGAGGTCAACCGGCCGATGACCGAGGCCGGCGCGCCTGCGGCGTGTCCGGACGGGCACGACGACACGGTGAAATTGCTCTCCACCGTCGCGGTCACCGGACGCGGCGGGGCTGCTCCGGTGCGGTCCGGGGGCGGCGGCTGCTGCGGTGGGGCCTGCGGTTGCGGTTAGGGCTATAAAGGGCCTATATAACCGTAATCAACGGAGGTTCAAACACGTGCGGATGGGCCTTTCGGATGATCATCCGGATGGGTGTGAGCTCTGACCTGTCGTGCCACAACCGGCCCCGGTCGTTCTCGTTAGCCCAGCCGTAGTCGCCCGGATGACCCCGGTGCGGCCGAAACGGCGGCTCGTTGACCTCACCCGCGGCTACTACCTTGGGGGAGCCGGGGCCATCCGTTTCGAGGATGTACCTGGTCCGACAGGTACGGCAGCATGATTCGCGACTTCCAGGGGGCGGAGGTTCCACGCGTGCCGGCAATGGATCACCTGCCAAGCGGCCTGGTGACGTTCTTGTTCACCGACATCGAGGGTTCAACCCGGTTGGCCCAGATGCTCGGCGGCGGATATCGCCCGGTGCTCGAAGAGCATCGGCGGCTGCTTCGCGAGATCATCACGGCACACAACGGCATCGAGCTGTTCACCGAGGGTGACTCCTTCTTCGTCGCGTTCGCCGACGCGTCCGACGCGGTCACCGCCTGCCTGACGGCCCAGCGCGCACTTGCGGCACACCACTGGCCCGCCCCCGGCGGCGTCGCGCCCAAGGTGCGGATGGGCCTGCACAGCGGCTACGCCACGCCGATCGGCCGGGAGTACGCGAGCCCCGAGGTGCACCGCGCGGCCCGGGTCGCCGCGGCCGCGCACGGCGGCCAGGTGCTCTGCTCGGCCGCGACCGCCCGCCTCGCCGCGGCGATACCGCACGACACCGCCATGGTCGACCTGGGCCTGCACCGGCTGCGCGGCTTCGACGGGCGCGAGCGCCTGTTCCAGCTGGCCGCGCCCGGCCTGGAGACCGACTTCCCGCGCCCGCGCACCGAGGCGGCCGCGCACAACCTGCCGCACCAGGCGACCACGTTCGTCGGCCGCGGCGCGGAGTGCATCGAACTGGCCACGCTCATCGAAACGCATCGCCTGGTCACGGTGGTCGGCCCGGGCGGCGCGGGCAAGAGCCGGCTCGCGGTGGAGACCGCCGGCGGCCTGGTCGAGCGCTTCCCGGACGGCGTCTGGTACGTCGACGTCGCCCCGGTCACCGACTCCGGGCTGGTCGCGTTCGCGGTCGCGGCCGTGCTCGGCCTGCGCCCCGAACCGGGCCGCCCGATCCTCGACACGCTCGTCGAGTCCGCCGCCGGCCGCCGCATGCTGCTCGTCCTGGACACCGGCGACGCCCAGCTCGCCGCGGCCGCCGAGGTGATCGCCTCGCTGCTGACCGGCGGCACCGGGGCGAAGGTGCTGGCCACCAGCAGGGAGCCGTTCCGGGTGGCCGGCGAGGTCGTCTGGCGGATACCGCCGCTGTCCGTGCAGCCGGGCCCCGGCGGCGCCCCCTCCGACGCGGTCGCGCTGCTGATGGACCGCACGTCCCTGGCCCGCGGCGGCCGCGCCCCCAGCCCTGCCGAGGTCACCCACCTGGCCCGCGTGGCCGGACGCCTCAACGGCCTGCCGCTCGCGATCGAACTGGCTGCCGCCCGCCTGCGCCTCCTCTCCGCAAGCCAGCTCGCGGAACGCCTCGACGACCTGCTCGGAGTGCTCGACGCCGGCTCCGGCGACACCGACGCCACGGTCGCGATCGGCCCGGCGGCCCGCGCCGCGTCCGCCGCCTCCCGCAACCAGACCATGCAGGCCACGGTCACCTGGTCGTACCGGACGCTCGGCCCGCGCGCCGCCCGCCTGCTGCGCTGGCTGTCCGTCTTCGCCGGCCCGGTCGACCTGCCCACCGTCGAGTGGGTGCTCAAGGACGACCCGCTCGACCCGCTTGCCGTGCTCGTCGACAAGTCGATGGTCCAGGTCGAGCCGCACGCGTCCGGCACGCTCTACCGCATCCTCGACCCGATCAAGGCCTACGGCGCCCGCCGCCTGGCCGACGCCGGCGAGGAGAACTTCGCCCGCGACCAGCACGTCGACTGGTCCATGCAGGCCCTCCAGCGCGCCCACCTCGACCAGGCCGGCCTGCCGATCACGCTGTCGCTCTACGCGCTCGACCCGCTCGCCGACGAGGTCCGCGCCGCGCTGCGCTGGACCTCCACCGGCGGCAGCGCCCGCTCCGGCCTGCACCTGGCCCAGGGTCTCGACCAGTGGTGGCGCGAGCGCGGACTCGCCCGTGAGGGCCGCCTCTGGCTGTTCCGGATGTACGGCAGGATGGCCGAGACCGGCGAGCACATCCCCGACGCCGAACTCGCCCTGGCCTACCACATGCACTCCCTGCACGCCGGTGCCGACGGCGAGTCCGCGGAGGAGCAGCGCTTCGCCCAGCGGGCCGAACTGCACGCCCGCCGCTCCGGCGACCCCGGCCTGCTCGTCCGGGTGCTCTCCACCCGCGGCGGCCCGCTGATCTTCCAGGGCCAGTACGCCGAGGCCGAGCGCCAGGTCTGCGAGATCATCGAGTGGGCCACCGCCAACGGTGTGCCCGGCGACGCGCTCTACGCCATCTACAGCCTCGCCGAGCTGCTCTGGCGCCGTGGCGCGCTCGACGAGGCCGCCGAACTGCTCGGCGCCGCCCGCAACGTCGAGGCCGGCCGCCCGCTCGAACGCGGCCGCCGCGGCGTCGACATGCTCCTCGGCATGATCGCGCTCGGCCGCGGCGATCTGGTCGCCGCCCACGAACACCTGGTCGTCGCGCTCCGCTCCCGGATGGGCCACGGCTTCCACCGCCGCGCCACCGACACGATCAACGCGATGGCCGTCCGCTGCGCCATGGGCGGCGACCCGGTCAACGCCGCCCGCCTCTTCGGCGCCACCGCCGCCATGCGCTCCTCACTGCGCAGCACGCCCGGCATCTTCGCCAACTACTGGACCGAACACCAGCAGTTCGTCCGCGCCGTCATCGGCGACACCGCCTTCGACCGCGCCTACGCCGAGGGCAACGACCTCTCCCTCCCCGAGGCCGCCGCCGCAGCCCTCGCCATCGAACACCCCGACCTCAGCTCCGACGGCCGCTTCCTCGACGCCGGCCGCCTCCTCACCCTCGACACCCGCACCATCGAGCTGCCCCCCGGCCGCCGCCCCTGAAACCCACAATCAACGTCCTCTTCCCACACCCGCGGTGGCCCGGCCCGCACGCTCCCGCGGGCAAACCTCCGCGCCGGGCTCCGCTGGCGCTCCGCACGTCGCTCCGGAGCCGGCCCCGCCGCTGCTCCCGCACCCCTGGGGCCTCCTAACGGCCTGCCACGCGCTCACCGCGGCCCCCAGCGCCCCACCACCGTGCATGTCCCCGGCGACTCCAGCGCGACCTCGATCACTCGGCATTGCAGAGCGTGACGACTCGAACGCTTGACGTGTCCGAATTCTGCATTTCCCGTACTTCGCGGTGCTTCGCCATCTATTCCCCGCCTCAGGCGCCACCTCCCGCCAACCTTTGCTCTGCTTACCTAGCGGCGAATCCATCCAAAACGGACCCCGGCATCGACTCCTTCGCGCCAGCGCAGGGCATGTAAGCAGAGCAAAGGCTGGAAGGAGAGGGCTGGTTTGGGGTGGGCGTGAAATTACTCTGAGTGATTTCATGGGTTCGGTTCAGGAGGGCTGGTGGCGGTGAGTGGGGGTGAGGGTGGTGGCAGGAAAGAGCGTCGGAGGGCGGGGATCGACGGTTGTTTTCACGGCCTCTGCGAAAAATTCAGTCCGGCACTTCTATTGAAGTCAGACGATTCGCGCAGACTGAGGACCCGCTTGGGTGACTCGCCGGTAACCAGCCGGTGGGCTGCCGGGGCGGAGATGCCGGACGCCCCGCGTCACCCCGCGGGCCTACCGCTCAGGAGCCCCCATGTTCCCTCCGCTCTCGGCTCGATTCCCCATCCTCACGAGGGCCGGCACCGTCCTGGTGGCGCTGCTGGCCGTGCTGGCGATCGCGAGTCCCGCCGCGGCGGCCGTGACGCCGCAGCAGAAGGCCGCGACACTGGCGAGCTTCACGCAGACCAGCGCGGCCAGCTTCAACACCTGGAACTCGGCGCGGCAGAATCAGGGCGCCTGGGCCGAGTACGGGTTCGACTGGTCGACCGACTACTGCTCGTCGAGCCCGGACAATCCGCTCGGGTTCGACTTCACGCTCTCCTGTTACCGGCACGACTTCGGGTACCGGAACTACAAGGCGGCCGGCACGTTCTCCGCGAACAAGAGCCGGCTCGACTCCGCGTTCTACGAGGACCTGAAGCGCAAGTGCGCCACCTACTCGTCCGCGACCCGCCCGGCCTGCCAGAGCCTGGCGTGGGTCTACTACCAGGCCGTGTCGGTCTTCGGGTCGGTGTCCGCGGTCAAGCAGTCCGATCTGGACGAGGCGGCGACGTTGAAGGCGCAAGGGCTGAAGGCCGAAGCCAACGCGGCCTGAGCGGTGATCGACGTGTGGGGCCTCCGAGGAGGCCCCACACGCGTCAGATCGTCCAGGTGTCGCCGGCGTGCAGCAGCCCGGCCAGCTGCTCCTCAGGGGTGCCGGTGGATGCGGCCCGCGCGTCCGCCACCTGCTGCTGGAGCACCTCGTCGTAGGTCGGCCGGGTGACGGCACGGAATACGCCGATCGGGGTGTTCCGCAGGTCGAGGGCGGGCAGGCGGGACAGCGCGAACGCGTACGCCGGATCCGTCACGGTCTGATCGTGCACCACGATCTCGCCGGGGTCCGCGGATGCGGTGGGCCGCACCGAGAGGCCGAAGCCGCCGGGCGGGTGGGTCACGCACGAGTCGCCGAACGTGATCGGCTGCCCGTGCTCAAGCCGGATCAGGTAGTCGTCACGCGTACCTGCATCCTTGAGGGTTTCGAAGGCTCCGTCGTTGAAGATGTTGCAGTTCTGGTAGATCTCCACGAAGGCGGAGCCCCGGTGCGCGGCGGCGGCCCGGAGCACTGACTGCAGGTGCTTGCGGTCCGAGTCGATGGTGCGGGCCACGAAGCCGGCCTCCGCGCCGAGTGCCAGCGACAGCGGGTTGAACGGTGCGTCCGCGGAGCCGACAGGCGTCGACTTGGTGATCTTGCCGAGCTCGGAGGTCGGCGAGTACTGGCCCTTGGTCAGCCCGTAGATCCGGTTGTTGAAGAGCAGGATCTTCACGTTGACGTTGCGGCGCAGTGCGTGGATCAGGTGGTTGCCGCCGATGGAGAGCGCGTCGCCGTCGCCGGTCACCACCCAGATGGACAGGTCGGGGCGGCTGGCGGCCAGGCCGGTCGCGATCGCGGGGGCGCGGCCGTGGATCGAGTGCAGGCCGTACGTGTTCATGTAGTACGGGAAGCGGGACGAGCAGCCGATGCCGGAGATGAAGACGATCCGCTCGCGCGGGATGTTCAGCTCCGGCATGAAGCCCTGCACGGCGGCGAGGATCGCGTAGTCACCGCAGCCGGGGCACCAGCGGACCTCCTGGTCGGACTTGAAGTCTTTCGCGGTGAGTTTGAGCAGCTCAACCATTCTTCACCACGTCCTCCAGCATGGACTCCAGCTCGCCGGCCGTGAACGGAAGGCCGTTGACCTTGTTGAACGGGATCGCGTCGATCAGGAACCGGCCGCGGATCACGTGGTGCAGCTGCCCCAGGTTCATCTCCGGGATGACCACGCGGTCGTAGCGGGCGAGGACGTCGCCCAGGTCGGCAGGCATCGGATGCAGGTGCCGCAGGTGCGCCTGCGCGATCGTCAGGCCGCGCTGCCGCAGTGCCCGGCAGGCCGCCCCGATCGGCCCGTACGTCGAGCCCCAGCCCAGTACGAGCACGCGGGCGTCGCCGTCCGGGTCGTCGACGTTCAGGTCCGGCACCGGGATGGACTCGATGCGCTGCGCCCGGGTCCGCACCATCAGGTCGTGGTTGGCCGGGTCGTACGAGATGTCGCCGGTCTTGTCCGCCTTCTCCAGCCCGCCGATCCGGTGCTCCAGGCCGGGCGTGCCCGGGACCGCCCACGGCCGGGCCATCGTCTCCGGATCCCGCAGGTACGGCAGGAAGCGGCCGTCCGGCGCGTTGGCCGCGGAGGCGAACTCCACGGTCAGGTCCGGCAGCGACTCGACGGACGGCAGCAGCCACGGCTCCGACCCGTTCGCCACGTAGTTGTCGGACAGCAGGATCACCGGCGTCCGGTAGGTGAGCGCGATCCGGGCCGCCTCGATCGCGGCGTGGAAGCAGTCCGACGGGGACTGCGGCGCGACCACCGCGACCGGTGCCTCGCCGTGCCGGCCGAACAGCGCCATGTTCAGGTCGGCCTGCTCGGTCTTGGTCGGCATGCCTGTCGACGGGCCGGCCCGCTGTACGTCCACGATGACCAGCGGCAGCTCCAGGGCCACTGCCAGCGAGATCGTCTCGCCCTTGAGGGCCACGCCGGGACCGCTTGTGGTGGTGACGCCGAGCGCGCCGCCGTAGGAGGCGCCCAGCGCGGCGCCGATCGCCGCGATCTCGTCCTCGGCCTGCATGGTGGTGATGCCGAACCGCTTGTGCTTGGACAGCTCGTGCAGGATGTCCGACGCCGGGGTGATCGGGTACGCCCCGAGGAACACCGGCAGTTTCGCCCGTACGCCCGCGGCCACCAGGCCGAGCGCGAGCGCCGCATTGCCGGTGATGTTGCGGTACGTCCCGGCGGCCATCGGCGCGGGACCGATCTCGTACCGCACCGCGAAGTCCTCGGTCGTCTCGCCGAAGTTCCACCCGGCGCGGAACGCGGCCTGGTTCGCCGCGACCAGCTCCGGCCGGGCGGCGAACTTGCGCTCCAGGAACCGCAGCGTGGACTCGAACGGCCGGGAGTACATCCAGCTGAGCAGCCCGAGCGCGAACATGTTCTTGGCCCGTTCGGCGTCCTTCTTCGACACGCCGGTGCCGGCCAGCGCGGCCACTGTCATCGAGGTGAGTGCCACCGGATGCACCGCGAACCGGCCGAGCGAGCCGTCGTCAAGCGGATTCGCCGCGTACCCCACCTTGGTAAGGCTGCGTGTGCTGAACTCGTCCGTGTTGACGATGATCTCGGCGCCGGCGGGCAGGTCCGCCAGGTTCGCTTTCAGGGCGGCGGGGTTCATCGCGACAAGCACGTCAGGTGCGTCGCCCGGGGTCAGGATGTCGTAGTCGGCGAAGTGGACCTGGAAGCTTGAGACGCCCGGCAGCGTGCCGGCCGGCGCCCTGATCTCGGCGGGGAAGTTGGGGAGCGTGGAGATGTCGTTGCCCAGCTGCGCCGTCTCCGACGTGAACCGGTCTCCGGTGAGCTGCATGCCGTCACCGGAGTCTCCCGCGAAGCGGATGACCACCCGATCCAGCCGGCGCACCTGCTTGCTCATTGACCCACCCTTCGATCGCCGCAAAGCCCTTCGATCGCGCAAAGCCCCGGACCGTGTGGGTCCGGACTTTCAGGAGCCGATGTGGGCGAGGCCACACCACACCAGAGCCTACGTCGCTTCCGCGACGATCGGCTGTCGCGGCGATGACCCAGCGTGGCGGCAACTGCGTTGACGAGGGCGGAAACCCCTCCGATGTCGAGGTGAGTGAATCCGCCGGCCCTGGGTGCCGCCGAGCAGGCCATCGACCGGTATGCACCGTGCCCGGCCGGGCGGCCCGCGACGTGACCGGCTTCGGCACCGAGCTGGTGCGTGTGCGCCGGCCGCCGAGCGATTAGGCTCGGCGGGCGTGGAGGGATATCTGGGCTCCTACGCCACGCTCGGCCTGCTGCTGCTTGCCGGCTTGCTCTTCTTCGTGGCCGCGTTCGGGGCGAACAGGCTGCTCCGCCCGTCCGCGCCGGCCGATCCGTTCGGCAAACGCGAGCCGTACGAGTGCGGTCTCGACCCGGTCGGCGGCGACTGGGCGCAGGCGCAGATCCGCTACTACGTCTACGCGTACCTCTACGTGCTCTTCGCGGTGGAGAGCGTCTTCCTGTTTCCGTGGGCGGTGGTCTTCGACCGGCCCGGTTTCGGCGCCGCCACGGTGGTGGAAATGGCCGTTTTTGTCGCCGTTCTGGCACTTGGCATCCTCTACGCCTGGCGCAAGAACGTCCTCCGCTGGAGTTGACGCACGGGGTGGCGGTCTCGCCATGATCAGTTCGTCGTGCCACGATCGCCGCTATGGGTCTGTTCATCACTCTCATCACGGCGCTCGTCGTCGCGGCGATCATCTTCGGAGTCACGGTCCTGGTCAGCGGCGGCGATCCCGCGTTGTCGACGGCGGAGCCGGACGGGCGTGCCGTGCCGCTGCCCGGCAGCCGCCCGCTGCTGGAGGCCGACATCGCCGACGTCCGATTCGACACCGCGCTGCGGGGATACCGGATGGCCCAGGTGGACCAGGCGCTCCGCCGTGCCGCCTACGACATCGGGTACAAGGAGGAGCTGATCGGCGTGCTCGAGGCCGAGGTGTCCGCATTGCGTGACGGCCGTCTCGAGGACGCGGACGCGCTCCGCAAGGCGCGGGAGGAGGCGTTGGCCCCGGCCGCGCCCGAGTCCGCTGTGTCGCCTGTGCCTTCTGTGTCACCATCCGAAAACAACGACAAATCCGACGGTACGCCCTCAGAGCCCGAGGTTGACGCAAAGGCCGACGAGCCGGTGGCGACCGACTCTACGGTGAAGGCATGACCCAGCCCGACCCGGCCGAAAACCTCCGGGAGGCCGCCACCCCCGGCACCGGTGAAGTGACCGCGACCGTGATCGTCAAAGCGCCCGCCGCCACGGTCTTCGCCGCGTTCACCGCCTGGACCAAGCAGGGCGAGTGGATCCCGTTCACCAAGGTCCGCGTGGTCGAGGGCGACGGCGGCGAGGGCAGCCTGGTCGAGGCCGTCACCGCGATCGGCCCCGCCGTCCTCAAGGACGAGATGCGCGTCGTCCGGGTGGACGCGCCCTACGAGGTCCGGGTGGTCCACTGCGGCAGGCTGCTCCGGGGCCCAGGCGTGCTGCGCTGCACCCCGATGGAGAACGGCAGCACCCAGGTGGTCTGGCACGAGTGGTTCCACCTGCCCGCAGGCGCCGCCGGCAAGATCGCCTGGCCACTGCTCTGGCCCGGCTCCAAGGTCAGCCTCACCCAGGCGCTGAAGCGGTTCGCCACGATGGTCGAGAGCGGCCGCCTCCCCTGAGTCCCTGTCGTACCCCCCGCTTATGGTTGCCGGATGTCTGACCTGGTCGTGGGCGAGGACGGCCTCGCCCGCTGCATGTGGGGCGCCAGCACGCCCGATTACGCCGTCTACCACGACGGCGAGTGGGGCCGTCCGGTCCGCGGCGACGACGCGCTCTACGAGCGTCTGACGCTTGAGGCGTTCCAGTCCGGGCTGTCCTGGCTGACCATCCTGCGTAAGCGTCCCGCGTTCCGCACCGCGTTCGCCGGCTTCTCGATCGCACGCGTCGCCGAGTTCGGCCCCGCCGACGAGGCGCGCCTGATGGCCGACGCCGGCATCGTCCGCAACCGCCTGAAGGTCGAGGCCGCCCTGGCGAACGCGCGCGCCGCCCTCGACCTGCCGGACGGCCTCTCCGCGTTGCTCTGGTCGTTCGCCCCGCCGCCGCGCCCGCGCCCCGCCACGTTCGCCGAGGTGCCGGCGATCACCCCCGAGTCGACGGCGATGGCGATGGAGCTGAAGAAGCGCGGCTTCCGCTTCGTCGGCCCCACCACCGCGTACGCGTTGATGCAGGCGACCGGCATGGTCAACGATCACCTCCGCGGCTGCCACGTCGAGCTGTAGGCCTCCCGCACGTCTCGTGGTGACGCCCGCCCCGTGTCCCCGGGGTCTCGGCTCCCGCCGCACGGGGCCGTGATGAGATGGGCCCATGGTGCAGCAATGGGCGATTGTGCTTCCGGACGAGCGGCTGAAGCAGGAGCGGCTCTACCACCACGACTTCGTGGAACTCACCGACGTGCTCGCCGAGACTCCCGCGTCCGCACACCCGGAGCTCGGCGACGAGGTCGTGCTTCTCACCGACGAGCCGAAGCCCCGCGCGGTCGCCGTCGGCCACATCGGCGGACTGCCGGCCGCCGGCGCGCACGCCCGCCAGGTCGTCTACTCCCGCCGCGCCTTCGACCACCCGCAGCCCGCCGGCGCGCTGAGCATCGAGGGCCCGGCCACCCGGCTCACCCCGGACGAGTTCGCCTCCCTGGTCGGCCGCTTCGGCCCGCCGCTCGACCGTCGTACCTGGCTGGTCAGCGTCGACCTCCCGATCGAGGCCACCACCCAGGCCGAGGCCGTCCGCCTCTTCTGGTCCTACGTGCGTGACCTCGGCCCGGCCGAACTCCCCGCCTTCGTCTCCCCGGCCGGCGACGAACTGGCGATGCAGGCCTTCGTCCTCGGCGAGGAGACCAACCTCGACCCCGAGGAAGAGGACGAGGACTGACCCTCCCCGAACCGGCGGCGCCCCCCGCCCGAAGGCCGGGCCCATCGGCCCTGAGCCGGCCTATCTCCGGCCCCGGCGGCCGTTTCTGGGCTCGACGCCCGACGCCCTGGGCCTGTGTCCACCGTTTTGGGCCTATGCCGAAGAGTCTGAGTTCGCTGCCGTCCGTCCCGCGTCCGCGGCCGTCTGCCCAGCCTCTCGGATGCTGAGCCGAAGCTCAGTCGTGGTCTCAATCAAGATCATAAAACCAGGGCTCGTGGCCCCCGTTTCCCCAGGCTTTGCTCTGCTTACCTATTGGCGGCCGACGTGTCTGGAGCCGCGCCTGGGTGCTGGTGCTGCGCAAATTTGCCCCCATGTAAGCAGAGCAAAGGCGGCCGGAGAGAGACTCGGGGGCCGGACGGATTCCTTTACTTGATCATGATTTGATCGGCCGGCCGGCCGCCGCCCTGGCGATAAGGCGGACGCCAACCCGGCCGGCAGGCGTGCCCCAGCGTCCCGGCAGGAAGACAACTGGCAGGCTCCGGCAGGAGGGCGCCTGGCAGCCTGAACCGCCCAAGGCCGTCGCTCAGCCGACCGAGGACGTCTCCATCCGCGTGGCCGCGCTGAACGGCCAGGGGGCGTGACGCCCGCGTTCGCTGCCGGCGTTGGCCGCCCGCGTTGGCTGTCGGCGTTGGCCACTAGCGCGTTGGCAGCTGGCGTTGCCGCCGCGCTGAGGGCCGCCGGCGTTGGCTTCTGCCGCTGGCCACCGGAAGAGGCGGCCCAGCGCACCCGACGTCAGTTCGCCTGGTGGCTGGGCGCTCGGTGGGGGTGTGCTCAGCGGGCCGCTTCAGTGGCGTGCTCAGCGGACTGAGCCAGGCGGACTGAGCCAGGCGGAGTGAGTCAGGCGGCGGGAGAGGGCTAGCGGCCTTCGAAGATTGGCTTCTCTTTGTTGACGAAGGCGGTGGTGGCGTTGCGATGGTCGGTCGTACCGCCGGTGATCGCCTGGGCCTGGGCCTCGGCGGCGAGCGCGTCCGAGAGCGTGCCGGCCGTACCCACGGAGAGTTCGCGTTTGATCGCGGCGTAGGCGACGGTCGGGCCGGCGGCGAGTCGTGCGGCCAGTTCCTGGGCGACCGGCAGGACCTGGTCGTCGGTGTCGGTCAGGCGGGTGAGCATGCCGAGTTTGTACGCCTCGGCGGCGGGCAGCGGCTCGGCGAGGAGCAGCAGCTCGACGGCCTTGGCGTGGCCGACGATGCGCGGGAGCGACCAGGAGATGCCGGTGTCGCCGGCCAGGCCGACGTTCGCGAAGGCCATCAGGAAGGTGGTGGCGGGGCCGCCGATCCGGAAGTCGGCAAGCATCGCCAGGGAGGCGCCGGCGCCGGCGGCGGTACCGCGGACGGCGGCGATCACGGGCTTGGGCAGGTTCGCCAGGCGCTGGGCGATCGGGTTGTAGTGGGCGCGGACCGTGGAGAGCGGGTCGGCGCCGCGGGTGTCAAGCGTGGCGACGTGCTCCCGCAGGTCCTGGCCGACGCAGAAGGCCCGGCCGGCGCCGGTGAGCACGACGGCGCGGACGCTCCGGTCCGTCTCGATCTCCTGGAGGGTGTCCCGCAGCGCCTCCTTCAGTGCCACGTCCAGTGAGTTCATCGACTCGGGACGGTTCAGGACGAGGGTGAGGACGCCTTCGGAGCGCTCGATCAGCAACGGTTCGGTCACGATGCGCGGGCCTTTCTGTGGTGGATGGAGCGGGTCCAGCGTGCGGGCCGGGGTCAAGCCGGGCCGCGTCCGGACTGCGCAAGACAATGCTCGACGTACCGGTCTGCCGCGGGGCGTAGCCGGGACGCGTGTCGGTCGAAGAAGGTGGCAGCGGACGTTCCGGGCCACCCGTCCGGGAGCAGCGACGGTGGCAGTTGCGGGTCGCGGAACAGGAACTGGCGCCAGGAGTGGACGAGTTGGAACCGGGCCGCGTACGCCTCCAGGTCGTCGCTTCGCGAGGTCACCCCGGAGACCACAGGCGTCAGGTCGGTGACGAACCGTTCGTAGGCCCTGCCTATCTCGCCCAGGTCCCAGGCCCGGCGCACGAGCGAGCTGGCCCCGGCGGTGCCGCCGCTGTGCGTGGAACTGAACCGCTCGTAGCTCACGCCGGCCTCGGTGATCAGGCGATCCACGTCCTCTCCTGGGCGGGGCGCCACCCAGGTCTGCTCGTCGAGTGCGCCGTAACCAAGGTAGGTGAGCGTGTCGGCGAGCCGCTGCCGGTCCCGCCGGTGGACCGGAAGCCGTAAGATGATCAAGTCGAAGTGCCCGTCCCACGCGGGGCGGTTGGTGCGGTAGATCCGGACCGCGGCGTCGTCCAGGCGGCGCACGGCTTTCGGGGTCAGCAGGTACCCGGGGCCGGAGGCGAGCCGGAGCGGATGCAGCCAACCCTGCCGCACCATGCGTGACACGGCGGTACGCACGGCGGGCGCGGCGATCTCGAGGGGAGCGAGCAGTCTGACCAGGGCGGCGATGGGGGCGCGTCCACCTCGGGCGCGGAGATGGTCCCCATAGAGGTCGAAGAGGGCAGACCGTGCCTGCATGACCGCACATTGTGACAGCCAAAAAACGTATAAGCTAGAGACTGTCATAAGTCTGCAGCCTCGGTTTGGGTCTTGAGGCGTTCATCAGGGAAAATCGTTGGTCGGCAGCGCGGGCTGGGCCGGTCAGATGGGAAACCAGCCCGCAAACGGGTGACGCGGGACGGGCAATGGGCCGTCCGGTCAGCCGGGCCGTCGCCGGCGCGGGCTGTGCGTGCCGGCGGTGATGGGAAGTGGCTGTGGGGCAACCCATTGACCCTGGTGTAGGTCTGAGGGGAGACAACATGGCGGCGATGAAGCCGCGGACGGGCGACGGTCCGCTGGAGGTCACCAAGGAAGGCCGGGGGATCGTCATGCGGGTTCCACTGGAGGGTGGTGGGCGGCTCGTCGTCGAGATGACCCCGGACGAGGCAAATGCGCTCGGCGACGCGCTGAAGGCCGCCGCCGGCTGATTGTTTTCGCACCCGCCGGTACGGGATCCCGTACCGGCGGGTCTTTGCTGCCACGACCACTGTTGATCGCGGTGGTCGACCGCATGACGCGTGGAATGTGAGAAGAGCATGCCGAACGTCCGCCTGGTCTCCGAGCCGGATCTGACCGGCGTGGTGGTGCTGCCGGTCCGCCCGGTGGCCGAGCCCGCCGAGGATGGTCCCGCCGCCGAGCTGGTGGAGGTCGGCACCGCGCTTCCGGCCGAGGTGAGCGCGGAGGCGACCGCGTTCCTGGCCGAGTCCGAGGCGACCGGTGCGGCGGGGACCACTGCGGTTCTGCCGCGGCCATCCCGTACCCCCGGGACATTGATTTTCGTGGGGATCGGTGACGCGGACGAGGCGGGCTGGCGTGCGGCCGGGGCGGCGGTGACCCGCGCGCTGGGCAAGGCACCGGCCGCGACAGTGCTGCTGCCGGCTGGTGTGACAGGCGATGCGGTGCGCGGCCTGGCGGAGGGCCTGCACCTCGGCGCCTACCGGTTCACCGTGCCGGCCGGGTTCGACGAGGCGGGCCCGGAGCCGGCCGAGATCGCGCTTGCGGCGGGTGGCGACTTCGCCGCGGAGCTGACCACTGCTTCGGTGGTGGCGGCCGCGACGAGCCTGGCCCGCGACTGGACCAACACGCCGTCGTCGGTGAAGAGCCCGGCCTGGCTGGCGGGCGAGATGGCCTCCGCTGGTGGCAAGCCCGGCCTGGACGGCGTCGGCGGCCGCGCGGAGATCACGGTCCGCGACGAGGCGTGGCTGCGCGAGCAGGGCTTCGGCGGCGTGCTCGCGGTCGGCGGCGGCTCGGTGAACGGGCCGCGGCTGGTCGAGGCGGCGTGGAGCCCGGAGGGCGCGACCACGCACGTCGTGCTGGTCGGCAAGGGCATCACGTTCGACACCGGCGGCATCTCGATCAAGCCGGTCCCGTTCATGAAGCTGATGCGCAAGGACATGGGCGGCGCCGCGGCCGTGATCATGGCGGTGCACGCGGCGGCGGCGCTGCGGCTGCCGGTCAGGGTGACCGCGCTGGCCCCGCTCGCCGAGAACATGGTGAGCGGCTCCGCGTTCCGCCCCGGCGACGTGATCCGCCACTACGGCGGCCTGACAAGCGAGACCACGAACAGCGACGCCGAGGGGCGGCTGGTGCTTGCGGACGCGATGGCGTACGCGGTGGACCGGCTCGCGCCCGACCAGCTGATCGACCTCGCCACGCTTACCGGCGCGGCAGCTGTGGCGCTGGGCAAGACGATGGCCGCACTGTTCAGCCCGGACGACGCGCTTGCGAAGGCGATCGCGGACGCGGCCGAGGCGGCGGGTGAGCGCACCTGGCGGATGCCGCTCGCCGACGAGTACGCGGACGGCCTGCGCAGCGACATCGCGGACCTCTACAGCGCGCCGACCGCGGTCGGGACGATCTCGGCCGCGCTGTACCTGCGCGAGTTCACCGGCGACCTCCGGGACCGCTGGGTGCACCTGGACATGTCCCCGCCGTCCTGGTCGGACGGGGTGGACGGGGTGCTGGCCAAGGGCGCGACCGGCTGGGGTGTGCGCACGCTTGTGCGTTACCTCACGACGCTCGCTTGACGGCGGAGAGCAGGCCCGCGCCGACCGGGAGCAGCGCGGGCACCCAGTCCTCCGATTCCCGGACCGCCTTGACCAGCTCGCGGATCGTGATGGTGGCCAGGTCGCGGGCGGCCGGGTCGCCGATCCGCCCGCCGGCCAGCGCGTTGTGGACCGCCAGCACACCGCCCGGCCGGAGCAGCCGCAGCGCCGCGGACGTGCAGGCCGCGTACTCGGCCACGTCGGCGTCCACGAACACCAGGTCGTAGACGCCGTCCGCGAGCCGGGGCAGCACGTCAAGCGCCCGGCCGGTGATGATCCGGGTCCGGCCGGACGGGAAGCCGCTCTCCACGAAGATCCGCCGGGCGATCCGCTGGTACTCGCTCTCCACGTCGATCGTGGTCAGCACGCCGTCGCGGCGCATGCCACGCAGCAGCCAGAGTCCGCTGACCCCGATGCCGGTGCCGATCTCCACCACCGCCTTGGCGTTCCCGGCGGCGGCGAGCAGGCGCAGCGCGGCCCCGGCCCCGGGCGTGACCGCGCCGAGCCCGACCTCGTGCGCCAGGCTGCGCGCGGTCTGCAGGATCAGGTCCTCCGGGACGTACCCCTCGCTGAACTGCATGGCCTGCCCACCGGGGGTGTCAGCCGATCTGGCGACCGTGGCGATGACGCACCTCCTAAGGCCCGCGTGCGTATGAGCGTAAGGCGGGGACCTCCGGCAGGCATGACGAGCCCCGGTCGCCGGCCGTGTGACACTCATTCCCGCTGATGTCTGCCGCTCGCGGGACCGGCCTCCACCGGGTCCGCTGTGACGGGCGTCGCCGGCCGATCCGCAGGCCCCCGCTTTCGCGGATGTGGAAGGGTGGAGCCTGGCGGGATCCGTGTAATCCTGGACGGGTGACGCCGGCGCGAATTCCGGCGAGATGCGGAGGCACACGAACGTGACCTACGGCGGGATTCCGCCCCAGCCGGGCGCACACGGCACGACGGCCCCGCCCGGTTCCGCGTGGTGGTCCGACGCCATGTCCGACCCCTGGCGGAACCCGTATACGCCTGCTGCTGTCGTGCTGCCCGCCGAGCCGGCCACCGACGGCGACCCCGAGCCGGTCACCGACCCGGACGCGCCCCGTGACCGGGTGTGGCGTCCCGTCGTGCTGCTCAGCCTGGTCAGCGCGCTGCTGGCCGGCGTGGTCGGCGGCGCGCTCGGCGCCACGTTCGTGCTGCGTGGCACCGGCGGCTACAGCGCGTCGCCCGGCGGGTTCCCCGCGCCGTCCGCCGCGGTGCGCCCGCCCGAGTCGCTGGCCGGCGTGGCGGAACGGGTGAGCCCAAGCGTGGTCACGGTCCGGATCGGCGGCCCGCAGGGCGGCATCGGGTCCGGCTTCGTGGTCAGCCAGGACGGCTATCTGATCACCAACCATCACGTGGTGGAGGGCGCGGCCGGGAACGCGATGTCAGTGGTCTTCGCGGACGGCTCCGCGACGCCTGCCACACTTGTCGGCCAGGACCCGGAGTCGGACCTCGCGGTGCTGCGCGTGGACCGGGACGGCCTGGTCCCGGTCGAGTTGGGCGACTCCGACTCGGTGGCGGTCGGTGACCCGCTGCTTGCGTTCGGCTCGCCGCTGGCGCTGAGCGGCACTGTCACGCAGGGCATCGTCAGCGCGCTCGACCGCCCGATCCAGTCGGACCAGAGCGGCCAGGTGCGCTACTACGCGGCCATCCAGACCGACGCGGCAGTCAACCAGGGCAACTCCGGCGGCCCGCTTGTCGACGCGGCCGGGCGGGTGGTCGGCGTGAACGCGGTGATCAAGTCGGTGGCCGGGAACCAGGAGATGGCCGGCAACATCGGCATCGCCTTCGCCATCCCGATCAACCAGGCGAAACGCGTCAGCCAGGAGATCATCGCGACCGGCAAGGCGCGCCGGACCGTGATCGGCGCCGAAGTCGGCAACGCGCCGAACGGGCTGACCGGCGGCGTGCGGCTTGGCACCGTGCAGGCGAACGGCCCGGCCTCCGCCGCGGGCCTGCTCGCCGGCGACGTGGTCACCCGGCTGGACAACCACCCGCTGACCGACGCGATCGACCTGGTAGCGCTGGTCCGTAAGTACGCGCCCGGCTCGGTCGTCACGGTGGAGTACCGTCGCGGTTCGACGGTCCGGACCGCATCGGTGACCTTGGCCGCAGACGCCCAGTAACGATCTGCCGGGCCCCTGCCAATGTCCCCGGCACGTGCGTACTCTTGCCAAGGATGGTCGTAGGAGGGGCACTGTGTTCGAGAACCTCAACTGGTGGGAAATCGGGGCGCTGATTCTGCTCGCCCTGCTGATCTTCGGTGACCGCCTGCCGCAGGTCATCCAGGACGGTCTGCGCCTGATCCGCAATCTGCGCACCATGGCGCGGGACGCGACGAGCGACCTCAGCCGCGAGCTCGGCACCGACATCCAGCTCGAGGACCTGCACCCGAAGGCCTTCATTCGCAAGCATCTGCTCAGCGAGGAGGACGAGGCCGCGCTGCGCAACCCGATCCAGGGCCTGGTCGACTCCGTGAAGCGCGACGTGTCCGGCATCAACGACGAGTTCAAGGACGTCGCCACCGCCGTCGACCCGCGCCGTCCGGCGTCCACTCCGGCTCCCGCGGCCGCGCCTGCCGCCCCGGCCGCCGCCACTCCGGCCAACAAGCCGGCCACGTTCGACTTCGACGCGACCTAGAAGACCCATACAGAAGCGGGGGGGGGGGGGGGCCCCCGGGGGGGGGGGGGGGGGGTATAATTAAGACCCCACAAGGGGGGGGGGCCCCCCCCCATGCCCGGAACCACACCCGCCCCCCCCCCCCCCA
>NZ_JBITDX010000005.1:331478-425464 GCF_044454585.1 Catenuloplanes sp. NPDC051500
GTGGGGGCCGGGGCGCCCGTGGGGGGGGGGGCGCGGGCCCGCCCGCCCCCCCCGGCCCGCCCCGCCCCCCCCCCCCCCCCCCAAACCCCCCCCCCCCCCCCCCCCGGGGGGGGCCCCCCCCCCCCCCCCGCTTCTGTATGGGTCTAGATCTTCAGCGACTGCTCGGGGTGAGGCCCAGCGGCTTGCCGAGAAGCGACTCGCGCCGCACCGCCAGCTTGGCCGCGACCGCAAGCAGCGCCTTCGCCGCGGGCGTCTCCGGCGCGGAGATCACGATCGGCGCGCCGCTGTCCCCGGCCTCGCGCACCCGCGTGTCGAGCGGGATCTGGCCGAGCAGCGGCACCTGGGCGCCGATCGTCTTTGTCAGCGACTCGGCCACGGCCGCGCCGCCGCCGGAGCCGAAGATCTCCATCCGCTCGCCGGTCGGCAGCTCCAGCCAGGACATGTTCTCCACCACGCCGACCAGCCGCTGGTGGGTCTGCAGCGCGATCGCGCCGGCCCGCTCCGCCACCTCGGCGGCCGCGGCCTGCGGCGTGGTGACGACCAGGATCTCCGCGTTCGGCAACAGCTGGGCGAGGGAGATGGCCACGTCGCCGGTGCCCGGCGGCAGGTCGAGCAGCAGCACGTCCAGATCGCCCCAGTAGACGTCCGCGAGGAACTGCTCAAGCGCGCGGTGCAGCATCGGCCCGCGCCAGACCACCGCCGCGTTCCCGTCGGTGAACATGCCGATCGAGATGACCTTCACGCCGTGCGACTGCGGCGGCATGATCATGTCTTCGACGCGGGTCGGCCGGCCGTCAGCGCCGAGCATGCGCGGCACCGAGTGGCCGTAGATGTCCGCGTCGATCACGCCGACGCTCAGGCCCTTGGCGGCGAGCGCGGCGGCCAGGTTGACTGTCACGCTCGACTTGCCGACGCCGCCCTTGCCGCTTGCGACCGCGTAGACGCGGGTGCGCGAGCCGGGCTGTGCGAACGGGATGACCGCCTGCTGCTGCTGGCCACCGGCGCCGCGGAGCTTCTGCTGCAGGTCCTGGCGCTGCTCGGTGCTCATCACGCCGAAGTCGATCGCGACCGAGGTCACGCCCGGGACCGCGCCGACCGCCGTGGTGATGTCGTTGGTCAGCTTGTCCCGCAGCGGGCACCCGGACACGGTGAGCAGGATGCCCACCAGCACCCGGCCGGAGTCGTCGATGCTCAGCGAGCCGACCATGCCGAGGTCGGTGATCGGGCGGCGGATCTCCGGGTCGTCGACCGTGGCCAGTGCGGCCCGAACGGCGTCTTCGACGGTGGTGACTGGGACAGACATGTGCCCATGCTACGTCCAGCCGGCGGTGGGCCGCCCGGCCGCCGGTCCCGCACGACGGAGACGTTGATTACGCGCGGCAACCGGCCATTGTAGGCCGATATGCCGTTAAGTAGTGCGACTTCCCGATTATCCCGATCTCGACTGGACGGGAACGCGGCCGGGGTGTCACGATCACAGCACGAGGCCGCGCGCCCAGCCCCTTGGGGCGCGCGGCTGACCAGCCCAAACGGCTTTGCGGCCGCGTAGAGCGACTCGGCTGCCTACAGCGGCTCCGCATGCTGCCTACAGCGGGTCCGCATGCTCCGCGTCGTATGAGTCGGCGTCGATCGGCTCGTCCAGCTTGGCCGGCTTTCGCTGCTTCGCGGTTTTCTTCTCCAGCTTCTCGGAGGACTTCTCCGCGGCCTTCTCCACCCGCCGCTGACGCCGGTTCGCCTGTTCGTCCAGCTCCTCGGCCAGCCGGGCCAGCTCGGTCCGGACGAAGTCGCGCGTCGCCACCTCGCCCAGTGCCACCCGCAGCGCCGCGATCTCCCGCGCCAGGTACTCGGTGTCCGCCTTCTGCATCGCGGCCCGGCGCCGGTCCTCCTCGGACGCGATCCGGTCCCGGTCGGTCTGCCTGTTCTGCGCGAGCAGGATCAGCGGCGCCGAGTAGGACGCCTGCAGCGACAGGAACAACGTCAGGAACATGAACGGGAACGGGTCGAACGGCAGCGCCAGGACGTTCCACACGATCCACATGACGATGACGAACGTCATGTACACCAGGAACTTGGCGGTGCCCATGTACCGCGCGATGCCCTCCGACCACTGGCCGAAGACCTCCGGGTCGAATTTCGGCAGCCGGATCCGCCCCGGCTCCTGCGGCTGGTCCAGCCGGTCACGCCGCCGAATCTCAGGCACCGTCGCCTCCGGTCACCGCGGGCGCCGGTCCCGGCTCCCGCTCCCGCCAGTCCTCCGGAAGCGAATGGTCGAGCACGTCGTCGACCGTGACCGCGCCGACCAGCCGCTGCTGCTCGTCCACCACCGGCATCGCCACCAGGTCGTAGGTCGCCATCCGGCGGGTGACCTCGGACATCACCATGTCCGGGCTGAGCGGCGTGATGTCGTTGTCGACCACGCCACCGAGGATCCGGGATGGCGGCTCGCGCAGCAGTCGCTGGAAGAAGACCACGCCCAGGTACTTCCCGGTCGGCGTCGCCATCGGGCCGCGGGTGACGAACACCTGCGCGGCCACGGCGGGCGACAGCTCCGGCTCGCGGATCCGGGCCAGCGCCTCCGCGACCGTGGCGTCCGGCGGCATGATCACCGGCTCGGACGTCATCACGGAGCCGGCCGTGCCCTCGCCGTACGCCATCAGCTGCCGTACCGGGTCGGCCTCGTTCGGCTCCATCAGGTCGAGCAGTTCCTCCTGCTCGGCCGGCGGCAGCTCAGCAAGCAGGTCGGCCGCGTCGTCCGGGTCCATCTCCTCCAGGATGCGCGCGGCCCGCTCCCGGTCCAGCGCCGAGACGATCTCCACCTGGTCGTGTTCCGGCAGCTCGCCCAGCACGTCCGCGAGCCGCTCGTCGTCGAGCGCGGCCGCCACCTCGTTCCGCCGGGCGTCCGGCAGGTCCTGTAGCGCGTTCGCCAGGTCGGCCGGGCGCATCTTCTCAAGCATCGCCAGCATGGTGGCGGTGGCGTGCGCGCCGCTGTGCGGGATCAGCCCTCGGACGTCGTCCCAGTCGAGCTGCTCCAGCTGGATGCGGCGGGCCAGCCGGATCGTCTGGTCGCGGACCGCCACCCGGCTCAGCGTCCACTCGCCCAGCCGGTTGGCGTCCATCGCCACGTCCACCACTACCGCGTGCCGTCCCTCCGGCGCGACAGTCACCGGCCGGCGCAGCAACTCGTGCAGGACAAGCAGCTCATTCGCCCGCTTCTCGAACCGGCGCAGGTTGAGCGAGCCGGTGCCGAGCACCACCGCATCCGCCGTGATCTCGATCCGGCTGATCGGCAGGAAGATCCGGCGGCGTACCGGAACCTCGGCGACCACACCCACCACCTGCGGCGGACGGCTTGAGGTCCGGATCCGGGCGACCACGTCCCGGACTCGCCCGATCTGATCGCCGTTCGGATCGAAGACGGGGAGGCCGCCAAGCCGGGCCAGGTATACCCGCGTCGCCGTCTGCACGCCCACAGCCTAGTTGCCGCGGCGTACTCCGGCTCGCCGGTGATCGAAACGCCGGTCCGGCCTCGGCTCGCCGGACACGGGCCGGGTGCCACGCCTACCGTGCTGCCTATGACGACAGTGCCGTACGAGATCGTGGACGTCTTCACCGACCGCCCGTTTGCCGGGAACCCGCTCGCCGTGGTCTTCGGCGCCGACGCGCTCGGCGCCGACCAGATGCAGACGCTGGCCCGCGAGTTCAACCTCTCCGAGACGGTTTTCGTGCTGCCGCCGACGGTGCCGGACGCGACGTACCGCGCGAGGATCTTCACGCCCGTCACGGAGCTGCCGTTCGCCGGCCACCCGAGCGTCGGCACCGCGGTCACCGTCATGCGGCGCGGCGATGCGAAGCCGGGCACGCTCCGGCAGGAGTGCGGCGCGGGCGTGCTGCCGATCGAGGTGACGGAGCACGGTGAGGGCCGGCTGACCGGCGGCACACCGTCGCTCGGCGCCGAACATGATCCGGCGCCGCTGCTGGAGATCGCCGGCCTGACCGCCGCGGACCTGGACGGCCCCGCGCCGCGCACCGCCGGGTGCGGGCTGGACCACCTCTTCCTGTCCGTCCGCCCGGACGCGGTGTCCCGGGCCGTGCCGGACCCGGCCGCCGCCGCCCGGCACGGCGTGCCGAAGTTGACAGTGCTGGCCTGGAACGCGACCGCGAACACCGCGCACCTGCGGATGTTCGGGTCCGGCGTCGGCGTGCGCGAGGACCCGGCCACCGGCTCGGCCGCGCTCGGCCTGGGCGTCTGGCTGGTCGCGGCCGGCCTGCTCCCGGCGGACGGCGTGACCCGCTACACGGTCCATCAGGGAGCGGAGATGCACCGACCCTCCACGCTGGAGTGCACGGTGACCGCGGCCGGCGGCGTCGCGACCTCGGCCACGGTCGCCGGCCACGTCGTGCCGATCGCCCGCGGAGAGATCATCGTCCCGCCCTTCATCGGCTGACTCCCGCGCCGCTTTGCTCTGCTTACCTACCCGGCGCCGCCCGACTTGCCGGACAAGTCCGGCGAGTGGGCGAGCATCGCGGGCGCTGCTGTACCTGCGGCGTTTTGCGTAGTTCGTGCATGTAAGCAGAGCAAAGGCGGGCGGAACGAGTGTGGGCAGAGCGCGGGAAGAGGATCTTGGAGGACTGAGGCCCGCCTGCGAAAACGGGCCAACGGATCCCGACGGCCTACGTCACGGTCCCCTGAAGACGGCCTAGCGGCGGCGGACGCGGTGCAGCCGGAACGGCTTGCGGGCCGGGCGTGCGGCGGGGGACTCCCGGGGCGGTGCGGCCTGTGAGCCCGCGGGCAGCGTGGAGCCGGTCAGCGCCTCGCCGGACACCGGGGTGAGGCGGCTGATCACGCACTCCGCGGCCCAGCGTGCCACCACGTCGGCGGCGGTGCCTGGTGCGTTCAGCCGCTTGCCGGCCAGCTGGGTGGCGATCGTCTCCCACTGCTCGTCCGCGGGGGAGAGGCGGGAGACCGCTGCCTCCCACTCGACGATCGCGCCGCCGTGGTCGCCGCGCAGCGTCACACGTGCCCCGGCCGCGTCGGCCAGGCCGGGCGCGGTCTGCTCGCCCGGCCCGGTGACCACGTGCAGCACACCGTCCACGGCCAGGCACCAGACCGCGGACGCCGGGCGCCCGCCGACCGAGACCCAGGCCAGGGACGCCCTCTTCAGCGCCTCGTCCACAAGCGGGTGAGCAGCCATGCCGACACTCTAGGCGGGTTCGAGGACCCGGTCGACGAGTCCGATCGTGTCGGCCAGGTCGGTGATGTCCGATCCGGACCAGGCGGTGTCCGGGTTGAACGTGAGGTGCCCGGCCAGGTCCGGCGCGCGCAGCCGGACCGCGGTCATGCCGACCGCCTCCGCGCCGGTGAGTTCGCGGCTGCCGCCGTCGCCGATGTAGAGGCACTGCTCCGGGCGTGCGCCGACCAGTGCGGCGGCGGCGAGGAACATGCCCGGGTCCGGTTTGCAGATGCCCATCTCGACGGAGAGGACGCGGGCGTCAAGCAGGGTGTGCAGGGGGAGGCGGGGCAGCACGTCCGGCAGTTCGTGGGTGCAGTCGCTGACCAGGGCCGTGCGCAGGCCGCGGCGGCGCAGCGCCCGCAGCGTGGGCACCGCCGCCGTGCGCAGTGTGGTGTCCGCCCAGATCGCCTCGCGGCGGGCGGCGGCCGCGGCACGCAGCGTTCGGTCGCTCGGATGTGCTCCGGCCTCGGTCGCGACCCAGCGCAGCGTCTCCTCCGCGCTGCCGTACCGGCCGCGGGCGCGCGCGTGGTACGAGCGGTCGAGCACCTCGACAAGCGTGGCCGGGTCGCAGCCGAGCAGCTGGGCTATCCCGGCGTGGGCCGGCCCGCGCCGGACCGCGCGGGTGAGAGTGCCGAAGAAGTCGAACAGCACCGCTCGGTAAGCGGGCATAGTTGATCAATCCTCTCAAAGCAGGAGAAAGAGCGAGGGCTCGATGCCAGAGCGTAGCTGTTCCATGACATTCCGTCTGTGGAAGATGCACAAGCCGTAGCCGCTGCCGTGCAAGAAGCGACGTGTAAGGATGAAACACCGTGAGCCCTGATGATCAACCGAACAGCGGGGGCTCACCGCCCGGTCCCGGCACCATCACCGCACTTGCGGTGGCGGTTCTGGCGATCACCACGTCGTCCCCGCTGATCGCGTTCGCGGCCGCCCCGGGGCTGGCCATCGCGTTCTGGCGCAACGCCCTCGCTGTGGGCGTTCTCACGCCGGTGGCGATCGTCCGGCGCCGTGACGAGCTGCGTGCGCTCGCCGGGCCGTACCGCCGGCAACTGATCTTCTGTGTGCTGTCAGGTGTTGCGCTGGCGGTGCACTTCGGCACCTGGGTGCCGAGCATCAAGCTCACCTCGGTCACGGCCGCGACCGCGCTGGTCTGCACACAGCCGGTCTGGCAGGGGCTGATCGCGCTCGGCCAGGGCCGTCGCCTCCCGTGGCTGACCTGGGCCGGGATCGGAGTGTCGGTGGCCGGTGCGGCGGCCGCGACCGGCGCGGACTTCGGCGTCTCCACCCTGGCCGTGCTCGGCGACCTGATGGCGATCGCGGGCGGGCTCTTCGCGGCGGTCTACGTCGCGTTCGGCGAGCGGGCCCGCAGCACGCTCAGCACCACTGTCTACACAACCGTCTGCTACGGCGTCTGCGGGCTGGTGCTGCTTGTCGCGTGCCTGGCCGGCGGGGTGCCGCTCGGCGGGTACCCGGCCACCACCTGGCTGGCGATCCTCGGCCTGGTCGCGGGCGCGCAGCTGCTCGGGCACTCCATGTTCAACTTCGCGCTGCGCCGCGTCTCCGCGACCACTGTCAGCATCCTGATCCTGCTCGAGGTGCCGGGCTCCGCGCTACTGGCCTGGGTGTGGCTCGGCCAGGCGCCGCCGCTCGCCACGGTGCCGGGCGTGCTGCTGATCGTCGTCGGCGTGGCGGTGGTCGTGCTCGGCGGGGCACGGGCCGGGCGCGGGCGCCCCCGGAGCGCCCGCGCCGGAGGAACTGGGCGACGACGTACCGTTGCGCTGACCACATCGACCGACGCCGAGGTCTGACGCCTCGGCCGACGAGGAGGCCTGCATGACTGAGTGGCGGACCGGAGGGTGCGGCAGGCGCCGCGTACCGGAACAGGTCCAGTCGGTCACCGGCGCGCTGCCTGTGACGCCCGCGGACCTGGCGGCCGTGCTGGCCAGGGTGGAATCGGCGGGCCGGGTGGACTTCCCGGACAGCTTCGCCGGGCTTGAGGTGAAGCAGACCGAGGTGCTCGGCATCGTCTACCGGGTGCCGTCCGCGGACTTCGACGCGTTCCTGCGGGCCGAGGGCGCGGAGGTCTGCCTGGTGGTCCGCGATGCCCGGCACGACCTGCGCACCCTGCTGACGCTTCAGGAGCGCATCGTGGCGGATCTCGGGTACTGGCGCGACGCCGGTATCGAGATCGGTGTGGTCTCCTGCCGCCACGACGGCTCCGGCGTCGAGGTCGGCACCCGCCAGGTGGCAGAGGCGGAAGAGCAACTGCCTCGGCGGTACGGCCCGGAGGTGCCCGTCTTCGTCCGCGACGAGGCCCCGCCCCGGCCGCTCATCGCCCGGTGACCTGCCCGGCGGTTACCGTATGGTGACGCCGCCGCACGAAGGAGTGCCCATGCCCGCGCCCGGACGCCCCCGCCGCTCCTGCCTCGCGGTCCCCGGGTCGAGCCTCAAGATGCTCGGCAAAGCCCAGGGGCTCCCGGCCGACCAGGTCTTCCTCGACCTGGAGGACGCGGTGGCGCCGCTGGCCAAGGCGGACGCGCGGAAGAACGTGGTGGCCGCGCTGACCGAGGGCGACTGGGCCGGCAAGACGCGTGTGGTCCGGGTCAACGACCTCACCACGCCGTGGACGTACCGCGACGTGGTGGACGTGGTGGAGGGCGCCGGCCCGCACCTCGACTGCGTCATGCTGCCGAAGGTGCAGAACGCGAGCCACATCGAGTGGCTGGACCTGACGCTCAGCCAGATCGAGCGCACGCTCGGCCTTGAGGTCGGCGCGATCGGCATCGAGGCCCAGATCGAGAGCGCGGCCGGCCTGGCGAACGTGGACGCGATCGCGGCCGCGTCACCCCGGGTGGAGACGATCATCCTCGGCCCGGCCGACCTGATGGCCAGCCTCGCCATGCGGTCGCTCGTGGTCGGCGGCCTGATCCCGGGGTATCCCGGCGACCCGTACCACTACATCCTGATGCGCCTGCTCATCGCCGCCCGTACGCACGGCAGGCAGGTCATCGACGGGCCGTACCTGCAGATCAGGGACGTGGACGGCTTCCGTGAGGCGGCCGGGCGATCGGCCGCGCTCGGCTTCGACGGCAAGTGGGTGCTGCACCCGGGCCAGATCGAGGCGGCGAACGAGGTCTACTCGCCGTCCCAGGCGGACTACGACCGGGCCGAGTTGATCCTTGACGCGTACGACCACGCCACCTCCGAGGCCGGCGGCCGGCGCGGCGCGGTCATGCTCGGCGACGAGATGATCGACGAGGCGTCCCGCAAGATGGCACGTGTGGTCGCCGCGAAGGGCCGGGCTGCCGCGCTGACCCGGACCTCCGTGTTCACCCCGCCGGAGAGCTAGGCGCTGCCGACCACGAAGAGGCCGACGAAGACGAAGTAGGCGGCCGCGACGAGCAGCGACAGCGCGACAAGCGCAAGCGACACCCAGCCGATCACCAGACCGGCCACCGCCATGCCGTCGCCGTCCTCGCCGCTGACCCGGATCTCGGCGCGGGCACGATTGCCGCAGATGATCGCGCCGATGCCGAGCAGCTGGCAGCTGAACAGAGCGGCGATGCCGAGGACCAGCGCGACGATCGCCATCGAGTTGGTCGGCCGGCGCGGCGGCATCGGCGGCGGGTACGCGTACGCCTTGTCCGTCACAGCGGGAGGCCCTTCCTAGTAGTAGGGACCCCCGGTGCCGGGGTTCGTGTCCGGCGCGGTGGCGTAGACCGCGATGACGAAGAACACCACGAACCCGATGATCAGCAGTCCGAGGCCGGCCACGATCCAGCCGGTGATGATGCCGGCCAGCGCCATGCCGTCGCCGTCCTCGCCGCTTGTGCGGATCTGGCGGCGGGCCACGTGACCGAGGAT
This sequence comes from Catenuloplanes sp. NPDC051500, assembly GCF_044454585.1. NCBI lineage: Bacteria > Bacillati > Actinomycetota > Actinomycetes > Micromonosporales > Micromonosporaceae > Catenuloplanes > Catenuloplanes sp. NPDC051500. Next base: position 340,574 of record NZ_JBITDX010000005.1, read on the forward strand.
CGCGCCGATCGCGCCCGGGACCAGGCCGGCGCCGTAGCAGGCAAGCGAGAACGCGCCGATGATCGAGATGACAAGCGACGCGATCGCCATCCCGCTCGTCTTGCGCTGCGGCTGCCACCCGTACCCGTAGCCGGGCTGCGCCGGGTAGCCGGCCGCGTACGGATAACCGCCGTCCTTGTCCGTCGGATACGCCGTGGGCTGCGGATACGGGTACGCACCGGGCTGCTGCGGATACCCGCCGGGCTGCGGGTAGGGGTTCGCCGGATCGGGGATCAGGAGGTAGCCGGGCATGGCCGGGCCGGAGACCGGCGGCTGTCCGGGCAGGCCACTAACGGGGTGCGCGACCGGGGGGTGTGCCGGGTACGCCGGGTCGCTCCAGCCCTCGGGCTGCTGCGGCGGGTATGTCATTCGCGATCTCCGTCTGGGCGCGGGTAGACCATGAGGGTAGACGCCCCACGCTCGCGCCGCCGAGCCCCGGTCGTTGCCCCGTTCGCGGTGACCGGGCAGGATTTCCGATATGACACCCGACTCCGATCCAGTGCCCGCCGACCTTCCCTCGCTCGAGTCGACCACGCTGCGGCTGGACGGCCGCGTCGCGCTCGTCACCGGCGCTGGCAGCCCGGACGGCATCGGCTACGCCACGGCGCGCCGCCTGCGGGACCTGGGAGCGAAGGTCGCGATCGTCTCCACCACCCGCCGCATCCACGAGCGCGCCGACGAACTGTCGGTCACCGGCTTCGTCGCCGACCTGACCGACGAGTCCGAGGTCGGCGCGCTCGCCGACGCGGTCGCGGACACGCTCGGCGACGTGGAGGTGCTGGTCAACAACGCCGGCCTGACCAGCCGCGCCAGCCCGGAGGTGCTGCGGCCGGTCGCCCAGCTCACCTACGAGGAGTGGCGCACCGAGATCGACCGCAACCTGACCACCGCGTTCCTGTGCAGCCGCGCGTTCGTCGGCGGCATGGCCGAGCGCGGCTGGGGCCGGATCGTGAACCTCGCCGCCACCACCGGCCCGGTCAACGCGCTGCCGACCGAGGCGGCGTACGCGGCCGCGAAGGCCGGCGTGGTCGGCCTGACCCGCGCCCTGGCGATGGAGGTCGTCGCCGACGGCGTGAACGTGAACGCGGTCGCCCCCGGCACGATCTACACCGCCGCGTCCACGATCGCCGAGCTGAAGCAGGGCCTGGACACGCCGATGCGCCGCCCCGGCACCCCGGAGGAGGTCGCGGCCGCGATCACGTTCCTCTGCTCGCCCGCCGCCTCCTACATCACCGGCCAGATGCTTGTGGTCGACGGCGGCAACAGCGTCCGCGAGTCCCAGTACAACCGCTGACGCCCCACCTCCTGGGCGCACGGGCAGCCGCCGGTGCGCCCAGGAGCTCAGTCCGCAGTCCCAGCCCCCAAAATCAAGATCAGGTGCCTCAAACCTTTCTTCCCGCTTCCGCAGTGGTCGAGTTCCGCATGCTCCCGCGGGCTCCGGTCGGCCGCGGGCGGCCTTCCTTCCGGCTCCGTGGGTGGCTGAACCCCCACGTGCTCACGGAGACTCGAACTCGCTCCCCTCGGACGGCGCAGATCGCCTGCTTCCCGGCCGTGACCGCTCTTCCCCGGCGGCTGTAGGCCTCGTGTTCCACCCGTAGATCACGTGGCCGGGAGGGCCGGTTGATCTTGGCCTGGGTGGTTGCAAGGACTGGCACCGAAGCCAAGAGCTCGCCGAAGCGCAAGCCGATCTTGGCTCTCGCGTGTCGCCGCGCCAAGGTCACAGCAGGTCGGGCGCTCCGCGCCTCGATGGGTTCGTTGTGCGGGATGTCGCGTCCATCTGGCAAGGATCTTGACGTGGGCCTTCCTGGCCCTTCAGCGTCAGAATGAATGACAGGCAGGCACTCATATGACGACATGTCGGGCGGGTAGCGCTCGGACCTGGGCATTGACCGCGGGGCCTCCACCTGACGCGGGTCGTGAGCGCGGGCTGTGTCCTGACGTATGCGGATCCGGTGTGGGTTTGCGTTCATGCCGGGCCCTGAGACCTGCCGAAGTGCCGCGACTGACCCGCACGACGGCGGAACCCGCGGCCTCGGTGCCGGCCCTTGTGCCCGCCCAAGCCGCGGCTGCCTCGGTCCGCGGCTGCCTCGGTCCGCGGCTGCCTCGGTCCGCAGCTGCCTCGGTCCGCAGCTGCCTCGGTCCGCAGCTTCGCGGCTGTCTCGGTTCGCGGCTGCCTCGGCCTGCCGCCGAGACGACGGCCGTGCTGCTCGCCCTCCGCAACCGCAACAACCGACCGAAACCACTCACCACTCCCCAGCCCATTCGACCGTCGCTCCCCAGACGACCGGACGCGAATGGGCGACAGGGCGTCGGGAGCATGCGGGCTCGGCCACCCGCAGAGTGGGAAGATGAATTGGATCTTGGGTTGAAGGGGTCTTGAACGACTGTGGTCAGAGCGTGATCGCGAATTTGGCGTGGGTGATCGCGGCGTCGGCCTCGGGACTGCCGGGCTGGTTCGCCACGAGCGCCTGGTTGATCTCGGCGAACGGGCGCATGCGGGTCTCGTAGGCGGTCAGCGCCTCGGGGACGGAGGCGCGGCCCAGCTCCTCGGCCAGCACCCAGGCGCCGACAAGCGCGAGGCTGGTGCCCTGGCCGGAGAGGGGTGACGGGCAGTAGCCGGCGTCGCCGAGCAGCGTGGTCCGGCCGCGGGTCCAGGTGTCCATCTTTACCTGGGCCATCGCGTCACAGTAGAAGTCGGGGGCGGCGAGCGCGCCCTCGATCAGCCGGGGGAATTCCCAGCCGAGACCCTCGTAGCGGCGGGCGAGCTCCTTGCGCTGGGCGTCGCGGTCGCGGTGGAAGCCCTCGATCGGGGCGGACTCGAAGCCCAGGTTGACGCGCAGCTCGGTGTTGCCGCGGGCCGGGTAGATGCCGCCGCCGGCACCGGGCGCCTGGACCCAGACCTGCCATTCGTCCAGGTCGAGGATGTTCTCCATGGTGTAGACGGCCACGTAGACGCCGAGGTGGTGGACGAAGTCCTCCTCCGGGCCGAACGCCAGCCGCCGGGTGGTCGAGTGCAGGCCGTCCGCGCCGACCACCAGGTCGAAGTCGCGCGGCGCACCGTGCTGGAACTCCACCCGTACGCCGCCGGCGGTCTCGGTCAGCGCGGTGACCGTGTCGTCGAAGACGTACTCGACGCCGGCCGCGACCGTGCGGGCGTGCAGCAGGCCGGTCAGGTCCTCGCGCAGCACCTCCAGGTCCGGGCTGTCCAGGCGGCCGCTGCTTGCCGCGTACTCCTCGGAGCGGAACAGCTCGTTGCCGTCCGCGTCGAGCATCGACATGCCGCGCATCCGGGTACGCATCGCCTGGAGCTCGGCCAGGATGCCCATCCGGTCCGCGACGTCGAGCGCGACGCCGCGGACGTCGACCGCATGGCCGCCGGGCCGGAGCGCCGGGGCGCGCTCGACGACTGTGACGTCGAAGCCGCGGCCGCACAGGTTGAGGGCCAGGGCGGGACCGGCGACGCTGGCGCCGGAGATGAGAACTGTGGTCATGACTGCCTCCTCGTTTGTACTGTGTACGCATCTGACTGTACGACGTACATACAGCTTTGAACAGCGCGAATGTGCCCTAGTACAGGTACCGTGTGCACTAGTGCAGAGAGAGGGTTCACAGTGACCGAGGAAGCGCCGTTCCAGCGCATCGTCACCGAGATCGGCCGCCGGATCCGGGACGGTGAGCTGGCCCCGGGCGACCGGGTGCCGTCCACCAGGCGGATCGCGAAGGATTACGGGGTTGCGATGGCCACCGCCACCAAGGCGCTTACCACGCTGCGCCACCTCGGCCTGGTCCGCACCGAGCCGCGCTCCGGCACGATCGTCGCCGACCTCACCGATGAGCGGCCGTCCCGGGCGGTCGCGGGCGAGCTGACCCGGGAGCGCCTGGTCCGGGCCGCGATAGAGCTGGCCGACACCGAAGGGCTTGATGCGCTCTCCATGCGGGCGCTCGCGGCCCGGCTCGGTGCCGCCACCATGTCGGCCTACCGGCACGTCGCGGACAAGGAGGAACTGACTGCACTGATGGCGGACGCGGCGTACGGCGAGATCGGCTACCCCGGGTCGGAGCCGCCGATGGACTGGCGGCCGCGGATCGAGCGGGCGGCCCGCGCGCTCTGGACGCTGTATCGCCGTCACCCCTGGCTGGCGCACGTCGACTCGCTCTACCGCCCGCTGCCGCTGCCGAACCTGCTGGCCCACGACGAGCAGATCCTGCTCGGGCTGGACGGCCTCGGGCTGGCGCCGGCCGAGATGCTCAACTACTCGATCATGTTCTACAACCAGGTCCAGAGCCTGGCGATGAACCTGGAGCGGGAGGCGCAGGCCCAGGCCGTGACCGGCATCTCCGGCGACGAGTGGATCGAGCAGACCTCACCGGCGATGGCGGCGCTGGTCGGCGACGACCGGCACCCGGTCTGGTCCCGGATGATGGCCGTGGTCACCTCGGACGGCTTCGACCTCGACCTGGACGCGCTCTTCGAGCTAGGCCTCCGTACCACCCTCGACGGCCTCGCGGTGCGGATGGCGGCCGAGCCGGGGGTCGGGCGGGAGGGCGATCTCGCCACGCGGGTCGACGGGTGAGTTCAGCTCGGCCCGTCGCTCCGGCGCGCGCAGGTAGGTGAGCACGGCCAGGCGCAGTTCCGGCGGGTCGATCATCGAGCCGGGCGGGGTCAGGCCGAGCAGGCGCTTCCGGTCGCCGGCTAGCCGCAGCTCCACGTCACTGCCGTCCTCGTCGCCGGTGGGCCTGGTGATCCGCACTGATCCGATCTCCGCCCAGCGAATCAGCCGGCCCCGCCACAGCACACCGGCCTCGACGATCGCGATCCGGCGCAGGTCCGGCAGGTTCTGGCAAAGGCGGTACAGCACCCACAGCGCCGCGGCGGCGGCCAGCGCGCCGAGCGTCAGGCCGGGCCAACGGCCGGGCCGGGCCAGCCAGCCGGCGACGCCGCCGAGCAGGACGGCGCCGAATGCGGTGGTGAGCAGCCACCAGGCCGCCTCGGCGCGGGACAGCGGCGCGACCAGCCCGGCTGCGGTCCCGCCGCCGGGCAGCCGGATCGCCGGGCGCCAGCGCAGCGGCCGGTCGCGGTCCCGCCGGCGCAGAAGCCACCCACCGCCGAAGATCACCAGCACGCCGGACGTTCCGGCGCCGGACAGGTCCGCGCCGTTCCAGACCGACCAGCAGGTCAGCGCGCTCGCCGCGAGGACGGGTGGCACCACGGCGAGACGCAGCAGTGTGGACACGCGCGCAGTGTAGGAGGGCGGCGCTCCTCAGCCGTCGCGCCGGGTGAGCCGGCCGACCGCCCGCTCCACCGCGAGACAGCGGTCCTCGACGTAGGGGATCCCGGCCTCCTCGGCAAGCCGGCGCGCCTCCGCGTTGACGATGCCGAGCTGCAGCCAGATCGAGCGCGCGCCGATCCCGACCGCCTGCCTCACCACGTCGAGCGCGTCCGCGGACGGGCGGAACACGTTCACCATGTCGAGCGGCCCGGGTACGTCGGCCAGGCTTGGGAACGCCCGGACGCCGAAGATCTCGTCGACGAACGGGTTGACCGGGATGATGGTCCAGCCGTGCCGCATCATCTGCAGCGGGACGCTGTGGGCCGGCTTCTCCGGATCGCGTGAGGCGCCGACCACGACGATCGTGGACGCCTCCGCCAGAATCCGCTTCGGGTCTGTCACACCGACGACTCTATGCCGGGATCCTCACAGCAGGGTGAGCTGCTCGGCCTCGGCCGGGCCGGGCGGCGGGACCGCGCGGGCCTCACCTGAGCCGGCCCGGTCGAGCCCGTGCCGCCGCGCCGCGGCCCGTACCAGCGCCGCCACCTCACGCTGGTACGCCTTCGGCGCATACGCCCCGGCGCGGTACAACTCCCGGTACCGCGGCACCAGGTGCGGGTGGTTCCGGCCGATCCAGCGCGCGTACCACTCCCGGGCGCCGGGCCGCAGGTGCAGCGCCAGCGGTGTCACGCTCACCGCGCCGCTGTCCGCGACCGCGGCCACGGTCTCCTCGATCGACGCTGCCGTGTCCGTCAGGCCGGGCAGGATCGGCGCCATCAGCACGCCGACCGGGAAGCCGGCGTCGGTGAGCGCCTTCACCGCGTCCAGCCGGCGGCGTGGGCTCGGTGTGCCGGGTTCGGCCGACCGCCACACGGCCTCGTCGACGAACCCGACCGACAGGGAGATGCCGACCCGGGTCACGGTCGCGGCCTCGCGCAGCAGTGGCAGGTCACGCAGGATCAGCGTGCCCTTGGTCAGGATCGAGAACGGGTTGGCGAAGTCGCGAAGCGCCGCGATGATCTCGGGCATCAGCCGGTAGCGGCCCTCGGCGCGCTGGTAGCAGTCCACGTTCGTACCCATGGCGATGTGTGCGCCTCGCCACGTACGCCCGGCCAGCTCGCGGCGGACCAGCTCACCCGCGTTCACCTTGACGATGACCCGGCTGTCGAAGTCCGCGCCGGCGTCGAGGTTCAGGTAGGTGTGCGTGTTCCGGGCGAAGCAGTACGTGCACGCGTGGCTGCAGCCCCGATAGGGGTTGACTGTCCACTCGAACGGCACCCGGGACGTCCCCGGCACCCGGTTGATGATTGATTTCGCCTGCACCTCGTAGAACGTCATGCCGGCGAACCCGGGCGTGTCGAACGTCCGGACGACGGCGCTGGGCAGCGCCAGCGGCAGGGGTGGTGCCGCCGGCGCCGCCTCCAGGGGCTCCTGGAGGGAACTATCGTCGGGGGGAGCCGACAGGTTCGCCCAGCGCATGACAGGTATTCGAACACATGTTCTATCGCCTGTCCAGTGACGACACGCGGTCACCGAGGGGCGGGTCCCGCACTGTCCCGGCGGATCAGCTCCGCGCCGACCTCCTCGATCCGGTTGCCGCCGCCGCCCGAGCCGTCAAGCGCCAGCGTCATCGCCCGCGCCCCCATCTCGGCCAGCGGCAGCCGCACCGTGGTCAGCGCGGGCGTGACGTCGCGCGCGACAGGCATGTCGTCGAACCCGGTCACGCTCACCCGGCCCGGGACCTCGATGCCCCGGCTGCGCAGCAGCGCCAGCGCGCCGATCGCCATCGAGTCGTTGAGCGCCGCGATCGCGGTCAGGCCCGGCTCCGCGTCAAGCAGCGCGGCCGCGGCGGTGGCGCCACTGTCCCTGGTGAAGTCCGCGTACGCGATGCGCCGGCTCGGCAGCGTGCGGCCCGCCTCCCGGGCTGCGCGGCGCAGCCCGGTCAGCCGGTCCGTGGTGGTGGTGAGCAGCTTCGGCCCGGCGATCACGCCGATCCGGTCGTGGCCCTGCGCGTAGAGCTCCGCGCCGATCAGGTAGCCGCCCATCTCGTTGTCCGGCACCACGGCGTCGCCGGCGTGCTGGTGCCGGCCGATCACCGCGACCCGGCCGCCGCCCTGCTCGTAGACCTGGAGTTTCCCGGTGAGCGCGCGGGTGAAGTCCTCGTCGTGGTAGCCGGAGCCGGCCAGCACCAGCGCGGCCACCTGGTGCGCGCGAAGCAGCTCGACGTACTCCAGCTCGCGGGCCGGGTCGCGGTAGCTGTTGCAGATGATCACCAGCCGGCCGTGCTCGGTCGCCACCCGCTGCAGGCCCCGGGTGATCTCCGCGAAGTAGGGGTCGGAGACGTCGTGCACGATCACCCCGATCGCGCTGCGGTTCGCCCGGGCCAGCGACTGGGCGTGCGCGTTCGGCACGTACTGGAGCTCCTCGACCGCGGCAAGCACGCGCTCGCGCAACGCCTCGGTGACCGGCTTGGGGCTGCCGTTGATGATCCTGGAGGCGGTAGCGGGTGAGACGCCCGCCCGCTTCGCGACCTCGGCCAACGTCGCCATCGACGGTTTGTCCCTTCTCCAGGAATGCTGCGGGAGAAGAATATCGACACCGTGGCGGCCGATGGTTACCGGAAAGCCCTTGCCCGCCCGTCGGAAGCGTCGGTAGGGTGCCCAGGAAAGCGCTTACCTGAAAGCTCGGAGGACTGCGACCATGGCGCGAAGGACGATCGGCATCGTGCTCAACGGCGTGACCGGCCGGATGGGTTATCGGCAGCACCTGGTCCGCTCGCTGCTGGCGCTCCGGGAGCAGGGCGGCCTGCCGCTGGCGAACGGTGACCGCCTCTACCCCGAGCTGGTCCTGGTCGGCCGGAACGAGGCGAAGCTGCGCGAGATCGCGGAACGGCACGGGCTCACCGACTGGACCACCGACCTCGCCACCGCGCTGGCCCGGCCGGAGGTGGAGATCTACTTCGACGCGCAGGTCACCGCGCAGCGGGAGAAGGCGCTCCGGCTCGCGATCGAGGCGGGCAAGCACATCTACACGGAGAAGCCGACCGCGGAGGACCTGGCCGGCGCCGTCGACCTGGCCCGGCTCGCGGACGCGGCCGGGATCAAGCACGGCGTGGTGCAGGACAAGCTCTTCCTGCCCGGCCTGCTCAAGCTGAAGCGGCTTGTCGACGGCGGCTTCTTCGGCCGGATCCTGTCGATCCGCGGCGAGTTCGGCTACTGGGTCTTCGAGGGCGACTGGCAGGCCGCGCAGCGCCCGTCGTGGAACTACAGGTCGCAGGACGGCGGCGGCATCGTGGTCGACATGTTCCCGCACTGGCACTACGTGCTGGAGCAGATCTTCGGCCCGGTCAAGACGGTTACCGCGCACGTCTCCACGCACGTACCGACCCGCTGGGACGAGTCCGGCGCCGCCTACGACGCGACAGCTGACGACGCGGCCTACGGCATCTTCGAGCTTGAGGGCGGCGTGATCGCCCAGATCAACTCGTCCTGGGCGGTCCGCGTCCACCGCGACGAACTTGTCGAGTTCCAGGTGGACGGCACCGAGGGCAGCGCGGTCGCCGGCCTGCGCAACTGCCGGATCCAGCACCGCGCGAGCACGCCCAAGCCGGTCTGGAACCCGGACCTGCCGGCCACCGAGGACTTCCGCGCGCAGTGGCAGACCGTGCCGGACAACGACGAGTTCGACAACGGCTTCAAGGCGCAGTGGGAGCTGTTCCTCAGGTACGTCGCCGAGGACGCGCCCTACACCTGGGACCTCTGGGCCGGTGCCCGCGGCGTGCAACTGGCCGAGCTGGGCCTGCAGAGCGCCCGTGAGGGGCGCCGGGTCGAGATCACGGAGCTGTCGTGAGCCGCTCCCGGTTCTCGCTCAACGCCGCCACCACCAAGTACTGGCCGGTCGACGCGCTGCTGACGGGCGCAGCCGAGGCGGGTATCGGGGGCGTGGGGCTGTGGCGTGAGGAGACGCAGGCCCACGGTGTGGAGAAGACGGCGGCGCTGGCCCGGGATCTCGGCCTGCCGATCACCACGCTCTGCCGCGGCGGGTTCTTCCAGGCGGCGGACTGGTTCGACGAGAACCGCCGCGCGATCGACGAGGCGCACACGCTCGGCGCGCCGATCCTGGTGCTGGTTTCCGGCGGCCTGCCGGACGGCTCACGCGACGTGGACGCGGCCCGGCAGCACGTGGGCGACGCGATCGGCGAGCTGGTCCCGCACGCGCGGGCCGCGGGCGTGCAGCTGGCGATCGAGCCGCTGCACCCGATGTTCGCCTCCGACAGGTGCGTGGTCTCCACGCTCGGCCAGGCGCTCGACCTGGCGCGGCCGTACCCCGCGGAGTCGGTGGGTGTCTGCATCGACACATATCACGTCTGGTGGGACCCGGAGGTCTGGGACCAGATCGCCCGGGCGGGCGCGGAGGGCCGGATCGCCACGTTCCAGGCCGCGGACTGGATCACGCCGCTCCCCGAGGGCGTGCTGCTCGGCCGCGGCCTGCCCGGCGAGGGCGTGATCGAGTTGCGGCGCTTCCGCGAGGCGGTCGACGCCGCCGGCTACACAGGCCCGGTCGAGGTCGAGGTCTTCCACACCGCCGTCTGGTCCCGCCCCGGCCCCCAGGTGCTGTCCGAGGCCCTCCACAGCTACCTCACCCACGTCGCCTGACGCCCACCCATCAAACCAACTCGGGGGTACGGACGAGAGAACCTCTCACCCGTACCCCCGAGGGCACTTCCGCTCTTGCTTTTGCTTTTTTGCTGCAGTTCCTCCGGACCGTCGCGGTTCGGTACCGCCCACGTGAGGCGCGGACGACCGAAGAAAGTCTTTCTCAGGCAGACACGCTCTTCGTCTGCCTGAGAAAGACTTTCTTCGGCCGTGGCGTCGAGCCCGGAGGAGCGAAGCGACGACCAGCTAACTCTTTGCGAGCTGGGCCTTGACCTCGTCCATGTCGAGGGCGCGGACCTGCTCGATGACGGACTCGAGCGCGCTGGACGGGAGGGCGCCCGGCTGGGAGAACACGATCACGCCGTCGCGGATGGCCATGATGGTCGGGATCGACCGGATGCCGAACTTCATCGCGATGGCCTGCTCGGCCTCGGTGTCGACCTTGCCGAACGTGATGTCCTCGTTCTTGGTGGACGCGGCCTCGTAGGTCGGGGCGAACTTCAGGCAGGGGCCGCACCAACTGGCCCAGAAGTCGACGAGCACGATGCCGTCCTTGCTCGTCACGTCGTCGAAGTTCGCGTCGGTCAGCGCAACGGTCGCCATGTGATGTCTCCGATCTGGGGCAATCTGGCGGGCAGTGGTTCCTGTTGTCGGAACTGATCCAGGGGCACGGGCATTCCCGGCGGAGAGTGGCGCCCGCCTCACCTGGGTCGTTACCCGTTCCGGCCCGGATCTAGGCAGAACCGGGTGCAGATTCTGTACGTGCAATTCCCACTCGATTCCTCTCCGCAACGGTGTCAGTTGAGAACGAGGATCTTCCATCAGATTACTCATAGTGATGGGAGCGTTTCCGAGCCCGGGTCCTCGCACAGCCTGTCCGACCTGCGGTCCCAGCCTGGAGTAGGGATAACCCTTGCGGTGACACTGTGTCATCCCTCACTTAAAAATACGATAAGTAACATCTCGAATGGATAACTGTCGCCTAAACAACTAGCCCGAACCCTTCCCTTCAATACGGACGGTAAGGCAAAATCTTCTCCAACAGAGCGTGGGCGGCGGGTGCCGGGGAGGGCCCCGCCGCTCATTGCGTCCGGGGAAAGTTCGAGTGTGAGGACCCCACTCCGCCCCGATCCCGCAGCTGACACGTCACAGGCGTAACGACTGTCACACTGCCGCTCCGTACCCGCGAAGGGTCTTGATCTCCGGTTTCCGGCGCCCCCTCGGTCCTATGCTGGCCGTGGGAGGTCGTCGCCATGCCGAGCCCGTCCGCTTCCGAACGCCGCCGGTCCACCGCACGCGCGCCCGCGCCGCCGATGCCGGCCGCACAGTGGATGCTCCTGGTGCGCCTGCCCGGACGTGTGGTCATCGCCGCCACCTCCGCGGAGCACGACTCACCCGGACGCACCGTCGCGGAAGGACTCGCCGGGCTGGCCGCGATCGCCGCCGGCCGGGCCTCCGACAGTGACCTGGTCCGGGCCGTGGTGTCCGAGGTCTACGCGGAGACCGACGGCGACGGGCCGGACGCGGAGGAGTTCACCGACCGGGAGGCCGGGCTCGCCGCGGTGCTGTCCGCCGCGCGTGAGGCCGCCCGGGTGCTGGCCGAGCACGCGGACCCGGCCGACTCCGCCGCCTATCGGCAGTGGATCCAGGCGATCGCCGCGAAGGTCTGCGCCGCGTCCCGCTCCGGCCACTTTGCCGGCCCGAAGATCTCCCCGGACGAGCGCCGTTTCCTTACCGGCCTAGGGGCGGCACTGGGACTGGTCTAGGGTCTGGACCCCGTGGAATCACCTGACGAGCCCATCCTTGAGGTCGGCGTCGGTCCCTGGCCGGGGCCGTGGCCGGACGACGACCGGTACGACCCCGAGCTGCTGGCCGGCGGTGACCGGCGCAACGTCGTCGACCGCTACCGGTACTGGCGTCGAGAGGCGGTGGTGGCCGACCTCGACCTGCGCCGGCACGGCTTCCACGTCGCGATCGAGAACTGGCAGCACGACCTCAACATCGGCACCGTGGTCCGCAACGCGAACGCGTTCCTCGCCGCGGAGGTCCACATCGTCGGCCGCCGGAGGTGGAACCGGCGCGGCGCCATGGTCACCGATCGTTACCAGCATGTCCGGCACCACCCCACGATCGAGGAGTTCGTGGCCTGGGCCCGTGCGGAGGATCTGCCGGTCATCGGCATCGACAACCTGCCCGGCGCGCGCCCGCTGGAGTCCGAGACGCTGCCGCGCCGCTGCGTGCTGCTCTTCGGGCAGGAGGGCCCGGGGCTGTCCGATGTCGCCCGTGGTGCCTGCGACCAGGTGTTCTCCATCGCGCAGTACGGCTCGACCCGTTCGATCAACGCGGGCGTGGCAAGCGGCGTCGCGATGCACGCCTGGATCCGGGCCCATGCGGTCCCGGTCGGGGGCGAAAAACCCGATTCGCTTGACGCCGGGGGCGACGGGCACGCACCGTAGTCCTGTGGGCGTGACGGTGAGTTGTCCTCGATGCGGAGGCGCGGTCCGGCCGCCGGACCTGATGAACGCGGACTGGCGGTGCGACGGCTGCGGCCCGGTTGCGCCGCTGCACGTGGCCGAGCACATCGGTCCGGAGATAGTGGAGAGTGTGACGGCGCACACCGCGAACGGTCACACCCGCGTCCCGCTCTGGTGTCCGTGGCCGCTGCTGCCCGGCTGGACCGTGACCGGCGTCGGCTGGGCCGGCGACGAGCGGACCGGCGTGCGGGCGACAGCGCTCGCGTACAGCGGGCCGGCCCCGCTCGGCGACGGCCCGGCGGACATCGTGCTTGTGGCGGAGGAGCCGGGCGTGGGACTGGGCAACCGGCTCGCCGGACTGCCCGGCCTCGACCTCGGCGACCTGATCGGCTCCGCGATGGCGGACTGCTCCGGCTCGCACGCGAAGATCAAGGTGGGCGGACACCCGACGCCACTGTGGTCGGTGAAGTCGTCGGCGGACCGCAGCGCGTACGCCGGAGAGGCCCGGGGGATGTGGCTGTATGCGGTAGCCTGGCCCGCGAGCGCGGGTTACCTCTTCGCCGAGCATGTCGTCCTGCACGACCTGACGGACTGGGTGCCACCCGAGCTTGTGTACGGTGCACCGTCTCCTTACCTTCATGGACGGGCGTGAGTGCCCTGAGTGAATGGTCCGGGCTTGGGTCATTCGTTCACAGCCAGATGCACAGCTGATACTCTGAGTGCGCGGCGCACACCGGTTATTCGACAGCCGCAGAGGGGGATGGCCCGCAATGTCGCCCAAGAAGATCCTCACTTGGCTCGGAATCGCTTTCTTGATCTTCTTCGTTGCGTTCCGGCCAAACTCGGCAGCCGACGTGTTCCAGTCTCTGGGCAGCACGATCGGCGATATCGCACAGGGATTCAGCGAGTTCTTCACCAGCCTGGTCGCCTGAGCCCGCAATGACGACGGCATCGAGGCCTCCCGGCTCCGACGAGGGATATGTCAGGCCCGAGTTTGAGCCGGAGGAGTTCGAGGGGCTGCGCGTCGACGCCTCCGGCATGCCGGTGGGGTCCGCCAGGCGCGTCCTGCCGCTTGAGGACGAGCCGTCCACGTTGGTCGCCCGCTACCTCTTCCCCACCGAGCGGTACCGGGGCGAGTGGAAGCGGCACTGGGTGCACCTGTGGACGCCGCTGCTGATCGGCGCCGGCGCCACGTTCGTGCTCGGCTACCTCTCCGGCGTCCTGGCCAAACAGGACTCGAGCGGCGGCTTCACCACGGTCGCGGTGATCGTCTGGCTCGGCGTCATGGGCTTCGTCGCCTGGAAGGTCGCGGACTGGTACTTCGACAGGTTCATCCTGACCAACAAGCGGGTGATGGTCATCGGCGGCATCATCACGCGCAAGGTCGCGATGATGCCGCTGGCCCGCGTCACGGACATGAAGTACGAGCAGTCCCCGGTCGGGCGCATGCTCAACTACGGCACATTCGTGCTCGAGTCCGCCGGTCAGGACCAGGCGCTCCGCGAGGTCAAACACCTGCCGAACCCGAACGAGCTGTACCTGCGCGTCGTCGAGGAGATGTACGAGCCGCAGGCCGTCGAGGCCCGGCTCGGCAAGAACGCCGACCCCGGCGACGACGCGTGACGACGCGTAAACGAGCCGTTCGCCCATAGATATCGCCCACCGCGCCGTGTGAGTCTGTCGGAGACTGCTGCCACACGCGGGGGAGAGTGACGTGGAAGGCGACTCGGAAACGGTGCCGGTGAGCGCCGATCGGGACACGCACGCGGTCGCCGACAGCGTCGACGACGAGTTCCGCGACTTCGTCGCCGCACGGTCCAGCGCGCTGCTGCGCACCGCCTACCTGCTGGCCGGCGACTGGGCGACCGCGGAGGACCTGCTGCAGACCGCGCTTACCAAGACGTATCTTGCCTGGCGGCGACTCGGGCGGATCGAGGCGGTCGAGCCGTACGCGCGCCGGGTCCTGGTCAACACGTCCACTAGCTGGTGGCGCCGCCGCTGGCACGGTGAGCGCCCCACCGAGGTGCTGCCCGAGCGCGCGGCGCCGGACGAGATCGAGGCACAGCTGGAGCGGGACGCGCTCTGGCGGCACGTGCGCGAACTCCCCGGCCGGCAGCGGGCCGTGCTGGTGCTCCGCTTCTACGAGGACCTGTCCGAGGCGCAGACCGCCGCGCTGCTGAACATCTCGCCCGGCACCGTGAAGAGCCAGACGTTCCGGGCGCTGAACGCGTTGCGCCAGCGGCTGGCGGCCGAGGGCATCGACCCGGACTCCGGCATGCGCGTCCCCGCCCCCGCGCCCGACCCGGCGCCGCGCACCGAGCCGGTCATCCCGACCCGGCCGCTGCCCGCCCGGCCGGTCCCGGTCTCCCACCCGCAGTTCGCGCGGGAGGGGCGGTGAACCCGGTGCTCGAAGACCGGCTTCGCGACCTCTTCGGCGCCACCACGCAGAACGCCCGGTCCGCGGACGACCCGGCCGGCCGCGCCATCGCCCGCGCCCGAGTCATCCGGAAACGACGACTGACCGTGGCCTCCGCGGCCGCGGTGCTGCTGGCCGGCGCGTCAATCCTCGGGCTCGGCGCGCTCCGGCCCGGCCCCGGCACGTCGCCGACGGCCATGCTGCCGAACGGTGCGCCGGCCGAGCCGACAAGCGGGGCGCCGCTGCCACCGGCCGTGGCGGAGCGCGGCCCGGGCTTCACCGGCCTCGACCTCGACGTGCGCGCCGGGGACCAGCTCTGGACGACAGGCGGGTCCGTGGTGACGCTCCCCGGCGTGGGAGCGGTCACCCGGGCGTACCGGGTGCCGATCGGCTGGGTCTACGGCGGCGAGCGCGGTGTGCGGCTGATGCTGCAGGTGGACGGCACCACCAAGGCGCTGACAAGCGAGGGCGACGGCTGGACGCTCGACCCGGCCGGCACCCGCATCTCGTTCGTCGCGGACGGGCGGCTGCACGTCGGCGCCGTCACCGCGCAGGGCCTGGCGATCATCGGCGGCGGTCCGGTCGGCGCGGGTGTCCGGCCGGTCGGCTTCGTCGGGGACCGGGTGCTTGTCCACGACGGTGATGCGGGATACGGGCTGTTCGACCCGGCCGCGCCGGCCCAGCCCGCGGTGGACGCGCGCATCCTCGCGGTGCTCGGGCCACGGGCCGACGGGGTCACCACCGCGCTTGTCCGCGAGGCGGGCGGGGACCGGGTCTGCCTGGCCCGGCTGGCCGCGACCGGCGCGCGGCTGACGATCGGGACGACCGGCGGCTGCGACCTCGGGCTGACCCGAGACGGCGATGCAAGCGTGCGGCTGTCCGCCGACGGCAGCCACGTCTACCAGGCCGGCGACGGCGTCTTCCGGCTGATCGACGTGGAGAGCGGGCGGCAGACCGGACAGTGCGTGGCCGCCGCCGGTACGGCCGCGGTCTGGCTCACCGGCGACCTGCTGCTGGCCGGCGCGGCCGGGCTGTCGGTCAGCTGCCGGGCCGGCGGTGGGCGGGACACGGCCACGCTGCCCGCGGGCGTGCCGGACGGGTGGCAGTACGTGCCGCGGCTCGGGTCGGCGAGCGACGCGCGGACGAAGTAGGACACACTCGGTCAGTGACGCGTATCGACCTGCACACCCACTCCACCGCAAGTGACGGGACGCTGCGCCCGGCCGAACTGGTCCGGGCCGGCGCGGACGCCGGGCTGACCGCGATGGCGATCACCGACCACGACACCACGGCCGGCTGGGCCGAGGCGGAGGCGGCGCGCCCGGACGGGCTGACGCTGATCCGGGGCGCGGAAATCTCCAGCCGGTGGCACGGCGCGGAGCCGGGGATCGGGTTGCACCTGCTTGCGTACCTGATCGATCCGGCGGACGCGGCGCTCACCGCCGAGCTGGCCCGGGTGCGTACCGACCGGGAGCGTCGCGGCGAGGCGATCGTCGACCTGCTGCGCGCGGACGGCGTGGACGTGAGCTGGGCGGAGGTGCTTGAGTACGCGGCCGGCGGCTCGGTCGGGCGCCCGCACATCGCGGCCGCGCTGATCCGGCTCGGCCTGGTCAGCACCACATCCGAGGCGTTCGGGCCGCAGTGGCTGGGCCGCCGCTACCGGCTGCCGAAGGCGGACATCGACGTGTTCACCGCGGTGCGCCTGGTCGTCGGCGCCGGCGGCGTACCGGTCTTCGCCCACCCGCGTGCCACCCGCCGCGGCCGGATCGTGCCGGACTCGATGATCGAGGAGCTGGCCGCGGCCGGGCTGTTCGGCCTTGAGGCGGACCACGAGGACCACTCGCCGGAGGAGCGCGCGCACGTGCGGCGGCTCGCCGACCGGCTGGGCCTGGTGGCGACCGGCTCGTCCGACTTCCACGGCACGCACAAGACGGTGCGGCTGGGCGCATTCACCACCGCGCCCGAGGTGTTGGAGAAGATCGTGGCGGCCGGTCATGGAGTCCCGCCGCTCTGACCGAAGTTGATCACGCTACCGTGGGGGGCGTGGATCTCAAACTGTTCGGCGAGGTCTTCGTGACCCTGCTGGTCATCGTGGACCCACCCGGCATGGTGCCCATCTTCCTGGCACTTACCGGAACACTGCCCGTACGCGAACGCCGCAAGGCCGGGCGGCAGGCGGTCGCGCTTGCGTTCGGCGTCATCGTGGTCTTCGCGCTGCTCGGGCAGACGCTGCTGGACTACCTGCACGTCGACCTGCCCGCGCTGCAGGGCGCCGGCGGCCTGCTGCTCATCCTCATCGCGCTCGAACTGCTCACCGGCAAGACCGACGCCGCGCCCGACCGGCAGGTCACCTCGAACGTGGCACTCGTGCCGCTCGGCGTGCCGCTGCTTGCCGGTCCCGGCGCGATCGTCGCCACCATGCTGTTCGTCAAGAACGCCGCGAACGCCGCCGACTACATCTCCATCGCGCTCGGCGTGGTCGCCGTGATGGGCGTGGTGCTGCTGGTCCTGCGCTTCTCCGGGGTGATCGTGCGGGTGCTGCGGCCGGGCGGCATCGAGGTGCTCACCCGGATCGCCGGTCTGCTGCTGGCCGCCATCGCGGTGCAGCTGATCGCGGACTCGGTGGCCGCGTTCGTGACCGAATACACCGGCCACGCGCTGTAGGTCCGGCCCGCTCCTGGCAGGATCGGGGGGTGCGCAGGTCTTCGTCGTCGTCCACCGGCCGCTCCGCCGTGCCCGAGCAGCTCGGCTTCCCGGGCATGCCGCAGCGGCTCTTCGTCTGCACGCCAAGCAAGCTGGGGTCGTACGCGGACTGCCCGCGCCGCTACCGGTACGCGTACGTGGACCGGCCGACCCCGCCGAAGGGTCCGCCGTGGGCGCACAACTCGCTCGGCGCCAGCGTGCACACCGCGCTGAAGAACTGGTTCGGCCTGCCCGCCGACCGTCGCCGTCCCGAGGCGCTCGGCACACTTCTCAAAGCCACGTGGGTACGGGAGGGCTACCGCGACGTCGAGCAGGAGCGCGAGGCCTGGCGAAAGGCGCTGGGCTGGCTTGAGGGCTACGTCTCCGGGCTCGACCCCGCGTTCGAGCCGGTCGGCGTGGAGCGGGTGGTCGCCGCCCGCACCACAGTGCTTGCGCTCAACGGCCGCGCCGACCGGATCGACTCCCGGGTCCAGCCGGACGGCCGCCGCGAGCTGGTGATCGTCGACTACAAGACCGGCCGCTCCGGCTCCGACCCGGACGAGGCGCGCGGCTCCCAGGCGCTGGCGCTCTACGCGTTCGCCGCGGAGAAGGTCTTCCACCAGCCCTGCCACCGCGTCGAGCTGCACCACCTGCCGACCGGCGCGGTCGCCGCGCACGAGCACACCGACGACTCGCTGGCTCGCCAGGTCCGCCGCGCCGAGGACACCGCCCAGGACATCATGGCCGCGGAGCAGGCGGTCACGGACGGCGCCGACCCTGACTCCGCGTTCCCCACCACGCCCGGCCGCCTCTGCTCCTGGTGCGACTTCCGCGCGGTCTGCCCGGCCGGCGCCACCGCCGAGCCGAAGGACCCCTGGTCCGCCATGGAGTCCACGCTCCGCACCGACCCGGCCCCCCGCCCCCGCGAGGGCGACCAGGCCTGATCCGCTCCCGCCGCGGGGTTTTGTTCTTGCGCCCACGGCACTGGCAGGAAGGCCGCCCGCGGCCGACCGGTGTCGCCGGGAGGCCTCGGGTGGTGATGCGCGATTACCTGGGCATATCTAGCTCTTGAAGCCTTTGATCCTTGATCGAGCGCCCGCCGTCGGCGTGTCGTTTGGTCGGCACCCATCCTCGAAACCGACATTTCGCTTATGTCACTTCCGCACCCCTTGATGATGCTTTCCGATTGACTTTGCTCTGCTTACCTACCTGCGGGGTCCGGCTATAGCGGGACATGTCCGATGAGGTGTTTTGCGGAGTTTGTCAATGTAAGCAGAGCAAACCGGGGTGGAAAGAGGGTGGGTGGGGGGAGATTAGGGGTTTGTCCGGAATGGGAGGGTCAGGCGGGGAGAGGGACGCCGAGGCGGGTGGCGCGGGCGATGGCCTGTTTGTGGCGTGGGCTGTCGTAGAGGTGGCGGGGGATCGGCGAGAGGGCCAGGTGGAGCGCGCGGGTGCTGACCGCGGCGGAGAGATCCGTGGTGGGCAGGCCGGGCAGGCCGTAGTGCCGGCGGGCCCACGCCGGGAGCAGCGAGACGGCGAGCGTGGCGAGGCCGGTCCAGACCAGGCGGGGCGGGCCGAGGTTGATGAGCAGGCGCAGCGGGAGGCCGCGGAGCAGCCTGGTCGGCGGCGGCGTGGGCAGCGGCGGGGCGCTGAGGAAGGCGAACGTGGCGGCGGCGTCCGGCGTGATGCGCAGCTGCGGGCGGATGTCCGCGTAGTAGTCGGCGACGTCCGCGACGGTACCGGGGACGGTGGCCGGGTCAAGGCCGAGCAGCGCGGCGGCGCGGCGCTGCTCGGTGTGGTAGCTGTCGGCCTCGGCCGGGGTGAGGCGCAGGCCGGTGCCGAGGGCGACGGTGAGGAACGACTCCACCTCGGCGACGTGCACCCAGCGCAGCAGCTCCGGGTCGTCGACACGGAACTCCTCGCCGGTGTCCGGGTCGGTCGCGCGCATCGTGGCGTGCCGGCGGCGGACGCGGCGCGCGGCGTCCTCGGCCTCGGCGGTGGTGCCGTAGAGCACGGTGTCCAGGTACTGCAGGGTGCGCCCGAGGCGGCCCCATGGGTCGGCGCGGAATGACGAGTTCTGGGTGACGCCGGCGATCGCGCGCGGGTGCAGCGCCTGGAGGTAGAGCGAGCGGAGACCGGCGACCGGCATGATCGGCCCGGCGTGCACCCGCCAGGTCACCGAGTCCGGACCGAACAGACCGAGGTCGTCATCGGGTTCCATTTTTCCAGCGTACGGCGGGGGTGCGGTCAGCGCTCGGCGGAGCGGCGGGACTGGCAGGACGGGCAGAGGCCCCAGAACGTGACCTCGGCCTCGTCGACCTCGAAACCGCCGGCGTTGTGCGGGTCCAGACAGGGTGCCTGCCCGACCACGCAGTCGACGTCCGCGACGGTGCCGCAGCCGCGGCAGACCACGTGGTGGTGGTTGTCGCCGGTACGGGCCTCGTAGCGCGCGGGACTGCCGGCCGGCTCCAGGCGGCGGGCCAGACCGGCCCGGGACAGCGCGCCGAGCACGTCGTAGACCGCCTGGGTGGAGACCGAGTCGAGACGCAGCCGGACCTGCCGGGCGATCTCCTCGACTTCCAGGTGGCCGCCGCCGGACAGCACGTCGAGCACGGCGAGCCGCGGGCGGGTGACCCGCAGGCCGTGCTCCCGCAGCTGGTCGTCGGCGGTGGGCATTCACCTATGACAACACGTCCCCGCGCGGGGCTCAAGGTGGCGGGCGAGGCGGCTCACAGGTGGTGGTGACTAACACACGAGCAGATTGTGAGCAGACTTCGGGAACCGGACCGATCAGGCGGTGACTGTGTTGACGTAGCAATCAAGTGAACGGCCTGAGGAGTCATCGTGTTCGAGACCATCAACGGGATGCCCGCGCATGTGCTGCTGGTGCACGCGGCGGTCGTGTTCGTGCCCCTGCTCGCGCTCGGCGCGATCGTCTTTGCGGTCTGGCCGGCGGTACGGCACCGCATCGACTGGGCGGTGGCGTTGCTTGCGGTGGTGGCCCCGGTGTCCGCGCTGTTCTCGATGCTCTCCGGCAACGCGTTCTACCAGATGCGCGAGGCGGACGGCACGCCCCAGGAGTTCCTGGACCAGATCGGCGAGCACGCGTCGTACGGCCAGCGCACGTTCTTCTTCTCGCTCGGCCTCGGGCTGGTCGCCGGCGCGCTACTGTTGTTGACCCGGCGAGCAGGCACGCCGAAGGCGCTGACCATCGGGCTGAGCGTCGTCGCGGTGGTGCTGGCGCTGATCACCGGCTACTTCGTGGTGATGACAGGTGACACCGGCGCGTCGATGAACTGGAAGATCTAGAACAGGAACCGACCGCAGACGGTGCAGAGCGCGATCACCATCACGACAAGCGCGCCGATCCCGACGCCGTAGCTCAGGCCGCGTGCGCGGGACTCGGCGGCGTCGAGTGCGCCCAGGTCCTGGCCGGGCAGCTGCCGCGGTGGCGGGGATGGCCGCAGCACCGGTGGCCGCCAGCCCGGCGCGGGCGGGGTCTGCGGTGGCGGGCCGGTGTATCCGGTCTGCTCGGCGGACGGGGGAGGGCCGGAGACGTCCCGCCAGGGGCTGTGGTCGTCCGGGGCACCGCTGGGGGTCGTCACGCCGTCTGACGCTACCAACGCGCCACCCGGCGGACCCACCTGCGGGGGAGGCCTGTCATCTGCGGGTGGGTACGCTGGTCCGCGTGAACCCGGAGCTTGAGCCCGTAGCCGGCCTCGATGACGAGCGCACCGTCGACCTGGTCGACGACGACCTGCCCGTCCTGCCGGACCAGACCGCGGATGACACGGACCGCGGCTGGGGTGAGTACTCGTCCGGCAATGACGAGCGTCTCTTCGAGGATCGTCCGCCGCACTGGTAGAAAAAAGTTATCCACAGGCTGGGGACGCCGGCCTGTGGATAACTGGCAGATCTGTGGATAACTCGCGCGTTCTGTGGACAGCGGGTTACGAAGCTGTGGATGCCGAGCTGCTTGACGACGTCGTCGAGGAACTGGCGGCGGGCTTCGCAGGTGTGCTCTCCGACCCGCTCTTGGTCTCCGCGGGCTTCTTCGTCTCGGCCGGCTTCGACTCCGACGAGCTCGTGCCGGACGGCTCGGCGGACGTGCTGCCGCCGCGCGAGTCAGTGCGGTAGAACCCGGAGCCCTTGAACACGATGCCCACCGAGTTGAACAGCTTGCGCAGGCGCCCGTGGCAGACCGGGCACTCGGTCAGCGGACCGTCGCTGAACGACTGCACCGCCTCGAGCTGGTGGCCGCACTCGGTGCAGGCGTACTGGTAGGTGGGCACGTTCCCCTCCGGAGGATCTTCGGCGCTCTCAATGTTTCTCAGTCCGAGACAACGCGCGGTTGGCACTCGGGAATTCCGAGTGCCAATGATCCGCCATCGAGGCGCCATCCGTCCAGCGAGGCGGCGCTCACCCGAACCGGTGCAGTCCCCCGCCCGGCGTCACCACGGCCTGCACCCGGCGGTCGTGCGGCTCCGCGGGCAGCTCGTCGTCGAGCAGTTCACCGTCGTGCAGCAGCGCCACGACCAGCGCGGACGGGCAGCGGGCCAGCGCCCGGTCGTAGGAGCCGCCGCCCCGGCCGAGGCGCACGCCGCGCCGGTCGACCGCGAGCGCGGGCACGACGAGCAGCTGCGCGTCCGCGACGACGGCTGCGCCCTTGCGCCGGCCGCTTGGTTCGCGGAGTCCGCGCCCGGTCGCGGTGAGTGACGCGGGACCGGCATACTCGGCCCAATCAAGATCAAAGTCCGGCAGCAGTACGGGCAGCAGCAGCGTCCCGTTCGGGTGGATCATGCGGGACAGGGCGTCCGGCAGGTCCGTCCCTCCGGGCTCGGAGCCGACCGGGACGTACGCGGTGGCAAGTATCGGCTTCTCGGCCTCGAACAGCGCGCTCAGCGCCTGCCGCAGCCGGGTGGCGGCCCGGCGCAGATCGTCCTCAGGCAGTGCCCGCCGCGCGGCAAGCAGCCTGCTCCGGATCGCGGTCTTCCGCCCCCGATCGTCAGCTTCTGGCACAAACTCGTCTTTATCCGAAAAATCCGGCACGCAACACTCCTGCCACAACCCGGGCAATCGGGCCGTCCTATGCCAGCATCGCAGCTAACGGGCCCGGCGTCATGGGGGGAGAGGCGGTGACCCTGCGCGGACGGTTGACCTCCGCCTTCCTCGCGGTCGTGCTCGGCCCGGTGCTGCTCGGTGCCGTCTTCGTCGGCGGCGCGGTGGACGCGCTGGCCCGCGACCGGGCGCACGAGCGGCTCGACCTGGCCGCCGGCGCGGTGCGTACCGCGGTCGGCGAGCTGTGCGCCCGGCTCTCCGCAAGCGCGGACGCGCTCGCGGTGCTCCCCGACCCGGCCCAGCGCGCGGTCCTGGCCGACCTGGTCGTCTCGCGTGGCCTGGCCACCGCGGTGCAGGTGGTGGACGCGACCGGCGGCCCGGAGCTGACCAGTGCGAACGCACCCCCGCCACCGTGGGCCGACTGTGCCGCGCCGACGCCCGCCGGGCCGGCACGCGCGGTCGCGGCCCGGGTGGAGATCCGCGACGGGACCGGCGCCCGGGTGGCCGCGGTCTACGTGATGCAGGTGGTCGACGAGCGCCTGGTGCGGCGCCTGGCTGCCGCGACAGGTGGTGGCGTCACGCTGCTTGACCACGCTGGCGCGGCCGTACGCAGCACCGAGACGACCGCGGACCGGGCCGGCGTGGCCGCATCCGTGCGCTGGCTGACCGGCGAGGGCACCGCTGTCGCGGACGGCGGCCGGTACGTGCGCCGCCTCGGCCCCGCCCCCGGCCAGCCGCTCCCACTGGCCGTCTCGGTGCCCGGCCCGGACCGCCGCGACCTCTTCGCCGTGCTCTTCGGCATCGTGCTGCTGGCCGGCGCGCTGGCCGTGCTGACCGCCGCCTGGCTGGCCCGGTCCACCACCCGCCCGCTTGCCGAGCTGGCCCAGGCCGCGGACCGGGTGGCCGCAGGCGACCTGGAGGTGCGGGTGCCGGTCCGCGGGCACGACGAGGTGGCCCGGCTCGGCGGCGCGTTCAACCGGATGACGCGGGAGACCCAGGCGTACGTGCAGGCGCTCACCGCCGGCCGCGACCAGCTGCGCCGCAACCTGCGCAACCTCGGCGAGACGCTGTCCGGCACGCACGACCTGGACCGGATCCTGCGGGTGCTGCTGCGCACCGCGATGGCCGCCACCGGCGCGCGGGCCGGCCTGGTGCTGCTGCACGACCCGGACACCGGCCACCTGATCGGGCGCTGCGCGGACGGGCTTGGCGAGCGCGCGCCGCACGCGGAGCCGGCCGCGCTGCGGATCGCGGTCGGGCGGGGCCTGCTCGGGTCCGTCGCCGCCACCGCGGAGCCGCGCCGGGGCCGGGTGCACCCGGACGGTGCGCCGCTCTGCCCGGAGGAGCCGCGCTGCCTGACCTACGTGGCGGTGCCGTTCTGCCCACCGCGCGACGACGCGGCCGGGGAGAGCGGGCCGGCCGCGACCGGCGTGCTGGCGCTCTACGACAGGCTCGGCGCGGACGACTTCGACGACGTGGACCTCGGGACACTGCGGACGTTCGCCGGGCAGGCCGCGGTCGCGGTGGAGAACGTGCGGGTGCACGAGGAGGCGCAGCGACTCTCGCTCACCGACCCGGTCACCGGGCTGTGGAACTACCGCTACCTGCAGGAGTCGATCCGGCGGGAGGTGGAGCGGGCCAGCCGGTTCGGGCGCACGCTGGCCGTGCTGGTGCTCGACCTGGACCACTTCAAGGTGGTCAACGACACCTACGGGCACGCGGTCGGCGACGCGGTGCTCGTCGAGTTCGCCCGCCGGGTCCGGGCCGGGCTGCGCGAGGTCGACCTGGCGTTCCGGCAGGGCGGCGAGGAGTTCGTGGTGCTGCTGCCGGAGACGGACGTGGACGGCGCGGCCACGGTCGCCGAACGGCTCGGCGCTGCAGTTCGGGACAGCCCGGTGCCGGTGGCCGACAGGTGGCGGGTGCCGGTGACGGTCTCCATCGGGATCGCTGTCTACCCACGGCACGGCGCGAGCGCGCAACGGGTGCTTGATGCGGCGGACGAGGCGGTCTACGCGGCGAAGGCGGGCGGGCGTGACACTTATCGCGTCTGCACGCCCGCGACAGTGGTCACCGGCGGCGGCGTGCGAAAGACCATTCCGGCCGTACCCCTGCTGGAACTTGACTGTAATTCTGAGCTTGATGTCCGTCTTAATCCTGTTTCGGTGGCGGGTGAGGCCGCTGGGGCAGATGATGAGGAGGCAGCCGCGACCGCTTCCGGCGTGCCGACTGGACCACAGACGCCGCGGCAGAGCCGTGGCCGATAGTCTCGCGGCATGTCGGACCCCACCCTCAGCGAAGGTGCCGTGACCCGAGCCATGACCACGACAGACTCCCCGCAGGCCACCCCCGGCCGCAGAGCCGTCAAGGCGGTCATCCCCGCCGCCGGGCTTGCGACCAGGTTCCTGCCCGCGACAAAGGCCGTGCCGAAGGAACTACTTCCCGTGGTCGACCGGCCGGTGCTGCAGTTCATCGTGGAGGAGGCCGCGGCAGCAGGCATCACAGATGTGCTGCTGGTGACCGGCCGCGGCAAGACCTCCATGGTGGACCACTTCGACCGCCGCCCGGACATCGAGGAGCGGCTGCGCGCCAAGGGCGACGACAAGCGGCTCAACGAGGTGCGGCGGACAAGCGAGCTGGCCGACATCTACACGGTCCGCCAGGGCGAGCCGCTCGGCCTCGGCCACGCGGTCGGCACCGCCGCCTCGCACGTCGGCGACGAGCCGTTCGCGGTGCTGCTCGGCGACGAGTTCGTCGAGGAGGACAAGCCGCTGCTGCCCGCAATGCTCGACCTGCAGGCGCGTACCGGCGGGATCGTGCTGGCGTTCATCGAGGTGCCGGACGAGGAGGTCTCCCGGTACGGCATCGCCTCGGTCGCACCTGCCGACGGCTTCGACGAGCTCGGCGAGGTGGTCCGGGTGACGGGCCTGGTGGAGAAGCCGTCGAAGGAGGAGTCGCCGAGCAACTACGCGGTCGTCGGCCGGTACGTGCTGCCCGGGAAGATCTTCGACGTCATCAAGGAGACGAAGCCGGGCAGCGGCGGCGAGATCCAGCTGACCGACGCGATGGCCACGCTCCTCGCCGAGGGCACGCCGGTGCACGGCATCGTCTACCGCGGCATCCGCTACGACACCGGGATGCCGCTCGGCTACCTGCAGACAGTGGTCCAGCTCGCGTCCGCGCGGGAGGACATCGGGCCGGCGTTCCGCGCCTGGCTCGGCGAGTACGTCGGGGGACAAACCGGATGACTGCGACGGCCGACGCCGAGGCGGCCGCTAACGAGCTGACGCCACTCGCCGACTACCTGGGCAGCGTGCTGCGCAGGTTACGGCCGTTGCCACCGCTCGACCTCGACCTCACCCAGGCGTACGGGAACGTGCTCGCCGAGGACGTGATCGGCCCGCACCCGGTGCCGGCGTTCGACCAGGCGGCCATCGACGGGTACGCGGCGCGCTGGGAGGACATCGCGGCGGCCGGCCGCAGCGGTTCACACCCGGCCTTCGGCATGCACGAAGGCCGGGTGCCGGACCCGCGGCCGGTCCGCCTCAACGTCGTCGGTGACCTCGGCGCGGCCAGCTGGCGCCCGGTCCGGCTCACGCCCGGCGCGTGCTTCTCGGTCGCGGCCGGCTCGCCGCTGCCGATGGGCGCGGACGTGGTGGTGCCGGTCCCGTGGACCGACCAGGGCATGGCCGCGGTCGAGATCTACCAGGCCCCCAAGCGGGGGTACGGGCTGCGGCGCGCCGGCGAGGAGCTGCCCGCCGGCTCGGTGCTGGCCCGGGCCGGTTCCTACGTCAGCCCGGCGCTTGTCGCGGTGTTCGCCGCGTCCGGCATCGGGCACGTGGTAGTCCGGCCCAGCCCGCGCGTGGTGCTGGTGGCCACCGGCGACGAGCTTGTCGAGGTGGGCCGTGCCAGCCAGCCCGGCCAGGTGGTCGACGCGAACTCGCACGCGCTCACCGCGGCCGCGGTGGAGGCGGGCGCGCTCGCGTACCGGCTGGGGATCTGCGACGACGACCCGGAGGGCCTGCGCACGCTGCTCGAGGACCAGACGCTCCGCGCCGACCTGCTGATCACCACGGGCGGCACCGGGATCGGCCCCGGCGACATGGTCCGGCGGATATTGTCCCGGCGTGACGTCGGGCGCACCGGCCCGGTCACGTTCACCGATGTGGCGCTCTATCCCGGAACCGCACTGGGATTCGGTACGGTCGGTGCCGAGGAGGTGCCGATCATATGTCTGCCCGGAGACCCAGGCGCCGCGCTTGTGGGTTTCGAGGTGCTCGCCCGGCCGGCCATCCAGCTGCTCGCGGGCGCGGAGCCGGTGTTCCGGCCGAGCGTGCGCGCCCATCTGCTGGAGACCGTGTCGTCGCCGGCGGCCCTGCGCGAGTTCCGGCCGGCCCACGTGGCCGAGCGCCGCGGCGGGGGCTACACGGTCCAGCCGCTGGCCGGCGGCCCCTACACGCTCTCCGGCATGGCCGAGGCGAACGGGCTGCTGGTGCTCGGCGAGCGGGTGACAAGCGCCGCGGCGGGCTCCACAGTGGACGTGTTGCTGCTCGACCGCCGGCGGTGACCTGGTGATCTGGTCGGACACTCCCGGGTGGCCGGTCGTGCTCGCGGACGGGCCGGTGCTGCTGAGGCGGTACCGGCGCTCCGACGCGGCCGCCTGGTCCGAGGTCCGGATCGCGAACCGGCAGTGGTTGTCCCCATGGGAGTCGGCGCCGCCCGGCCCATGGGAGCAGCTCAACTCCACCCGCGCCTACAAGTACGTCTACCAGGACATGCGGCGCTCCGGGCGGTACGGCGAGAGCATGCCCTTCGCGGTCTGCCTGCGCGAACCCGGTCAGCCGGAACGCCTCGTCGGCCACATCAACCTGGGCAACATCGTGCGGCGGGCGTTCTGCTCCGCGTACGTCGGCTACTGGGTCGACTCCCGGGTGGCCGGCCGCGGCATCATCCCGACCGCGCTGGCGCTCACCGTGGACCACGCGTTCGGCGCGGCCGGCCTGCACCGCATCGAGGTCAACATCCGCCCGGAGAACCGCCCGTCCCGGCGCGTCGTGGAGAAGCTCGGCTTTCGTGAGGAGGCTTACCATGCGCGCTACATGCACATCGACGGCCACTGGCGTGATCACATCGGATACACGATGACCAGCGAAGACGTGGTCTCCGAGGGCGGACTGCTGAAGCGGTGGCACCGGCTGCGGCAGCACACGGCATGATCTTTTCTACGGAGTTCGGTCGGCGTGCCGTCCTAATTTGCCCCTGACGCCCCCGTAACCTCGAAGAACTGGGACTTGACGGCGACCACGCCGGTCGTCGATGGGGTGACGGGAGGGTTGAGGGTGCCGACCTCGGTGCTCCTCGCCGTCCTCGCTGCCGCCGGGCTGCTCGCCCTTGCGCCGGCGCTTGTCCGCCGATACGACGCAACCGAGCGCCAGGTGGCGGAGCGGGCGCAGTCGACGGCCAGGGTGCTTGAGCGCCGCCGCCGTCGCCGCACCGTGCCCGGACGACGCCCGATCAACCCGCCCCGCCATCTGCTGCCGCCTGATTCCGGCGCGGCTGAGACGTCTGTGCCATCTTCACCTGATCATGCCGGTTTGTCCAGCTCTGCGCCCCCTTCGGGGTGGCGCGGCCGACGCCGGACCCTGCGCGCGGTCCCGGACGGGGCCCGGCCCCGGCGACGGCGGCGCCGGCCACGGCGGCACGCGACAGCGATCACCCGGCGGCGGCGCGTACTGGCCGCGCTCATGCTGCTCAACGGGGTGGAGCTGATCGGGGTCGCGGTGGTCGGCCCCGGCTTCTGGATCAGCGTGTCAGTCACCGGGGTCCTGCTTGCGGTGTACGTCGTGCACCTGCGGAACCGGGCCATAGACGAACGGCGCCGACGCCGGCATGAGGCACGGGAAGCCCTGTGGCTGGCGCGCCGGCAGGCAGACGTGCGACGGGAACAGGAACGGCGGGCGGTAGCACGGCGGGAGGACCGCCGCAGGCTGGCGGCGCAGCGGGAGGCGGTGCGGCGGGCGGCGATGGGACTCGATCGCGGACCCGAGACGGAACTGCCGGCGGCCGCGGACGGTACCGGCGGGTCATCGGCACCGCCACCCAGGCCACGCGGCGGATCGGTGTCCTACCGGCCGTCGCCGGGGCTGCGAGGACGGCCGTATCAGGCGGGTGGGGGAGCGCATCAAGGGCAGCGTCCGGACTCGGCCTGACACGCGTGGGGGTGGTTCGCGCGGGGGTCCCCGTACCTGTTAATGTTGTCCACGTTCCGCCAGCGGGGTGACCTGCGGCGGAGGGTTGGGGCTGTGGCGCAGTCTGGTAGCGCACCTCGTTCGCATCGAGGGGGTCTGGGGTTCAAATCCCCACAGCTCCACGAGACTTTAGGCGTCTCGTGTCCGCGGAAAGCGCGGACGCGGGGCGTCTCGTCGTATGCTCCGGGGACTAAGCCCCCGCACGCCCCGCGTTCCGGTGGGCGCGTTCCGCTGGGTACGCGGCGAGGATTGGCAGCCTGCCTCGCTGTGGAGGCTAGGGATCTGTGGAGGCTAGGGATGCGGGCCGACGGTGATGATGGTCAGCTGATCGTCCTCCGGTCCGTACTCCCAGAAGATGCGCCAGGCGGAGGGTGTGTGGTTCTCGACGTACGACTCCCATACGGGGTTGCCGTTGGGGCCCTTCAGAGACTGGTACAGATGTGAGTTGAGGCCGGGGTGGCGAGGGCCGACGTCTCGTAGAAGACGAAGTGCCTTGACCACCTTCTTGAGCTTTCTCGCATACTGCGGCTTCTGAAGTTCTTCAAGGATCTGTTTGAACTCGTCGGTCTGCTGAAGATCGTAAGGAGGGGCGCTCACTCGTCGTCGTCTCCGTCGGGCAGGGTGATCTCGTCAAGATCTAGCCGGCTGACGCGACCTGCCTCGACGTCTGAGATGCCTCGCGCTAGGGACGCCCGAAGCTCGGCGTTCTCCCAGACGATGAGTTCTCGTTTGGGGATGCTGGCCAGCGGTGTGAGCAGGATCTGGCCCTCGTCGTTCACGGCGACGGCGAAGCGGTCGCCGTCGTGCACACCGGCCTTGCCGAAGGCGATGCGGGCCCGGCTGTCAGCGCTGACCTCGGCGATCGGACGGAAGTCCTGGACTGTCATGCAGCAAAGTGTGCCGTAGTCATGGCCTGATGTGCAATGCCCACTTACCCATCAGTGGGGAGCGAATCGGTTGCAAGTGTCCGAGGCGCGGACCTGTTCGCCCATCTGCGGCGAATGAGGCACGCACGGAGTCTGGCAGGAACGAAGCGGGAGCCGGATGGGAGCAGGCGGCGGATGTCAGGCGCGGGCAGGTGCAGCGAGGCGTTCCCGTCGACGCCTCGTGAGCTGCTCGAATGGCGGAACACCGCAGGTTCCGCCGGTTCGAACCTTTGTTCGCATCGAGGGGGTCTGGGGTTCAAAATCCCCACAGCTCCACGAGACTCTGGACGCCCCGTGTTCGCAGAAAGCGCGAACGCGGGGCGTCTCGTCATTTCTGCTCCGGGGCCGAGCCCCGGAAACCCCACGGTCCGGTGGTTGCGTCGTGTGGGTTGCCGCCGGGCGGCCGGACTTTTCTCGGACGCTTCGCGGTCCGGTGAGCGGCTCCGAGCATGTGAACCGCGCAGGTCTTGGGCATCAGCCGGGGCTGTTATGGGCTGCGGTGCTGCGGGCCGGGGGAGGGGAAGTCGCCCGGGGTGGTGGTGCCGGGCGGCTTCTGGGTGAGGGGTGGGCTACCGGGTCAGGAGATGGTGGTCTCGACGCCGGCGGCCGCGCAGGCGGTGTCGAAGTCGGTGCCGGCCTTGCCGAACGAAGGGGCCTCGCCGGCGGCTGTCGTGTCGGCGGAGGCGGCGGCCTTCTTGAGTTCGACGGCGTAGGCCTGGGCGGTCTTGGCCACGTCGCTGGTGCCGCCCTCGGCGATGGAGAGGCCGGTCGCCATTGAGGACCAGGCCTGCTTGACGTCCGCGTCGCCGATCTCTTTGCCCGAGGTCAGGGCCTCGGTCATCATTTTCTGGAAGTCGGTTGTGCTCTTTACGGCCGCCTCGCAGATCTCCTTGTCGGGAGCGGCAGCGCCTGCGGCGGCCGACGTTTCGGAGGCGGCCGGAGCACCGGTGGCGGCGGCGGTTGCCGACGGTGCCGCTGCGGTGGTGTTGGTGGTGGAGTCGTCGCCGCACGCGGTCAGCGCCAGAGTGGAGACACAGAAGACGGTGGTCGCCAGCAGGCGAAAGTTTCTCACGGCGCTGGATCGTAGTTGATCAACAACTCCCCGCTCAAATGACTTGAGCCGGCCGGTGGCTGTGGCGCCGGTCTCGAAAGCGGAACCGGCCATCGGCCCGGCTTGTCGTGTCGGGCGCGGTCTGATCTCGCCGGGGGTACGCGTGTTCGCCGGCGATGCTGCCGCCGGGATCTTCGATGAATTGGGTGTCGACCGTGCGGCGGGCGAGTGGCGGCGACGTACCCGTTGTGCGTCCATTTTTTCTGGGGGTGGTGTCTCTGGTGTGGCGCCGTGCTGAGCAGGGGTGGGGTGTTGACGGCGGTGGGCAGAATCATCGATGGGGATTGCTGGTGTGGTGGGGGTGAGTGGTGGGCGTGGAGGAGCCGCGGTGGGTGATCCGCCGGCGGAGCGCGTTCTGGAGTCGGCGGTTTCTGCGGGGGTTCGGGCCGGTGGCCGGGCTGGCTGCGGTGGGGGTGGTCTCGCTGCTGCTGTCGGGGCATCTGGCGGTGCCGTTCGCTCCGATGGTCACGCTGGAGGGGCTGACCGCGTCCAAGGGTGACCTGTTCGAGGATGCGCGGATGCGGGCGCTGCTTGAGGAGCGGCACATCCGGGTGCACGTGACCCGGAGCGGCTCGCGGGCGATCGCGCGGGCTGACCTGGAGGGGTTCGATTTCGTGTTCCCGTCCGGGCGGCCGGCGGCGAACCGGATCAAGGAGCGGATCGGCGCGGGGAAGACGTACAAGCCGTTCGCGACGCCGCTTGTGCTCGGGACGTTCCGGCAGTACGCGGAGACGCTTGTGGCGGCCGGGGCGGCGACGGCGCAGCCGGGTGGGACAGCGGCCGGGCCGATGTACTACACGCTTGACATGAAGCGGTTCTTCGCGTTGATCAAGGCCGGGAAGACCTGGGACGACCTGGGGATCGGCACGCAGCCGGACGTGACCGGCCGGACGATCACGAACGGGAACCGGGTGTACGCCCACAGCCCGAACCTGTGCGACGCGAACTCGGCCGAGTCGTACACCGCGCTTGCCGCGTTCGTCGAGAACCAGGGGACAGCGCCGACCGAGGGGCAGGTGGCGGCGGTCGCGGACGGGATCAGGGAGCCGCTGACCATCGGGGGCATGCCGGACGCCGACCTGCTCGGCTCGTACATCGCGCCGGAGGGGAAGAGCAAGGCGCCGATCGTCGTGGTGTACGAGCATCAGTTCCTCACCTACCAGGTGCGGCGGCAGATCGCGGACGGCGTGCCGGACGGGGACCGGGTCATGCTCTACCCGGACCGTGAGGTGCTCACCGACCCGGAGTACTTCGTGCTCAACGCGCGCGCGGACCGCCTGGGCACACTGCTCCGCGACGACCCGGCGCTGCGGCAGCGGGCGATGGAGTTGGGCTACCGGGTACTCGATCCGACCGGCGAGACGGACAGCGAGCAGCTGTGGAGGTACCTGCGGGAGCACGGCATTCCGGTCCCGGACCGAGGCGGCGTCCTCACCAAGGCGGACCTCCCGGCGCTGCCCGCGCTCGAGCAACTGGTCAAGGCCGTGGGCGCATGCCGGGACTGACCGTGCGCGGGCGTCTCGCCGCCGCGCTGTGCATGACGATGGCGCTCGCCGCGGCCTGCACGCAGACGGCGCCGGACGAGGTGACGCTTCGCGTGCTGGCCGGCCCGGACCTCGCGGACATGCAGCCGATTCTCGATGAGCTGCGGCGGGACACAGGCATCCGGCTGGAGATGGACTACCGGGACGAGGCGCAGGCGGCCGGCGCGCTGACACCGGGCCGGTACCAGCATGATCTCGCGTGGCCGGCCTCGGACGCGTCGTTCCTGCTCTCGCTGAAGGCCGCGGGGTACGCCGGGGAGCGACCGCTGACCACCAGGATCATGACCTCACCGGTCGCGGTCGGGATCACGCCCGAGGCAGCGGCCCGGTTGCGTGGCGGGGACCCGGCCCGGCGGCTGTCCTGGGCCGATCTCGCGGACGCGGCCGCGGCCGGCACGCTCACCTTCGGCATGGCTGACCCGCGCGCGGCGGACAGTGGACTGTCCGCGCTTGTCGGTGTCGCGACCGCGGCGGCCGGCACGGGTCGCGCGCTGAGGCCGGAGGATGTCACCTGCGACCGGCTGGACGGCTTCTTCGCCGGGCAGACGCGGACCGCGCCGGCCACGGCGGCGCTTGTCGACGAGTACGTGGCGCACCAGGATCAAACGGACGCGATCGTCGCCTACGAGTCGACGGTGCTGTCGCTGAACGCGAGCGGCCGCCTGAGCCGCCCGCTTGAGCTGCTCTACCCGCAGGACGGCCTGGTCCTCGCCGACTTCCCGCTGATGTTGCTGGACCGGGGCGACCGCGCCGCGTACGACACGGTGGTGGCGTGGCTGACCGGGGCGGACGCGCAACGCGCGATCATGGAGCGCACGCTCCGGCGGCCGGTGGACCCGACTGTCGCCCGTGACAGGCGGCTTCCGGACACGATCGGCAACGCGCTCTACTTCCCTGACGACAAGGCCGTGCTCGACCGGCTGCTCGCGAACTACGGCGACGCGGGCGTACCCGGCCATGTGATCTTCGTGTTGGACCACTCCGGGTCGATGAAGGGCGAGCGCCAGGACCGGCTCCGGGCGACGATCGGCGGGTTCGACGGCTTCGCCCGGTTCTATCGGGGCGAACGGGTCACGTTGATCTCGTTCGGCGGCACGATCCTCGCGGAGCGGACGTTCACTGTGGACGGCCAGGGCGATGTCGACGCCATGAACGCGTTCCTGGCCGCGGGGGAGTTGGACGAGCGGACGGCGGTGTGGTCCGCGCTGCTTCGCGGCTACGAGGTCGCGGCCGGTGATCCGGGGCGGCCGGCGTCGGTGGTGCTGATGACGGACGGGGAGAACAACGCCGGCCCGGGGCTCGACGAGTTCCTGACCCGGTACCGGACCCTGCCGGAGGCGGCCCGGGCCGTGCACACGTATGCGATCGGTCTCGGCGACGCGGATCCCGCCGAGCTCGACAAGGCCGCCCGGGCGACGGGCGGCCGGATGATCGAGGCCACCACGGCCTCGCTCCAGGACGCCTTCGAGGATGTGCGTGGCTGTGTTTGATCATCTCTGGTGGAGCGCCGGGCGCGGCTGGGCGGTCGTCTGGGTCGTCACCGCGCTCCTGCTGCTCGTCGTCGCGCTGTGGCCGCTCGGGCGACTCCTCAGCCGGCGCGGCGGGGACCGGCAGCCGGCCGGCATCGCGTTCTTCCTCGACGGGCAGCGGGTCATGGACCTGTACGAGATGGGCCCGTATCGGCAGGCGCTCAAACGACGCGTCCAGGAGGAGACGTCCCGGGGTTTCGGCGCCGGAATCAGGGCCGCCCTCGCCGGCATCGGCATCAACCTGGGTGCCCGGGTGGACCGCCGGGTTGTGCAGACCTACGTCGAGGTCGCCGAGCCGATCCGGGTTGTCCGCACGGTGTTGAGCGTGATCGCCAAGGACACCGTCACCGCCGACCTGTACACCGGGTCGGTCGAGTCCGGGACGGGCCTGAAACGGGTGTTCAACCGTCTGGGCGTCGACGGGCGGACCTCGGTCAGCCCCACCGACCTGCTGAAAGCCGATTCGTACGTGTCGATCCGCGGTGGGTTCCGGGTGGTCGCCAGGGCGGGCGACGTCATCACCTTCGAGGCAGAGATCGCGCCGGCGGACGGCAATCCCGCGACTGTGGTCCGCTGCGAGTACCACCGGAGCGGCCTGCGCCTCGACGTACCCGACCGCGAGTTCCCGGCGCGCTGCCTCGGCAAGATCAGCGGCTGGGACGCCGACACCGGCACGGTCACCGTCTTCCCGGTCATCGCGATCTTCCAGTAGCGGCGGTAGTGGCGCCCGTCTCATACCATCGGTTTCGCAATTGTTTCGGCGTTGGAATTGCAATTCAATGGGGTACGGAATCCCATTCTTTGCGGGTGTAAAGTGGCTTTTTGAGGCTTAGGTATTTCTTGCTTCTTTGACGATTGGGTGACAAGATTTCGGCATCGGCCCCACCAGGGGCCGGGGCGAGGTGTTGATCCACCGGGCGAGTTGGTCGCCCATGTCCGGTGGGGAGCCAGAGGCGAAACCGACGTCCTTGGTGTCATCCAAGGAGATCGCTCATGTTCTGTCGTAACGGCAGCTCCCGGAGCCGGGTGCTCGCACGTCACAGGTTCGGCGCGTCAGCCACTTCCTTGGCCTGGCACCGCGCATCGGCGTCATTCCGCTAGACCGCTGATTTCGTCGGCGGCAGCGTTGCCACCGGCCGGACCTTCTCCCGCGTAATTGCACTCCCGCGTTCTCGCGCTTCGGCGCTTGAGGACGTGGTGATGGGTGCTGCGCGGCGTGTGTGCACCTTCGCTTGACCGCGCTCGGCGCGGGGTTTCTAGGGAGCCGAATCGTGTCGGAAGTATTCGACGTCGTCTGGTCGTGGATTGTCGAGGCGGTGGGTCAGACCTCGTGGCGTGATCTCATGCCGCTGGGGCTCGCCGGCATCTTCGTGTGGTGCCTCTGGCTGTACCGCGCGGTGTTGTCGCGCTTCGCCAAGCCGCTTGTGAACGACTTCCGGACCACCACGAGCGTGGTGGTGCCGTCCTACCGGGAAGACCCGGACATCCTGATCGAGTGCCTGGACACCTGGCTGGCCCAGGACCCGACCGAGATCATCATCGTGCCGGACCTGGAGGACACCGAGGTGATCCGCCGGCTGCGCGCCGTCGAGGACCCGCGGGTCCGGGTGATCCCGTTCGCCCACAAGGGAAAGCGTTCCGCGCTCGGCGTCGGCATCCGGGCCGCGCACGGCGAGATCGTGGTGCTCGTGGACTCCGACACCAGGTGGCTGCCGGGCCTGCTCGACGCGGTGCAGATGCCGTTCATCGACCCCGAGGTCGGTGGCGTCGGCACGCAGCAGAACGTCTACCAGCGCACCACGAGCATCTGGCGCCGGGTCGCGGACTGGCTTGTCAACCTGCGCTACTACGACTACGTGCCGGCGATGGGCCGGGCCGGGGCGGTCGCCTGCCTC
This sequence comes from Catenuloplanes sp. NPDC051500, assembly GCF_044454585.1. NCBI lineage: Bacteria > Bacillati > Actinomycetota > Actinomycetes > Micromonosporales > Micromonosporaceae > Catenuloplanes > Catenuloplanes sp. NPDC051500. The sequence goes on from NZ_JBITDX010000005.1 coordinate 376,418, forward strand.
TCCGGGCGGACCGCGGCGTACCGGCGCTCGGCGATCCTGCCGGTGGTGCCGAACCTGGAGGACGAGTTCTTCCTGGGCCGCCGCTGCGTGGCCGGGGACGACGGCCGGCTGACCTGGCTGGTGCTGGCGTCCGGCTACAAGACCGTGCACCAGTCGTCGGCCCGCGCGCTGTCGATGTTCCCCTCCTCGTTCTCGGCGTTCGTGAAGCAGCGGGTGCGGTGGAGCCGGAACTCGTACCGGACCTACCTGACCGCGCTCTGGAAGGGCTGGCTGTGGCGGGTGCCGATGGTCACCAAGATCACGGTGCTGCAGATCCTGCTGACGCCGGTGACGATGGGCATGGCGCTCGGCTACCTGCTCTTCAGCCGGCTGGAGTTCACCGCGCACTCGATCGTGCTGGCGCTGATCTGGCTGCTGCTCGGCCGGGGCGTGCGCGGCTACTCGCACCTGCGCCGCCACCCGCAGGAGATCCTGCTGCTGCCGGTCACCGCGCTTGTGGTCATCTTCATCGCGCTGCCGATCAAGCTCTACGCCTTCGTGACCATGAACAAGCAGGGCTGGCTCACCCGGACCAGCGAGTCAATCGGCGGCGAGGGACAGGGCGCCACCACGCTCACCGCGCCGGTCGCCCCGGTCCTGGTCAAGGAGACGGTATGAGGTACCACATCGCGGCGGTGATCGGTGCCGCGTTCCTCGGCGCCACGCTGCTGCAGGCGCCGGCCGCGGCCACCGCCCCGGCGGACACCGAGGCGGCCGAGCGCCAGGCCGCGCTCGTCGTCGGCGAGGACACCCGGCTGAACGCGGTACGCGCCGTGACCGGCGTCGCCCGAATGAAGGGCGGCGACTGGCTGAAGCCCTACCGGCTGAACACCGGCGACGGCTACACGCTCGTGCTGACCCAGCAGAAGGAGCCGTACACGGTCGCGGACCTGCTGACGCTTGCGCCGCAGACGTTCGTGCGGCAGCCGGACGGCAGCTACCTGCTTACCGAGAACATCTACCTGAGCATGGGCGCGAAGCTGCGACTGTCCAATCCGGGCGGTCTGACGCTCAAGCTGGCCAGCAGCGCGAACGGCTTCGTCTCCATCGTGTCGTTCGGCGGCGAGCTGATCATCGACGGTTCGGTGCAGGCGCCGACGAAGATCATGAGCTGGGACCCGCGGACCAGCACGACTGACACGCTTGTCGACGACGGGCGCGCCTACATCCGGGCGATCGGCGGGCAGTTCTCCATGACGTACGCGTCGATCGAGAACCTGGGCTTCTGGAGCGGGCGCACCGGCGGGCTCAGTCTGACCGGCACGGACCGCCCGAACACCGGCGGCGTCGAGCAGACGAAGGTCAGCGGCAACACCGCCCGGGACAAGGCCAAGGCGGAGCGGCAGACAGGCGTGAACGTGGCGCCCGGCGCCGGCGACGTCTACGCCTCGCCGACAGGTGACCTGGTCGCGCCGGACACCCGGTTCGACGTGCCGGGTCTGTCCTACGTCTCCGGCTCGATCGACCACGCCACGATCAGCGGCAACGCGTTCGGGCTGTTCATCTCCAGCGCCACCGGCGTGAACATCACGGACTCCACGGTGCAGGACAGCCTGGAGGACGGCGTGGTCATGCACCGCTTCGCGTCCAGCCTGGTGATCGAGAAGGTCGTCTCGAGGAACAACGGCGGCGACGGGTTCGTGCTCTCCCGCGCCGCGCAGCAGGTCCGGATCAGCAACGCCACCTCGGACCACAACGGCGGCAACGGCATCACCGTCAACGGGCTGCCGCTTGCCGACGACGCCTCCGCCTCCGGGCAGTTCGTCGGCGCGTACGGCTCGAACACGGTCGCGAACAGCACGGTCACCATGAACGGCCGGTACGGCATCGAGGTGATCGGCGGCCTCAACGTCGACGTGCAGAACAACGAGATCGTCGGCGGCGAGGCCGGAATCGTGGCCCGGCAGGGTGCGGACCGGGTGACCATCACCGGCAACCGGGTGCACGGCCAGTCCCGGCACGGCATCGCGGTCCGCGACGAGGTCATCGGCGCGACAGTGACCGGAAACATCATCTCGGACGTCGAGAACGGGCTGTACGTCCGGGACTCCACCGCGGAGATCCGCGGCAACACGGTCGAGGAGGCGAAGAACCACGGCATCGCGCTTGTCGGCGCGGTCGGCGGCTCGATCGTCTCGCACAACGTGATCTCCGGGGTCGGGCCGAGCGCGGTGGACACCTCGCGGGCCGAGGGCGATCTGACGGCCGAGGACAACCAGTCGGGCGCCTGGTACGACACCAGCTCCTTCTGGATCAAGTTCCGGCACTACGCCAGCCCGATGACCATGCTCTGGGCGGCGATCGTCGTGATCATCGCGTTCTCCGCGATCCAGGGCGTACGCCGCCGGCGGTCCGGCTTCTACCACCCGTACGAGAACACCCGGACGCTGCGGGCCACGGTCGTGCCGGCCGCGGAGCGTCAGCCGGCGTTGCAGGGAGCCTCCTGGTGACACCGAAGAGTCCAGGCGTCTGGCTCGGCGGCGCGGCGGTCGGGATCTCGCTGATCGCGCTTGTCGCGGCGCTGTCCGGTGGAACCGACTCGACACCGGCCGCGGCTCCCTCGGGCACCGCCGCCGCGCCGGAGCCGATCAGCACCGCCGCACCGCTCGCCACCGGCCCGGTCGGCACCGGCGGTGGCACCACCCAGGCGGGCGCGAACTGCCCCGCCGCAACTGTCACGGACGCGGCCGGGCTGACCGCGGCGCTCGCCGCCGCGAAGCCGGGCACGGTGATCTCGCTTGCGGACGGCGTCTACGAGGGCCGGTTCGTCGCCTCGACGCCGGGCACCGCGGACGCGCCGATCATGCTCTGCGGCGGCGCCGGCGCGATCCTCGACGGCGGCGGCGTCAAGAAGGGCTACGGCCTGCACCTGGACGGCGCAAGCCACTGGCAGGTGCGGGGCTTCACGGTCCGGAACGCGCAGAAGGGCGTGATGGCGGACGGCGTGAGCGGCACCACGATCGCCGGGCTGACCGTGGAGAAGGTCGGCGACGAAGCCGTCCACCTGCGGAAGTTCAGCTCGGACAACGTGATCGAGGGCAACACGATCCGCGAGACCGGCCAGCGCAAGAACAACTTCGGCGAGGGCGTCTACATCGGCACCGCGGAGTCGAACTGGTGCGACGTCACTGACTGCGCGCCGGACGCCAGCGACCGCAACGTGGTCCGCAACAACACGATCACCGCGGTCACCGCGGAGAACATAGACATCAAGGAGGGTACGACCGGCGGCACCGTCACCGGGAACACCTTCGACGGGAACGCCTTCTCCGGCAACTTCGCCGACTCCTGGGTCGACGTCAAGGGGAACGGCTGGACCATCTCCGGTAACACGGGCACGAATTCCAAGCTCGACGGCTTCCAGACGCATTCGGTCGTGGACGGCTGGGGCAAGGGAAACGTCTTCTCCCGCAACGTCGCGAACGTCAACGGGCCCGGTTACGGCTTCAACCTCACGCCCGTGGAGGACAACCGGGTCGCCTGTGACAACGAGGTCGCCGGCGCCGCCCAAGGCATCTCCAACACCCCCTGCTCGTGAAGACCCCTCGGGAGACTGTTGTGAACACCCCTCGCCTCACCGTCATCGGCACCGGCTACCTCGGTGCGACGCACGCGATCTGCATGGCCGTCCTCGGCTTCGAGGTGCTCGGCGTGGACGTGGACCAGGCCAAGATCGACCGGCTCGCCTCGGGTGAGGTGCCGTTCTTCGAGCCCGGCCTGCCCGAGCTGCTCGCCAAGGCGCTCGAGTCCGGCCGGCTGCGCTTCACCACCTCGTTCCAGGAGGCGGCCGAGTTCGGCGACGTGCACTTCATCTGCGTGGGTACGCCGCAGAAGAAGGGCTCGCACGCTGCGGACATGACCTACGTCGACGCGTCGGTGACCGCGCTCGCGGCACACCTGACCCGCAAGGCGCTCGTCGTCGGCAAGTCCACGGTCCCGGTCGGCACCGCGGCCCGGCTGACCGCGCTTGTCAAGGAGCTGGCCCCGGCCGGTGACGAGATCGAGCTGGCCTGGAACCCGGAGTTCCTGCGCGAGGGCTTCGCGGTCGAGGACACCATGAAGCCGGACCGCCTGGTCTTCGGCGTGTCGTCCGCCTGGGCCGAGGAGCAGCTCCGGGCCGCGTTCGAGCCGGTGCTGGCGCAGGACGTGCCGGTCAAGGTCACCGACCTGGCCACCGCGGAGCTGGTCAAGGTCGCGGCGAACTCGTTCCTGGCCACCAAGATCTCCTACATCAACGCGATGGCCGAGGTCTGCGAGGCGACCGGCGCGGACGTGTCCGACCTGGCCGAGGCGCTCGCCTACGACACCCGGATCGGCGGCCGGTTCCTGCGGCCCGGGCTCGGCTTCGGCGGCGGCTGCCTGCCCAAGGACATCCGCGCGTTCATGGCGCGGGCCGAGGAGCTCGGCGTCGGCCAGGCGGTCGGCTTCCTCCGCGAGATCGACGGCATCAACCAGCGCCGCCGGTCCCGCACCGTGGACCTGGTCACCGAGCTGGCCGGCGGCGACGTCAAGGGCAAGAAGATCGCGGCGCTCGGCGCGGCGTTCAAGCCCAACTCCGACGACATCCGCGACGCGCCCGCGCTCGACGTGGCGAGCACGCTGCACCGGATGGGCGCCGAGGTCACGGTCTTCGACCCGGCCGCGATGGACAACGCCAAGCGCGTCCACCCGGAGCTGACCTACGGCGAGAACGCGCTCGACGCCGCCGCCGGTGCGGACGTGGTCGTGCTGCTCACCGAGTGGACCGAGTTCCGGGAGATCGACCCGGCCGCGATGGCCGCGGTCGTCGGCACCACCGCGATCGTGGACGGCCGGCACGCGCTGGAGCCGTCCGAGTGGCGCGCGGCGGGCTGGGAGTACCGGGCGCTCGGGCGCCCCTGACGTACCCCCGCGGGATTGTGATCTCGGGCGGCCCTGGCGGGAACGTTGCGTCGATTGGCGCGGAAACGCTCTCGAAAGGGCCGCCCGGCTCTCTTAGACTCGGCGGTGACGAGATACGGGGGCCTCGATGGACAGTGGGCAGAAGACCGGCATCGACACGGCGGAACAGCTGCGTGAGCTGCTCGGCGCGCCGATGCCGCGCGCGGTGACCAAGGAGCGCGTCGCGCTTCACCAGCGGGACCGGGAGTGGCTCGCCAACTCGCCGTTCTGCGTCATCTCCACGGCGGCGGAGGACGGCACCTGCGACGCCTCGCCGAAGGGCGACCCGCCCGGCTTCACGCTCGTGCTCGACGACAGCACGATCGCGATCCCGGAGCGGCCCGGCAACAGGCGCGCCGACGGCTACCTCAACGTGCTGAGCAACCCGCACGTCGGCCTGCTCTACCTGATCCCCGGCCGCTCCGAGACGCTGCGGATCAACGGCCGCGCCCGGCTGCTGAGCGACGCGCCCTACTTCGACGACATGGTCGTCAAGGGACACCGGCCGGTCCTGGCGCTTGAGGTGGAGATCGAGCAGATCTTCTTCCACTGCGCCAAGGCGTTCCTCCGCTCCGACCTGTGGAAGCCGGAGACCTGGCATCCGGAGGTCCTGCCGAGCACCGCGCGCCTGATCAAGGACGTGCAGCCGCAGGCGACGGAGACGGTGGAGCAGCTGGAGGCCTACTACGGCCCCAGCTACCTCGACGGGCTCTACCGCACCAGGTAGTACGCCAGGCGGTTCCCCAGCCACCGCAGGCCCTTGATCGCCCAGTCGGTCAGCAGCAGCGAGACCGCGAAGATCACCGCGAAGACGGTGATCCGGGTGGCATTGTCGTCGGCGAGCCTGCTGACCAGGCGGATGTTCAGCAGGAACAGGCCGATGAGGATGCTCCAGCGCACGCCGTCCGGGATCGAGTCGATCCGGTCCGCCGTCCAGTGCAGCCCGGTGCGCAGCGCCCGTCCGGCGTCGCGGCGCGCCAGGCGACCACGCGACGGCGGTACCGGGATGTCCTCCGGGTCACGTGCCGGCATGTCCACCCGCAGCCCCGGCGGCACGGCGGCGTCCAGCGCGGCCAGTGCGGCCGCGTCCACCGCGAAGAGCGACGGCTCCAGGTGCGCGGAGACCGCGTCGTAACCGATCAGGCGGCGGGCGCCGTCCGGCCAGGCCAGCATCGCGGCGGTCTCGGCGAACCGGACCGTGACCACGCTGCTGCTGCCCGCCAGTGAGACGCCGTCCGGGCCGAGCACCATCGCCTGCGCACGGTCGGCCAGGTACGGGTGCCGCCGGCCCTCGACCGTGGCCGTGGACGCGGCCGGCGCGGCGGTGAAGCCGGCCCAGTCCGGGTCGCGGCCGTCCGGCACCATCAGCAGCGACGACGCGTGTGCCTCCGCCGCCGTGGCGGTCACGTCCGCCGGGGTCACCGCGCGCAGTTCCGCGCGCAACTCCTCGATCGACAGGTTCCGGCGGCCGAGCAGTGCGTTCTGCGCCATCCCGGGCAGCCGGCGGGCCTCGGCGTCCGCGCCGGTCAGGGTCGACTCGGCCTTGGCCACGTATGCGTCGAGGTCGGCCTGGGCGACCTGGCCGAACCGGAGCGCGGCCAGCACGTCGACGAACTCGCCGAGCAGCGGCCCGCGCTTCTGCGGCAGCATGTCCGCCACCGCGATCACCGAGGCGTGCGTAGCGTCGCGCGGCAGGTACTCCGCGGCCACCTGGTACGAGTAGCCGCCGTCCTGGCGCAGCGACCGGAACAGTGACCGTTCCAGCACGCCCGTGAAGACGCCGGCCGCGGTGCTCCGCGCCACGATCCCCTCGTAGACCACCGCCCGCTCGCTCGGCCCGTGGAAGTACGCGGGCGTCTCCGGCAGGGCGGACGTGACCGCCGGCGCGGGCATGCGGGCGCCGTCCGGCAGCGTCAGCCGCAGCCCGGCCGGCACGCCGTCGCCGGTGATCCACAGCATCGCGTTCCCGCGGGTGAAGTAGCGGGCGGCCCAGACGTGCAGGTCGTCGCCGGTCAGCGCGTACGTGCCGAACTCCGGGAAGCCGACCACACCGTGCCCGCGGGCGCCGTACCGCCAGACCGCCATCGGCTCCGCGACCGAGTTGCCGCGACCGGCCTCCTCGGTGCGCAGGATCTCCTTCTCCACGGCCAGCCGGCCCACCGGCAGGTCCGCCAGCGCGCCGCACACGCCGTTAAGGAACGCGACCACGTCGGCCTCGGTGCCCTGCAACTGGAACGTGGTCGTGACCGGTGACGTGGTGCCGTTGAAGTGGTAGTCGGTCATGCCGATGCGGTGCAGCGCCAGATGCTCGATCAGGTGCGTGACGCCTGCCCGGGCCAGCGGCTCGTCCGCCCGCCCGACGCGGAACACCAGCCCGGCCGTGATCGGCCCGGCGGACGGCGCGACGAGCGTGGGCACGCCGTCGACCTCGGTACGGGTGACGGTCATCCCGCGGCCCTCGCGATCGACTCGGCACGGCGCTGCATGAACGTCTCACCCTCGTTCCGGCCCAGGTAGCTCCAGGGCGATTCGGTGGCCAGCGGGCCCAGCGCGGCGAACAGCCCGGCGGTCGCCCGGTGGTCCTCCAGCAGGCTGAAGAGCCCGGCGAACATGTTCATCACGTAGACCCAGCCGACCGTGCGGCGGAACTCCGGATGCCAGACCGACCGGCGGGCCGCCTCGTAAAGCTCCTCCCGGACCGGCTGCGAGGTCAGATAGGCGGCGTCCTCGCCGCTCTCCAGTTCCAGCCAGTGCTCCAAGTGCGCGGTGGCCACAAGCACCGCGTTGTGCGCGCCCTCCGGGGCAGCCAGCATGCGCTCGCGGGCGAACGTGTGCACCGCCTCCCAGCTGCCGCTCCACTTCGGGCAGAGCAGCTGCAGCAGGCCGGACTGCGCGCGCAGATGATGTGGGGCGACGCGGGCCACCCGGTCATACCGGCGGCGGGCCTCGTCCTGGCCGAGCTGAAGGCCCATCGCGGAGGTGATGCGCCACTCCCAGGCCGCCACGTTCTCCGGGTTGCGCGCGGTCGCCTCGATCAGCACCCCCTCGGCCCGGCGCAGATGCTCGTGGAAGCGCCGGAACTGGTCTTGGGAGACGAACCGGGCCCGGGCGGCGCTGCGGATGCGCCAGCCGGCCGAGACCAGGTGCGCGCCGAGCATGGCGCCGGCGACCGGATCACCGGGATCCGCGTCCAGCGCGGCACGGAGCATGGCCACGAGGTGCTCTACCTCGCCGGGACGCTCGATGTCGGAGACCGCGTCGACCAGCTGCGAGCGACCGGCCCAGTCGAGGCCGTCCCAGAGCCGCCGCACGGCGGTCCAGTCGGCCGCGCCAAGCGCGGAGCGCAACACGCCGATCTCGGGGTACGCGGTCGCGGCGTCGAAGTCCGGCACCGGCAACGGGGGATGCATGGCGCGGATATTAGATGATCTTCGAGCGTTCGCGCAGCCCCGTTTCAGGCGACGTGGAGCGGATGTTCAGCGCTTGACGAGCTGACGGCCGCGGTCCTCTCCGCGATGCGGAGAGGACCGAAAAGCCACCGGAAGCAGCGGGGGTACGGCCGTCAGGCCGTTGCACCCTGGTCGGACTGCTGCGTGGTGCCGTCCTGCTGGGTGGTGTGGTCCTGCTGGCCGCCCGGGAAACCGCCGCCGCCCGGGCCGCCCTGGCCGCCGCCGTTCTGGCTGCCACCGGGGAAGCCGCCGCCCGGCCCTTGCTGCGTGGTGCCCGTGCCGGTCGTCGCCGAGCCGCCGAAGGCCTGACCCGCGAGGAAACCGCCGCCGCCCGCCACCAGCGCGGTGATGGTCAGTGCGATAAGCACCGTCTTGAGCGTCCACCGCCCGCCGTCCGCCGGCGGCGTGCCCCAGCCCGCGGACGTGTCGCTCACACCGGGGGCGGCCGCGGCGGGCGCGAACGTCGCCGGGTTCGCCGTCGTGGTGGCGAGCGGGGCCGGCTGAACCGCCGTGCCCTCGGCCACGCCGGTCCGGGACCGGTCGTCGTACCCGGACGGGGTCATCTGCTCCGTCGTCATCGCTGCTTCCCTCCGTGCTGCCCCGCGGTCGCGTGGCGGACTCGGGACAAGACTGAGAGCCGGACCTGTCCGTAGCCTGTGCGCCGGGTCAAGGCTTGCTCGGACCTGTGGAGCGGGCGGACAGGCTGTGACCCGCGGAGCCGATTGACAGCGCCGCCGCCCGGCGGGCCCGGATCAGCCGCCGGTCCGCGACGATCGTGTTCCGCACCCGGCGCAGCCGCAGCGAGCCCCACAGCCCGGCGACCCACAACAGCGCCATCCCGGCCACCAGCGGCTCGATCGCCCCGTCGGTGCCGAGGATGAGAGCGACGGACCCGCCGCCCGCCGCCCAGCCGGCCAGCCCGAGCAGCAGCGAGCCGGCCGCGCCGTACCGCAGCGGTCGTCGTCCGCGCGGCTCCGGCGCCGGGATCGAGCCGGGATCGCGCGGCGGCAGCGAGGCGTGCCGGTCGGCAGGAACGGCCGCGTCGATCGCCGGGACCAGGTCCGGCGTGGTCTCGTGAAGCGTGGACTCGATGTCCACGTGCCTCGCGTCCGCGCGGACCAGCCGGCGGCCGCCGTCCGGCCAGGTGAGCAGCACCGCGGCCGCCGCGAATGGGACGGTGACCGGCGGAATGCCCGGCCAGGTCCGGGTGATCGAGGTCTTGTCCAGCACCAGCGCGGCCCGGCGGCTCTCCAGCGACGGGAAGCGGCGTCCGAACGGCACCGGCTCCTCGGCGGTGGGCACCACGCCGACCGGCCCGCTCCACGAGTCGAGCAGCAGCTCCGAGGCCTGCGATCCGGCCGCGAGCGCGTTGATCCGGTCGGCGGTGATCGTCCGCAACCGGGCCCGAAGCTCCGCGACCGGCACCTCGGAGATCAGCGCCCCGGAGACCGGCGCCTCGGAGACGGGGACCTCGGAGACGGGCACCTCAGAGAACGACGCCTCGGAGATCAGCGCCTTGGAGAACGGCGCCTCGGAATCGCCGGTAAGCAGTGCGAAGGCCTGCTCGGGCAGCCGGTTCGCCGCCGCCTCCGGCCGGGTCAGCGCCCGCTCGTGCTCGGTGATCACCGCCGCGACGTCCTCGGCCGGGACGCCCGTCATCCGCAGTGCGTACAGCGTGTCGGTGAACTCGCCGACGATCGGGCCGGCGTCGCCGCCGACCATCTCGGCGAGCACCACGACAGACGCGCTGCCGTCACCGCGCGGCCGGTAATGCGACCCCACCCGATGTGCCCCGTCGCCCGCGGCCCGGCCGGTGGCCCGGAAGAGCGCCCGCTCCAGCACGCTCGCGTAGACGGCCGTGGCGAGGCCGGCGGGTAGCACCTGGTCCCGGGCGATGGTGCGGCGCGACGTCGGGCGGAACGCGCCGAGCCCGCCGGTCAGCGGGTCCGCCGCCGGGACCGGTCGCCGCACGCCGGACGGCAACGCCAGCCGCAGCCCGGCCGGAACCTCCGGACCGGAGATCCACAGGGCCGCGTTCTCCCTGGTGAAGTAGGCGGCGATCCACTCGCGTACGTCGTCGGCGGTGAGCGCGTGCAGACCCCACTCGGGCAGCCCGGCCAGGCCGTGATGCCGCGCGCCGAACCGGACCACGTCGAGTGAGTCCAGGACGGTGGTGACCCGGCCCGCGGCCTCCGCCCACATCTCCGCCTTCGCGGCGGCCAGGTTCGCCTCGGACGGGGAGGTGAGCGCCGCGCAGACGCCGTTCAGGAACGCGGCTGTCTCGGCGGCCGAGCCCTTGGTGGTGAAAGCGGTGACCACCGGCGAGGCGCCGCCGCAGTTGCCGCCCGCTTGGGGCACCCGGGCCCGCACCAGGTGCGCCACCAGGTGGGACAGGCCGGTCCGGGCCGGTGTCTCGTCCGCCCGGCCGACCCGGAAGACCAGGCCGGCCCGGGGCGGCCCGGGCGCGCGCAGCAGCGGGATGCCGTCGATCACCTCATCGCCTGCTTCCGGAGCCGGTTGAAGGTCCGGTGCGGGTGGCGGGCCAGCCGCTCCCGGAACCGGGACAGGTAGTTCCACGGCAGGTCTGTCGCGTGCGGTCCGAGCTCGGTGAACACCCGGGCGGCGGCGCGGTCCTCACCGGCCGCCGCGAACCCGGCCGCGAAGTAGTTCAGGACCGCCACCCAGCCGGGCGTGCGCCGGAAGTCCGGATGCCAGATGGACAGATCGGCGGCCTCGTGCAGTTGTGCGCGGACGTCCGCCGACCGCATGTGTTCCGCGCCGTCGCTGAGCAGCTGTTCGAGGTGCGCGTCCACCACAAGCACCGCATTGTGCGCGCCGGCCGGCGCGGTGAGCATGCGCTCCCGTGCGAAGCCGTGCAGCGTACGCAGGTCGCCGCTCCACTTGGGACAGAGCTGCTGGAGGTAGCTGGTCTGGGTGGCGCGGTGGTGCGGGTCGATCGCGGCCGCCCGGTCGTACCGGCGCCGCGCCTCGCCCTGTCCTAGCTCCAGCCCGCGCGCGACGATCACCCGTTGCTGCCAGGCCGCGAGATTGCCGGGGTCCTGACCGGTCGCGGTGGCGAGCACGACGTCCGCCTGCCGCAGCAGGTCGTGGAAGCCGCGGAACTGGTCCGCGCCGACGTGCTTGGCGGGGGCGCTGCTGCGCACCCGCCAGGCCGCCCGGACCAGGTGACAGCCGAGCATGGCGGCTGCGGCACCGTCCGCCGGGTCCGCCGCGACCACCCGCCGAAGCAGGTCACCGGCGTCCCGGACCTCGCCGCCCTCCGCGACCAGCAGCGCGCGCCCGTCCCAGCCGAGAGGATCGTAGATTTCGCGTGCCGCAGCCCAGTCGCCGGAGCGCAGCGCCGCCCGCAGCGAGCCCACCTCCGGGTAGGCGCCCGCCGCGTCGAAGTCGGGTGTGGATGATCTTCCGAACATGGCGGGAGCTTAGGGCCGGGCTGTCGCGTGGTGGGGGGTGACGTGGATCACCGAAGCCCACAGCGGGTGCACAGGAAACGCCGAGCCGCCCGAAAGGACGCCGGTCGATCGTTGCCGGCATGACCACCACATTCACCACCGCGCACGCGCCCCGCACCGGGGAGACCGCCGACCGAACCCGCCCGGACCGGCGCGCGCCGGTCCTGGACGTGGTCATCCCGGTCTACAACGAGGAGAACGACCTGGAGCCGTCCGTACGCCGGGTGCACGCGTTCCTGGCCGGCGCGTTCCCGTACCCGTTCCGGATCACGATCGCGGACAACGCAAGTGTGGACGCCACGCCGGCGATCGCGGCACGGCTGACCCGGGAGGTCCCCGGCGTGCGGCACGTGCGCCTGGAGCAGAAGGGCCGCGGCCGGGCGCTGCACACGGTCTGGTCCGCCTCGGACGCGCCGATCCTGGCGTACACCGATGTGGACCTTTCCACCGACCTGTCCGGGCTGCTGCCGCTTGTCGCGCCGCTGATCTCCGGGCACAGCGACGTGGCGATCGGGTCGCGGCTGGCCCGGGGCGCCCGGGTGGTGCGCGGGCCGAAGCGGGAGTTCATCTCGCGCTGTTACAACCTGCTCCTCCGCCTGGGTCTGCGCGTGCGGTTCAGCGACGCCCAGTGCGGGTTCAAGGCGATCCGCGCGGACGTCGCCACCCAGCTGCTGCCGCTTGTCGAGGACACCGGCTGGTTCTTCGACACCGAGCTGCTGGTCCTGGCCGAACGGGCCGGCCTGCGCATCCACGAGGTGCCGGTGGACTGGGTCGACGACCCGGACAGCCGGGTGGACATCGTCGCCACCGCCCGGGCCGACCTGCTCGGGATCGCGCGGATGCGGCGCGCGTTCGCGGACAAAAAACTGCCGATCGACGCGCTGCGCAGCCGCTACGGCCGCATCGCCTGAGCCCGGCCCGACACGACTCCTGGAGACGAACACGATGACGACGCTTGCACCCCCGAGACCGCCCCGGCACGCCGATCAGCCGGCGCCCGCCGTACCCCCGAAGGCTCTTCGTGGGTTGAGCAGGGAGCACCTGGCGCTTGCCGTGCTGCTGGCCGGGACCGCGCTGCTCTACCTGTGGAACCTCAGCTCGTCCGGCTATGCGAACAGCTTCTACGCCGCCGCGGTCCAGGCCGGTTCGCAGAGCTGGAAGGCGCTGCTGTTCGGCTCGCTCGACGCCGGCAACGCGATCACAGTGGACAAGCCGCCCGCGTCGCTGTGGGTAATGGGCCTGTCCGCGCGGATTTTCGGCTTCAACAGCTGGAGCCTGCTGGTCCCGCAGGCGCTGATGGGCGTGGCGAGCGTCGCGCTGCTGTACGCGACGGTGCGCCGTCACGTCGGCCCGGTGGCCGGCCTGATCGCGGGCGCGGCGCTGGCGCTGACGCCGGTCGCGGTGCTGATGTTCCGCTTCGACAACCCGGACGCGCTGCTGGTGCTGCTGATGGTCGCGGCCGCCTACGCCGTGGTCCGGGCCACCGAGACCGCGAGCCTGCGCTGGCTGGCGCTCTGCGGCGTGGCGATCGGCTTCGCGTTCCTCACCAAGATGCTTCAGGGCTTCCTGGTGCTGCCCGGCTTCGCGCTTGTCTACCTGATCGCCGCGCCGGCCACCATCTGGCGGCGGATCCGGCACCTGCTGGTCGCCGCGCTGAGCGTGACCGTCTCGGCCGGCTGGTTCATCGCGCTCGTGGAGATCTGGCCGAAGGACTCCCGCCCGTTCATCGGCGGCTCCGAGGGTGACAGCCTGCTGGAGCTGGCGCTCGGCTACAACGGCCTGGGCCGCATCCTCGGCGGTGACGGCAACGGCGGTGGCGGCGGTGGCGGCATGGGCGGTGGGAACGCCGGCTTCGGCGGCTCGCCCGGCATCACCCGGCTGTTCGGCGACAGCATGGGCACCGAGATCTCCTGGCTGCTGCCGGCCGCACTGATCGCGCTCGTCGCCGGCCTCTGGTTCACCCGCCGCGCGCCGCGCACCGACGGCGTCCGCGCCCAGCTGATCGCGTGGGGCAGTTGGCTGCTCGTCACCGGCCTGGTGTTCAGCTTCATGAGCGGCACCATGCACCCGTACTACACGGTCGCGCTGGCCCCGGCGATCGCGGCGCTGACCGGCATCGGCGCGGTCCAGCTGTGGCGTGGCCGGGACGCGCTCGGCGCCCGCGCGGCGTTGGCGCTGATGGCGTTCGCGACCGGCGTGTGGGCCTTCGTGCTGCTGTCCTCGGACGCGAGCTGGCTGCCCTGGCTGCGCTGGGTGGTGCTCGCCACCAGCCTGGTCACCGGGATCGGCCTGGTAGCAGGCGCGGCACAGCTCAAGCGAGCCGCTGTGGTGCTGGCGTTCGCCGGCCTTCTCACCGGCGCCGGTGGCACGGCTGCCTGGGCCGTCGCCACCGCGGGCCAGCCACACACCGGCTCCATCCCGACCTCCGGCCCGTCAGGCGCCGGCGGCATGGGTATGGGCGGAAGATCAAATTCAGATTCCGGCAACGGTACGGCCGGAGCTCCCGACGCCGCGGCGGAGGCGCCCGGCGCGGACGGTTCCACACCCGACGGCGCTCCGCAGAGCGACGGCCAGACCGCAGGTGGTGAGGCTCCGGGTGGTCGGGCCCAGGGTGGTCAGGCCCAGGGTGGTGGCATGGGCATGGGCGGTGGCCAGACCAGTGAGGAGCTGAACGCGCTGCTGGAGGGCACTACGACCACCTGGTCCGCCGCGGTCAACGGCTCACAGTCCGCGGCCGAACTGGAGCTCTCCACCGGCACCGCGGTGATCGCGATCGGCGGCTGGTCCAGCAGCGACGACGCCCCGACCCTCGCCGAGTTCCAGCAGTACGTGGCCGCCGGCGAGATCAGCTACTACATCTCCGGCGGTGGCATGGGCGGCGGTGGTATGGGCGGTCCCGGCGGCGACGGCCAGGAGAGCGCGGCTTCGCAGATCTCCGCCTGGGTCGAGGCGACCTTCACCGCAACCACTGTCGGCAGCAGCACGGTCTACGCGCTGAACGGCTGACCTCCGTACCCGCGAAGGGTTGGTGAAGAGCAGAACGGCAGTGGTCACCGGCGCCCGATCCGGTGACCACTGCCGCTCTACGCCCGGTGGGGTGCCTAACGGATGACGGCGTGGATGCCGGTGCCGTTTGTCAGTGCCGTCCGGCTGGCGGGATGCACAAGGTCGGTGCTCTCGGACTCCGCCTCCAGGTGCACCATGCCTTCGCTGTGCAGGTAGCGGCCGTAGGCGTGCATGCCGTCGACAAGCCGGACCACGTCCTCCGGCGGGCGGACCACGAAGCGCAGGTACTGGCTGGTCATGCCGAGCTTGTTGCCGCACTCGCGGACGTAGATGCCGAAGCGCGAGATCAGGAAGTCGCGCAGCTCCACGCCGTCCCAGCCGGGGCCCAGCTTGACAAGCAGGAAGTTGCCCTGGGAGGGCCAGACCGTGAGGCCGGGGACCCGGGTCAGCTCGTCCGCCATCCGCATCCGGTCGCGGGACAGCCGGCGCAGGCTCTCCCGGTACTCGGCCTCATGGTCCTTGATCATGTGGACGACTGTCTCGGCAAGCGAGTTCAGGTTCCACTTGGGGAGCGCCCTGCCGATCTTCGTGGCCAGCGCCGGGTTCGCCACCATGTACCCGAACCGGATGCCGTGCAGCCCGAAGTTCTTGCCGAGGCTCTTCAGCACAAGCATGTTCGTCCGGATGCCGGCCTCGGCCGCCACCGAGGGCTGCCGCTCCTGGTCGACGAAGTCGATGAACGACTCGTCGATCACCACCAGGTCCAGGTCGTGAAGCATGTCGACGAACCGCAGGATCTCCCGGCGCGGGATGTAGCCGCCGTCCGGGTTGTTCGGATTGCAGATCACCGCGACCCGGGAGCCGCGCTGCCGGATGAAGCGCGCGTAGTCGTCCAGGTCGAGCTGGTAGTTGTCCGCCTCCTGCAGCGGGTACATGTCGACCCGCTTGCCGGTCTCCAGCGGCTGATCCGTCCACCTGCCGAACGTCGGGATCGGGATCGCGATGCTCTCCTTGACCAGGAGGTGGTCGATCCAGGTGATCAGCTCGGTGGAGCCGTTCGCCATCGCCACGGTCTGCGGGTGCAGGCCGAGCGCGGTGCAGAGCTGCTTGGTGATGGTCTCCGCGCTGCTCGGGTAGTACTTGAGGATGCTCTCCAGGTTTGCGGAGAGCTCCGCGAACATCTCCGGCGTGGGGAAGTACGGGTTGCAGGGGATGCAGAAGTCGACGATCCGCGCTCCCTCGCCCATGTTCCGCTGCAGCGTGGCGATGGACGCGCTGTGCGCCCCCTGCCGCAGAAGACTCAGGTCGATGCTGCTGCCGTGTCGCAATGCATCCTCCAGCTGTCGATCGCCAGGCCCTAACCCCGCGTATCTCGCCGCCCTGTCCGGCAGCAAGTACGCACCGCGTCGCGACTTGGATCAAATGATCACCAAAGAGGCGGATTCCGAGGCCGGGCGAGCGCGGGCGGGGGTCCGCCGCCCTGTCCCGCCACGCCCAGAAAATCTATGTTCCGGGTACTAGACATTCTTGAAAGACGTGGCTAATGTTCCTGGTGTTGCCAGCAAGGAATTACGAAAGACGCAGACGGTTGTACCCGCGCCGAGAAGCACCCGGTTACCTACCGGGGCCGCGCACGGCGATGTAGTTCAAGACCTTGACGTTTTTCCGGGTCAAGGCGATCGCAGGTGGGGCCGATGCAGTTTTCGGGGCTCTGCCTGGCACAAGGTTTGCCGCACGTGTGGGGGCCATGAAGTTTTGCGTGGGGCTCCGGCACCGGCAAGCAGCAGTACGCACCTGTGAATCTGAGGAAAGGGAGGGCAGAACACCGTTGGATCGCCCGCCGCGGGAACGTGTTTCAGTTCCGGGGCGGACACCGCAGTTTCCATCGAACGAGAGGTGGTCTCCGGTCACGCTTATGCGATCCTCGCACCCCACGTCGCCAAAGGCGCTGGGTGTGGATACGACAAGCCGGCTTCTTCGCCGGTAGATGGTGTTTACCCGTAAACCCTGGGCCCCGGCGCTTCCACGCCGGGGCCCTCGACTGTGTGCCGGGCTTCGACTGTGTGCCGGGCCTTCGACGTTGGCTCTGTGCCTGGCGGCCGTCTGTGTGCCCGGCGGTCATCTTTATGCCGGCGTCCGGCGTCCGGCGTCCGGCGTGCGGCGTCAGGTCTGCGGCGTGCCGCGTGCGGCGTCAGGCGCGTGGCGCGGAGGTGGAGCGGCGGACGACAAGCGTCGGCGGGACCATTGAGGCCCGCTGTTCCGCGTCCGGCTCGTCGCCGTTGATGATGCGCAGCAGTGCGGCCATGCTCCGGCGGCCGACCTCGTCGAAGTCCTGCCGCACGGTGGTCAGCGGCGGCAGCATGAACTCCGCCTCGGGTATGTCGTCGAATCCCACCACGCTGATGTCGTCCGGCACCCGGACGCCGCGCTCGTGCAACGCGCGGAGCAGGCCGAGTGCCATCTGATCGTTGGCCGTGAACACGGCAGTGACCTCCTTGCGACCGGCGAGCGCGGCGCCGGCCGTGAAGCCGGAGCGGGCGCCCCAGTCGCCGGAGATCACCGGCGGGACCGGCGCGCCGGCCTCCTCAAGCGCGGCGCGCCAGCCGTGCACGCGATCGCGCGCCTCCAGCCAGTCGCCGGGGCCGGCCACGTGCCAGACCGTGGAGTGGCCCAGCTCAAGCAGGTGCCGGACCGCGAGCGTGGCGCCGACGGCCTGGTCGACCGAGACCGCGGGGAGCACGCCGTCCGGCCCGGTCTCGACAGCGACCGCGGGCATGCCGGGCGGGAGGCTGTGCAGCGCGGCGGCGGCGGCCATCTGCGGCGCGATGATGATGACGCCGTCCACCCCCTGCGCGGCGAGGCCGTCGACGGCGGAGAGGACGCCGGCGCGGTCGACCCGCTCCAGCGCGACGATGCTTACGCCGTAACCCGCGCCGCGGGCGGCCCGCTCGATGCCGAGCAATGTGGACGCGGGGCCGTAGAGGATGGTGTCGAAGCTGACCACACCGAGCACCCGGGACCGGCGGCTGGCCAGGCCGCGGGCCATGGCGTTGGGACGGTAGCTCAGCTCGGTGACCGCGCGCATGACGCGCTCGCGGGTATCCGGCCGGACGCTTGGGTGGTTGTTGAGCACCCGAGAGACGGTCTGGTGCGACACGCCGGCCAGCCGGGCGACGTCGGTCATGACCGCCGGCCGCGCCGCGTCGGAGGTCACCGCCGGTCGCGCGGCTTCGGGTGTGGAGGTCACCGCCTTAGGTTATCGCCCACCCGCACAGCGGTGATTGTGCTGGTAGACCGATTTCTTGGCCGGACCTGTAGAGATTTGTGATCATCGTGGTCAAGTTGTGACCCCGGCCACCCCTTGACTCATCGATTGTTAGCGTTAACACTACTGCGCAACGTCCCTGTAACGAGGTCGTGACAGCGACGCCGCAAAGCCGGATCACACCCACTCCGGCCTGCGGTCGCGCGTCCGGCCGAGCCCTTGCACCACGGCACATGGCACCACAGCACATGGCACCTGGTAGATGCAACGCGGCACCACACGTTCCCCACCCTTCAACGGCCCCCGCTCCTAGGGGTCACGACCGGACGCCGGCGCGCGGCGATGGTCGGCGGTCATCGGCAGAGGAGTAAAAGCCATGCATGTAAGCAGGAGGAAGCTTTTCGCGGTCGTCGCGGCGGCCGGTCTCGTCACCAGCGGGCTCGCGGCCTGCGGTGACGGCACCAAGGACGACGAGGCCGGTGCGGGCGGCGACGGCAAGATCGTTCTCGGTTTCGCACAGGTCGGCGCGGAGTCCGGCTGGCGTACGGCGAACACGAAGTCCATCCAGGACTCGGCCAAGGCCGAAGGGATCGAGCTGCAGTTCACCGACGCGCAGCAGAAGCAGGAAAACCAGATCAAGTCGATCCGGGGCTTCATTCAGCAGAAGGTCGACGTCATCGCGTTCTCGCCGGTGGTCAACACCGGCTGGGACCCGGTGCTGAAGGAGGCGAAGGCGGCCGGGATCCCGGTGATCCTGACCGACCGCGCCGTCGACTCGACCGACACCTCGCTCTACGTCACGTTCATCGGCTCGGACTTCATCGTGGAGGGTCAGCGCGCCGCTGACTGGCTGATCAAGCAGTACGAGGGCAAGACCGAGCAGGTCAACATCGTGGAGCTGCAGGGCTCCCCGGGCGCGGCGCCGGCGATCGACCGGAAGAAGGGCTTCGGGGACGCGATTGCGGCGAACCCGAACTTCAAGATCATTGCCTCGCAGACGGGTGAGTTCACCCGGGCCAAGGGCAAGGAGGTCATGACCGCCTTCCTGCAGTCCAACCCGGACATCGACGTGCTCTACGCGCACAACGACGATATGGCGCTCGGCGCGATCCAGGCGATCGAGGAGGCCGGCAAGAAGCCCGGCGTCGACATCAAGATCATCTCGATCGACGGCGTCAAGGACGCGTTCCAGGCGATGGCCGACGGCAAGATCAACGTGGTCGTCGAGTGCAACCCGCTGCTCGGCCCGCAGCTGATGGAGCTGGTCAAGAAGGTCAAGGCCGGCGAGACCGTCGAGAAGCGCATCCTCACCGAGGAGGGTGTCTTCACCCAGGACCAGGCCGCGGCCGCGCTCCCGTCCCGGGAGTACTGAGCGACAGCGACCCGCAGCGGTACTGAGCGGCAGCGACCGCCGCAGTGCTGAGCGACAGGGACCCGCCGCAGTGCTGAGCGGCAGCGACCGCAGCAGTGCTGAGCGACAGCGACCCCAGCAGTACCGATCGACAGTCCGGCCGGCGTGGAGACGCGCCGGCCGGGAGCTCATCGATTCGCAGCGCCAGTCGCGCGTGCCGCCGGCCCGTCCATCGGGCCGGCGGCATCGCCGCGATCAGCAAGGAGAGGAGCACGGCGCGATGCCGGACCCCCAGCCGATTCTGCAGATGAAGGGCATCACCAAGGAGTTCCCCGGCGTCACCGCGCTGGCCGACGTCGACTTCCGGCTCTTCCCCGGCGAGGTGCACGCCCTGATGGGCGAGAACGGCGCTGGTAAATCCACCCTGATCAAGGTGCTCACCGGCGTGTACCAGGCCGAGGCCGGCGAGGCCGAGCTGGCCGGGTCGCCGGTGCACTTCAGCAGCCCGCTCAAGGCCCAGCAGGCCGGCGTCAGCACGGTCTACCAGGAGGTCAACCTCTGCCCCAACCTCTCGGTGGCGGAGAACATCTTCATCGGCCGTGAGCCACGCCTGTTCGGGCTGATCAACAACTACCCGGCGATGCGGCGCCGCGCCCGTGAGCTGCTCGCCCGGGTGGACCTCGACATCGACGTGACCGCGCCGCTTGCCAGTTACTCGCTTGCGATCCAGCAGCTGATCGCGATCGTCCGGGCGGTGGACATCTCCGCCAAGGTGGTGATCCTGGACGAGCCCACCTCAAGTCTTGACGCCGGTGAGGTGCAGCAGCTGTTCCGGGTGATGCGACAGCTCAAGGAGGACGGCGTCGCGCTGCTCTTCGTGTCGCACTTCCTGGAGCAGATCTACGAGATCTCCGACCGGATGACGATCCTGCGCAACGGCCGCCTGGTCGGCGAGTGGCGCACAAGTGAGCTGAGCCGCATCGAGCTGGTCTCCCGGATGATCGGCACCGAGCTGTCAGTGCTTGAGGCACTTGAGGAGCAGCCGAAGCGCGAGCTCGCTGCGCTGGAGCGGCAGGAACCGTTCCTGCAGGCCGCCCAGGTGGGCAAGAGTGGCCTGGTGGCGCCGTTCGACCTGACGATCCACCGGGGCGAGGTGGTCGGGCTGGCCGGGTTGCTCGGCTCCGGGCGTACCGAGGTGGCGCGGTTGATCTTCGGTGCGGACCGGGCGGAGAGCGGCACGATCTTAATCGACGGTGCACCGCTGTCCGTGAAGACGCCGCGCACCGCGATCGGAAATCACATCGCGTTCTGCCCGGAGAACCGCAAGACCGAGGGCCTGGTCGAGGACCTCTCGGTGCGGGAGAACATCATCCTGGCCATGCAGGCCGCGCGCGGGTGGATGCGCCCGGTGCCGGCCCGCCGCCGGGACGAACTGGTCGCGCAGTACATCGAGGCGCTGAGCATCCGGCCGGCCAACCCGGACGCGCTGGTGCGCAACCTCAGCGGCGGCAACCAGCAGAAGGTGCTGCTCGCCCGCTGGCTGATCACCCAGCCCAAACTGCTGATCCTGGACGAGCCCACGCGCGGCATCGACGTCGGCGCGAAGGCGGAGATCCAGCGGCTGGTGGTCTCGCTTGCCGAGGACGGCATGTCGGTGCTGTTCATCTCCGCCGAGTTGGAGGAGGTGCTGCGGCTTAGCCACAAGGTCGGCGTGCTGCGCGACCGCCGTCTGGTGGCAGAGCTGGCTAACGACGAGTCGCTCACCGCCGAGCGCATCATGCAGACAATCGCGAGCGGGGAGGACGCATGAGCACCCTTACCAGGCACCGTCTCTTCTGGCCGGTCGTGGTGCTGGTCGTACTGCTTGTCGGCAACCTGTTCGAGAAGCCTGACTTCTTCGCGGTCCGGATCCAGGACGGGCACCTCTACGGCAGCGTGATCGACATCCTCCGGTTCGGCGCGCCGCTGATCCTGGTGGCGCTCGGCATGACGCTTGTGATCGCGACCGGCGGCATCGACCTCTCCGTCGGGTCGGTGGTCTCCATCGCCGGCGCGGTGGCCTGCCTGCACATCAGCCGGGCGCCCGACCCGGACGCGGTGGGCGTAGTGCTTGTCGCGGTCGCGATGGCGCTCGGCGCCGCGCTGGTGGCGGGCCTGTTCAACGGCGTGATGGTGTCCCGGATCGGTATTCAGCCGATCATCGCGACGCTGATCCTGATGGTGGTCGGCCGCGGCATCGCGCAGTTGATCATGGACGGGCAGATCATCACGATCAACAGCTCGCCGTACAAGTGGATCGGCGCGGGCTGGCTCTTCGCGCTTCCGGCCGCGGTGCTGATCGCGCTGGCCATGACCGCGGTCGCCGCGCTTGTCATGCGCCGCTCCGCGCTTGGCCTGCTGCTGGAGTCGGTGGGCGGCAACGCGGAGGCCAGCCGGCTGGTCGGCATCCGGTCGCGCAGCCTGGTGCTGCTCGTCTACGCGGCCAGCGGGCTCTGCGCCGGACTGGCCGGCCTGATGATCAGCTCGAACGTCTCGGCCGCGGACGGCAACAACGCCGGCCTCCTGATCGAGCTGGACGCGATCCTCGCGGTGGTGATCGGCGGCACCGCGCTGACCGGCGGCCGCTTCTCGATCGGCGGCACCGTGATCGGCGCGCTGGTGATCCAGACGCTGTCCACCACCGTCTACACGCTCGGCGTACCCCCGGAGACGACCTTGATCTTCAAGGCGGTCGTGGTGACTGTGGTCTGCCTGCTGCAGTCCCCGGCGTTCCGCCGCAAGGTGTTCGGCCGATGGGGGCCGCGGCGCACCCCACCCGCGTCCGGGACACCCGCCGCGCCGACGAATGTGAAGGTGCCGGCATGACCACAGTCACGACCCCGGCCGGCGTGCGGCTGGCCAAGGTCTTCACCGGCCGCCAGCGGTACGTGCCGGTCCTCGCCACCGCAGGCGTGCTGGTGCTGATGTGGATCGGTGCCTCGCTGCGCTACGAGAACTTCGCCGACCTGCAGGTGCTGCTCAACATCTTCAAGGACTACGCGTTCCTGCTGGTCCTGGCGGTGGGGATGACGTTCGTGATCCTGAGCGGCGGCATCGATCTCTCGGTCGGGTCGATGCTTGCGCTCTCCACGATGATCTGCGCGTCGCTGATCACCGACCACGGCCTGTCGCCAGGCGTGGTGATCCCGCTGGTACTCGTGATCGGCGCGGTGAGCGGCAGCGCGATGGGCGCGATGATCCACTTCTTCGAGGTGCCGCCGTTCATCGCCACGCTCGCCGGCATGTTCCTCGCCCGCGGCCTCTGCTACGTGATCAGCACTGACTCGATCCGGATCAGCCACCCGTTCTTCACCGAGACCGCGACCACAATGGTCCCGCTCGGCGACTACCGGATCGACCCAAGCGTCGTGGTCTCGCTGATCGTGGTGGCGCTCGCGTTCGTCGTGCTGCACTACACGCGCTTCGGCCGCAACGTCTATGCGATCGGCGGCAACGAGCAGTCCGCGATGCTGATGGGCCTGCCGGTCGCGGCCACCAAGGTCGCGGTCTACGCCATCAGCGGGCTGTGCGCGACCGGAGCGGGCGTGCTCTACACGTTCTACACAGGCGCCGGATACAGCAACACCGGCATCGGCATGGAACTTGACGCGATCGCCGCCGTGGTGATCGGCGGCACGCTGCTGACCGGTGGCTCAGGCTTCGTACTCGGGACCGTGCTTGGCGTGCTGGTGTTCGGCGTCATTCAGACAATCATCCAGTTCCAGGGCCTGCTCTCCTGGTGGACGCGGATCGCGGTGGGCGCGCTGCTGCTGCTGTTCATCGTGCTCCAGCGGGTCATCGGCGCCCGAAAGGTTTGAGCTCTGCTTCTGGTCGTCGCTTCGCTCCTCCGGGCGCTCTGCTAGCTGGTCGTCGCTTCGCTCCTCCGGGCTCGACGCCACGGCCTGCGGACGTCGGTGTCAGGCAGACGAAAAGCGTGTCTGACTGACACCGACGTTCCTCGGTCGTCCGCGCCTCACGACGTGGTCGTCTTCCGCGCGGGTCGGGGGAAACTGCAGACGAAGATCGGTGGGCGCGTTGGGTGTCTGTCTGACACGGACGTTTCTCGGTCGACCGCGCCTGTTGAGAGAGACTGCAGATGAGGGCCCCGCTGGAGGCTCAAGATCCTTGCGGCTCTGGTAGCCCGTAGAAGGCGTCGATAAGGGGGGGCCAGGGCTGCAAGGATCTTTGGTCCCATCAGATGGGCGGTCTTTGGGGCGCGTGGTGGGGTGGGGGCGTTCCGGTAGGGAATCGTAAGTTGCGGGATCGCCGATGTGGGGGTGGCTGGGGCAAGATAGGCGGGACAGCCGTATGCGAAGAGGGAGACGTCCGTGACCGTCAGCGAGGGGCGCAGGGTCACCATCACCGCGATCGCGGCGGAGGCGGGCGTCTCGGTGCCGACCGTCTCGCGCGTGCTCAACGGGCGGTCCGATGTCTCGCCGCAGACCCGGGAGCGGGTCGAGGAGCTGCTGCGCCATCACGGGTACCGCCGCCGCGCCGCCCGGAGCCGCGTCTCCGCCAGCCTGATCGACCTGGTCTTCAACGACCTGGACAGCCCGTGGGCCGTCGAGATCATCCGCGGTGTCGAGGACGTGGCGCACGCGGCCGGCGTCGGCACCGTGGTCTCCGCGATCCACCAGCGCTCCACCTCCGCCCGCCAATGGCTGCAGAACCTGCGCGCCCGCGCCACCGACGGCGTCATCTTCGTGGTCTCCGACCTGTCGCCGCCGCTGCTCGCCGAGCTCCGCCGGCTGAACATCGCGATGGTGGTGGTCGACCCGACCGGCGTCCCCGCGATGGACATCCCCACAATCGGCGCGACGAACTGGGCCGGCGGCCTCAGCGCCACCGAGCACCTGCTGTCCCTCGGCCACACCCGGATCGGCTTCATCGCCGGTCCGAAACGGATGCTCTGCTCGCGCGCCCGGCTGGACGGTTACCGCGCCGGGCTTGAGGCGGCCGGCGTCGAATTCCGCGAAGAGCTTGTCTACCAGGGCGACTTCTACCACGAGTCCGGCTTCGCGGGCGGCGCCGCGCTGCTCGACCTGGACGACCCGCCCACCGCGGTCTTCGCCTCAAGCGACCAGATGGCCTTCGGCGTCTACGAGGCGGTCCGCCGCCGCGGCCTGCGCGTCCCGGACGACATCAGTGTGGTCGGCTTCGACGACCTGCCGGAGGCGCGCTGGGCCTCACCGCCGTTGACCACGGTCCGCCAGCCGCTGGCCGAGATGGGCCTGCTGGCCGCGCGCACAGTGCTGCGCCTCGCTCAGGGTGAGGACATCGACACCCTGCGCATCGAGCTTGCCACTCACCTGGTCGCCCGCGACAGCACCGCGCCTCGCTAATCCACTTTCCGGAAGATCCAGAGCCAATTCATCTTCCCGCTTCCGCTGTGGTCCGGCCCGCATGCTCCCGCGGGCAAACGTCGCGGCGGGCTCCGCTGGCGCTCCGCACGACGCTCCGAGCCGGTCCCGCCGTGGTCGGGGGACAACCCTCTCCCGTGATCCGTTTCCGGGCGGTCGGGCCGCGCGGCGGTGCAGCGTGGCGGCCTGGTGGTGCGGCGGTGCGGGGTGCTTGTGCACGGTGATGATGGGGCGGGTTTCCGGGAGATTTCCGGTAATGGATTGACGGGGCTGAGTGGGTCTGCCAATACTTGGGAACGCTCCCATCGAAGTGCGTCTACGTTGCGGCGTCTCCACCGCCGCAGCGATCGGGAGCTTTCCCAGCAGAGAGGATTGAGCCCCGATGACCGACGACTCGAAGCGCCCGCCGGGACGTCACCGCCGGCCGCTGCTCGCGGCGGCGGCCGTGCTGCTCGCCACCGGAGCCGCGATCGCGGTGCCACACCTGGCCGACGCCGCCACCACGCTGCAGAGCCTTGCGGCGGCGAAGGGCAAGACGGTGGGCTTCGCGCTCACGTCGAGCTATCTCAGCGAGGCGGCCTACAAGAACATCGCTGACACCGAGTTCAACCTGGTCGTCGCCGAGAACGCGATGAAGTGGTCGGAGACCGAACCGTCCCGGAACTCGTTCACGTACACCGCTGGTGACGCCGTGGCGAACTACGCGGCGTCAAGCGGCAAGCAGCTCTACGGGCACGCGCTGGTCTGGCACCAGCAGTACCCGGGCTGGGTGGACGGGATCAGCAGCGGCACCGACCTGCTGGCGGCCATGAAGAACCACATCGCGAACGTGGCCGGGCACTACGCCGGCAAGGTCGTGGCGTGGGACGTGGTGAACGAGGCGTTCGAGGACAACGGCTCGCGGCGCCAGTCGATCTTCCAGCAGCGGATCGGCAACTCGTACATCGAGGAGGCGTTCAAGGCGGCGCGTGCGGCGGACCCGGCCGCGAAGCTCTGTATCAACGACTACTCCACGGACGGGATCAACGCGAAGAGCACCGCGATCCTCAACCTGGTGCAGGACTTCAAGGCGCGCGGCGTGCCGATCGACTGCGTCGGCTTCCAGGCGCACCTGATCCTCGGGCAGGTCCCGTCCGACCTGCAGGCCAACCTCCAGCGGTTCGCGAACCTCGGCGTCGACGTGCGGATCACCGAGTTGGACGTGCGGATGACCACGCCGTCCGACGCGTCCAAGCTGGCCACCCAGAAGAGCGACTTCCAGAAGGTCTTCACGGCCTGTGCGAACGTGACCCGCTGCACCGGCGTCACGGTCTGGGGGATCACCGACAGGTACTCGTGGGTGCCGGAGGTGTTCTCCGGCTACGGCGCGGCGCTGATCTGGGACGACAACTACAACCGGAAGCCGGCCTATGACGGCGCGGCGGCGGGATTCGGCGGCACCACGACCACGCCGACACCGACCACGCCGACGCCGACCACACCCGGACCGACCACACCCGGTCCCACCACACCCGGTCCCACCACGCCGGCGCCGGGCGGTGGGTGCGCGGTCGGCTACACGGTCAACCAGTGGAACACCGGCTTCACCGCGACCGTCAACGTGAAGAACACAAGCGGCACCGCGATCAACGGCTGGACGCTTGCCTGGTCGTACAGCGCCGGCCAGACCGTGACGCAGTCGTGGAGCGCGACGGTGACCCAGTCCGGCAGCGCGGTCACCGCGGCGAACGCGGCGTGGAACGCGGCGCTCCCGGCGGGCGGCAGTACATCGTTCGGCTTCAACGGCTCGCACAGCGGCAGCAATCCGGCGCCGGCCGCGTTCTCCTTGAACGGCACGGCCTGCACTGTCGCCTGACCGCGGGCGAGGATCAAGATCGTGGATTAAGGCAGGATCAGAGGGTACGGTCACGCCGTACCCTCTGATCTATCTCTGAGGTTTCAGGAGACTCTCATCGGCGCTTTCCGGAACCCTGTCGTCCCCGGCTTCTTCCCCGATCCGAGCGTGTGCCGGGTCGGCGGGGACTACTACCTCGCCTGCTCCAGTTTCGAGTACGTGCCGGGTGTGCCGATCCTGCACAGCCGCGACCTCGTGCACTGGCGGCAGATCGGCAACGCGCTGAGCGAGGAGCAGCTCGGGTTCGGCGCACAGGTCCCGGCGTCCGGCGGCGTCTACGCGCCCACGCTTCGGCACCACGACGGCCTGTTCTGGCTGATCACCACGAACGTCTCCGGTGGCGGCAACGTGATCGTCACCGCCACCGATCCGGCCGGCCCGTGGTCCGAGCCGGTCCGGCTGCCCGGCATCACCGCAATCGACCCGGACCTCGCGTGGGACGCGGACGGCAACTGCTGGTGCACGTTCGCCGGGATCGCACAGGCGCGGATCGACCCGAAGACCGGCGAGACGCTTGAGACACCACGGCCGATCTGGTCCGGCACGCCCGGCGCGCAGTACCCCGAGGCGCCGCACCTCTACCGGCGCGGTGACCTGTGGTACCTGTTGATCGCGGAGGGCGGCACCGAGCGCGGGCACGGCATCTCGATCGCCCGCGGACCCCGGCCGGACGGGCCGTTCACGCCCTGCCCGGCCAACCCGATCCTGACCCACCGCAGCACCGACCTGCCCATCCAGAACACCGGCCACGGCGACCTGATCGAGGCGCACGACGGCAGCTGGTGGCTGCTCTTCCTCGGCGCCCGGCCGCGCGGCGGCAGCCCCGGCTACCACGTGCTCGGCCGCGAGACGTTCCTCGCACCGGTCACCTGGGAGGACGACTGGCCGGTGATCGGCCCGGTGGCGCCGGTGACCGAAGGACCCACGCTGCCCGCGTCGCCCTGGCCGGACGAGGACGACCGCGACGACTTCCGTGAGCCGCGCCTGCACCCGCGCTGGATCCAGCCACGCGCCGCGACAGCCCGGCTCGACGTGCGCGACGGCTGGCTGACCGTGCCGGAGGGCGGCTTCTGCGGGCGGCGGCAGCAGCACCTGAGCTGCCGCGTGCAGGCACTGGCCGACGCGGAGCCGGACGCGGCCGGCGGCCTGATGGTGCGACTGGACGAGCGCCACTGGTACGGCGTGCACATCGACGGCGACCAGGTGATCGCGGAGGCCCGGATCGGCCCGCTGCGCCAGGTCCTCGGCATGCACCGCCGCCCAGACGGCCCGGTACTGCTCACAGTCGCGATCGACGGCGCCGGCCCGGACCCGGACTCGCCCACCGACTCACCGGACCTGGTACGGCTCGGCCTGGTCGTGGACGGCATGTTCGTGTCCCTTGCCGACCTGGACGGACGGTACGTGTCGACAGAGGTGGCGGGCGGCTTCACCGGCCGGGTGATCGGCATGTCCTCGATGCGCGGCCACGTCCACTTCGACTGGTTCAGCTACACCGGCTCCGACGCTTGATTTTTGGTCGTCGCTTCGCTCCTCCGGGCTCGACGCCACGGCCGAAGAAAGGCGTTCTCAGGCAGACGAAGAGCGTGTCTGACTGAGAACGACTTTCTTCGGTCGTCCGCGCCTCACGACGTGGTCGTGTTCCGCGCGGGTCGGGAGAAACTGCAGATGAAGAGCGGTGGGCGGGTTGCGTGTCTGGCTGAGAACGGCGTTTGGAGCTCAGGGTGGGGAGCTGCGGACGGGGTGGGCCGTCAGGTGGTGGTGGGGGTGCTGGTGAGGTGGCGGTGGGGGGTGAGGGTGCGTGGGGGGCCGGTGAGGGTGATGTGGGCGGTGTGGCGGATGTCGGTGCTGGAGGCGGCCAGGAGTAGGTGGAGGGCGCCGGGCTCGACGATTCGGTGGCCGTCGCGGGTGGTGAAGCTGGCGAGGTCGGCGGGGACGGTGAAGGTGACGGTTCGGGCCTCGCCGGGGTCGAGCGGGACGCGGGTGTAGCCGACGAGGCGGCGGACCGGCTGGGTCACCTGGGCCACCGGGTCGTGCAGGTAGAGCTGGACGATCTCGGCGCCGGGGCGGTCGCCGGTGTTGAGGACGGTGACCGCGACCGTCGCCTCCCCATCCGTACCCACGATGTGGGGTTGATCCTGGTTTTCCGGGGTCCACTCGAACGTGGTGTAGGACAGGCCGTGGCCGAACGGGAACAGCGGCGTCGGGTCGACGGTGCTCACGTCAGTCCGGTGGCCGAGCAGCGGCGCCAGATAGGTGGACGGCTGGCCGCCGGGGTGGGCGGGGTGGCTGACCGGGAGCCGGCCGGACGGGTTGACCGCGCCGGTGAGCACGCCCGCGACCGCGGCGCCGCCCTCCTCGCCCGGGAAGAATGCCTGCACGACAGCGGCCAAGCGGTCCGCATAGGCACCGAGCGCGTACGGCCGGCCGGAGAGCAGCACCAACACCACCGGCCGCCCGGTGGCGATCAGCAGCTCGAGCAGTTCGGCCTGGCGGCCGGGGAGGCGCAGGTCCGGCACGTCGCAGCCCTCGCCGGAGGTGCCCACGCCGAAGATGCCGGACCTGTCGCCGAGCACGGCCACGATCACGTCCGAGTCCGCCGCGTCGCCGATCGCCGGCTCCTCATCGCCGTCGATCGTGCAGCCCGGGATCGCGGTGCGGCCCAGCGCCTCGGCCAGCGTCGGGATCGGCACGCCGAGCTCCAGACCCGGGTGGTGCGGCCCGACGTGGCGAGGGAACGTGTAGCAGCCGAGCATCCCGGCCGGGTCGTCGGCGAGCGGGCCGACAAGCGCGATCCGGGCATCGGGCGCGAGCGGCAGCACGCCGTCGTTCGCGCAGAGCACCACGGAGCGCTCGGCCAGGGTGCGGGCCAGCGCGCGGGACTCCGGCGGGTCGAGGTCGAGCGGGCCGGCCGGGGGCGCCGGCGTCCAGTCCGGATCGAGCAGGCCCAGCTCGCACTTCTGCGTGAGGACCCGGCCGGCGGCGCGGTCCACGAGCGACTCCGGGATCGTGCCGGCCCGCACCGCGTCGATAAGCGGCGTGCCGTAGCAGCGGATGCCGGGCAGCTCCGTGTCCATGCCGGCGGCCAGCGCAAGCCCGGCAGCGTCCGCGTCGTCGGCGGCGACGTGGTGCAGCATCCGCAGGTGGGAGACGCCGAAGTAGTCGGAGACCACGGTGCCGGTGAAGCCCAGCCGGTCGCGCAGAAGCGTGGTGAGCACGGCAGGGTCGGCCGAGACGGGCATGCCGTCAAGCGCGACGTAGGCGGCCATCACCGAGCGTGCGCCGCCGTCCCGCAGTGCCATCTCGAACGGGGGAAGCAGCACGTCCGCCAGCTCGCGCGGGCCGATCGAGACCGGCCCGAAGTTGCGGCCGGCGGCGGAGGCGGAGTAGCCGATGAAGTGCTTGAGCGTGGCAATCACGCCGGCGCGCTCAAGGCCGCGGACGTACGCCGCGCCGATCGTGCCGACCAGGTACGGATCCTCGCCGATCGTCTCCTCGACGCGACCCCACCGCAGATCGCGTGCCACGTCCACGACCGGGGCGAGCCCCTGGTGCACGCCGACCGAGCGCAGCGACCGGCCGATCTGCCCGGCCATCCGCTCGACAAGCTCCGGGTCGAACGCGGCGCCCCAGGCAAGTGGCGTCGGGTAGACGGTGGCCTGCCAGGTGAGGAAGCCGGTCAGGCACTCCTCGTGCGCGACCGCCGGGATGCCGAGCCGGCTCGCCGCGACGATCTCGGCCTGCAGCGCGGCGAGCGCGGCCGCACCGTCCGCCGGCCCGATCGGCGCGGTGCCGAACGCGCGGGTGATCTGCCCGAGCCCGTTGCGGATCAGCGCTGGCCAGTCCGGCTCGTCGAGCAGCTCGTGCTGGTGCGGCGCCATGTCGCCGTCCGTCGCGGTCGCGCCCATCCAGACGGAGCAGAGCTGCGCGGTCTTCTCCTCAAGCGTCATCGCGGCCAGCAGCGCCGCGACGCGCTCGCCGGTGGGGCGGGACGGGTCCCGCCAGGGCTCGGCCACTGCGGTTGCGGGTCCGGCCGCATCGCCTCGCTCGGTCACGAGCGTCTCCTTCGTAAATTCCGATACATTTCCGGAAGCGCATTTGCCTGGTGGGGTGGTTGAAACGCGCCAAGGTCACTACAAAGTAACGCTTGAAGTCACACATAGACAGGGGTTGACCGAGTGTTTACACGGCCGTACCGTGCGAAACGCCGCGTAAGTTACCGATGATCTTCCGAAAGTTTCGGGCAGTGATGGCAGCTGTGACCCACCGGCGAGACTAGCAAGAAGCTCATCGATGTCTTGTCCTGCCGGGTCCCCGGACGGCCGGCCGCTTCGCCTCCGTGCGGCGGCGTGAGACCGCGCCGCCGTCGGCGGGGGACCGCGTGCCGCAGTCGGCGGGAAGTGGCCGGTTCTGCACCCGTCGCCTGCTAGATCTTGAAGACCGGATCTCGGAGGAGGTGGCCGGATGGAAGCGGCAAAACCCGCGAACGAGGCCGGCCGGCTCGCCGCCCTCCACGACCTGGCGGTGCTGGACACCGACCCCGAGCAGGAGTTCGACGACATCGTCGCGCTCGCGTCACATGTCTGCGGCGTGCCGATGTCGCTTGTCAGCCTGGTCGACGCGGACCGGCAGTGGTTCAAGGCCAAGGTCGGCATGGAGCTGACCGAGACCTCCCGCGAGGTGTCCTTCTGCGCGCACGCGATCCTCGGCAAGGACCTGCTTGTCGTGCCTGACGTGCAGATGGACCGGCGGTTCGCGGACAACCCGATGGCGGTCGGCGACCCCGGCGTGCGCTTCTACGCCGGTGCGCCGCTTGTGACAAGCGACGGCTTCGCGCTCGGCACGCTCTGCGTTGTCGACTCGGAACCCCGGCGGCTCAACCTCGACCAGTTGCAGGCGTTGCGCGCGCTGTCCCGGCAGGTCACCGCGCAACTTGAGCTGCGCCGGTACGCGAAGGCGCTGAACCGGACCGTCTCCCGGCTGCAGGCCATGGAACGGCGCCGGGACGACTTCGCGAACCTGCTGGCCGGCGACCTGCGCGCGCCGCTGCACGAGTTCGGCGCGTACCTGGAGAGCGTCCACGCCGGCCAGGATCCGGACCCGGTGCTGACCGAGGCGCTGGTCCGGACCACCCGGCAGCACCTCGACCCGCTGCGGCAGCTGGTCGCGCACCTGCTGACGCTCGCCGACCCGGAGAACGAGGGCTACGAGTCGCTGCACATGCGCGAGGTCGACCTCACCCAGATCACCGAGCGCGCGGTGCAGGCGGTCCGGCCGATCGCGGCCACCAAGGAGATCTGGATCCTGCACGGCCAGGGCGCGCCGCTGCCGATCTACGCGGACCCGGTCCGGCTCGAACAGGTCTTCATGCACCTGCTCTTCGCGACAGTGAAGTACACGCCGGTCGGCGGCCGGGTGCGGGTGACCACCGAGGGGGAGGGCGGCCCGGCCGTGCGCCTGGACGACCTGGACCAGCCCGACTCGGAGCGGCCCAGCCTCTTCACCCACCTCTACTACAGCGCGATAGCGCAGCTTGACGAGCGCAGCGGCCCGGATCGCGGCCTCTCCGTGGCGAAACGCATCCTCGACGTCCACCACGCCACGCTCGCGCTCACCGACCGGCCGGGCGAGGGCACCTCGATGCGCGTGGTGTTCCCGCCGGTCCCGGCCGCGGTGGAGGCGGTGGCCGGGGCCCGCTGAAGGGCCCCGGACCTCACGCCGGTGTCTTGCCGACCAGCGCGTCGCCGGTGCGCTGCAGCTTGTGCCAGCGCAGCCGGGCGCCGGTAAGCGCGGTCACCGCGGACTGGATCAACACCAGATACATCAGCTGGCGGTACGCGAACTGCTGCAACGGGATCGTCCACAGCGGTCTCATCGACTCGCGGTCGAGCTTGAACGCGACCACCGCGGTCAGCAGCTGCATGATCAGCATGGCGACCCAGGCGATCACGGTGTCGGTGCGGCCCAGGAACAGCAGGCCGTAGAGGGTCAGCAGGTCGATCACCGGAGCGAGCAGCGGCAACGTCACGCCGAACAGTGCCAGGATGGGCAGCCCGACCCGGCCGAACCGGCCCGACGAACCGGACTCGACAAGCGCCTTGCGGTGCTTCCACATCGCCTGCATCGTGCCGTAGGACCAGCGGTACCGCTGCTTCCACAGCTGGCCCAGCGTGGACGGAGCCTCGGTCCAGGCGCGCGCGTTCTCCTCGTACACCACGTGCCAGCCGTTACGCAGGAACGCCATCGTCACGTCGGTGTCCTCGGCGAGCGTCTCGTCGCTCATCCCGCCGGCCTCGCGCAGCGCCTGCCGGCGGAACGCGCCGATCGCGCCCGGCACTGTCGGCATGCAGCGCAGCGTCTCGTAGAGTCGCCGGTCCAGGTTGAAGCCGATCACGTACTCGATGTGCTGCCAGCGGGCCACCAGGCTGTTCCGGTTGCCCACCTTGACGTTGCCGGCCACCGCGCCCACTGCCGGGTCCGCGAACGGCTGCACCAGCTTCCGGATCGAGTCGACCTCGAAGATCGTGTCGCCGTCCACCATCACGATCAGATCGTGGCTGGCGAACGCCACGCCGGTGTTGAGCGCGTTCGGCTTACCGCCGTTCGGAATCCGGACCACCCGCACGTTCGGCAGGCCAAGCCCTTCGGCGATCTTCGCGGTGTCGTCCGACGAGCCGTCGTCGACCACCACCACCTCGATGTGCGGGTAATCGCCACCGGCCAGGGACCGTACCGCCGCCTCGATGCCCTCCTTCTCGTTGTAGGCCGGGACGATCACCGACACCGGGTCGGTCACCTCCGGGCCCCAGCTGAAGCCCTTCGCCCGCCGCTTCCGGGCGTGACGACCAGCAAGAACAAGCATCAGCAGGGTACGGATGAGCGTCAGCGCCCCGGCGATCACGAACAGCACGCCCAGCCCGTCGACAGTGGTGTCCGCGATCCGGATCACCCAGACCAGCGCGGAGCCGCGCCACACCTCGCCGTCCGTGGCCGGCTGCTCGGTCCGCGCGGTCACGTTCCCGGCCGGCGCCGCGGCCTCCATCGCCTTCGTCAGGCCCTCCGAGACGGTGACGAACCGGTACCCGCGCTCCTTCATGGCCGGGATGAACCGGTCAAGCGCGGCCACGGTCTGCGCGCGGTCGCCGCCCGCGTCGTGGAACAGGATGATCGCGCCCTTGGTCCCCTCGGGCGTCGCGTTCGCCACGATCTGCGCCACGCCGGGCCGGGCCCAGTCCTGGCTGTCCGTGTCGTTCAGCACCGACAGGTAGCCCTGCGCGCCGGCCTCCCGGTAGAGCGGCCAGTTCTCGTCGTCGATCGCGTACGCCTTGGACGAGTACGGGAAGCGGATCAGCGAGGTCTTCACACCTGTCGCGCTCGCGATCGCCATCTGCGTCTGCGAGTACTCCACCCGCCGCTGCCAGCCCGGCATCTGCGTCAGATCAGGGTGGGTGAACGTGTGCACGCCCAGCTCGTGGCCCTCCGCAGCGATCTTCCGGAGCAGGTCCGGATGCCGCGCCGCCCCGCTGCCCACCACGAAGAAGGTGGCGTCCACGTCGTGCTTCGCAAGCGACGCCAGTACCTTGCCGGTCCACCACGGGTCCGGGCCGTCGTCGAACGTGAGCGCGATCGTCTTGTCCGGCAGCCGGTACGACTGTGCGCCGCCCTGCGCGGTGTTGATGATCGGGCCGCCCTCGACGATCTCCGCCGGGACGGTGTCCTGTTCGCCGGAGGTCTCGTGCAGCCCGTCCGGAGAGAGCGCGGAACCGGCGTAGGCGCGGACCATGAGCACACTGATCAGCAGCACCAGCAGCGTGAACGC
This sequence comes from Catenuloplanes sp. NPDC051500, assembly GCF_044454585.1. Lineage (NCBI taxonomy): Bacteria > Bacillati > Actinomycetota > Actinomycetes > Micromonosporales > Micromonosporaceae > Catenuloplanes > Catenuloplanes sp. NPDC051500. The sequence goes on from NZ_JBITDX010000005.1 coordinate 411,033, forward strand.
GACGAGCAGACGCGGGCGCGGCTTGATGCGCCGGGCCGGGGTCGCGGTGCGGCGGCGGAGTTGCCTGGCGGTGTCCGAGCGGGGCGGCGTCACTATCACGTGTCGATCTCCGGGCTCTCGTCGTCGGTCTCGGCCGGGTCATCGTCGGCGGTCACGTCCTCGGTGATCTCCTCCGTGATCACCTCGACCGGGGCCGGCGGACGGGCCTCGTCGATCGGGGCGGCGGGGAGGTACTCCGGGGCTGCCGGAGCCGGGGCGGGCGCGGCCGGGGCGGGCGCGACGTAGGTGGGGGGCTGCGCGATTGCGGATTCGGGCTGGGGCTGCGCGACGGCGGGCTGCGGCTGCGTGACGGCGGATTCGGGCTGGGACTGCGTGACCGCGCCGCCCCCGCCGGCACCGCCGGTCGAGGGCTGCTCCACGACGGGGGCCTGGGCGCCGCCGGCACCGCTGCCGCCACCGCCCTGACCCGCGCCGGCGTTACCACTGCCGGAGTTGCCAGCGCCCGTGCCGCCGCCGGTGCCGCCCGTGCCCACGCCTGTGCCACCGCCGCCGGTGCCGCCGCTGTTCGGGCCACTGCCGCTTGCGGGGGTACCGCCGGACTCCGGGACCGGCACGGCGCCTGCGCCACCGCCCGCGCCGCCGTTGCCGCCGTTGCTGCCGCTGCCGACTGGGCCACCGATCGAGATCGACGGGGTCGGCAGGACCGGCGTGGTGGCGCTCGGCGTCGGGGTGACCGGGGTCGGGTCGGCCGGCTTGGACGGTGTCGGCGTCACCACTGCCGACTCGAGCGGCCGCGGCGAAGTGGTCGGCGTCACTGTCGGCTTCACGCCCAGCCCGACGCCGACGGTCTGCGTCGGGACCGGCGGGAGCTGCGGCAGCACGTCCGGCTGCGGGAACGCCTGATAAGGCCCGGCCGTGTTCTGCTGCGGATCGGCGGACCGGATCGGCGTGGCCTCGGTCGGCGACGGCTCCGGCGGGAGGAGGCCGGGCAGCGCGTTCTCAAGCACCTCGGGGAACGGCAGCAGCGCGTGCGGGCTGACCGGGCCGCCGGCCAGGCTGACGCCGACCATTCCGGTGTAGACCATGCAGAGCGCGCCGACCGCGTACGCGAGCCGCCGCACCCGCTTCCGCCGACGGCCGGTCGCGTCGACGAAGACCGGGCCGGCCGACGGTGAATTGATCGGCAGTGCCTCTGTGACGAGCGTGGCGTCGCCGTGGTCGATGGAATCGTCGGGCAACTCCGGAGAATTGATTCTGGTGTAGCCGAGTTCGATGTTCACGGTCTCCGCGTGCGCCATTCCGGCGAGTGGAAGATCGTTCTCTTCGTGCAGGAGCGTGCAGTCGGGCCCCCGGTCCGCGGGGGCGGTGCTGGTGTCGTCGGGGCCGCTGGGGCCGTTCGACCGGTCCGTGGGGGGATCGTGCTGAGTCACCCTGCGAGATTATGAAAAGTGCGGATACAAATCCCTCTCTCGTCACTCGCCCGGATGATGGCCGATCGCATGATGGAATAGACCGAATTGCCGATGAACGCACCGGAAGTGGTATCCGGGGATTTATGAATTGTGATCCCTTAAGCGAGTGACGTGCGGTTCCGGGGTGATTGGCAAAAGGTTACGGCGCGCTGTGCGACGCTTTTCTGTCCGCAAGGCGACTGCGGGAAAAGTCAGCAGGCGCCCGGTTTGCCGGGCCGCGAGGAAGATCCACGGTGGTCCGGGACCGAAAAAATCGACCGTGCGACGCCCGTAATGTCCACTATGGCCGGTTAAACCCAAAAAGGTGATTCATAGCGACGAATCTGTTGACGGCCCACCCGTTGTGCCTGAGTTCGGGTGTGGTTAACATCGTTGGTGCGCGCTCCTATCGCCCGCTTCCCCCGTGGCAGGCGATCGGAGCGCGCCCTTATTTTCGGCGTCCCCTTCATTTCAGGCCCTTACATTAAAGAACCTTTACGGTTCGTATTGTCGGCCGTTCAGGGGTCATCTGCTCGGAAGATCAACTTTTCTGCGGCGTACTGTCGCGTCCTATTCATCGCGGTTGACACCCTCGTGCGCCGGATGAAGGCTCATCAACACCGGCGGCGGCAACGGGGGGCACTCTGCTCTCACGGTGGGGTCCGGCCCGAAATTTCGGGCCGGCACGGGGACGCAGAGCGCGCGGCTCGACCGGCCATAGAAGATCTGGGGCTCATCCGGATCCGGATGAGCCCCAGGTCGCACGCATTTCCGGCGGAACCGCAGGCACGGCCTACAGGACCGCTCGTAGTGCCGGCGGAACCACACGTATTGCCTGCAGGACCGCACGCGTGCCTGCGGGACCGCCCACGTAGCAGGCGATCCCCCGTGCCGCCGGTCAGATCCAGCGGCTGCCCAGCCACATGCGCGCGGACCAGTCGGCGTACGGGATGGGCTCGCCCACGAAGACCGGGTAGAAGTACCAGAAGCAGACCGCCACCAGGATCAGGTACACGCCGAGCACCACCGCGCCGATCTTCCGCCGTTCAAGCGTCAGCTCCGGATCGGCGCGCTGCGTGGCGAACGTGGGCGTCATGATCGCGCCGAGCACGTAGACCACGGCCAGCACGAAGAACGGCACCGACGGCAGGATGTAGAACGAGAACATCGTTCGGCCCTCGGCCACCGCGAAGTAGAACCACGGCGCGAAGTTCGCCGCGGCGCCGAGCAGGATGAACAGCGCCCGCCAGTCGCGCCGCGCGATGCCGAACCAGATGAGCGCAAGCGTCGCCGGGATGAACGACCACCACAGGATCGGCGTGCCGAGCAGCAGCACCTCGGACGCGCAGGACGGCGCGCCGCACGGCAGGTCGCTCGACCAGAAGAACGCCACCGGGCGGCCCAGCAGCAGCCACTGCCACGGCCACGACTGGTAGGGATGCTTCGTCACCAGCTGGTTGTGGAAGTCGAACGCCTGCGTGTGGTAGTGCCACAGGTTGATCAGCGCGCCGATCACCGGCGGCTCCGCGCGGCCGCTGTCCGACAGCCAGTGCCGGAAGTAGCCGTCGTCAGTGGCCAGCCAGCCGGCCCAGGTGGCCAGGTAGGTCAGGAAGATGATCACCGCGGCGATCAGGCTCCAGCCGAACGCGGCCGGGAGCGACTTCAGGTACCCCCAGCGGATGCCGGCCGTGCGTTGCGCACCGCCCTCCCAGAGCCAGACCAGCAGGAAGAAGGCGGGCAGTACGTACAGCGCGCTCCACTTGACGCCGACCGCGCAGCCGAGCATCAGTGCCGAGACCAGCCGCCACCACGGCACACCGCCCGGGAATGCGAACACCACCCGGCCGGTCGCCTGCACCCGGCCCTGCGCGATCGCGCCGAGCCAGCGCCGCCGTCTGTGGTCCCGGTCCAGCACCAGTGCGGCGAACGCGGCCAGGATGAACAGCTGCAGGAAGATGTCGAGAAGTGACGTCCGGGACATCACCAGGTGGAAGCCGTCAAGCGCGAGCAGCAGGCCGGCCGCGCAGCCGAGGATCACGGACCCGAACAGGCGGATCGCCAGCCGGGTCAGGATCAGCACGGAGAGGATGCCGGCCACGGCCGCGGAGATCCGCCAGCCGAACTCGTTGTTGCCGAAGACCGCCTCGCCCAGCGCGATCACCCACTTGCCCAGCGGGGGATGCACCACGTACGCCGGGCCGCCGGACTTCTCGTCCCACTCGATGCCGCGGGAGAGCATGTCGTACGCGTCGGTGGCGTAGTAGACCTCGTCGAAGACCAGGCCCTTCGGCTCGGCGAGCCCGACCAGGCGGAGCAGCGCGGCGATCGCCACCACGAAGCCCGTCGCCAGCCAGGAGTAGCCGTCGAACCTGTCGTCCCACGGAATCAGCCGCCGCCGGACGATGGCCGGGACATCGCCGGCGCCGTCCGCGGCCGGGGGGATGGCCTGCTTGATCGCGGGGGACGCGAGGCCGTCTGTCTGCGCTGTTGCCGCCGAGGTCACCGGACGATCGTAGGCTGCGTGGACGGTCGAGGGGGTAACCCGCCCCCACTTCCGATCGATGGTCGACGGGATTCTGAGGTGAGCTTGTGGTTGACGGCGGACGGCTGATCTTGGTGGGAGCGCCGTTGGGGAACATCGGCGACGCCTCCACGCGCCTGCGTGAGGCGCTGGGATCCGCGGACGTGGTGGCGGCGGAGGACACCCGGCGCCTGGCCCGGCTGGCCCGGGACCTGGACGTGACGGTCTCCGGGCGCGTCGTCTCCTACTTCGAGGGGAACGAGGAGCGGCGTACCCCCGAGCTTGTGGAGATGTTGCGCGGCGGCGCCGTGGTGGCGATCGTGACGGACGGCGGCATGCCAAGCGTGTCCGACCCGGGCTACCGGCTGGTCCGGGCCGCGCTTGACGCCGGCTTCCCGGTGACCGCGGCGCCGGGGCCGAGCGCGGTCACCACCGCACTGGCACTGTCCGGGCTGCCCAGCGACAGGTTCTGCTTCGAGGGCTTCCTGCCACGCTCCGGGTCCGCGCGCCGATCGCGGCTGCGTGAGTTGGCGCAGGAGCCCCGCACGCTTGTCTTCTTCGAGGCGCCGCACCGCATCTCGGACACGCTGGCCGACCTGTCCGCGGTCTTCGGCACGGACCGTGAGGCCGCGGTGTGCCGCGAACTGACCAAGACCTATGAGGAGGTACGCCGCGGCGGGCTGGCCGCGCTTGCCGAGTGGTCCGCGGCGTCCGCACCCCGGGGCGAGATCACGGTCGTGGTCGCGGGCGCGGTGCCGACCGCTGCCGACCGCCCCTCGGACGAGCAGCTCAAGGCCGAGGTGGCGGAGGAGGAGGCGACCGGCGTGTCCCGCCGGGACGCGGTCACCGCGGTGGCCACGCTGCACGGCCTGCGCCGCCGGGAGGTCTACAACCTGGTGGTGTGAGGGTTACCAGGCGGCGATGAGGAAGCCGAGGGTGAGCGTGAGCGGGCCGCCGAGGCTGAGCAGGACGGCCTGGGTGCGGTTGCGGCGGGTCTCCAGCCGGGTGGCGCCGGTGGCCCAGGCGATGCCGAGGCCGCACAGGAACACCAGCGTCAGGCCGAGCGACCAGCGCAGGTGCAGGCCGAGGCCGCCGAAGCTGGCGTGTGCGCGCCCGGCGTGCCGGTCGACCATCCGGGCCGGGAGCCGGCTGCCCTCGGCCCGGCTTCCGGACGGCACGCCGAGCACGGCGACGTCCGCGACGGTGAAGTCGCGGCCGGCGAACGTGCCCTGGCAGCGCTGGACAAGCGTGGGGCCGGAGCAGTTCGCGATGGTCACGGTGCCGGGGGTGCCGTGGCCGACCGCGAGCCAGAGCGGCTCCGCGCTGACCCAGCCGAAGAACGCGGCAAGCAGCGCGAGCAGCACCAGGAGCGGGAGGCTTGTGGCCGGGTTGCGGGGGAGCCGGTCCGCGGGGCGGGGCGGCGCGACCACCGGTGCGTCGTAGCCGGCCGGGCGGCCCATCCGCATCGAGGGTGCGGGCCACTCGGCGTACTGGACCGGCCGTGGCTCGGGGGCCGGGTCGAGCCAGGTGGCCCGCTCACGCGGCGCGGCGACAATGGGCGGGTCGGCGGCGGCCACGGGTGGAGCGGGAACGGCCGCGGGGGAGACCGGCTGGGCCGGGGCGGACGCGGGCGTGATGTTGGTGTGCCCGGTCAGGATCTCGAAACCGGCCTGGCTCTCGGTGCCGAGCTCGGCGTCCGCGCTGGACAGCGGCGTGCTTCCGGCGGGCGCGTCCGCATCGGCCGCGGGCAGGCCGTCCGACCGGCCGTGGCGGGGGCGGCGGATGATCGGGATGCTCTCCGTGTCGCGGTTCCGGGCCGGGTCCACGGGCTCACCGGGCGGCGGCGACTCCGAGAGGTGCGGCGACTCCGGGCGGTGCGGCGACTCCGGGCGGTGCGGCGACTCCGAGAGGTGCGGGGGCTCCGGGCGGTGCGGCGGCAGCGGGAGCGTGTGCCGGACCTCCGGGGGTGGTGCCGGGGGCGTGACGGGGGCGGCCTCCTCCCGTACCGGCGAAGGGGTTTGGGGTTGATCGTGGTTCGAGGTACCCGTCACAGTCCCATTTGACTACGGATAGTGGTCGAATGTGTGCATATCGTGGTGCGTGTCGTGTCGGCGCCGCACGGGTCAATCGGTTCGCGGTGCGGCCGGGTGGGTCACTACAGTTGACTGCTATGAGTCACGTTCTCGCGGCGGTTGCCTGGCCATATGCCAACGGCCCGCGCCACATCGGTCACGTTTCCGGCTTTGGGGTGCCCTCCGACGTCTTCAGCCGGTACATGCGGATGGCCGGTCACGACGTGCTCATGGTGTCGGGGACAGACGAGCACGGCACGCCGATCCAGGTCCAGGCGGACAACGAGGGCGTCACGCCGCGCGAGCTCGCCGACCGGTACAACCGGGTGATCGTGGAGGATCTGCGCGGCCTCGGGCTCTCCTACGACCTGTTCACCCGTACCACCACGCGTAACCACTACGCGGTGGTGCAGGAGGTCTTCGAGGGGCTGCACAAGAACGGCTACATCATCTCGAAGACCACACTGGGCGCGATCTCGCCGTCCACCGGCCGCACGCTTCCGGACCGCTACATCGAGGGCACCTGCCCGATCTGCGGGTACGACGGCGCGCGCGGCGACCAGTGCGACAACTGCGGCAACCAGCTCGATCCGTCCGATCTGATCAACCCGCGGTCGAGGATCAACGGCGAGACGCCGACGTTCGTCGAGACCGAGCACTTCTTCCTGGACCTGCCCGGCTTCGTGCAGGCGCTGAACGCCTGGCTGGACACCCGCGACGGCTGGCGGCCGAACGTGCTGCGGTTCTCCAAGAACCTCATCGACGACCTGCAGCCGCGCGCGATCACCCGCGACCTGGAGTGGGGCGTGCCGATCCCGCTCGCCGACTGGAAGGACCGCAACGACAAGCGGATCTACGTCTGGTTCGACGCGGTGATCGGCTACCTGTCCGCCTCGGTGGAGTGGGCGCGCCGCACCGGCGACCCGGAGGCGTGGCGCCGCTGGTGGTCCGCGGACGGCGAGGGCAAGGACGCGTCCGCGTTCTACTTCATGGGCAAGGACAACATCGTCTTCCACTCGGTGATCTGGCCGGCACTGCTGCTCGGCTACTCCGGCGAGGGCGACCGTGGCGGCGAGCCCGGCTCCTACGGCCGGCTGAACCTGCCGACCGAGGTGGTCTCCAGCGAGTACCTGACCATGGAGGGGAAGAAGTTCTCCTCGTCCCGGTCCGTGGTGATCTACGTGCGCGACTTCCTTGAGCGCTACGACGCGGACGCGCTGCGGTACTTCATCGCGGCCGCCGGCCCGGAGAGTAACGACACGGACTTCACCTGGGCCGAGTTCCTCAGGCGCAACAACGACGAGCTGGTCGCAGGCTGGGGCAACCTGGTCAACAGGTCCGTCTCGATGGCGGCGAAGAACTTCGGGGTGATTCCACCGGCGCTCGATCTCACGGATGAGGACACCGCGCTGCTGGCGACTGTCCGCGGCGGGTTCACGTCCGTCGGCGAGCTGCTCGGCAAGCACCGGCAGAAGGCCGCGATCGGCGAGGCGATGCGGATCGTGGCCGAGGTCAACAAATACCTCTCCGACCAGGCCCCGTGGAAGCTGAAGGCGGAGGAGGACAAGCCGCGCCAGGGCACCATCCTGCACGTGGCGCTGCAGGCGGTGAGCGACTGCAACAGGCTGCTCACGCCGTTCCTGCCGCACTCGGCTCAGAAGATCCACGAGCTTCTCGGGGGTACGGGCGTGCACGCGCCCCAGCCGCGCATCGAGGAGGTCGAGGATCTCGACGGCGGGCCGTCCTACCCGATCCTCACCGGCGACTACACGGTCGGCGCGCGGTGGGAGCCGGCCGACATCGTGGCCGGCACCGCGCTGGCCGCGCCGAAGCCGGTCTTCCGCAAGCTCGACCCGTCCATCGTCGAGGAGGAGCTGGGCCGCCTCGAGGGGTGAGACTCACGCCGGCGGGTAGGGCACCGTCACGGTCTCGTGATCGGTCAGCTCGCCCGCCGGCGCCCACACCTCGTGGATGCCGCGCTCGTAGCACTGCGCGCCGAGCGTGGCAATGGAGTCCGCGTCCGGCCGGGCCAGGCGCAGCCGCGTCCAGCCGGAGTCGGTGTGCAGCACCTGGCAGTAGACGCCCCGCCAGCGGGCGAACGCGGCACGGCGGCTGGTGTTCTTCACCGGGTAGCGGGCGGCGCGCGTCATCGCCAGCACCCGGAAGCCGCCGGGCAGGTCGGCTATCGCCTCGTACTCCCGCTCGCCGTAGGTGCCGACTAGGAGCGTGGACCGCACGGCGTCGCCGACCGGCAGGTACTCCTGGTCCGGCGGGATCTCCGGCACGCCGGTGACCAGGTGCCGCCACTGCGGGCCGACCATCCGCAGCCAGCCGCGCTGCTCCGGCTGGTAGGTGTAGAGCACCACCTCGGCGCCCTCGGCCGTGTAGGCGATAAGCGCCGCGTTCGCAGGCATCGGCAGGTCGGCCAGGTCCTTCGTGACGAACTCGGGGATCAGGTGCCGCTCGCTCGGCGTGAAGCCGGTGCCGAGGACCGGCGCGCCGATCCGGTCGTGCGGCGGCACGGTGCGCAGCCCGGCCTGCCCGTCGCCGATCGGGATCTCGTAGTCGTCAGGCGAGTTGGCCCGCCAGCGGAGCGCGTAGATCACGTCGGGTACGCCGCGGCCCGCGTCGCCGTCCGTGCGCAGCAGCGCCAGGTCGGCGGGGGTACGCAGGTGGGCGATGTCGTACTCCCGGTAGCAGAAGCCGTAGGGCAGCCAGCCGCGCAGGTAGCCGGCGAGCTGGTGCGGGGAGAGCACCTTGATCATCCGGGTGCCGCGCCGGATCGCGGCGGTGCGGCGGATGCCGGCAAGCATCGGATCGTCCCGGTACGACGGGGACTGTGACGCCTTGTGCACCTCCGCCCAGGGGATGCCCCGGGACAGCGGGACCATCAGCGGCGTGTCAAGCGGGTCCTCCGGCGTGCCGTCGCCGAGCACGCCGAGCCCCGGCTGCGCGTGGCCGCCGACGCTGACGCCCTCCACCTCGGAGGCATGCACGAACCTGTGGTATGGCGCGGGGGCGCTGCTGCGCGAGACCCGCCGGAACCCGTCCGCGTCGACGGCGCTGAACAGCTCGAAGGCGGCGCCACGGGCGATCTGCTCGGCCGGATAGAAGGATCCCTTGAAGCTGATGCGAAGGCCCGCCGGAGCGTCGTTGGCGTTACGGGCCTCGGGGAACACGCTCACCCGCCGCAACCTACTGTCGCACGGTAGCCGGTCGGTGAACGGAAGATTGACGTGAGCAAGGTTCCTCGTTCTGCCACGGGGAGGTCGCTGACCAGCGGATAGTGTTTCCATGGAGACCGCGGCGCGAATTACACACGATGCGTTGACGGACCTCACCTTCGCGCTGATGGCCGCTTGCACGCGCGTGGAGTCGGTCCTCGACGTCGCCACCGAGGCCGCCACCCGGCTCGTCGGGGACGGCGGCGGCATCCGGCTGGTCCGGGACGACGGCCGGTTCGGGCCGATGACCGTCCAGCACCGGACGCATGACGGCCCGGAGATGCTCGGCGAGTTCCTCGGCGGTTTCAGCGACCGGGTCGACCAGAGCCACCTGAACCGGCTCCGGGCCGGCGTCACGATCGTGTTCAGCTCCATGGCCCAGCAGGAGTTCCAGCAGCTCGCCCCGCCGCAGCACTGGACGAACCCGGCCGGCGCGCGGATCAGCGCGGTACTCGCCTGCCCGCTGATGGCGGACGGCGTGTTCCTCGGCTATCTCGCGCTCGCCCGTACCACGCCGGACGCCACCTACGCCGACGCCGACGTGGAGACGGCCCGGAGGATCGCTGAGCACACCGCCGTCGCGCTTACCGCCGCGCGCTCGGTCGCGCGGCTGCGCGCGTCCGAGGACCGCTACCGGAACATCGTCGAGACCACGCTTGACGGCGTCTGGCAGTTCGACCGGGACGGCGTGACCACGTTCGCGAACACCCAGATGGCCCGCATGCTCGGGCTGGAACGCGAGGATCTGCTCGGCCTGTCGGTCCGCGGTTTCCTTGACAACAACGGGCAGCAGCGGCTGGCCCGGCGCCTGGAGGAACGGCAGAAGGGCCGCTCCGAGGTGTACGAGTGCCGCCTGATCCGGGCCGACGGCACCGCACTCTGGGTGCAGATGTCCGCCGCGCCGCTGAGCCAGGACGGCGAGACCGTCGGCTCGCTCGCGCTCGTCACCGACATCACCGAGCGGATCGCGGCCCGGGACATGCAGCGCCAGCTCGACCAGCTGCGCCGGGTGGACAGCCTGGGCCAGCTGGCCGGCGGCATCGCGCACGACTTCAACAACCTGCTGACAGTGATCGCCGGCTCGGCCGAGGTGCTTGCCTCGGACGCGGAGCCGGACTCCGACGTGGAGGCGATGTCCCAGTCGATCATGCGGGCCGCGGCAAGCGGCGCCGCGCTCACCCACCAGCTGCTCGCGTTCGGCCGGCGCAGTCCGAACGCGCACACCGTCTCCGTGCCGGAGCTGCTTGACGGCGCCCGCGACCTGCTGACCCGCGCGCTCGGCGAGCATATCGACCTGCGCGTCAAGATCGACGATGATCTGTGGGCCGTGCAGGCGGACCGCGGCGAGCTGGAGCAGGCGCTGGCGAACCTGGCGGGCAACGCGCGGGACGCGATGGGCAAGGGCGGCCGGCTCACCATCGAGGCGCACAACACCGAGATCGACCCGGGCGGGCTGGAGGACGCGCAGGCGTCCGGCCGGTTCGTGGTGCTGGCCGTCTCGGACACCGGAAGCGGCATGGACGAGGAGACCCGGTCGCACGCGTTCGAGCCGTTCTTCACCACGAAGAAGGCGCGCGGCGCGGCCGGACTCGGGCTGGCCACTGTCTACGGCATCGTGCACAACAGCGGCGGCCACATCCGGCTCGTCTCCGACCCGGGCATCGGCACCACAGTGAAGATCTTCCTGCCGGCCAAGGAGGCCACCGAGGAGCCGCCGGTTCTGCCGCCTGTGGAGAACCTGCGCGGCCAGGGGCACGTGCTTGTCGTCGAGGACCAGCCGGAGCTGGCCCAGCTGGTCCGGTACCTGCTGCAGCCGGCCGGGTACACGGTCACGGTCGCCACCGACCCGGCCGCGGCCGTCTCGCACCTGCACGCGGGTGCCCGGCCGGACCTGCTGCTCACCGACGTGGTGATGCCCGGCATGACCGGCTCGGAGCTGGCCAAGGAGATGCGCGCGCTCTACCCGGACCTGCGGGTGTTGTTCATGTCCGGGTACACGGCAGGCGTGCTCAACCCGCGCGGGCACCTGGACGAGGACAGCACGCTGATCCAGAAGCCGTTCAACCGGGAGAGCCTGCTCACGGCGGTGGCGAAGGCGCTCGGCGCGCGGAGGTAGCGCCGGCGTCGCGTCCTCCGGAGGCGGGTGCGGCGTCTGGCGTGGATGTCCGGGCCGCGCTTCGCCCGGGTTAGCCTGTGCGGCGATGACTAGTCGCGAGAAGACCAGTGCCCGCCGGATGGGCGAGTTCCCCGAGGCGCCGGAGCCGCTGACGGTCCCGGTGATCGACAGCCACACCCACCTGGACATCACGGTGCATGAGGCGGGCGTGCCCGGCTCCGCCGGAGGTGCCGGTATGCCCGGCTCCGCCGAGGCCGGGGACCCGGTGCAGCGGCTGGTGGACGCCGCCGCCTCGGTGGGCGTCGACCGGCTGGTGCAGGTCGGTGTGGACGTGGCCTCCTCCCGGTGGGGCGCGGAGCTGGCCGCGAAGCACAGGTCCGTGCTGGCCGCCGTGGCGCTGCACCCGAACGACGCGCCCCGGCTGGGTGCCGGGCTGGACGCGGCGCTGCGGGAGATCGAGGCGCTGGCCGCGCAGGACCGGGTGCGCGCGATCGGCGAGACCGGGCTCGACACGTTCCGGACCGGGGAGCAGGGGCGGGCCGCGCAGGAGGAGAGTTTCCGCGCGCACATCGGCTTCGCCAAGCGGTACGGCAAGGCGCTCATGATCCACGACCGGGACGCGCATGCGGACGTGCTTCGCGTGCTTGACGCCGAGGGCGCGCCGGACACTGTGGTGCTGCACTGCTTCTCCGGCGACGAGGAGTTCGCGGCCGAGTGTGTGCGCCGCGGCTACCTGCTCAGCTTCGCCGGGACCGTGACGTTCAAGAACGCGGAGCACCTGCGCGCGGCGGCCCGGATCACGCCGCCGGAGCACCTGCTCGTGGAGACGGACGCGCCGTATCTGACGCCGTCGCCGTACCGGGGGCGGCCCAACGCGTCGTACCTGATCCCACTGACCATGCGCGTGCTCGCCGAGACCACCGGCCGCGACCTGGACGGGCTGTGCGCCGCGGTGTCCGCGAACGGGGAGCGGGCGTTCGGCCCCTGGGGGTAGGGCCGCACGCTCAGACCCAGCCGGGGTGCCGCGCGGGCGGGACGGCGCGGGCGCGTACGTACAGCTCGCGCTGTGCGCCGGGGTCGGACATCGCCCGCCGGCACCAGGCGCGGATGTGCCACCACGGCTCGTTGTCGAAGTACACCTGGTCCACCACGAACGACACGGTGGCGATCAGCGCGCCGACGCCGAACCGGTAGTCCTGCTCGCGGAGGTGCAGCGTCTCGCCCACGATCGGCTCGGCCGGGGCCGGGCGGCGGGCGTGCGGGGTCACCATGCGGCCCGCCCCGGCCGCCGGGTGCGGCACCAGCCGAGGAACCGGGCTCCGGCGCGGGCGCGGGCGCACTCCACGACCGGCCGGTCCCGCGCGAAGCGGTCCAGGTACGTAGCCATCAGCATGGCGAGTGCGACGCGGTTCCGGCGGTAGTCGCGCAACGCCGTCCACTTGTAGGTGTCACACGGCCATTCGCACCGGCAGCGCGCGCACTGCCAGCCCACATCCGGAATGTGCCGGACGCCCGGCAGCCCGGTCGCCGGCGGGTGAGTAGAAAATTCATTCATCTTGTCCGCCCCGGCCCGTGGGCGCTTGAAGAGAATAGAACTCGCCGCACACCGGACAAACGTGAATCCCCACATCTTCGCTCGAACGACACCGCGCACCTCCCGGACTGGCACGAACGGGGCAGCGTCGCTTCCCCGTCGCTGTGCCGCCCGGCCGCGGCAGTGGACGTCGGCGGCCCGAGACCGGGCCGCGCCGTCCAATCATTTGGGCTAAGGACCGACGGTGCAATATTCCATGGCCTGAAATCGTCCTCTGCCATTGACTTTCGCCTTGATCGGTCGGTAGGCATTCCATGACGGAAGTCCGAGCATTCCATGAGCGGAGGACAGTGCGTGGACGCCGAGCCGGGATCGACGGTCCCCCGCCGTCAGCTGGGCAGATATCTGCGGCGCCTGCGAGAGCAGGCCGGGGTCACGGTCAAGGCCGCCGCCGCTGAGCTGGAGTGTTCCATCCAGAAGCTGTGGCGGATCGAGAAGGGCGCGGTGCCGGTGCGCGGCGCCGACGTGAAGGTGCTCTGCCAGCGGTACGGCGCGTCGGCGGAGATGACTGAGGCCCTGGTCGCGCTGGCCAGGGAGACCAAGGCCAAGGGTTGGTGGCACTCGTACGGCGACGTGGTGCCGCGCTGGTTCGAGATGTACGTGGGCATGGAGGCCGCCGCGTCCCGCCTGCGGATGTACGAGCCGTCCCTGGTCCCGGGCCTGCTCCAGTCGAGCGGTTACGCGGACGCGGCGATCCGGGCCGACCAGCCCGGGATGAGCGACGAGGACCGTCGCAAGCGGGTCGAGCTGCGGGCGGAGCGGCAGGCGCTGCTCGCCAGGCCGTTCCCGGAGCCGCCGACGCTCGAGGCGATCGTCGAGGAGACGGTGCTGCGCCGCGACCCGGGTCCGCCCGGCGTGCTGGCACGGCAGCTGGCGTACCTCCAGAAGGCCGGCGAGCAACCGCACATATCCATCCGCATCCTCCCGCTCTCCGGAGGTCTGCATCGCGCGTCCGCGGCGGGTGCTTTCACGATTCTGGAATTTCCATCCGAGGGAAATGAGCGAAGAGAACCTCCAACGGTCTACAGCGAATCACTCACAGGGGCGATCTATCTCGATAAAAGCCAAGAGATAGCCGCCTATGAAGAAGTTTGGGTTAGCCTTACCGCATCGGCGCTGAGTGAGAGTGATTCAGCGGTCTTGATCGACAGACTTATAGGGGAGTTGAATCGCAGTGATTGACTCGTCGAGCGCTCGCTGGCGCAAGTCAAGCCGGAGTGGTGCGAACCAATGCGTCGAGGTCGCGGACAACCTCGGTGCCTTCATCGCCGTCCGTGACTCCAAGGAACCGGCCGGTGCGGTGCTGGCCTTCTCGCCCGGCTCGTGGCGCGCCTTCACCTCAAGCCTCAGGGACCCGCGCTAGTGTTCTGTCTCGTAAATAGGTAGTCGGTTGGTACGGTGGCGGTTGTGAATCGTGCCGCCGCGCCTTTGGTGCTTGATCCGGGTCAGCGTGA
>NZ_JBITDX010000006.1:0-296644 GCF_044454585.1 Catenuloplanes sp. NPDC051500
CGCGTACCCAGGTTCGTGGTCAGGATGATGACCGTGTTCTTGAAGTCCACGATCCTCCCCTGACCATCCGTCAGACGACCATCCTCCAAAATCTGGAGCAACGTGTTGAAGACGTCCGGGTGAGCCTTCTCGATCTCGTCGAAGAGCACCACGGAGAACGGCTTACGACGCACCTTCTCCGTCAGCTGACCACCCTCGTCGTAACCGACGTAACCGGGAGGCGCACCCACCAGACGCGACACCGTGTACCTGTCGTGGAACTCCGACATGTCCAGCTGGATCAGCGCATCTTCCGAGCCGAACAGGAACTCGGCAAGCGCCTTGGAGAGCTCCGTCTTACCCACGCCCGAGGGGCCGGCGAAGATGAACGAGCCGGACGGGCGCTTCGGGTCTTTCAGGCCCGCACGCGTACGCCGGATCGCCTTGGAGACGGCCTTGACCGCGTCCGACTGGCCGACGACGCGCTTGTGCAGCTCGTCCTCCATGCGCAGCAGGCGCGAGGTCTCCTCCTCGGTGAGCTTGTAGACCGGGATGCCGGTCCAGTTACCGAGCACCTCAGCGATCTGCTCGTCGTCGACCTCGCTGACGACGTCCAGATCGCCGGCCTTCCACTGCTTCTCCCGCTGTGCCTTCTGGGAGAGCAGTTGCTTCTCCTTGTCGCGCAGCTGGGCGGCACGCTCGAAGTCCTGCGCGTCGATCGCGGACTCCTTGCCGCGGCGTACCTCGGCGATCTTCTCGTCGAACTCGCGGAGGTCCGGCGGCGCGGTCATCCGGCGGATGCGCATCCGTGCGCCGGCCTCGTCGATCAGGTCGATCGCCTTGTCCGGCAGGTAGCGGTCGGAGATGTACCGGTCGGCAAGCGTGGCGGCCGCGACAAGCGCCGCGTCCGTGATCGAGACCCGGTGGTGGGCCTCGTAACGGTCGCGCAGACCCTTGAGGATCTCGATGGTGTGGGCCAGCGACGGCTCACCGACCTGGATGGGCTGGAAGCGGCGTTCGAGGGCCGCGTCCTTCTCCAGGTGCTTGCGGTACTCATCAAGCGTGGTGGCGCCGATGGTCTGCAGCTCGCCGCGGGCCAGCATCGGCTTGAGGATGCTCGCGGCGTCGATCGCGCCCTCGGCCGCGCCCGCGCCGACCAGGGTGTGGATCTCGTCGATGAACAGGATGATGTCGCCGCGCGTGCGGATCTCCTTGAGCACCTTCTTCAGGCGCTCCTCGAAATCACCGCGGTACCGCGAGCCGGCCACGAGCGCGCCGAGGTCAAGCGTGTAGAGCTGCTTGTCCTTAAGCGTCTCCGGCACCTCGCCCTTGATGATCTTCTGCGAGAGGCCCTCGACCACTGCGGTCTTGCCCACGCCGGGCTCGCCGATCAGGACCGGGTTGTTCTTGGTGCGGCGGGACAGCACCTGCATGACCCGCTCGATCTCCTTGTCCCGGCCGATGACCGGGTCGAGCTTGCCCTCGCGGGCGGCCTGGGTGAGGTTCCGCCCGAACTGGTCGAGCACCAGGCTTGTGGACGGGGCCGCCTCGCCGGTGGCCGTGGTGGCCGCGGTGGCGCCCTTGTCCTGGTAGCCGGAGAGGAGCTGGATGACCTGCTGGCGCACCCGGTTGAGGTCGGCACCCAGCTTGACCAGGACCTGCGCGGCGACGCCCTCGCCCTCGCGGATCAGGCCGAGCAGGATGTGCTCGGTGCCGATGTAGTTGTGGCCGAGCTGCAGCGCCTCGCGCAGGGACAGCTCCAGGACCTTCTTGGCCCGGGGCGTGAAGGGGATGTGTCCGCTGGGGGCTTGCTGGCCCTGACCAATGATTTCTTCGACCTGCTGGCGCACGCCTTCAAGCGAGATGCCCAGGCTTTCCAGGGCCTTGGCGGCGACGCCCTCACCCTCGTGGATGAGGCCCAGCAGGATGTGCTCGGTGCCGATGTAGTTGTGGTTGAGCATCCGGGCTTCTTCTTGAGCCAGGACGACAACCCGACGCGCTCGGTCGGTGAATCGCTCGAACATATCCCTTGTGCTCCTCACGTGCCGTGCGCACTCGATCTTGTGAGTCGAGCAACGTGGCGGCGCCACGTCCGGACCAACACGAGGAGGGTCCGTGCCATCACTCTATCGCCGCCGACCGACTTCGCCGCTCCTCGAAGCGGCCCCATCGTTTCTGGAAAGCTCCTGAGTAACAGCGGTCAGCGACGTCTCTACCAACCTGCCACGGCGAACGCCTGTTCCCCCGCCGGCGGCAGTACGCGGAGAGCGAAATCCACAGGTCCACAGAGTTATCCACAAGGCCTGTGGTTATACACAGGTGCCTGTGGATAACGCTGTAAGCAGGTAAAACATGCACGAAGGCCCGCGACGCGGTGTGCGTCGCGGGCCTTCGACCATGTCAAGACTCCGGAGAGCCCGGACAGTGAAGCTACCGGCCGGTCAGCGCCCGGGGCCCTTCGCGTGAAACTCGTCGACGATCTCCTGCGGGATGCGCCCGCGGTCGGAGATCTCCTTGCCCGAGTTCTTGGCCCAAAGACGAATTGCCTTGTTCTGCTCCCGGTCCGCCGCCGCACCGCCACGGCCTCGTGCGGCGCGCCCACCGACAACGACACCGCCCCGGCCGACCTTAGTGCCGGCGCCCAGGTACGGCTCGAAAAGCGTCCGCAATTTCTCAGCGTTCTTCTTCGAGAGGTCGATCTCGTACTGCACACCGTCGAGGGCGAACTTGACCGTCTCGTCCGCGTCGCCGCCGTCGATGTCGTCGACCAGCTTGTGAATGATCTGCTTGGCCACGGGCCGTTATCCTTCCGAGCAAGTTTCTCCCGCAATACCTGAACAATAACTCAAAAGATGCGTCGCCCGTCAATAGGATGGGCAAGGGTCTTGTGGCGTGCCGTGCGGGGAACCGTCCAGCGGCTTTCCACAATGCCGAAGTTGAACGGATTACCTGGTCAAGCCGGTGACATGGCACCGAAGCGACATTCTCGACTGCTCGCTTGGAAGGTATTCACCCTCGATACGAGGCCGGATCGTGACCGGAAATCCGCGAGGCGCTCAAGTGCTACCTGGCGACCTGCTAGGTGGATGTTGTGTCCGCAGTCACGCCCCGTCACACCGGAACACGGAGAACGGAGCATTTCGGACTCTACTCCGCAGTGATGCCACCGGCCCGGCGGGTACCACTCTCCACGTCGCGGCAAGGATAAAGGCCGACGCCGATTCACCCCGCTTGCGTGTCCGACGGATTGCTGTCCGTCACGGAATGGGGCTAAATATCAACTCGGCGAGCGACGGGTGCACGCGAGGTCACGTACACCCGCCTGTTCTTTGGAACCGGGCCAATTAAACGTTGCGCTCGAAGACCATGCGAAGGCCGATCAACGTGATCATGGGTTCATGGTGCGTGATCGTGCGGCACTCCGCGACCACAAGCGGCGCCAGGCCGCCGGTCGCGATCACGGCCTTGACCTCACCGATCTCCTCGGTCATCCGCTCCACGATCCGGTCGACCTGACCCGCGAAACCGAAGTAGAGACCGGATTGGAGGCATTCCACCGTGTTCTTGCCGATCACCGACCGCGGCTTGGTGGCCTCCACCTTCCGCAGCTGCGCGGCGCGGGCCGCGAGCGCGTCGAACGAGATCTCGATTCCGGGCGCGAACGCACCACCGAGGAACTCGCCTCGCGCACTGATCACGTCGAAGTTCGTGGTGGTGCCGAAGTCGACAACGATCGACGGACCGCCGTAGAGGCTGTGCGCGGCGAGCGTGTTGACCACGCGGTCCGCGCCGACCTCCTTGGGATTGTCGATCGCCAGCTGCACGCCGGTGCGCACGCCCGGCTCCACGATCACGTGCGGGACCGCGTCGTAGTACTTGGCCAGCATCGTGCGCAGGTTGCGGAGGGCGGCCGGCACTGTCGAGCAGGCCGCCACCCCGGTGATCTCCACGGCATCACCGGCCAGCAGCCCGCGGAACATCAGCCCCAGCTCGTCGGCGGTGGACCGGGCGTCGGTCTTGATCCGCCAGGAGTGCCGGAGCTGGTCACCGTCGAACGTGGCCAGAACGGTGTTCGTGTTTCCGATGTCGATGCAGAGCAGCACGGTGGAAGCCTAGCGATCAGGCATTCTTCCCCGGTCGCAGGTCCATGGCGATGTCCAGGATCGGCGACGAGTGGGTCAGGCCGCCGACCGACAGGTAGTCCACGCCGGTCGCGCCGTACTCGGCCGCCACCGCAAGCGTCAGCCCGCCGGTCGCCTCCAGCTCGGCCCGGTCCCCGACCGCGGCCACCACCTCGCGCAGCAGCGCCGGGCTCATGTTGTCGCACAGCAGGAAGTCCGCGCCGGCCTCGACCGACTCGACCGCCTCCGCGACAGTGGTCACCTCCACCTGCACCGGCACGTCCGGGAACGTCTCCCGCACCCGCCGGTAGGCCGCGGTGAGTCCACCGGCCGCAAGCTTGTGGTTGTCCTTGATCATGGCGACGTCGTAGAGGCCCATCCGCTTGTTCGTGCCGCCGCCGGCCCGCACCGCGTACTTCTCCAGCACCCGCAGGCCCGGCGTGGTCTTCCGGGTGTCAAGCACCGTCGCCTTCGTGCCGGCCAGCTCGTTCGCCCAGGCCCTCGTGTGCGTCGCCACGCCGGAGGCCCGGCAGAGCAGGTTGAGCGCGGTGCGCTCCGCCGTCAGCAGCGCGCGGGTGGGTCCGGTCACGGTGGCCAGCACATCGCCCCGCTTCACAGGCGTGCCGTCTTTCGAGATCAACACCACCTCGGCGGTACGGCCGGAGGAGAGCTCGAAGACCGCGGCGGCGACCGCGAGCCCGGCCACCACGCCGTCCGCGCGCGCCACCAGGTCCGCCGTGTCGGTCTGCCCAGCCGGAATCGTGGACTCGCTTGTCACGTCGCGGTGCTCCGGGCCGAGATCCTCGTCGAGCGCGGTCCGGACGATCCGCTCGATCTCCGCGACCGGCAGCCCGGCCTCGTCGAGCGCTTTCACTGTTGCCTCAGAAAAGCTCATGATGCGATCGGCTCCCAGGTGTGGGTGGGTCTTCCGTCCTCGGCAAGTGCGGCGATCAGGTGGCCGCGCCACTCGTCCTCCGCCACGCCGAAATCCTCCCGCCAGTGGCAGCCGCGGGTCTCCTGCCGGGCGTACGCCGCGCCGGTCAGTGCGGTCGCCACGGTCAGCAGGTTCGTCGCCTCCCAGCTGGCGGTGCGCGGCGTGCCACGGCGGCCGGCCGTGGCGGTGAGCGCGGCGGCCGTGCCGACAAGCGAACCACCGGAACGCAGCACGCCCGCGCCGCGGCTCATCGCGCGCTGCAGGTCCGGCCGCGCGTTCTCGTCCACCACCCAGCCCGGCGCCGCGTCCGGGATCACCGGCTCGGACTGCGGCGGCAGCTCACGGCGGATGTCGTCGGCGATTCGGCGGGAGAAGACCAGGCCCTCCAGCAGCGAGTTGCTGGCCAGCCGGTTCGCACCGTGCACGCCGGTGCAGGCGACCTCACCACAGGCGTAGAGCCCGGGGATGCTGGTGCGGCCGTGCAGGTCGGTGCGGACGCCGCCGGAGGCATAGTGGGCGGCCGGTGCGACCGGGATCAGGTCGGTCACCGGGTCCACGCCGGCCGCACGGCAGGACGCCAGGATCGTCGGGAACCTGTGCTCCAGGAACTCCCGGCCCAGGTGCCGGGCGTCCAGGTAGACGTGGTCCGAGCCCTCGGACAGCAGCACCCGGTGGATGCCCTTCGCCACCACGTCGCGCGGGGCCAGCTCGGCAAGCTCGTGCTGGCCGACCATGAACCGCTTGCCGTCGCCGTCGACCAGGTGCGCGCCCTCACCCCGAAGCGCCTCGGAGATCAGCGGGCGCTGTACCGAGCTGACCGCGCCGCTGACGAACGAGGTCGGGTGGAACTGGACGAATTCGACGTCGGTGACCTCGGCGCCGGCCCGCAGCGCGAGCGCCACGCCGTCGCCGGTCGAGACGGACGGGTTCGTGGTGGACGCGAAGATCTGGCCCATCCCGCCGGTGGCCAGGACCACCGCGCGGCCCAGGATGGCACCGACGCCGTCCTCCTCGCCCTCGCCGAGCACGTGAAGCGTGATGCCGCAGGCCCGGCCGGACGCGTCCGTGAGCAGGTCGAGGACAAGCGCGTGCTCGACCATCCGGATCCACGGGTCACGGCCGACAGCGGCATGCAGTGCGCGCTGGACCTCCGCACCGGTGGCGTCGCCGCCCGCGTGGATGATCCGGTTGGCCCGGTGGCCGCCCTCCCGGGTGAGCAGCAGCGCACCCTCGTCGTCGCGGTCGAACTCGGCGCCGATCCGGATCAGCTCACGGACCCGGGCCGGGCCCTCCTCCACGAGCGCCCGCACCGCGTCCTCGTCACAGAGGCCGACGCCGGCCAGCTCCGTGTCGTACGCGTGCGCATCCGGCGTGTCAAGCGGATCCAGCACCGCGGCGATGCCGCCCTGCGCCCACCTGGTCGACCCGTCATCGATGTTGACCTTGGTAACCACCGTGACGTGAATTCCGCCTTCGCGAAGATGCAACGCGGCGGTAAGCCCGGCGATACCGGAACCCACCACGATGACGTCGGTGGTCTCGGTCCAGCCCGGCGCCGGGGCGGCAAGACGCGTCGGCAGAGCCGGAAGATCGAGTGGACGCATCCCTCCAGTCAACTCGACGCGCCCGCACTTGGGGAGCGCCGTCGGCGAAAAGTGGGCCTAATCGCTCGCGCTCCCCGGCCGCGGTCAGTCCGTGACCGGCAGCGCGTTCGGACCGGCGGCACGCAGCGTCTTGCTGATCTTGAGGTCCTGGAGCCAGATGTAGCAGCGGGCGCCGCGGTCACCGGTCTTCCAGTCGGCCTCGTTGGCCAGGACCGGCGCGACGCCGCTGCGGGCCGCGAGGTCGTCGTCCTTCGGCACCTTGACGTAGTCGGCGATGCGCTGGCGGCAGTTGTTGTAGAAGGTCTGCCAGGCCGCGACGTCGGTGACCTGCGGGTACTTCGTGTTGGCCGGGGCCTGCCAGACACCGACGAACTCGCCGTTGTGCTCCTTCGTACAGTCGGCCGCGGCCATCTTGGTGATCTCGAGCGTGCTCTGCACATCCATCGTGTAGCAGCCGAGACGCAGCGGCGCGTCCTCCGCCTTGAGCCCGTCCTTGGCCGAGCCCTTGCGGACCACAGTGGTGCCGTTCTCCTCGACGTTCGACCGCTCGGTCACGTCGCAGCGGTACCAGCGGGCGCCACCGGCCCAGGCCTTGTCGGACGGGAGCGCCAGGCCGAGTGCGAGACGCCCGAGCCGCCAGTCCGCACCCAGGTACGTGGCCGACTGCTTGTCACACTCGGCGAACGCGGCCTGCGCACCGCCCGCGTCCCTGGCCGGCGGCTTGTCCGCCGCGGCGGTCTCGCCGGTGAACGTCCCGACGAACGCGGTCTCGGTACGGTGATCCTGGGCGCAGTCCACAGGCGTGGAGAGCGTGCGCAACGCGACCGGCGCGAAGTCCGTCGAGTAGCAGACCCCGGCGGACGGCACGAACGACGCCGGCGCCGCGATCGCACCCCAGTCGTCGGTCAGCTCGCCGTCAACGCCCTCCGGCATGCCACAACCGGCCAGTCCGGCCGTCATCAGGGCGCCGAGCGCCAGCGCCGCCACCGAGCGTCGCATCCGAGAAACCTCCCCACGTAACCGCGCCGGTCGACCTACCCGGCGCGTGGCCCGAAACGGACCCGGATGCCTAACGTAACGTCCGGAGGGAAACCCGGCATGCCGCGTGCTCGATCGAGCATCCGGCCTGCCCGGGTTTCCGCAGCTCAGCGCAGTTCTATCGGAATGTTGTCGATCAGCCGGGTGGTGCCGGCCTTCGCGGCGACAAGCAGTCGGGCCGGGCCGTGCTCCGGCGCCGGGCCGAGATCAGGGGCGAGCAGGACCAGATAGTCCAGGCGTACCCCCGGCTCGTTCGTGATCTTCGCGTGCGCGACGGCGAGCGCGTCCGCCACCGAGCTGCCCGCGGCGGCGGCCTCCGCTGCGGCACGCAGGCCTGCGGAGAGCGCAAGCGCGGCCGACCGCTCCGCCGCGGAGAGGTACCGGTTGCGGCTGGACAGCGCCAGGCCGTCCGGCTCGCGCACGGTCGGCACGCCGATCACCTCCACCGGCACGTTCAGGTCCCGGACCATTCGCCTGACCAGCGTGAGCTGCTGGTAGTCCTTCTCGCCGAAAAATGTCAGGTCCGGGCGGGTGAGCTGGAGCAGCTTGAGCACCACTGTGAGCACGCCGTGGAAGAAGCCGGGCCGGCTCGCCCCTTCCAACTCCTCGCCGAGCGGACCCGGGTTGAGGCGGACCTGCGGCGGGCCGTCCGGGTACATCTCCCGGGCGGACGGCGCGAAGACCAGGTCGACCCCGGCCCGCGCGCAGATCTCCAGGTCGGAGTCGAGCGTGCGCGGATAGCGGTCCAGGTCCTCGGTAGGGCCGAACTGCAGCGGGTTCACGAAGATGGTGACGATCACCCGGTCGGCACGCTCCCGGGCCGCGCGCATCAGCGCCTCGTGGCCCTCGTGCAGCGCGCCCATGGTCATCACCACGGCGACGCGGCCGGCCAGCTTCGCCCGGGCGTCGGCCAGGTCCGCGACGCTGTTCACCAGCTCAGAGGTCGTCATGCGGGATGCCCTCCCGGGCGTCGGCGAGGACGTCGAGCAGCGGCTCGGCGTCGACGGGGCGGAGCCGGCCGGCGGAGATCGCCCGGTCGGCGGTGCGCCGGGCCAGCGCCCGGTAGACCGCGACGGAGTCCGGCGCGACCTCGGTCAGTTCCGCGAGGTGGCGGGCGACAGTGCCGGCGTCGCCCCGGGAGACCGGGCCGGTCAGCGCCGCATCGCCGAACGCCAGCGCGTTCTCGAGCGAGGCGCGCAGCAGCGGCGCCAGCACCCGCTCCGGATGCCGCACGCCGGCGTCGCGCAGCCGGTCCAGCGCGTCGTTGACAAGCGTGATCAGGTGGTTGGCGCCGTGTGCGAGCGACGCGTGGTAGAGCGCGCGATCGTCCTCGCGGATCCACTCGACCGCGCCGCCGAGCTGCTCGACGAGCCGGGCCGCGAACGGGCGGACGTCCGCGCGAGCGGTCACGCCGTAGGAGATGCCGCGCAGCCGGGCCAGATCCTCCGCGCGGCCGGTGAACGTCATCGCCGGATGCAGCGCGAGCGGGCGGGCGCCGCGCGCGACTGCCGCATCAAGCGTCGCGAGCCCGTGCGCACCGGACGTGTGCGCGACGACCTGGCCGGGGCGTAGCGCGCCGTCGTCCGCGAGCCCGCGGGCAACTGCCGCGATCGCGTCGTCCGGCACCGCGATCAGCAGCAGGTCGGTGGCCGCGCGGGCGACCCGGGTGGGTGGCAGGTGGGCGGCGTCCGGCAGCAGCCTGTCGATCCGCTCGGTGGTGGCGTCCGAGGCGCCGGACGCGGCGATCACCTGGTGTCCGGCCGCGGCGAGCGCGGCGCCGAGCGTGGCGCCCACCCGGCCCGCGCCGACGATCCCGACGGCAAGCGTGGCGGCTGGGGATACAGGCTTTGAGATGGCGGAGCGGCGCATCGATGCGGCCATGTCAGCGATCCAGTCCTCGAAAGGTGGGTACCGGTCGGGGCCAGTATGCGCCAGTGTTTCAGAGCTGATACAAGCGTGTGTGAAAACCTTCACCACGACCGCCCGGGACCGACCCGGACGGTCGTCGCACCCGGTCAGCGCAGGAAGCCCGCATCGACGAACGTGACGTTCGACGGGTGCACCCAGATCGCCGGGTCGTCCGCGTCGCCACTCGCCTCGTCGTCGTGCCACGCCGGCGTCTCCACGGACGCGTTAAGTCTCGCGAGCCGTTGCGGCCCATGGGCGGCCGCCGGAACCGCGGTCGTCGTCAGGAGCAGCAGGGGTACGGCCAGAGCAGCGCCCGACCGTAGGGTGTCCACGATGACGTCCCCTGAACTCGGCATGAACAGCCTTCGATGGCGTCCGGCGATGGAGACCGCGCTCTACGGGCCGGGCGGCTTCTTCACCCGGCCGGGAACCGCCGGCCCCGGCGCGCACTTCCGGACCAGCGTGCATGCGACGCCCGCGTTCGCCGACGCGCTCGCCCGGCTTCTCCTGCGGGTGGACGAGGCGCTCGGCCGGCCTGACCCTTTCCTTCTCGTGGACGTCGGCGCCGGGCGTGGTGAGCTGCTGCTGGCCGTCGCCCGGAGGCAGGGGGCAGAGTTCGGGGGGCGGCTGCGCCCGGTCGCCGTCGACCTGGCCGGGCGGCCCGAGGCGCTTCCGCCGGACATCGGCTGGGCGCACCGCATTCCGGACGCGATCGTCGGCGCGCTGATCTCCACCGAGTGGCTGGACAACGTGCCGTGCGACGTGGTCGAGGCGACCGGCGCGGGCCTTCGCTACGTACTCACCGACGACTCGCTCGGGCCGCCGGTGGCCGACGAGGACGCGGCCTGGCTGGCGCGCTGGTATCCGCCGCTGCCGCCGGGCGCGCGGGCCGAGGTCGGGCACACCCGCGATCGGGCCTGGGCCGCGGCGGTACGACAGGTCGACCGCGGCATCGCCCTGACGATCGACTATGGACATCTGCGGGACGGGCGCCCGCTGGACGGCACGCTGACCGGGTACCGGGACGGGCGGCAGGTGGCGCCGCGGGCGGACGGCAGCACTGACATCACCGCTCATGTCGCGATGGACGCGGTGGCCGACGCCGGGACCGCATCCCTCGTAGGAGCGAAGAGGGACGGGGACCCGTACCAGCTGATTGTGCAAAGAAAAGCGCTGCAGGCGCTCGGGGCCGATGCGACGCGACCACCGATCGGCCTGGCCTCCACCGACCCCGGCGGCTACCTGCGCGGGCTGGCACGCGCGTCCGAGGTGGGTGAGCTGCTCGATCCGGCCGGGCTGGGCGGGCACCTGTGGCTGGTGCAGGCGATCGGCGTGGCGCACCCATTCAGCGATGAAGATGGCAGCATGAGGGCATGAGCGAGCCTGCGAGCGAATCATCGGAGCTGCGCGAGGTGACGGTCGGGACGCAGGCCGGGCTGGACACCGCGGACATGGTGCTCAACATCGGGCCGCAGCATCCGTCCACGCACGGCGTGCTGCGGCTCAAGCTGCGGCTCGACGGCGAGCGGGTGGTCGACTGCGAGCCGATCGTCGGCTACATGCACCGCGGCGCGGAGAAGCTGTTCGAGGTGCGCGACTACCGGCAGATCATCGTGCTGGCGAACCGGCACGACTGGCTCTCCGCGTTCTCCAACGAGCTCGGCGTGGTGCTCGCGGTCGAGCGGCTGATGGGCCTGGAGGTGCCGGAGCGGGCGGTCTGGCTGCGCACCGCGCTCGCCGAGCTGAACCGGGTGCTCAACCACCTGATGTTCCTCGGCTCGTACCCGCTTGAGATCGGCGCGATCACGCCGATGTTCTACGCCTTCCGCGAGCGGGAGGTGCTGCAGGCCGTGATGGAGGAGGTCTCCGGCGGGCGCATGCACTTCATGTTCAACCGGGTCGGCGGGCTGAAGGAGGAGGTCCCGTACGGCTGGACCGGGCGGGCGAGAGACGCGATCGACGCGGTACGCAGGCGCATGCCGGACCTGGACCACCTGATCCGGCGCAACGAGATCTTCCTGGCCCGGACCGTGGGCGTGGGCGTGCTCAGCGCGGAGGACGCGGCCGCGTTCGGCGCGTCCGGACCTGTCGCGCGCGCCTCCGGGCTCGACCTGGACCTGCGGCGGGACGAGCCGTACCTGGCCTACGGGGAGCTTTCCGTGCCAGTGGTGACACGCACGACCGGCGACTGCCACGCGCGCTTCGAGGTGCTGCTGGACCAGGTGTACGCGTCACTCGACCTCGCCCGGACGTGCCTGGACCGGGTGGACCGGATCACCGGGCCGGTAAACGTGCGGCTGCCGAAGGTGGTCAAGGCGCCGGAGGGGCACACCTACGCGTGGACCGAGAACCCGCTCGGCATCAACGGCTACTACCTGGTGTCGCGCGGCGAGAAGACGCCCTGGCGGCTCAAGCTGCGGACCGCGTCGTACGCGAACGTGCAGGCGCTGTCCACGCTGCTCCAGGGGTGCCTGGTGCCGGACCTGATCGCAATCCTCGGCTCGATGTTCTTCGTGGTCGGGGACATCGACAAGTAAGGCGGGCTACCGGCGGCGGTAGTCCTCCCGGTCCCACTCGATCGCGGAGATCGCACGCTGGTCGCCGGTGAACTGGCTGACCTCGCCGTACAGGCTGGACGGGTCGAACCGCTGGGGTTCGCGCGCGGGCGGCTCGCGGTAGTCCCCACGGTCACGCTCGGCCCGCCAGTCGTCGCCGTACCGGCCGCGCGGCTCCTCATAGCGGTCCTGCGGCTCCTCGTACCGGCCCCGGGGCTCCTCGTAGCGGCCCTTGGGTTCGTCGTAACGGCCCTTGGGTTCCTCGTAACGGCCCTTGGGCTCCTCGTAGCGGCCGCGCGGCTCGTCGTAGCGGCCGGAGTCCTGGGTGCCCGGTGGCGCTTCCGCGGGACCGACGCGCCACGGCTCGTCCCGGCGGCCGCCACGCTGCTGGGTGCGCCACGGCTGCGGGTCCTCGCCCGCGACGCGGGGTATCTGGCCGGTGCGCGGGCCCTGGTCGATCGCGCGCGGGATCTGGCCGGTGCGCGGGCCTTGATCAACGACCCGGCGCATCTGCCCGGTGTGCGAACCCTGATCAGGAGCGCCGCGGTCGTACGGGTTCGGGGCGCGGTCGTCGCGGCGGACCGAGGACCAGCGGTCCTCGACGCGCATCTCCGTGCCGCTCTCGTCGGACCGGACGCTTGACCGTCGCTCGCCGACGCGCAGCTCCTGGCCCCTGTCGTCCTGGCGGACCGCCGCGTAACGGTCGCCCTCCTGGCGCACCTGTGACCAACTCGGTTCCGCGGACGCCTCAAGCGCGGGACGGTCGTACGGGTTGACCTGGTCCCGGCGGTCGTAGGGGTTCGGCTCGTCGCGATCGTTCTGCCCACCCCAGCTCGGCTGGCCGGGGCGGGCCGCGCGCCGGCCGGCCACGTCCTCCGTGGTCTCCTCGCGCTCCTGGCCGTCGCCGTAGCCACCGCCGCGCAGCTCGCGGTAGGTGGGATCGAAGTCGCGGGCGCCCGGATCGAAGTTGCGGGCCCGGCGGCCGGGGGCCGGCGTCTCCCGGCCGTAGTCGTCGCCGTAGCCGCCGCGCGGGCCGTTGAACTCGCCGGTGCCGTAGAGCGAGCCGTTGTCACCGCGCGGATCCACGATCGTCGAGCGCGTGGTGACGTGCACTGTCTCGGTGTGCCGCACGATCCCGCCGGCCAGCTGCCCGCGGCCGACCTGGGCCCGGCCGCCCGCTGCGCGCCCGACACGTGCGGAGGCGCCGGCCCGGGAGCGGGAGGACTCGTCGGCGCCGCGGTCCTGGCGTCGATCGCGGCGGTCGTCGTCCTGGTCGTAGCCGCGGGACCGGTCGTAGCGGCCGTCGTCCTCACGGGCCCGGTCGTAGCCGTCCTTCTCGTAACCGTCCTTCTCGTAGCCGGAGCGCTCGTAACCGGACCTGTCGTCCTGGCCGTAGTCGTTGTCGGCGCGGTCCTCGGCGGCCCGGCGGCTGCCACGGCTCTCGGCCGCCCGGCGGTCGTCGGGCCTGTACGAGTTCGGGCTGTAGATCTCGTCCGGCTCGACGGCGGCGGACCGGCGGCCGGTGTAGCCGCCCTCGGCCGGCTGGGCCCGGCGCGGCGTGTAGCCGTCCTGGTCGCCGCCGTAGGCGTTCTCCTGGTCCGGCGCGTATCCGCCGCTGCCCTGGCCACCGTAGGCCTTGTCCTGGTTGTACGACTTGTCTTGGCCGTATGCCTTGTCCTGGCCGTATGCCTTGTCCTGACCGTAGGCATTGTCCTGGCCGTATGCCTTGTCCTGGCCGTAGGCATTGTCCTGGCCGTATGCGCCGGCCTGGGCGTGGCCACTGTCCTGGCCGTAGCCGCGGCGGCCGTAGTCCGGCTGTTCCTCGGGCGCGGGCGCCGGCGGCGTGACGGAGGCACGGGCGTAACCCGCGGAGGCCGTCGCGCGACCAGCCGCCTCTCCGGGAGCGGGCACCCCGGGAGCGGGCACCCCGGCGGAGGCGCCGATCGCGGCCCGGGCGGGAAGCCCTTCGATCACTGCCGGGCCGGAGTCCGACGCGCCGGCCTGCACGGCGGCGGCGATCTGGGCCTGCAGCCCGTCGACCGCGGCGCCGAGCGCCTGCAGCCGCTGGTTGGAGGCGGCCTGACCGACCCGGGTCGCGTTGGCGATCTCGCTTCGCACCTCGGCGCGCAGCCGGACCATCTCCTCGACCATCGCCTCTTCGAGATCGGCTCGCGACGCACTCGATCCACCACGGAGGGTGACCGAGACGCCGATCAACGCGATCGACACGAGGACGATGAAGACGGCGAACCGCAGCGTGCCGGTGCCGTCGCCGAAGAGCAGGAGCAACGCCGCGAGAGGCGCCAAGCCGATGCCGGCCCAGAGCAGGCCCTTCATCAGGCGTGGGTTGGCCCGCTCCTCAACCGGATCAGGGGCTGGCATGGTGCTGGAGCCTACCGAGAGTTCCCGAATAGCGAAACGGTCGAAAAAGCACGATCCGGCGCCATGGCCGTCCCAGCAGGGCGGATGACGCCGGATCGAATTTAACTGAGTAGATCAGCTGGCGGCGAGCTCGCCGTCCGAGGAGAACACCAGGCCGACGGAGACCGTGCCGGTCTTGAGCGCGTTCTTCGTCTGGGCGCCGCCCGCGTCAAGCGAGCTGAACTGACCCGCCTGGAAGCTGTAGACGCTGACCAGGCCGGCCTGGCACTTCGGCCGCTGCGGGCACTCCGCCGGGCCGCCGAGCACTGTCGCCGCGCCCGAGCACTTCGTGGCCAGGTCACTGAGCGTGGTCAGCTCGTACTTGTCCGCGAACTCCTTGGTGACAGCGAACGCGTTCTGGTCCTGGGCTGCGGACGGCTTGCCGAACGCCAGGCCGACCTTGTCACCAAGCCCCGCGAGCGCGGTGGTGGTCGCGGTCAGGTCGGAGGAGGAGACCGCCGCCGCGTCCTTGCCGTTGACCTTGCCGTTCAGGAAGTCGGCGAGCGTCGCCGCGTACTCCGGGACGACCTGGATCTCGCCCTTCTCAAGCGCGGGCTCGTAGAGCTCCCGGTTGCCGATCTGCTGGACCGTGACCGTGTAGCCGGCCGCGGTGAGCGCGATGTTGTACAGCTCGGCGAGCGTCTGGTTCTCGCTGAAGTTCGCCGCACCGATCTTGATCTCGCCACCCGGGCCCTTCGCGATGCCGGTGGTCAGGCCCGCGGTGGCCGCGAACTCGTCCGCCGCCACCTTGGGCGTCTTGCGGTCCACGTCGACCGCCTTGTTCAGCGCGATCAGCTTGGTGGTGTCAAGCGACTCGGACACCTTGTCCAGCGCCGCGACCAGCTCCGGCGTCGCCGCCGCCTTGCTGATCGCAGGCAGCACGTTGTCCGTGTTCTGCAGGCCCTTGTCGTCGGTGAGCACGACGAGCGAGGTGCCCGCCACACCTGCACAGCCGGCGCCCGCCGCCGCGCTTGCCGGCGCCGCGGTGCCGGACGAACCGGCATCACCGCAAGCACTCAGAATGGTCGCCGCCGCGAGCGCGCCGAGCGCACTCAGGGTCAGACGCGTGTATCTCATATGCCCGCCTTCCGTGTCCCGGCGCGCTCCCGGTCGGGAACGGCCGCGTGTCCGACGGGCGGAATGCCTGGCCGTTGACCAGGGTTGGGACCGCCCGCGACGTCTCACCCAACATCCTTGACCACGGGTACGACAACTTTTACGGACAGTCGTCACCGGATCGTCATGATCCATATTCCAGCGCTGTTCATGATTGACACAGCACCGTCTTTATTCCCTCTGAGCTTGTCATTCTCCGCGCATCAAGCGGCGTATTTCAGGCGGTTGCCACACGACGGCGAGTCCGGCGGGCGCGACGCAGCGGGCGGGGCGTCAGCGCACGCTCGACAAGCGCCAGCAGGCCCTCGATGCTCAGCGCGAGCACCGCCACCAGCAGCGCGCCGGCCAGGATCTGACCGCCGCCGACCGACATCCCCAGACCGAACCCGGCGCTGATGATCTGGCCCAGCCCGCCGCCGTTCACGAAGGACGCCAGCGCGGCCGTGGCCACCACCTGCACGGACGCGGTACGGAAGCCGGTCGCCAGGTACGGCACGGCCAGCGGCAGCTCCACCCTGGTCAGCAGCTGGCCGCCGGACAGGCCCATGCCGCGTGCCGCGTCCCGCGCCTCCGGGTCCACCTCCCGCACGCCCGTGTACGCGTTGGCCAGCAGCGGCGGCACCGCGAACACGGCAAGCGCCAGGATCACCGGCCGCTGCCCGAAGCCGATCGCGGTGAGCGGCAGGATGGTCAGCAGCGCCACCGTCGGGATGGCGAGCGTCACATTGGAGACCAGTACCACCACGCCGCCGCCCCGGCCGGAGTGACCCAGCCAGAGGCCGATCGGCCAGGCGACCAGGCAGCCGAGCAGCACGGCGGCGAACGAGATCCACAGGTGCTCGCCCAGCCGGTCCAGGATCCCGCCCGGGTTCGTCCAGTTGAGCGGGTCGTTGAGCCAGGTGACGGCCTGACCGATCGCGTTCACCGGCGCGCCCCTCTCGTCCACGGCATGAGCACCCGGCCCGCACCGGCCAGCAGCAGGTCCAGCAGCAGGCCCAGCGCCACGCAGAGCACCGTACCGGTGAGGATCTCGGCCTTGTAGAAGTTGTTCCGGAAGCCGCCGAGGATCAGGTCGCCGAGGCCGCCGTACCCGATCAGCGAACCGACGGTGACAAGCGCCACCGTGGAGACGGTGGCCAGCCGCAGCCCGGTGAGGACCGAGGGCAGCGCGAGCGGCAGGTCCACCCGCAGCAGCCGGGCGAACCGGCCGTACCCCATCCCCTGTGCCGCGTCCAGAACCTCGGCGGGCAGCTGATTCAGCCCGGCCAGCGCGTTGCGCACGATCAGCAGCAGCGCGTACAGGACCAGCGCGATAAGCACCGATGCGGGACGCGTGGTGCCGACCAGCGGGGCGACGAAGGCGAGCAGGGCCAGCGACGGAATCGTGTAGAGCACGCCGGAGAGTGCAAGAATCGGGCCGGTGAGCGGCCGGAACCAGTAGGCGAGAACCGCCAGCGGGAGTCCGACCGCCGCCGCGAGCACAACCGCCTGGGCGGTCAGTGATACGTGTTCAACAAGCGCGGACACCACCGTGTCGGAGTTGTCCCGCAGGTACTGCCAGGAGAACCACGGGTTGCCGGGTGCATCGGCGTACTGCGCGCCCAATAACACCCATTGCCGAGAGGACATACGTGGAACCTACCGTGACTGGCGGCGACACCGCCGGACAGAAGGCCGCCACTATCACGCTCGAACAGGTCAGCAAACGATTCGACGACGGTACGCAGGCGGTCCGTGAGCTGAGCCTGGAGGTGCGGGCCGGCGAGCTGGCGGTGTTGATCGGGCCGTCCGGGTGCGGCAAGTCGACAGTACTGCGGATGATCAACCGGCTGATTGAGCCGACCGGCGGGCGTCTGCTGATCGACGGCGAGGACGTGACCAAGCTCGACCCGGTCCACCTGCGCCGCCGGATCGGGTACGTGATCCAGAACGTCGGCCTGTTCCCGCACCAGACCATCCGGACCAACGTCGGCACCGTACCCACGCTGCTCGGTTGGTCCAAAGCGCGGGTGCGGTCGCGCGCGGACGAGCTGCTCGAGCTGGTCGGCCTGGACCCGTCCGTCTACGGCGGCCGGTATCCGAAGGAGCTCTCCGGCGGTCAGCGGCAGCGGGTGGGCGTGGCCCGTGCGCTCGCGGCCGACCCGGTGGTGCTGCTGATGGACGAGCCGTTCTCCGCGGTCGACCCGATCGTCCGGGCCCGGCTCCAGGAGGAGTTCCTGCGCCTGCAGGCCGAGGTCCGCAAGACGATCGTGCTTGTCACGCACGATCTGGACGAGGCGGTCCGGCTCGGCGACCGGATCGCTGTGCTCTCCGAGGGCGGTCACCTGGAGCAGTTCGCGGCCCCGGCCGAGCTGCTCGGCAGCCCGGCGTCGGACTTCGTCCGCGAGTTCGTGGGCACGGACCGGGCGATCCGGCGGCTGTCAGTGACCCGGGTCAGCGAGGACATGCTGGAGCCGGCCGGCGCGGCGAACGGGCTCCCGGACGCGGACCTCGGCTCCACGCTCTACGACGTGCTGGCCCGGATGCTCGGCGCCGGCACGGACCGGGTGCGGATCGTTTCGGACGGGCGCGAGGTCGGCGTGCTGACCCGCGACCGGCTGCTCACCGACGTCTGAGGGATCCGGCCGGGCTCATGTCCTGAGCCCGGCCGGAGGTCTCAGCTGCGGGTGCCGCGCCAGCTGCCGAGCGTGGCCAGGCCGATGATCCAGCCGACGAAGAAGCCGTAGGTGGCACCGTCACCGGCCGCCCTGAACGCGCCGAGCAGCGACGGGTTGGACTGGATCAGCGTGGTGATCAGCGCGGCGAACGCGCCGGCGAACACGTAGGACGCCCAGCCCGCGAAGAACTGGCTGAGCGTGCCGCGGGCGCGGGCCAGCTGCGAGCCGGGGAGCAGGTAGAGGAAGAGCGCGGTGAACGCGACGACCAGGATCGCCTTCAGATCGGCGGCCAGGATGGTCTGGATCGAGTCGTCGCTGTCCAGGTACCAGCGCGGCCAGGCCAGCAGCTGGAGGAACCAGCCACCGGCCGTGCCGGCGTTCGTGTTGGCGACGGCCCAGTTGGCGTACCACGGGCTGCCGAAGACCAGGACGAGTATGAGCGCGGCGACGGTTCCCGCACCGGTTGCTGATTTATAACGATTGGTGAGAGCCATGCCGCCGTAGATTCCCAGCGGCAGGCCTCAGTCAAACCACGCAGACCTATACGTCGCTTTAGCCGTTTTTGAGCAGGTAGTCGATGAATGCTGCGCGCAGAATCGGCTCGTTCTCGCCGTACGTGGTGTGGCCGGTGAACTCCCGCCACAGCGCTACCGCGTGATCGACTGTCGGCCCGATCGAGCTCAGGCCGTCATCACGCTCGGCGGCGTCGTCCGCGTGCGGCAGGTGCTCCACGATCGACCAGAAGAACTTCAGATCATGCTGCTCACGGGCGAGCGTGAAAGCCCGCTGGCGCAGCTCCTCGGTCGGCAACGCGTCCAGTTCGGCGAACCTGGGGTGGTCCGCGCTGACGCCGGCCCCGGTCTCGGCAGATGCTCCGGTCATGCCAGCGAGCCTATCCGGACCACGGTCCCGCGGCTCAGGATCCCCAGCGGGTGCTGTCCCACGGATCGGCACGCGGGGCCGGGGACGGCTCCGGCTCGGGCGCCTGCCAGGCCGTCGCGGACGGGGGCTCGGTCCATCGAGTGTCCGGCGCGGGCGCGGGACGGCCGAACGTCTCGACCAGACGCGTGACCACCAGGCCGCCGCCGACCGCCACCGCGGCCGTCGCGTACGTCGAGATGTCCCAGTTCTCCAACTCCTGGTAGCGGAGGAAGAGAACCAGGATGGCCACGGCGAACACGGTCCCGAAGACGCCACCGCGCCGGCCGTACGCGGAGGTGCCGCCGACAAGCGCCGCGCCGAGCGCGAGCCCGGTCCACTCCAGGCCCACGGACGGCAGCACCGGCACATCGTTCCCCGCGGCGAGCAGCACGCCGGCCACCACCGCGGCGACCGAGGAGAACGTGATCGCGAGCCCGGTCACCACCGCGCCACCCACACCGCGCCGGTCAGCCGGGTCGCCGACCGGCCGGAACCGGCCCACCGTCCGCCGGACGTTCTTGATCAGGCCGAGCAGCCCGGCGATGACCGCGATCCCGGCGAAGCCGCCGAACAGGTAGATCGCATGCCGGGTCGGCTCGTAGTCACCCTGCAGGTTCACCGGGCCGGAGCGCATCTGGATGTAGACGATCACGCCAAGCGCCGCGGCCAGGCTCGCCGCCCAGCCGGGCACGTGGAAGCCGACCACGACGAACGCCAGGATCAGGCCGCCGAGCAGGCCGATCACCACGGCCACGCCGGCCGCCTCGAGCACGCCGAGATCACCGTTCTCCGCGAAGTGCAGCGCGGACGCGACCGCGACCGGGCCGATCGCCAGGTTCGGCGCGGCGGTGCGAAGCGTGGCGCCGGCACCCAGCGCGAGCAGTCCCAGGCCGGCGCCCTGCACAAGCAGCTTGTCCAGCGCGGCGCCGGTGACGGCGTCCTGCTGCCCGGAGTAGAGAAGGTAGGCCAGGCCGGCGGCGGCCAGCAGCAGCACCAGTTCCCAGAGGAAGTGGACGGCCATCCTGTCCCGGCCGACCTCGCCGTGCCGGGGATCGTCGAACGCGTCGTCAAGCGTCGGCGGCGCCACGTAGGCGGGCTCGGCGTACTGCTCCGCCTGAGCATCGTCCCGCCGGTGGCTTCCCTCCGGCCGGTACACCTGCTCGGGCTGGGTGTAGCCCCCGCGCTGCCGGTAGGCCGCCTCGTCGTACGCCATCTCGCGCGCCTCCTGTGGATGACGGCAGCACCCCGCCCGTGCCAGCGTTGTCACGTCGGTCACGCCGCGGCGGGCCGTTCGGACGCACCGTACCCGCGCGGCGGCTCGGCCGTCACCCCCATCGCTGTCTCAGGGGGTCAGGTCAAGGGTTTTCACGGTTTCTCGTCGTCCGGCCGGTCCGGCACCCGGCAGGCGCGCTCCAGCCAGAGCGCGGCCGCGATCAGCGCCACCGACGCGATCAGGCCGCTCGCCGCGGACGGCCGGTCCTCCGCCGCCGCCTTGGTCGTCTCGATCGCCAGCCAGACCAGCATCGCGCCGCTGAACCCGGCGAAGATCGCACCGGCCAGCGAGGACGCCTTGGCCAGCACCACGAACCGGACCACCACAAGCGGCTCGACCGGGTCGTGGCCGGGCCGGCGCTCGATCCGGGACCTGGTGTTCCACGCCAGATAGGCCTCGAGCACGGCCAGCGTGGCGATGATCGCGGTCGGCAGCCACGGGATGGCGAGGCCGTTCTCGCCGTAGTAGAGGCCACTGATCAGCAACCACCCGACCGCGGCCGCCGCCAGCGCGGCGACCGCCAGGGTGGAGGCCCGAGTCGGGCCCAGGGTCGGCGGTGTGGGCGCCGGGTTGGGGGCCTGCTCGCTGCGCTCGCTCACCTTGAGAACTCTAGCGCCTGGATCGGGGTGCGGGCCGGAGCGAGCCGAGGCTCAGGTGTCGGCCGGGTGTGCGGCGCGGGCGACCCCGTACCGGCGTGTCGTATGTGGGTGTCCGCGCCGTGCGGGCCGGGCCACGCCGCAGCCCCGTCATCACCCCGTTCAAGGCGCGAGGTCCAGGTCGGCCCTGGGTTCGATCGCCCCGACGTCAGCCGCGGCCGGCCCCTCCCGGAGCAGCAGATCCAGAGCGCCGTGACCTGGTACGGCGCCGAACGGGTCGATGTCGATCCAGGGGCGCAGCACGAACGCGCGCAGGTGGGCGCGCGGGTGCGGCAGCGTCAACTCCGGGTCGCCGTCCACGATCGGCGTGCCGGCGTCATCCCAGACCACGATGACGTCCACGTCCAGTGTGCGCGGGCCGAAGCGGCGGTCCGGATCACGGGTCCGGCCCGACTCCGCCTCCAGCCGCCAGGCGGTCTCCAGCCAGTCCCGCGGGCCCTTGTCCGGCGCCGCGACCATGACCGCGGCGTTCAGGTAGGACGGCTGGTCCGCGTCGCCCCACGGCGGCGTCTCGTAGACGCCGGAGACCACAAGCACATCGTCGCCGAGTCCGGCCACGGCGGCGCGCAGATGCGCGAGCCGATCACCGAGGTTGCCGCCGATCGAGAGCAGCGCGCGGGTCACGGCCGGCTCCGGCGCAGCGTGACCGAGACGTCCGCGAACTCGTGCGGGATCGGGGCCTGCGGTTTGTGCACGGTGACGGTCGCGGCCGCCACCCGGGTGTCTGCCAGGCAGGTGGCGACAAGCCGGCCGGCCAGCGTCTCGATCAGGTTCACCGGCTCGCCGGCCGTGATCGCGACCAGCCGTTCGGCCAGCTCGCCGTAGTGGACGGTGTCCGTGACCTCGTCGGAGGCGGCCGCGCGGGACAGGTCCAGCTCCAGCACCACGTCGATCAGGAAGTCCTGCCCTTCCGCACGCTCGAAGTCGTAGACGCCGTGGTTGCCGCGTACCCGCAGGCCGCGCAGCGTGATCACGTCTTTCGCCGGTTCGGCGTTCATCGGCTCAGCCCCGGCCGTCCGGTCGCGCTCCACACCGCGAGCGCGTCAGCGGTGTCCCGGACCTGGTGGACGCGCACTCCCCAGGCGCCGGCCGCGACCGCGAGCACGCTTGTCGCCGCCGTCGCCGCGTCGCGCTGCCCGCCGGCCGGCCGTGGCGTGCCGTCCGGGCCGGCCAGCAGGCTGCCCAGGTAGGACTTGCGGCTGGCCGCGAAGAGCAGTGGGAACCCGAGCGAGAGCAGGTCGCCGAGGTGCCGGGTGAGCGTCCAGTTGTGCTCCGCGCCCTTGGCGAAGCCGAGCCCGGGATCGATGATGATCCGGTCAGCGGACACCCCCGCGGCAAGCGCGGCGTCCACCCGCTGCGACAGCTCGGCCCGGACCTCAGCGACGACGTCGTGGTAGACCGCGAGCTGCTGCATCCGCTGCGAGTGCCCGCGCCAGTGCATCAGGATCCACGGTACGCCCGCGGCCGCGACCACTGTGGCCATATCGGAATCCGCGAGCCCGCCGGAGACGTCGTTCACCGCCACCGCCCCGGCCTCGATCGCGTCGGCGGCCACTGTCGCGCGGGTGGTGTCGATGGTCACCGGCACGCCTGCGGCGGAGAGCGCGCGGATCACCGGAAGCACCCGCCGTGACTCCTCCGCGGCGTCCACCCTGGCGGCGCCCGGGCGGGTGGACTCGCCGCCCACGTCGACCAGGTGCGCTCCATCGGCGCGCATCTCGATGCCGTGGGCGACCGCGGCGTCACGGTCGGCGTACCGGCCGCCGTCGGAGAACGAGTCCGGGGTGACGTTCAAGATCCCCATCACGACCGGGCCCGGGAGGGTACGCAGATCAGTCACGGGTAGACGGTATCGACCAGGCGGTTAGGCACCCGCAGGCACCGGTTCCGGCATACCATCGGGCTGCGAAGCGCCGGGCGGAAAGATGGATCTTGTCCGGATTTTCCTCGAACACATGTGCTATAACAGTGACTCACGTTCAATCACGTGCGCACCACGGGTAACGGACCTGGAAGCTTGTTCGGGACCGTGACGAGCCGTACGCTTTGCAATTGCGCAGCATTCAGACGTCGAATCTTGAGGAGTCGGGGCAAGATACTTAAAACGCCCAAGTCACCCACGAGGGAGACCCTGAAACGTTGAGCGGAACGCCGCCCATCGCTCCCTCAAGGAACGACCGTCACAAGGCTTGACAACTGCTGTTCCGCGGCACCCCACAGCCGGCCGCGGACCGGGGAGGTTCTCCAATGATCGCCACAGAGCTCGTCACGCACACGCTCGACTTGCTCGCCAACGTCTCGTCCATCGCCGCCGAGGAAGATCCCGGCATCAACACCGACGGCATCCTCACCTTCTTTGCCACCAAGATCGCTCCGATCCTGCTGGCTGCGCTCGGCGTCATCTTCATCGGCCGCGCGAGCAAGGGCGAGATCTCGAAGGTGCTGACCAGCTCCGCAATCGCCATCGTGGGCCTCGCCTTCATCGCGGGCGCCGCGACGATGTTCCTCCTGGGCGATTACCTGATCAACCTGATCTTCGAGTAAGCCGCGGGGCGGAACATGAGACTGCGGACTGACGACGACATCTACCGGGCGAGGCTCGTCTACCTCGGCCCGCCGGGGTACACGCTCCCCATCCACCTGCCGTACGCGCAGTACGGCGTCTTCGTCCTGCTGGTGCCGCTCTTCATGTTCCTGCACTGGCTGGTGTCGTTCCAGGTCGAGGTGTTCCCGGCGTGGGAGATCGCGCTGGCCATGGTCACCACCTCGCTGATCTTCCGCTACGTCGACCCGGACCGGCCGGCCCGGGTCGTCATCCGCACCGCGCTGACCGACTGGCGCCGTACCCGCGAGCCGGCCGTCGAGCAGCGGGACCCCCGCCTCGTGGCCGCCCGCATCCGCGTTCGGGAGGAGCTGGTATGACGATGTTCCCCAACCCGCGACGCACGCCCTCTGGCGGGGCGAGCGCATGACGCGGTCGTCCCAGCCGGGCTCAGCGCGCCCGGCCGCAGATCACAACGGCAACGTCGGTAACGGTAAGCAGCCTCACGGCTACGATGAGCCGGATCTTGCCGCCGAGTCCGGCTTCGCCACCAACCCGGGGCACGGGTCCGTCGCACGCTTCCAGGCACCCCAACCCGTGAGAGGCCGGCCCGCAATGACCCGCGGCGGCGACAATGCCGACATCGACTCGCCCTTCCTCGACCTCTTCGGAGGCGCGCCCGGCGAGGCGGCCACACACGTGCCGGCCGCACAACCCGCGCCCGCCGCGCAGTCACCGGCCGCGGTCCCGGCGCCACCCGCCCAGATCTCGCCGCCCGCGCACATCACGCCACCCGTGCAGATGACACCGCCCGCGCAGATGACACCGCCCGCGCAGGCGACGCCGCCCGCGCAGGCCATGCCGCCGACCGCACGGCCCGAGCCGGCCGGGGTCGGCTCGCCGAGCGCGTCCGCACGCCCCGACGGCGGGAAGCCCGGCACCCCACAGCATGCGGCCGGACGCTGGCAGACCCGTGACCGGCGCGCGTCCGCGGCCCCGCCCGCCCCCACCCGGGAGCGGCAGACCGGAAGCAGCGGCGGAGGGCGTCCACCCTCCGGTCGCGGCAGCACGACCGGGCGCCCGGCACGGCCGTTGCCGCCGCTGCCACCGCCGCCCCCGATCCCGCAGGTGCACACCGAGGTGGGCACGCGCGTACCCGTACCCCCGGCTCATGGCCTTGAGGCGGCGCTGCCGCCTGGTCCTGCCCCCGCCGCGCTCGGCGCCGCTCCCGCGGAGGCACCCAATCTGCCCGCGGTCCGGCAGGGTGACCGCCGTCCTGCGCGCAAGCCCGCCAAGGACAAGAAGCAGCAGCTCGTCATCCCGGCCCGGGCGCCGAAGAAGTTCAACGACCGCGACGCCTCCGTCGAGCTGGCGATCACCGAGATCGCCGGGCACCTGACGTTCACGCCGAACACGGTGACCGCCTGGTACTGGCTGCCCGAGGTGCGCTGGGCGTTCCGGCCGGACGCCGAGCGGGAGGCGCTGCTCTCCGCCATCTCCGAGCAGTACGCCGGCCTGGCCGGGTTCCGGCTGCACCTGCGGCGCACCAACCGGCCGTTCCCGGCCGACGAGTGGGCGCGCAACGTGGACAGCAACACGCTGCGGCCGCTGCCCGACGTGCCCGGCGGCACCTCCTGGTCCGACCACCTGGTCTCCGCGCAGCGGCACCTGATGTCGGTAAACCACTCCGAGGGCCAGACCTACCTGGGTGTCACGTTCGCCCGGCGCTCGCTCGGCGACTCGCTCAGCGAGCGGATCCTGCGGATGTTCGGCCGCGGCGTCGCCGAGGGCGAGCGGAAGAAGCTCGGGCGCACGGTCGAGCAGTTCGACGAGGTACTCAACGCGTTCGGCATGCGCGGTCGGCAGGTCACGCCCGGCGAGCTGGAATGGCTGCTGTACCGGTCGATCGCGCTCGGCATGTCGCCGCCCGGGCCGCTCTCCCCGATCACCAACGGGCAGTGGGAGCGCGGCGACATGCTCGCACTCACCGAACAGATCGAGCGGTACCGGACGCCGTACGGCTCCACAGTGAAGCTCGTCAACCGGATGACCGGCGAGGAACGGCACGTCGCCGTGCTCTCCGTCGGCCGGATGGAGCCGCTGGAGATCCCGGAACGGCACGAGCCGTGGATGCACTTCCACGAGCGGCTGCCCTGGCCGATGGAACTCTCCTCGCGCATCGACATCCTCGGGCCGAACGACTCCTTCCGGAACCTCGAGCACCGGCTCCGCATGATCCGCTCGCAGCAGCTCGACTACGCGGAGCACGGCATCGACGCCCCGCCGGAGCTGGAACGACTCGCCAAGCGGGCGCTTCACATCGGCGACGAGATGACCACCGGCCTGCCCGTCGAGTCCGCCCGCGCGCACGGCTGGCACCGGCTCGCGGTCAGCGGGCGCACCCGCGAGGAGTGCCTGGAGAGGGCCCGGCGCCTGATCCAGATGTACTCACGCGAACTGCGGATCTCGCTGCAACACCCGAAGAACCAGGACTGGCTGGCCCGCGAGTTCATCCCCGGCGAGCCGATCGCGAACACCGGATACGTCCGGCGCATGCCGGTCCGGCTGCTCGCCGCCGCGCTCCCGCAGGCCGCGTCCACCGTCGGTGACCGGCGCGGCGACCTGATCGGGCGTACCGCAGGCACCTGCCGCCGCCCGGTCTTCCTCGACCTGCACTTCCCGATGGAGATCCGGGAACGCTCCGGACTCGCCGTCTTCGTCGCCGAACCCGGCGGTGGAAAGTCCACGCTGATGGGCGCGCTCGGCTACCTCGCCGCCCGGCGCGGCGTACAGGTCACGCTGCTCGACCCGTCCGGGCCGCTCGCCCGGCTGTGCGCGATGCCGGAACTGCGGCCGTACTCGCGGGTGCTGAACCTGACCGGCTCCGAGCAGGGAACGCTGGCGCCGTACGCGCTGATCCCCACCCCGAAACGGGCCGAGTTCGCCCCCGGCGCCGCCGGTGACCGCGAGTTCGAGATCTCCGTCTCCAACGCCCGCGCCGAACGCCGCATGCTGGTCCAGGACATCTGCTCGATGCTGGTCCCGCCGCAGGTCGCCCGCCAGGCCTCCACCGCCACACTGCTGCGGCACGCGGTCCGGCAGGTCCCCGCGGAAGAGACGTCCACGCTCGACCACGTCGTCCAGACACTCTCCCAACTCGACAACGACGACGGCAAAGAGCTGGCCAACCTGCTCCTCGACACCGCCGAGATGCCGCTCGCACTGCTCTTCTTCGGCTCCCCGCCACCCGACGCGCTCGGCGCCGACGCCGCGCTCACCGTCATCACCATGGCCGGGCTGCGCCTGCCGGACCTGAAGATCGAGCGGGAGTACTGGTCGGCCGAGGAGTCACTGGCGCTGCCGATGCTGCACACCGCGCACCGGCTCGCCGTCCGGCGCAGCTACGGCGGGTCGATGTCCACCCGCAAGATGGTCGGCCTGGACGAGGCCCACTTCATGGAGGGCTGGCGCTCCGGACGCTCCTTCCTGGTCCGGCTCGCCCGCGACTCGCGTAAGTGGAACCTGTCCGCGCTTGTCGCCTCCCAGAACCCCAAGGACATCCTCGGGCTCGACGTGCAGAACCTCGTCTCCACAGTCTTCGTCGGCCGCATCGCCGAGGACCAGGAGATCGCGTCCGAGGCGTTGCGACTCCTCCGGGTGCCGGTCAACGACGGATACGAGGCGACGCTGGCATCGTTGTCGAACGTGGATACGACGTCGTCCACGCGGTTGGGCTTCCGGGAATTCGTCATGCGTGATGTGGACGGGCGGGTGCAGAAGGTGCGGGTCGACGTGAGCTACGTCGAGGGCCTCCTCGACTACCTCGACACAACACCGGCAGCGGCCGCGCCGGCTGTCAGCGGTGCGCTTGACCTCGCCGGCGATGTGGAGGCTTGAGATGGGGCGGCGGGCGGGGCGGGTCGGAGCGGTGGTGCTGGCGTTGATGGTGCTGGCGATGGGGACGGTGAGTTGGCCGTTTACGTCTCCGGCACAGGCAGCGGTGGCATCGTCGGCCGCGGCGCCAGGAGACCTCTGCAGCACGGATGAGTGGCAGGCAAACTTCCGACCCTGCGTTGATATGTTGGGGGAGGTCGCGAGCGAACGAGCACAGTGCTTGAAAGCCCCTGATCCCGAAGCTCCCGATGCTGGACTTGCGGGATGGTTCGCCAGTCGGCCGGAATCCTCAAAACAGCTTGGTCCCTCTGGATTTTATAGCAACTACGGGCATGCAGGGTACAATTTCGCCACATATGACATTGAAGGCGGATGCGCATCAACTATAATCGCTCCCGAGTATCGATTCGAGACCACTGTCGCAAACGGTGAATTTATGATCGCGACAGCGATTATAGGCGCTTCGAACGCACTCCGCGAGCGAGCCTGGGATCCGAAGACAATGTGGAGCTGGGCCGATCCATTAGTTGATCAAGCCACGAAGTCGATCTACAAGAAAGTTTTTAGTGTATTCGGCGCTATAACATTGAGCGTGGTCGGCCTCTATCTCCTCTGGCGTTCCCGACAGTCTGATATGAGCAACACTATGACGACAGCCGGGTGGGCACTGCTCGTAATGGTAGCCGTCACCGCCATCGCGGCATGGCCAGTAAAGTCGGCGAATCTGGCCGACTCTACGCTCGTCACCACTCTGAGCGTCGTCCACAATGCCATCGGACCTGCGAAGGACGATATTCCGCCAGAGAAGTGCGCCATGCCCAATCCAGACGCTTGCGTGGATAAGCGGCCACCGGCGGTTAGATCCAGCGATACCGTCACGGAGTCTATGCTCTACCGGAACTGGCTCAGAGGAGTTCTGGGTTCGGCCGAATCCGATACGGCGAAGAAGTACGGCGAGGCCCTTTACGATGCCCACGCACTCCGATGGGAAGAGTTGGAGAAGATCCGCACCAACCCATCGACGCGCGATGCGACTATCGCAGCCAAAAATCGGCAGTGGATGAAAGTAGCGGAACAGATCAAGGCTGAAGACACCGAGGCCTACACTTATCTCCAAGGCAAAAAGGGAATGGATAGAATCGGTGCAGGGTTTATTGCAATGCTGGCCGCTCTCCTGTTCGCACTTTTTGATATCACTGCCGCAGTTCTAGTATTACTCGGTTTCCTGATCTTCCGTTGGGCTGTGATCGCGGCTCCCATCCTCGGCACTGTAGGCCTATTACAACCAGCCGGCGAGGGTTTGCGGAGACTTGCGAACGCTGTCGTTGCGGCTGTCTTCAACATTGCGATCTTTGGCACCGGCGCTGCGGTCTATTTGTTCGCCGTCGACCTCATCATGAACACAACAACGTTGCCGGGCTGGCTTCAAGTAGTGTTGGTGTTCTTGTCGGGCGTGGTCGGCTGGATGCTGTTGCGGCCGTACCGGCGGATCACCCAGATGGGCGGCAAGAACAATGCGGCAGCCGATTCCTGGTCGCGGCGGGTCTTCCGAGATCTGCGCGAAGCCTCGCGGATCGGCGTCGACGATGACGATCGGGGCAGCCGTCGGATCAAACAGCGCGACGTCACGGTGGAACAGATCAACGTGCGGCCGGAAGCCCGCCTGGAGGATCCCGTGCACGCAAGCCCGCGCGCGGAGACCACGAGCGCGCCGCAGGTGCGCACCCGCCCGGACGGAGCCGAACACGCGCCCGACGTCGAGCCGGCCGTGGCCGGCGGCGACGGCGGAGGCTCAACCCCTCGTCGCACGCGCCGCCCTGCACAATGGACGGAACCGGACGTGACGGACGCACCCGCGTCGTACGCGATCTATCGGCCGGAGACGGAAAAGACGACCACCACCGCGCCGCAG
Organism: Catenuloplanes sp. NPDC051500; assembly: GCF_044454585.1. Taxonomy (NCBI): domain Bacteria; kingdom Bacillati; phylum Actinomycetota; class Actinomycetes; order Micromonosporales; family Micromonosporaceae; genus Catenuloplanes; species Catenuloplanes sp. NPDC051500. The sequence continues at coordinate 29,532 of NZ_JBITDX010000006.1, forward strand.
ACGCCGCGAGTGCGTGCCGAAGCCAGGTGAGGTGAGAACGGGTGCGCCGGTTCCTCGACCTGATCGTCAAGCGCCTGCTGCGGTCCCGGGCCGGGGTGGCGATCGTGTTGTTCGCGATCGTGCTGCTCATTGTGGGGGTCGCCCGCGGCTTCTCCGGGAACGCGACGGATCGTGGGCCGACCGTGACCTCCGGTGGTGATTCCACGGTCGCCGGGCCGTCCGTCGATCCGAGTTTCAACTACGACGGGCCGGTCTCCTCGCTGACGCCGGCGACGCCGTCGACGAGTCCGGGCGGCGCGGTGCCGGACGCGGTCGGTTATGCGTTCGCGGCGGCGTGGGTGGATCACCAGAACGTCTCCGCGGCGACCTGGTACGGCCGGCTGCTGCCGCATGCCACGAAGTCGCTGGCGGAGAAGCTGAAGGGCGTAGACCCGGTGAGCGTCCCGGCCGACCGGCTGACAGGTGAGCCGGTCGTGGTGCCGTACGCGGACAGCGTGGCGGATGTGACGGTCACGGTGGACTCCGGCACGCTCCGGCTCACGTTGGTGGCGCCGGACGGGCGGTGGCTGGTGGACAGCGTCGATTGGGAGCGAGCATGAGCGACTACGACGGTGTGCCCCGGCCCAAGCTGCGAATACGGCGCATCGCGCTGGCGGTGGCGCTCACCGCGACACTGACGCTGCTCTGCTGCGGCGGTACGGTCAGCGCGTTCTTCCTCGGCGGCCTGGGCGGGGTCGAGGATGACACGATGAAGTTGAGCGCCTCCGGCTGCGGCGAGGGTGGCCCGGTGAGCGCGACCGGCAACCTTCCGAACGTCGGCGCGTACAGCAAGGTCCAGGTGCAGAACGCGGCGGTCATCATCAACGTGGGCTCGAAGATGGGCGTGTCGCCGCGCGGCTGGGTCATCGCTATCGCCACCGCGATGCAGGAGTCCCGCCTCTCCAACCTCGGCAACCTGGGCGCCCGGAACGACCACGACTCGCTCGGCATCTTCCAGCAGCGCGCCAGCATGGGCTGGGGCACGCCGGACCAGCTGCAGAACGTGGAGTACGCCTCCACGAAGTTCTACGAAAAGCTGGTCAAAGTGCCCGGCTGGGAGAGCATGTCGCTCACCCAGGCGGCGCAGGCAGTGCAGATCAGCGCCTATCCGGACGCGTACGCGAAGCATGAGCCGATCGCCACCCAGCTCGTCAACATGCTGGCCAACGGCGCCGCACGTGCGATCCGGGTCGGCAAGGAACTGCGCTGCACGACCGCGGGCGAGATCGCGGCCTCGGGCTGGACCATCCCGGTAAAGGCACTGGTCGGATCCGGCTTCCGCACACCGGAACGCCCGGACCACGACGGTGTTGACCTGATCATTGCGAGAGGCGCGCCGATCTGGGCCGCATCAAGCGGAATCGTCACGGTCGCCGCCTGCGACAACGACCGTTCCGGCGCGAGCTGCAACGTGGACGGTTACCCCGGCAAGCTCGGCTGTGGCTGGTTCGTGGAGGTGCAGCACGCCGGCAACGTCATGACCCGGTACTGCCACATGGTGGAGCGGCCGTCTGCGAAGGTAGGCGACATGGTGAAAGCCGGGCAGGTCATCGGGCGGGTCGGTACCAGCGGTAACTCGTCCGGTCCGCACCTGCACTTCGAGGTGCACATGAACAACGACCGGTCGACGTCCGGCTCGGTCAACCCGGTGCCGTTCATGAAGGACAAGGGCGCCTCTCTGGACGGCGGCCAGTGAGCCGCGAGCCGTTACCTGAGGACCCGTTCGCCGGTCAGCCAGACTGGGCGCCGCGTCCGCCACGCGCGATCGTGCCGATGCCGGCCACCGGCGGCGGTGACCTGCGAGGACGGCGGGTGATCACCGGGTTGCCCGGCCTGGGCTGGCGTGCCGACCTGCGTGCGGACGAGCGCGTCGTGCAGGGCAGCCGGACCTACGTGCCGATCATGCAGGAGCAGGAGTGGTATCGGGCGGAGGCGGAGCAGATCGAGGTGTTCGCGCCGCTCGTGCCACAGGAGCGGGTCTGGATCGAGACTATCGGGTCGGCGCCGGCCTCGGACTCGCCACGTGACCTGTTGTCCCGGCTCGTTTCGCTTGATACTCCGGCCCACCGGGATCCGGTGGCGGTCATCGACTCGCCTAGCGTGCTGGGGCGAAGGGTGGTGCAGATGGTCGACGGCGTGGAGCGACGCGACCTGCGATCGGTCACCGAGCTGTACAACAACGCCGAGGGCGACATCTGCCTGCGAGTAGCCGCCGAACTGGACTGGTACCGCTGGGCCTGGACCGGCCAACTCCCCAAAACCATGGAGGTCCCGGTCCACCTGGCATGGCTTGAGTAATCTTAGCTTACCATTTGAGAGCCACAAACACGCCATTCGTCTTGGTCAAGAACAGCAAATCGCCAAGACTGTATGTCGCTTTGGGGAAATCCGTCCACAACTGCGGACAGCCGGATGTCCACTGACACCTGCCGACTTGAACCCGTACCCGACTCCGCAAGACTTCCCCAGGTAATTTGGAAGTCTGCCCCAAACCTTTCTTCTCGATCGAGAATGTCGGTTCTTAGAGCTTCGATTGCGGATAAATCCTGCGGATCTGAACACGAATACTGCGATGCTTGGATCGAATTGTTTTCGACTAGAAGCGCCCTAAGGTAGTTGTCAACCACCACATCGGGTGCGCTGCGGTCCGGCTTGGTCTCCTGGTTGTACCACCACAACCCGTACCCCACCGTTCCCGAGCAAAGCACTCCCATCACCGACGCCACCACCAGCAGCACCACTTTCCAGGACCGCCGCCGCTTCACCGGCTCCCCCGCAGCCCTCCCCGGCGAGTCCGCCCCCGGCGCCCCCGGCACGCTCGGCACGACCGGTGGCTGTTCCGGCGTGCTCTGCTCTTCCGGCTGGTTCTGCTCCACCCCTCGACCCTATCCACCCCCGCAACACCGCCCAACCCTCCATCCAGGACCCCGTACGACACGCCGATCGGGTGATCCCTGGTGCAACGAGGGCGGTTCGTCACCCGGCCGACCGCGACATGCCGGTTTTCCCCCTGTTCTGGGATACGGTCTGTGTCCGTAGGGAGGTGAGCGCATGGCCGACGACGAGACGGACGTCAGCCGGGCCGCCACCCTGCACAGGCAGGCCGCGGCGGTGCTGGCGGCTGCGGACGCGGGTCTGCACGCGCTGACGCCGGCGCCGGCCGATCTGCAGGCGCAGCGGAGTCTGGCGGAGCGTCTGTCCCGGGCTGCCGGCGTGCTCGCCCCGGGCTGGCTGGGGGCGAATCTGGCGACCGGCCAGGTCCCTCCGGATTCGCCGCCGCGGGTGCCGTCGTTTGTCCGGGTGGGTACGGCGCGCCCGTTGCCGGAGGCGGGTTTTCCGACTGTGGTGCCGCTGGCCGGCACCGGTCATCTGACTGTCGACGCGGACGCCCGCGACCCGCGTACGGCGGCGCTGCTGCGTGCGGTCCTGCTGCGTCTGCTGGCGACCACCGCGCCGGGTTCGCTGCTTGTGCGCACCGTGGACGGCGCCGACGACGCCGTCTTCGCCCCGTTTTCTCTGCTGGCGGATGCGGGCCTGATGCCGCCGCCGGCCACGGATCCGGAGGGGCTGCGCACGATCCTGACCGAGGCGGAGCAGTGGATCCGCCTGCGCACGACGTCACCGGATCACCGCAAGCGCGAGCCGCGGAAGGAGGAGCGCAAGGCGGAGAAGCGACTCTTCCTGCTGGTCGTCGCCGCGTTCCCGGCAGCGGCCGAGCCGGTGGATCTGCTTCGTTTCCGCGAGTTGGCCGCGCTCGGTCCCGAGGCCGGGCTGCATCTGCTGGTCGCCGGCTGGCCGCCGCCCGCGCTGGCCACCGGCATTCCGGCGCAGCCGCTGCCGCTCAGCACCCCGGTCACGCTTCGCGAGGCCTACGCCATAGTCGGCGATCCGCCCGGTGACTCGTTCGCCGCGCAGCCCAACGACGTGGGTTTGAACTCGCCGGTCCTGCTGGACGGTGATCCGCCGGCGGAGATGCTGGCCGCGGTCTGCCGCCGTCTGGCCGCCGGTCTTCTCTCGTTCGAGCGCCCGTCTCTGCGCGATCTGCTCCCGGCCGAGCTGTGGACTGAGGACGCCACCGACGGTCTGGCCACGGTGGTCGGGCGGGACGGTGAACGCACGGTCACGGTCCAGCTGAACGATCTGGCGCCGCACTGGCTGATCGGCGGCCGCCGGGGGGCGGGCAAGTCCGCGTTCCTGATCGCCGCGCTCGCCGGCCTGACCGCCCGCTACTCCCCCGACGACCTGGCCTTGTTCATCCCGCATACCCGAGCCCGGCAATCACCGATCAAGAGCACCGACCCTTCCCGGGGTACGACGTCCGCGCCGCATCTGAGGAGCTTGGAGAAGGACGCCGCTCAGGTTCTGCGTCACCTCGCCGGTGAGGTGGACCGCCGTGCCGCGCTCGCCGCCCGGCACGGCACCACCCGCTTCGCCGAGTTGCGTGCGGCGGTGGCCGCGACCGGGCCGCTTCCCCGCATCGTGTGCGTGATCGACGAGTTCGTGCCGTTGCTGCGCGACGATCCGGAGTTGCTGACCCAGCTCACCGCGATTTCCCGGGGCGCCCGTTCGTGCGGCGTCCACCTGGTTCTGACCACGCGCTCGCCGCGCGCGTTCCCGGCGATGCACGAGCGGGACGGCCTGTTCGCCCAGTGGACGGTACGGATCGCGTTGCCCGGCGGTGGCGACGTGCTGGAGCCGACGAACGAGTCCGCGCAGAGCCTGCCGATCGGCACGGCCGTGGTGAACACGGCCGGCGGTCTGGGCGGGCCGCGGAACGCCACCAGAGGCCACGAGAGACTTGTCCGCTTCCCCAGCCCGGACGCGGATCGAACGACGCTCAGCGACCTCCACAGCCGCCTCAACGCCGCACCGCCACGCCCGCGTCGTACCGAGGAGGAGACGCCGCCGGCCGTCCTGCTCGGCCGTCCGATGTCGGCCAGGAACGCGTCGGGTCCGCCGCCGCCGGTGGCGTTCCCGCTTGATGCCGCGCCCGGCCGGCACCTGGCGATCATCGGTGCCGACCCGCAGGCCCCGGACCTGCTTCATGCCGCCACCCGCAGCATCTCCGCACATCACGCGCCTGGCACCGCCCGTTTCCTGGTCTGCACGCTGATCGCGGACGCGGAGCCGCATGCGGACGCGTTGACGACCGCGCTGGCCCGCCGGCACGAGGTGGAGCAGTTGGACGCGGCGGGCCTGACAAAGGCGCTGGAGCTGGACGATCCCGCGTACCTGGTGGTTTTCGGCCTGGACGCGGGAGACAGGGTGACGCTTCCGCCGGACCGTCTGACCCGGTTGCTTCGCACCGGTCCGGCCCGCGGCGTGCATCTGCTGTCGTGGTGGCGCGGCACGCACCGGCTGACCGGTGACCTGAGCACCGCCGCGGCGGAGATCGCCGGCCTGGTTCTCCTGGATCTTCCGGCCGACGACGTCGAGTCACTTGTCGGCGGCGCTCCTCAGCACTCCGGCGCGCTCCTCCACGACCACCGCACCAGCACCACCACACCATTCATCCCCTTCCGCACGGAATCAGCCCGCACGGAACCAGCCCGCACGGAACCATCGCGCACGGAATCGGCTCGCACGCCAGCACGCACGGAACCGACACGCACCGAACCAGCACCCACGGAACCAGAACTCACCGACTCGGCACCCGTAGAGCCGACACGCGCAGCTCTGGCCCGCACGGAGTCTGTCCACACCGAGCCCACCCACACGGAAGCGGCACGCACCGAGCAGAAGCGGGCGGACCACCTCCTCCCCACCCCCAGGTCGGCCCGCCCGGCGGAGGCGAGGGAGACGTGACAGACGACGCCTGGGCCGCCTACCTGGAGGCCGCCCGCGAGCTCGACGTCGCCCGCCGGGACGCCACGGTCGCCGCGGGTCTGGACCGCCCGGTCCGCGCGGCCCATGACGAGCTGGCCGTGGTCCGCGCCCGCCTGGTCACCCAGCGCACCCGGCTGCGCGAGCTGGGCGCGGAGGAGTCCGCACTGATCCCGACGCTTGACGAGGTCACGTCGGTGTCGGTGACGATGGGTGAGGGACCGGCCGCGATACGGTCCGCGCTGCAACGCGCGCGCGCCACGGTGGAGGCCGCGGAGGCGAGGCTGCCCGCACCGGCCCGCCGGGACACGCCGCAGACCCCGGTGTGGGTACGCAACCTGGTGGTCTACGGCGCGCTGGCCGCGGCCGTGCTGGTGATCCAGTTGGCGCTGTACACGACCGCGAGCCCGGAGGCACTGCCCGCGTTCGCGCTGCTCTTCGGCGTGACGCTGCCGGTGCTGGCGTTCGCGCTGGGCTGGGCCGCGATCGGCCAGGCGTTCCCGCGCGGGGAGGACGGCCGCCCGGACCGTACCCCCGTGCTCGGTGTGTTGATCTGTGCCGCGCCGAGCGTCCTGACCTGCGTCGGCGTCGGCGTCATCGCCTTGATGCGGTAGACCGACCGGGTGTCACGGCCCGCGGCGTGGCCCAGGCACCGCCCGGCCGCACGCCGCGAACGCCTAGCGCCCGAACACCCTAGCGCCCTAGCGCCCTAGCGCCCTAGCGCCCGAGGATCAGGCTCATCGCCTCGGCGCGGGACTTCGCGTCGGTCTGCAGGCCGCCGCGGACCGCGGAGGTGATCGTCTTGGAGCCGGACTTCTGGATGCCGCGCATCGCCATGCACATGTGCTCGCACTCAAGGATCGCGATGACGCCGCGCGGCGCCAGCTTGTCCATGAGCAGGTCGGCGATCTGCGAGGTGAGTCGTTCCTGCACCTGGGGGCGCCGGGCGAAGACCTCGACGAGCCGGGCGAGCTTGGAGAGGCCGGTGATGCGGCCGTGCGGGCCGGGGATGTAGCCGATGTGGGCCACGCCGCGGAACGGCAGCAGGTGGTGCTCGCAGAGCGACATCACGTCTATGTCGCGGACCAGCACCAGCTCTTCGTGGTTCGCCTCGAACGTGGTGGTGAGCACCTGTGCGGGGTCGACGCGGAGGCCGGCGAAGAGTTCGGCGTAGGCGCGGGCGACGCGGGACGGCGTGCGCTTGAGGCCGTCCCGGTCCGGGTCCTCGCCGACCGCGATGAGGATCTCCCGGACCGCGCGCTCGATCCGGGGCAGGTCGACCGCGTCCTCGACCGGCGTGCCGGTGAGTTTGCCGTCGACGAGACGTGCCGCGAGATAGTCCAACCCCGCCGACGAGTTCTCCTCGTCGACGGGGTCGGGACGTAGACCGTTCGTGCTCAGTGCGTGCCGTCCGAGTTGTTCGTCTCGGTGGCGGACGGGCCGCTGCCGACGGTCGCCGCGGCGCCGTCCGACTCGGCCTGCGCCTTGAGCTTTTCCTTCTCGGCGGGCGTGAGCACCGGCGGGTCGGTGGACGGGCGGCGCTTGCCGAAGCCGTTGTACGGCGCCATCGGCGGGCGCTTCTGTACGCGCACGCAGATCCGGGCCATGTCCGACTGGGAGATGGTCTCCTTCTCCATCAGCTCCAGGACCATGGCGTCGAGGACGTCCCGGTACTCGACCAGGATCTCCCACGCCTCGTCGTGCGCGAGCTCGATGAGCGCCCGCACCTCGCCGTCGATCTCGGCGGCGACCGAGTCGGAGTAGTCCCGCTCGTGGCCCATGGTGCGGCCCATGAACGGCTCGTCGCCGCTGGTGCCGTACTTGACCGCGCCCAGCTTGGAGCTCATGCCGTACTGCGTGATCATCGCTCGGGCCAGCGCACTGGCCTTCTCGATGTCGTTGCCGGCGCCGGTGGTGGGCTCGTGGAAGATGAGCTCCTCCGCGGCGCGGCCACCAAGCGCGTACGCCAAGGTGTCGATCATCTCGGCGCGCGTCTGCGTGTACTTGTCCTCGGTGGGGAGCACGAGCGTGTGACCGAGCGAGCGGCCACGCGGCAGGATCGTCACCTTGTGCACCGGCGCGGAGTGCGGCAGCGCCCAGGCGACAAGCGCGTGTCCACCCTCGTGGTACGCGGTGATCTTCTTTTCGTTGTCGCTCATCGCCCGGGTCTTGCGCTCCGGTCCCGCGATGACCCGGTCGATCGCCTCTTCGAGGTAGTCGTTGGCGATTGCCCGCTTCTCGTGCCGGGCCGTCAGCAGCGCCGCCTCGTTGATCACGTTGGCCAGGTCCGCGCCGGAGAAGCCGGGGGTGCGCCGCGCGACCGCGTCGAGGTCGACGTCCGGCGTGAACGGCTTGCCCTTGGCGTGCACCCGGAGGATGGCCTTGCGGCCCTCCATGTCGGGGGCGTCGACAGCGATCTGCCTGTCGAAGCGGCCCGGGCGAAGCAGCGCCGGGTCGAGGATGTCCGGCCGGTTGGTGGCCGCGATCAGGATGACGCCGCCCTTGGTGTCGAAGCCGTCCATCTCGACCAGCAGCTGGTTGAGCGTCTGCTCGCGCTCGTCGTGACCGCCGCCCATGCCGGCGCCGCGGTGCCGGCCGACCGCGTCGATCTCGTCGACGAAGACGATTGCCGGCGCGTTCGTCTTGGCCTGCTCGAACAGGTCACGGACGCGGGAGGCACCGACGCCGACGAACATCTCGACGAAGTCCGAGCCGGAGATTGAGTAGAACGGGACCCCGGCCTCGCCGGCGACCGCGCGGGCCAGCAGCGTCTTACCGGTTCCGGGCGGGCCGAAGAGCAGCACGCCCTTCGGGATCTTGGCGCCGAGGGCCTGGTACTTCGAGGGGTTCTGCAGGAAGTCCTTGATCTCGTGCAGCTCTTCGACTGCCTCGTCCGCGCCGGCGACGTCCGCGAACGTCGTCTTCGGCGTGTCCTTGGTGAGCATCTTGGCCTTGGACTTGCCAAAGTTGAGCACCCGCGAGCCGCCGCCCTGCATCTGCGACATGAAGAACAGCAGGAGGACGACGAGCAGCAGGATCGGCAGCAGGTTCAGAAGCAGGGACAGCAGGATGTTGTCCCGGGTCACCTTGGCGTCGATCGTGCCGGTGATCTTGTTAGCGGCCTTGGCCTGCACCACGGCGGCCCAGATGTCGTCACTGACCTCGTACGGAACCTGGGTCTCGATACGGTCGGTGGTGGTCTTGTCGAAGGTGGCCTTCTCGGACAGCTCGAGCTGGAGCGTCTGCTCCTTGTCCTCGTAGACGGCATTCTTGATGCCGCCGGAGTTGAGCCTGTCCAGGATGACCGAGGTCTCGACCCGGTGGTAACTGGGGCCGCCCGTGAAGAAGGAGCTGGCGGCGATCGCAGCGGCGATCACCAGAATGATCCAGATCACCGGGCGGCGGAAGAAACGCGTGCGTTCCATACTGTTGTCGAGCGCCTGGCGCCCGCACCCTCCTGATCGTCCGGCTCAGATTCACCTATGCTGGCCCCGCCACCTCCCCAGCCAGGGAGACAACGTGACAACCGCTGACGCCGGCGGGCGGCGCCATCGGTCATTCGACGGTACACCGTAGGTAAGACGGGTGAGGTTGCGAGCCCCGTGAATGCCCGCGCGACCCGAACCGTCCCAGCGTGCCGAACAGCACGGTAATCCGGTTTTCTGAGAGTGCGCTGAACCTTCACCAGGAGTTGTTTGTCAGCTCAGGGCGTAACTCAACTGCGGGCATACACCTCGGGCTTGAGCACGCCGACGTAGGGCAGCTCGCGGTACCGCTCGGCGAAGTCGAGGCCGTAGCCGACCACGAACTCGCTCGGGATGTCGAAGCCGACATAGCGCACGCTCACCGGCACCTTGACCGCTTCCGGCTTGCGGAACAGCGCGACCACGTCGATCGAGGCGGCGCCGCGCGACTCCAGGTACTTCAGCAGCCAGGAGAGCGTGAGGCCGGAGTCGACGATGTCCTCGACCACGATCACGTGCCGGCCGGCGATGTCCCGGTCCAGGTCCTTGAGGATGCGGACCACGCCGGACGAGGTGGTGCCCTGCCCGTAGGAGGAAACGGCCATGAACTCCATCTCGCTGGACGGGCCGTGCCGGCCCAGCTCCCGCGCGAAGTCCGCCATGAACATCACGGCGCCCTTCAGCACGCACACCAGCAGCACGCCGTCGGGAGCGTCCGCGTGGTCGGCGGAGACCTGCTTGGCAAGCTCTGCGACCTTGTCGCGGATCTGCTGCTCAGAGATGATCACGCGCTCGATGTCGGCGTCGTACCAGGACCCGTCAGCCATGGCTCTAGCCTGCCCCATGAAGGTTACGAGCCGCCGCCGACCCCGGGCGTTTACGGGCGCATTCAGACCCCGAACGGTCACGCTCTCCGCATGACATAGCCTCAGAAAGCGCTTAAAACCCACAAACCCGGCGAGGGTACGGTGCCCGCCCGTCCAAGATCACCCTATTTGATCAACTTCTGTGTCGGTGGTCACGACCGCAAGCGCGTCACCGGAACGGCGTACCGCGATCCCACCGGGGAGGTACGCCGACCCCTGCCCGTGCCAGTCCACCACGAGCGCGTCAAGCGCCGACACGTGCCGCTGGGACAGCGCGGCGCCGGGCGCGCCCAGCTCCCGCGCCCACAGATGAAGCACCCGGCTGCGTATCGCGGGATCCAGCCCGGACAGGCTCCGCACCCGCAGCGCCCCACCGCCGGAGCCGCCCGCCTCGGCCAGCGCGGTCCGGGCCAGCCCGTCAAGCGCGGCCGCGTCCGCCGCCAGCAGCCCGGCCGTCCGCGCCAGGTTGCCGACCACCCGCTGCCCGAGCGCCGCCACGAGCGCGGGGAGCGCGTCGGCGCGGACCCGGCTGCGCGCGTATGCCGGATCCGCGTTGTGCGGATCGGTCCAGGCCTGCAGGCCCAGCGCCACGCAGGCCTTGTGCGTCTGCTCCCGGCTGATCTCCAGCAGCGGCCGCATCAGCAGCACATCATCCGTGCCCGGCAGTGACCGGCGCTCCCGCATGCCGGCCAGGCTTTTTATCCCCGCGCCGCGCGCGAGCGCCAGCAGCACGGTCTCGGCCTGGTCGTCCCGGGTGTGCCCGACGAGCACCGCGGCGGCGCCGTGCCGGTGGGCGACGTCGGCAAGCGCGGCATAACGGGCCTCCCGCGCGGCCGCCTCCGGACCGCCGGGCCGGCCCGCGACCGTGACGGCCGCGACCTCGACCGGTTCCAGGCCGGCGTCGCGCGCCCAGTCGGCCACGGCGGTGGCCCGCTCGCCGGAGCCGTCCTGCAGCCGGTGGTCGACCGTGACCAGCCCGGCGCGCAGGCCGAGCCGGGGCGCGACGAACGCGACAGCGGCGGCCAGCGCGAGCGAGTCGGCGCCGCCGGAGCAAGCCACGAGCACGAGTCCGTCAGTGGGTAATCCGGTCAGGGCGCGACGCACCGCCACCCGCATCTCCGCGACCGGCTGCGTGATCCGAGCCATGGAAAAACGCTAACCGGTCAGTCGCCGTCCGGCGGGGAGGCCGGGCCGGACTCGCGGGAGCCGTCACGGTCCACGGGCTGCACACCCCCGTCATCAAGCCTCGAAGCGGGCTGCGGGCCGACCCGATCCACCCAGGCGTCCGGGTCGCCCAGCTCGGACACGAGCGGCAGCGTCTCCGGCGACCGGAAGATCTCGTTGAAGCCGGCCATGCCGACGCGCTCCACCACGCCGTGCACAAACTTGCGGCCCTCCGCGTACTGCCGCATCTTCACGTCCACGCCGAGCAGCCGGCGGACCGCCTTCTCCAGCGGGTTTCCCGCCTCGCGGCGGCGGTTGAACCGGGCCCGGATCGTCTCCACGCTCGGGATGACCTCGGGACCGACACCGTCCATCACGAACTCGGCGTGGCCCTCCAGCAGCGTCATCAGCGCGGTCAGCCGGTCCAGCACCTCCTTCTGCGCGGGCGTCTGCACCAGGTCAAGCACGGAGGAGCGGCTCTCCGGGTCGCGTACCGCGTCGGAGAGCGTGCCGACCGCGCGGCGCAGCCGGTCCACGAGCGGGTCCTCTGTCGACTGCGACGCGTCCACGAACGCCTGCACCTGGCTGAGGAAGTACCCGCGCATCCACGGCACGGACGTGAACTGGGTGCGGTGCGTGACCTCGTGAAGCGCCACCCAGAGCCGGAAATCGCGCGGGTCCGCGCCGAGTTTCCGCTCGATCTCGACGATGTTCGGCGCGACAAGCAGCAACTGGCCGTGCTCGCCGGAGAAGACCTCGTACTGCCCGAGCACCCGGCCGGAGAGGTACGCCAGCACGCCGCCGGCCTGCACCGCGGTGACCCGGGAGCCGATCGCGTCCGCGATGGCGCCCGGCGCCTTCTCCCCGGACAGCTTGGTGATCAGCGGCGTGATCACTGAGCGCAGCCCGTCGATGTTGACCTGTGCCCAGTCCCGCCGGTCGACGATCCGCACCGGCGGATGGTCCACCCGGGACGCGAGCCCGGTGTATGCCGCCACGTGCCCGGCGGCCTCCTCGGTGAGCCGCCGCAGATCCGCGACGACCTCGGCGGCCTCGTCGTAGGTCACGCGTGGCCCGGACTTCCCCAGGGCACCCGCGGTGGCGGCGGCCAGATCCCAGTCCACGAACTGCGTCATGGAGTCCAACGTACCCGCGCGCGGCGAGCCCGGCCCGTCCTGATCAGCAAGATCCGCCGATGACCCCCACATCGAGACAGCCTTCAACACCCGCAGGAGGCGAGCACCGAGGCGATCCGGTCCAGCTTCCACTCCGCCTGCCACTTGCTCAGCGTCTTGAACGGCACCTCGTCCGCAAGCAGCGCGAACGCGAGCAGCCGCCCGTCCGCCGTGGTGACCACGCCGGCCAGCGCGTTGACGCCGTCGAGCGAGCCGGTCTTGGCGCGTACCGTGCCGGCGCCGGCCCGTGACTCCGGCGGCGCCGGGTCCCGGAACCTGTCGTCAAGCGTGCCCGACCAGCCGCCCACCGGCAGCCCGGAGAACATCGCGCCGAGTTCCGGGTGCGAACCGTCCGCGGCCAGCCGGACCAGCGCGGTCAGAAGCGCCGGGCTGATCAGGTTGTCCCGGGACAGCCCGCTGCCGTCGGTAAGCCCGAACCCGGTCACCGGCAGCCCGAACCCGCTGATCAGCGCGCGGGTCGCCGCCGCGCCCCCCTCGAACGAGGCCGGCTGCCCGCCCGCGATCGCCACCTGGCGGGCCAGCGCCTCCGCCACCACGTTGTCGCTGGCCGTCAGCATCACCTCGACCAGCCGCAGCATGGTCGGCGACTCCACCCGGCCCAGCTCGGCGCCGGGCGCGATCCCGGTCGCGGCCGCCGGCGACGACGCTGTCACCTGCGGCGTGGCCTGCGACGACGATGCCACAGTGCCCCGGCTCACCGCCACGTCGTCCCCAAGCAGCGCCGCGAACGCCTGACCCGCGGACAGGTCCGGCGCCGGCTGGCGTTGCGCACCGCTCGCCGCCTTCGGATTCACCCGGGCGCCGTTCGTCATCAGCGCGGTGATCGGCGCGCCGTACCCCGCTGACACCGCATCCGAATCCCAGCTCGGGCTGGTCACCGGCCCGGTGTACAGCGTCGCGTCGACGAGTACCCGTGACACCGGCGCGCCGCCAAGCGCGGTCTTCACCTGTTCGGCAAGCGCGTCCAGCCGCGCCGCGCCCCGGTAGGTCGCGGTCCCGTCGATCGCAAGCGTCGGGTCCCCACCACCGATCAGCACCACCTCTCCGGGCGCGGACCCGGCCACCACCCGGGTCGCGATCCGGTACCCGGTCCCGCGCGCGGCCAGCGCCGCCGCGGCCGTGACCAGCTTCGTCGTGGACGCGGGCGTGGCCGGATCTGTCTGCTGATATCCGTACAGCTCGGTCCCGGTCGCCACGTCCACCACCGCCGCGTGCACACCCGGCCCCAGCTCGCCGTTTGTCACAAGCGTCCCGATCGCCGCCTGCACCGCCGCCGGCGACGGCATCGGCGCGTCATCCGAGTTCGCCACCAGCACCGGACCCGGCGCCCGCTCCACGGCCTGCTCCGCAACGGTCGGCGCGGCCACCGGAACGTCCACCCCGCCCCGCCGCCCGGCCAACACCACAGTCACGGCGACCAGCACCAACGCCAGCACCGCCGCCCCCGCCCCGGCCAGCGCCTTCCTCGACCGCCACGGCGCCTTCGGCGCAACCCCCACACCACGATCAAAATCAGCCGAGGGTACGACCGAAGCCTCCCCCGGCCCGGCCGTGCCCACACCCCCCGGCGAAGACCGTGGCGGCGACACGGGCCCGGCCAGCGACATAGGCCCGGCCTGTGCCGTAGATCGGACCGGCGACACAGCCCCGCCCTGCGACGTAGAGCCGGGCTGTGACATAGAGCCGGGCTGTGGCATAGGCCGGACCGGCGACACGGCCCCCGCCTGCGACGTAGGACCGGACTGTGACATAGGCCGGACCGGCGACACGGCCCCCGCCTGCGACGTAGAGCCGGGCTGGGACGTGGGCCCGGCTTGCGACGTCGAGCCGGGCTCAGACAAAGGCCTGGTCGGCGACGTGGGCCGGGCCGACACCGATGCCGTTCCCGCGGCACGCGGCGCGCCCCCGACGGCGCCGCCCGGCGTCTTTGGAATCACCACCGTCTGCTGGTCGTCCACCGGCGGGCGGCTCGCCACCCCCGAACTTCCCGAGGCGACGGCCCCGCCGCCCGGCACCTTCGGCATGATCACCGTCGACCGGTCGTCCTCCGCGGGCCGCTTCACCGGCGAGGGCTTCGGCAGCGCCACAGTGGCCTGGCCGTCCTGCTGCGCCTGGGCCGCGCCGGTCGGCCGGCCGGCGATCCCGGCGCTTCCCGGGGCCGCGGTTCCGGAACCCGGCACCTTCGGGATGATCACGGTCGACTGCTCACCCGAGGCGGAAGGACTCGTCTGCCGTCCCTGGTCAGCACGCCCGGCCGCATTCCCGTGACTACCCGGGGTCTTCGGTATCACCACGGTCGACTGCTCTTCCGGTCGCTCCCGCCCGGCACCCGGCGCCTCGGAACGCGGCGCGGGGCGCGCTCCCCCGACGCCGGACCCCTGGCCCGGACCCTGCCTGCCGTCGCCGGGACGGCCGGTCCAGAGGTTCGGCCGCTGGTCAGCCTGCGGTTGCTGCCGCTCCGGGTGCGGCGCCTGCTGCCTGCCCGGCTTTACCGATCCCCCCTGTACCCGTTCCGGCCCGACCACGGTCGCTTGTCCCGGACGCTGCTCCGGCTGACCCGGCTGGGTTGACCCCACCTGCGGCCGATCCGGGCGCACAGCCGGCATCGACCCGGGACGCTGCTCCGGCTGACCGGGCTGCGGGATCCGGGCTGTCTGGTCCGCATCGGAGTGTGGCTGCTGCACCGCCTGCGGCCTGCCGGGATGGGCGAGAGTCGGGCGGACACCGGTCGGCGGCTTCAACGACGGCCGCGGCGAGGCATCGGGGGCCCTCACGGGAGCGGTGGGCTGCGGCACGGCCGAGGGCTGGGGCGCCGAAGGCTGGGGCACCGGGGGCTGCGCGGCCGAAGCCTCGCGCGGCGGCGTGGAGATCCGCACCGTCGGTTCGTCGCCCGCGGCGAGGGCGGACGGCACCGGGCGGGATGCGGGGGAGGCCGGAATCGGTGCCGTGGGGGTGTCGTCGTCCGGGTCCGCGGGCCCTCCGGCGTACCCCGGCGAGGTTTGTGTTTTGTTCTGCGGGACGGATGGTCCGGATGATGAGATGGGAGAGGCGGTGGAGGTCGAGGACGGCGTGGCGGAGGGTTTGGGCTGTTCCGAGGCGTTCAGGGGGGCCACCTGGGAATTCTCGGGAGATGCGGACCTAGGCGTTATGTCGTTTTTGTCCAATGAGTCGGAAGAAACCGCCGCCTGTCCGTCACGGTGCTGATCACCGTTTTCGTTGCCGTTGTGTGAATCTTGCCTCCCCACCCCAGCCCCTCCTCGTCCTAGCCCGCCGCTTTAGAGGAGACTAACGGGGTCCGACACTGCATAGGCCGTGCCCGGGGTGAGGCGTGAGCTGTGCGAGTTCCGTTAGCCAGCGTGGGCGAACGAGGGAGCGTGAGTATGGATTTCGACGTTACGGTTGAGATCCCCAAGGGTCACCGCAACAAGTACGAGGTGGACCACAAGACCGGTCGCATCCGATTGGACCGCACGCTCTTCACCGCCACCCAGTACCCGGCGGACTACGGCTTCATCGAAGGCACCCTCGGCGAGGACGGCGACCCGCTGGACGCGCTCGTGCTGGTGCAGGAGCCGACGTTCCCGGGGTGCCTCATCCGCTGCCGCGCGATCGGCATGTACCGGATGAAGGACGAGATGGGCGGCGACGACAAGGTCCTCTGCGTCCCGTTCGAGGATCCCCGTCAGGAGCACCTGCGGGACATCCACCACCTGGGCGAGTTCGACCGGATGGAGATCCAGCACTTCTTCACCGTGTACAAGGACCTGGAGCCCGGCAAGTCCGTCGAGGGCGCGACCTGGACCGGGCGGGTGGAGGCCGAGCAGGAGGTCCGCAACTCGATCGCGCGTCACCAGCGTGCGCTCGAGCAGGGCGACTACGACCACTGACGTTCATCGTCTTCGGGAAGCGCGCCGGGCCGGAAGGTCGGCGCGCTTCTCTGTACGTACCCCCATCAGCCGTTGAGGTTTCTGAGGTTGGTGTAGAGGTCGAGGACCGCGGCGGCCAGCGGGATCAAGGAGACCAGCGTAAGCGTCTCCAGGATTTCGCCGCCGCGGGCCAGGTAGAGCGACGGCGGCCGCCGTGACCAGGTCGCGCCGGCCGCCAGCACCGACAGCGCCAGAACGGTCAGCACGGCCGCGAAGAGCGGCCCACGGCCGGTGAGCGCGAGCGCGGTGAGCGTGACGACGCCCGCTACGAGCATCGGCACCCGGTGGTGGGTCGCGGCGAACGTGCGGGCACGCAGCAGCAGACCGAGCGAGGCGGCGCCGGCCAGCAGCCGCGCGGCCAGACCGCCGTGCACGGTCAGGAACAGCGCGGACCCGGCGGCCACCAGCGCGTGCCCGGCCAGCAGCCCGGTCAGGAACTCGTCGGTCCGCGCCGTTGCCGCCAGCACCGCGTCCCGGGGCGGGCGCTGCCGGGCCGCCTGGAACGGATCGTCCTCGCCGGGCAGCGCGATCGGCGGGATCGGCAGCCGGCCCAGCCGGATCGCGAGCAGCGGAAGCAGGCCGAGCGCGCACGCCGCCGCGGTGAGCAGCACCGCTGCCGCGTGCACCGGCGGGATGACGAGCGCCAGCGCGGCGGTGGCGGCGACCGGAAGCGCCGCGGTCATCGCCGCGACCGGGATGCGCAGGTGGACACCGGTGCCGACGGCTGCCAGCAGCGCGGCAAGCAGCACCGACACGGCGCCGACGAGTGTCTCCGGCGCGCCGATCCGGCCTGCCGAGGTGAACAGCGCGCCGGCCAGCGCCGCGAACGGCAGCGACAGCGCGCCGATCGTTGCGGCGGTTCCGGCGTCACCGTAGGCGCGGGACGCGGTGACGGCGGCCAGCAGCAGCGCGAGCGTCACCCCGGCCGCGGTCCCTGCGGCGGTCGGCGACGGCGTCGTGAGCAGCAACGACGGCACGAGCGAGAGTAGTAGCGCGGCAGCGGCCGCGCGGGTGGCGATCCGGGTGGCCGTGGGTGGCCAGCGGCCGGTCCGCGCGCCCGCGATCACCTCCACCACGTCGTCGTACTCGGGCGCGGGCCAGTCCACGCGGGCCGGCGTCAGGTGCAGGATCTCCCCGTCCCGGATGCCCTGTGCGCGCAGCGGGCGGCCGCCGAGCAGCGGTGCGCCGTCCGGCCGGCGCAGCAGCCAGCCGCCGTGCCGCTCACCCTCGTCGGCAAGCGACTCACCGGCGTGCCGGAGCAGGTCGGGCAGCAGCTCGGCAAGCGGGATCTGGTCGGGGAGGGCCAGGTCGACGCGGCGGTGCGGGGCCGCGATCGTGACGCGCGCGAGGCCAGCACCCATCGACGTACCCCTTGTTCGCACGGCTGCGGAAACCAGGGCACCTTACCTAGGATGAGCGGGCCACACCATCGAGAAGTGTCGTTGGCGACCGCCGGCCGGAGGACGCGCATGGCTAGCACCGTGATCGTGCGGCGTCCGCCGCGGCGCCCGGCGCCGGAGATCCCCGGCGGTGAGCTGGCCGTGGACGCGCCGCCGGAGCTGCCGGAGCCGACCGGCGGGCGCTGGCAGCAGATGATGACCGCGCTTCCGATGCTCGGCGGCTCGGTCGCGATGGCGATGATGTTCGGCCGGGGTGGGGGTACGTACTCGTACGTGGTCGGCGCGATCTTCGGCGTCTCCTCGCTGGCCATGCTCGTGACCAGCTGGGGCGGCGCCGGCCTGCCGAAACGCGCGGAGGTCGCGGCCGCCCGCCGGGAGTACCTGCGCCGGCTTGCCACGCTGCGCCGCCGAGCCCGGCAGACCGCGCTGGCCCAGCGCGACGGCCTGCGCTACCGGCACCCGGACCCGGACCGGCTGTGGTCCACGGTGGACAGCCACCGGCTGTGGGAGCGGCGCGCGAGCGACCCGGACTTCGGGATCGTGCGGGTGGCGCTGGGCCCGCAGACGCTTGCCACGCCGCTGACACCGCCTGTCACCAGGCCGCTGGCCGAGCTGGAGCCGATGTGTGCGGGCGCGCTCCGCCGGTTCCTGGACGCCTACTCGGTGGTTCCCGCGCTGCCGGTCGCGGTGTCGCTGCGGGCGTTCTCCCGGATCCACCTGCGGGACGCGCGCGGCACGGTCCGGGCGATGCTTGCCCAGCTCGCGGTCTTCCACGCGCCTGACGACCTGACCATCGCGGTCTGCGCCGGCCCGGAGCGCCGCGCGGAGTGGGAGTGGGTGAAGTGGCTGCCGCACGCGCTGCACCGGACACGTTCCGATGCGGCCGGCCCGATCCGCCTGGTCACCGGGACAGTCGGAGAGCTGGAGCCGCTGCTCGCCGAGATCGAAACCGACGCCGGCCCCGGCACCGGCTACCTGGTCGTGGTGCTGGACGGCGCCGACCGGCCCTTCGCGGCGCGGGCCGGGACCGTGCTTGACCTCGGCTCCCCGCCCCCGCGTAACCCGGACCGGTCCACGCTCGTACTCACCGGCGGCCGGCGGCTGCTCAGCCGCACCACGGAGTCGGAAACCGAGGTCGGCGTGCCGGACGCGCTGAGCGTCCCGGAGGTGGAGGCGATCGCCCGCCGTCTGGCTCCGCTGCGGCTGGCCCCGGTGGAGGCGCCGCGCACGACGCCCGGGGCGCAGGATCTTCCGGAGCTGCTCGGCATCGCGGACCCGGCCCGGCTTGACGCGCAGGAGCGCTGGGCCCGGCCCCGCCCGCAGCGGGACCGGCTGCGCGTGCCGATCGGCGTCTCCCCGGACGGGCTGCCTGTCGAGCTGGACCTGAAGGAGTCCGCGCAGGACGGCATGGGCCCGCACGGCCTGCTGATCGGCGCGACCGGGTCCGGCAAGTCGGAGCTGCTGCGCACGCTTGTGCTGGGCCTGGCCGCGGACCACTCGTCCGAGGTGCTCAACTTCGTGCTCGTCGACTTCAAGGGCGGCGCCACGTTCGCCTCGCTGGACCGGCTGCCGCACACCGCCGCCGTGATCACCAACCTCGCGGACGAGCTGCCGCTTGTGGACCGGATGGTCGACGCGATAAACGGTGAGCTGCTGCGGCGGCAGGAGCTGCTGCGCCGCAGCGGAAACATCGCGAGCCTGCGCGAGTACGAGAAGGCCCGCGCCGCCGGGGCCGCGCTCGCCCCGCTGCCCTCGCTGCTGATCGTCTGCGACGAGTTCTCCGAACTGCTCTCCGCGAAGCCGGACTTCATCGACCTGTTCGTGCAGATCGGGCGGGTCGGCCGGTCACTCGGCGTGCACCTGCTGCTGGCCAGCCAGCGGCTCGAGGAGGGGCGGCTGCGCGGGCTTGACACGCACCTGTCGTACCGGATCGGGTTGCGCACGTTCTCGTCGCTGGAGTCCCGGGCGGTGCTTGGCGTGCCGGACGCGTTCCAGCTGCCGCGCTCGCCCGGCCACGGCTACCTGCGGTTCGGCACGGAGCCGCTGGTGCGCTTCAAGGCGGCGTACGCGTCCGGCCCGCACCGGGAGACGATCGCCGGCGGCAGCACGCACGCACCCCGCGTGGTGCCGTACTCGACGACGCCGCTCCCCCGTACGCCGAGGCCCCGCGCACAGATCACCCGTACCAGCACCAAGAGCCTGCTGGACCTGATCGTCGACGCGCTGGAGGGCGCCGGCCCGCCCGCGCACCGGGTCTGGCTGCCTCCGCTCGGCGACGCGCCCACGCTCGGCGCACTGCTCGGCGAGCTCCGCCGCGACCCGGAACGCGGCCTGACCGTGGCCGACCCGGCGCTGCGCGGCACGCTGCGGGTGCCGGTCGCGGTGGTGGACCGGCCGCTGGACCAGCGCCGCGAGACGCTGTGGCTGGACCTGGCCGGCGCGTCCGGGCACGTGGCGGTGGCCGGCGGCCCGCGCAGCGGCAAGTCCACCGCGTTGCGCACGCTGATCACCGCGCTGGCGCTCACCCACACGCCGGCCGAGGTGCAGGTCTACTGCCTGGACTTCGGCGGCGGGTCGCTGGCCCCGCTGCAACGGCTGCCCCACGTCGGCGGCGTGGCCGGGCGGCTCGACCCGGTGGGCGTACGACGCACGGTCGGCGAGGTCCGGGCGCTGCTCACCGAGCGGGAGGCGCGGTTCGCGGCGCTGCACGCGGACGGGATGGCCGACTACCGGGCACGGCGGGCCCGCGGCGAGGTGGAGGACGACCCGTACGGCGACGTGTTCCTGGTGATCGACGGCTGGGTGACGTTGCGCAACGACTTCGACGACCTGGAACCGCTTGTCACCGAGGTGGCGCTGCGCGGGCTGTCGTACGGCGTGCACGTGGTCGTCGCGGCCGGCCGCTGGATGGACCTCCGCCCGGCCATCCGCGACCTGTTCGGCGCCCGCCTGGAACTGCGCCTCGGCGACCCCACCGACTCCACGGTCTCCCGTCGCTCGGCCGCGAACGTGCCGGCCGGCGCGCCCGGCCGCGGCATCACCTCGGAGTCGATGCACCTGCTCACCGCGCTGCCCGGGATCACGCCGGAGGAGATCGCGGCCGGGTGGACCGGGCCGCCCGCGCCGCCGGTGCGACGTCTTCCGGCCGAGTTGCCCTACGCCGCGGTGCGCGACGCCGGGGAGACCGGGCTGCGGATCCCGATCGGCATCGTGGAGACCGACCTGTCCCCGGCGGTGCTCGACTTCGCGGCCGACCCGCACTTTCTGCTCTTCGGCGACGGCGAGTGCGGCAAGACGTCGTTCCTGCGCGCACTGGCCACCACGATCACCGGCCGGTTCACACCCGCGCAGGCCCGGCTGGTGGTGATCGACTTCCGTCGTACGCTGCTCGGCGCCGTCGACGACGCGCACGTGCTCGGATACGGCTCGGCCGCCAAGCCCGCCCGCACGCTTGTCGAGACGGCCGCCGAGTCGCTGCGCCGGCGGCTGCCCGGCGCCGGTGTGACGCCCCGCCAGTTGCGCGACCGCTCCTGGTGGGCCGGCCCGGACCTGTTCGTGCTCGTCGACGACTACGAGCTGGCGGGCGGGCAGTCCGGCCCGCTTCAGCCACTTGCCGAGCTGCTGCCCCAGGCCCGGGACGTCGGCCTGCACCTGATCCTGGCCCGCCGCTCCGGCGGTGCCGGCCGCGCGTTCGACCCGGTCCTCACGCAGCTGCGCGAGCTGTCCGTACCCGGCCTGGTGATGTCCGGCAGCCGGGAGGACGGCCCGCTGCTCGGCGACGTACGTCCCTCAACGTTGCCACCCGGCCGCGGACAGTTGAAAACCCGCCGCGAAGGGGTACGTCTGGTACAGCTCGCGTATCTGCCCCCGGCCGAGTCCCCGGACTGATTGTCCGGTCCACCGGTTCGTCTTCGGGGAGTAATCTTCACCCAGCCGAGACGCGTAACCCGAGGTGACCATGTGAGCAGGCGTTGGAGACCGGCGGGCGCTCTGGCCCGCGTGGCCGCCGCCGTGCTCGTCGGCGCCGCGACCACGCTGCCCGCCGGCGCCCCGGCCGCGGCGGCGGTCCCGCTTGCGGTGACCGGCGACGACATACGCGACGAACAGTGGTCGCTGGCCGAGCTCGGCCTGACCGAGGCGTGGACGCGGTCGACCGGCGCCGGCGTCACGGTCGCGGTGATCGACTCGGGCGTCGACGACACCCATGTGGACCTGGCCGGCCGCGTGCTTCCCGGGTTCGACCTGGTCGGCAGCGGCGGCGACGGCACCGACGACCCGGTCGGGCACGGCACCACGGTGGCCGCGCTGATCGCCGGCGTGCCCGACGACGCCGGCATCGTCGGCATGGCGCCGGACGCGCGCATCCTGCCGATCCGCGTGCTCGACAAGCAGAACCGCTACGACGACGCCCAGGTCGTGGCGAAGGCGGTCCGCCTCGCTGTGGACAACGGCGCCAAGGTGATCAACCTGTCGCTCGGCGGCCTGGGCAGCAGCCCCGCGCTCGCCACCGCTATCGACTACGCATTCGTCAAGGACGTCGTCGTCATCGCCTGCACCGGCAACGCCAGCGCGTCCGCGCCGTCCGAGGTCTGGTACCCGGCCCGGGAGCCCGGCGTCATCGCGGTCACCGGCCTGGAGCAGAACGGCACCAGCCTCTGGTCCGGCTCGATAACCGGCGCCGAGACCGTGCTGTCCGCGCCGGCCACCGACCTCATCGGCGCCCGTCCCGGCGGCTACTGGCGGGTGCAGGGCACCAGCTTCGCCGCGCCGATGGTCGCCGCCACCGCCGCGCTGATCCGCGCCCGCTGGCCCCGGATGTCCGCCGCGACAGTTGTCAACCGCCTGATCACCACCGCCACCGACCTCGGCGTCCCCGGCCGCGACGCCCAGTACGGCTTCGGCATGGTCAACCCGGTCGCCGCGCTCTCCGACGGCCTCCCCGAGGCCCGCGGCAACGTGCTCGACGACGAACCCCCGCCCGGCGATTCCGGATTCGGCACCGCCCCCCGCACCGGCGGCAGCGTCGAGGCGGGCGGCCCGCCCCCGCCCCCGGGCCAGGGCGTCGACCCCGCTCCCGGTGGCGCGGCCCAGCCTGACGCGTCGGCCGCCCTCCCCTCCGCAGACAAGCGCGGACGCGGCCTGCTCGGCGCCGCACTCGGCGGTGGCCTGGCCCTGATGGCCATCGCCGGCCTCTACGTGATCACGCTGCACCGCTTCCCGCGCCCGGGCCGCCGCCAAGGCTCCCAGCCGCCCGGCAGGACCTCAACGGCAGACCCGGCAGTCAAGATCTGACCGCTTTCCCGCTCTGCGGGTGGTCGCGGCCCGCACGCTCCCGCGGGCAAACCTCGCGCCGGGCTCCGCTGGCGCTCCGCACGTCGCTCGGAGCCGGTCCCGCCGCTGGTCACCGAAGACCCGTGGGCCCGCCCCTTCTCCGGAGGACCGCATCGACGACGTGCGTGGAGAAGGGGCGCGGTGAGGATTTCAGCCTGCGGTGCACTCGCCGGTGTCGTTGGCGCGGGTGCGCTTCAGGCCCTCCTCGGCGACCGGGGCGGCCTCGGCGGCGGAGACGGCGTAGCCGAGGTTCGGGTTCTCGGCGGCGGCCGCGAAGATGACGCCGAGGACGTCGCCGTTGGAGTCGACGAGCGGGCCGCCGGAGTTGCCGTTCCGGACCAGGGCGCTGATCGTGTAGATGTCGCGGGTGACCTCGCGGGAGGTGTAGATGTCCGGCCCGGTGATCTTGCCGACGGCGCGCAGGCGGGCGGACTGGGCGTTGTACGGGCCGTCCAGCGGATAGCCGAGCACGATCGCGTCGTCCGAGCGGGCGCCCACGGTCGGCGCCCAGTTCATGGCCGGGGCCTCAAGGCCGGGGACGTAGATGATGGCCAGGTCCCGGTTCGGGTCGTAGACGGTGACGCGGCCGTCGAGCGGCTCGCCCTTGACCTCGACCGTGACCGAGTCGGTACCGGCCACCACGTGCGCGTTCGTCATGACCCGGTCGTCTGCGTAGACGAAGCCGGAGCCCTCCAGACGCCGGCTGCAGTCGCCGGCGATGCCGCGGATCTTGACGACCGACTCCTCCGCGTCGCGGACCACGCGCGAGTTCGCCAGGCGCGGGTCGGGCGGCTCGACCTGCGGGGCGCTTGAGTTGCCGAGGCCGCCGAAGACCTCCGGGAAGCCGCGGGTGTTGAGCGTCTGCCGCAGGCCCTGGGAGAGCACCTCGGCCTGGGCCGGCATCACCTGGTCGACGGCGCCGAGCAGGTAGCTGCTCTTGATCGAGCGGGCCAGCCACGGGACGGACGACGAGGCCAGCGGCACCGCGACCAGCCAGGCCACCAGCAGCACGGCGCAGACCGAGACCAGCGCGCCGCCGATCTCGTCCAGCCGCTGCCCGGTCTGGTTGACGATGCCGTGCCGCAGCCGGGCGCCGAACCAGCCGGCAAGCGTCTGCGCGACGACGGCGAGCAGGAAGATCGCGACGAGCGAAGCGACCACGCGCATGCCGGGGTCCGCGAACTGCGCGGCGATCAGCGGGCCGAGTTGCAGCCCGAGCAGCGCGCCGCTGAAGAACCCGGCGAAGGACAACGTCCCCACCACGAACCCCTGCCGGTAGCCACTCGCTGCGAACAGCAGCACCAGCAGGAAAAGGACGATGTCGGTCACGGACACCCGCCTAGGGTAGGTATGCCGGCCAAGGGGTGCCGGGAGCTGCGACGACGTCTCATGCGAGGGGACCGCTGACGTCGTCGGCCGGCGGCGGCGCCACCGGACCAGAAGATCTTGCCGGGGGTACGCCGAGCACCGGCCGAAGCTGGTCGTCGAGCTCGGCGATCCGGTCGCGCGGCCACGGCCGGCTCCAGCCGCCCAGGTCGAGCAGTGCGGAGAGCACGCCGGCGGTGAAACCCCAGACGACCATGCCCTGCGAGTCGAACGCCGGGCCGATCCAGCCGCTGCTGTGCCGTACCTGCAGGCGGTGGGCGGGGTCGCACAGTTCCGCGATCGGCAGCCGGGCCACGTGCGCGACCTCGGCCGGTTGCCGCGGGTGCACCGGGTGCGGCGCGTGCCACCAGGCGAGCACCGGCGTCACCACGAACCGGCTGACCGGGATCCACAGTTTCGGCAGCTCCGCGAGCACAGTGACGCTGGCCGGGTCCAGCCCGACCTCCTCGTTCGCCTCGCGGAGCGCGGTGGCGACCGCGTCGGCGTCACCCGGGTCGGCCGCGCCGCCGGGGAACGCGGGCTGGCCGGCGTGGTTGCGCATGTCGGCGGCGCGCTCGAGCATGAGCACGTCCGGCCCGTCCGGGCCCTCGCCGAAGAGCACGAGCACCGCGCTTATCCGGCCCTCACCTGTGGGTGTGGGCATGCGGGTGAAGTCCTTGGCGGTCGCGGAGACGGCCCGCTTGGCGAGCGGCGCCAGCCACTCCGGAATCTCGTCGGTCACGCCGTCCCCCCTTTCCCGCACTGAGGTGATCTACGGCTGCCACGTGTGAACCGCTCAATCATCACGGCACCGTCACGCCCAACTCATCCCGGACGAACCGGTCGAGCCCGGCCTCGTCCAGCGCGGCGGTCTGGTGCACGCCGCGCACCCCGCCGTCCGCGTCGATGAGCACGGTGGTCGGCAGGCCGGGCGCGCCGAGCCGGGCCACTGCCAGCTCGCCGAGCAGCTCCTTGTTCGGGTCGAACAGCGACGGGAAGCGGAATCCCAGCTCACGGCCCAGATCCTCGGCGGTGGACTGGCGGTCACCGGTGTCGATGCCGAGCACGTGGACCCGGCCGGCGGCCCGGTCGGCGTAGGCCTGGACGGCCGGCAGCTCGTCCCGGCACGGCCCGCACCAGGAGCCCCACAGGTTGAGCACGGCCGGTCCGCGCAGCTGCGTGAGCCGGACGATCTCGCCGCCGTTGAGACAGGACAGCTCAAGGTCGGGCAGCCGGTCCAGCAGCACGTCGCCGGGAGGTGTGGGCGCCTCGGAGGCGGGCGTGGTCAGCCCGGCGCAGTCCGCGAACGGCGACGGGCGTACCACGTCTCCCGCGGTGGTGTCGCTCATGGTCTGCCCGGTGGTGCACCCGGCCAGCGTGAGCCCGACCGCGCCGATCACCAACGCACGTCTCACGGCACGTCCGCGGTGGCGGCGGCCGAGGGCACCAGCGCGGGGTCGAGCCCGACCGCGGCGGCCAGCTCACCGGCGCGCGGCCCCTTGAGCAGCTTCACGGCGACCTCGGGCTCGGTGGGTCCCTCGCCGTACGACGGGCAGATCTTCGCAAGCGTGCAGGCGCCACAGGCCGGTTTGCGGGCGTGGCAGACGCGGCGGCCGTGGAAGATCACCCGGTGCGACAGCATGGTCCACTCCCGCTTCGGGAAGAGCGCGCCGATCGCGTGCTCGATCTTCACCGGGTCGGTCTCGCCGGTCAGCCCCCACCGGCGGACCAGGCGCTGGAAGTGGGTGTCGACGGTGATGCCGGGGACGTCGAACGCGTTGCCGAGGATCACGTTCGCCGTCTTGCGGCCGAAGCCGGGCAGCGTGATCAGGTCGGTCAGCCGGCCCGGCACCTCGCCGTCGTAGCGCGCGACGAGCGCCTCGCCGAGCCCGATCAGCGAATTCGTCTTGTTGCGGAAGAAGCCGGTGGGCCTGATCAGCTCCTCAAGCTCGGCCCGGTCCGCGCCCGCGTAGTCGGCGGCGGTCCGGTAGCGGGCGAAGAGCTTCGGCGTGACCTCGTTGACCCGCTTGTCCGTGCACTGGGCGGACAGGATGGTGGCGACCGCGAGCTGCAGCGGGTTGCCGTGGTCCAGCTCGCAGTGGGCGTCGGGGTGGGTCTCGGTAAGCAGCCGGCCGATCCGCCGGGCGCGGCGTGTCAACGCGAGCGGGGACTCGGCGGGCGTACTTGTCACATCGGCCAGCGTACGTCGAAGCCCGCGCGCGCCGCGATCAGCCGCCGGACAGACGACCCGTCTCCCCGACGACCGGCCCGCTCGCCGGGAAGTCCGCGGCCGACAGTTCCCCCACGAGCCGCAGTCCCAGAGCCGTCCTGTCGGTCACCGGGCGGCCGGCGCGGTCCGGGCGGGTCGGGGTGAACGTGCCGCCCGCCCAGGCGCCGGTCGCGTACAGCGTCACCCGGAGCACGCCGGAGGCCGCGTACCGCCCGCTGCGGGGCCCGGCGGCGGTGAACGTGCCCAGGCTGTACGCGATCAGCCGCCCCCGGTGGAACTCCATGCCGCGCAGCACGCCCGTCCCGTGCCCGAGCACCAGGTCCGCGCCCGCGTCCACCACCGCGTGGGCGAACCGCACCGGGTCGCCGCGGTTGACGCCCCGGTGCAGTTCCGCGCCCGGGACCGTCCGGTAACGGCCCGGGGCGCCCATCTGCGCGTGCACCACGACCAGGTCGGCGTCGGCGGCGGCAGCGGTCACTGCCCGTTTCGCGGCGGTCAGGTCCGTGATGCTGTGCGACCCGGAGTTGAAGGAGAACCCGAGCACCGCGATCCGGATGCCGCGGACCTCGACGGGGGTGACGCCGGCCCCGTACCCGTTGATCGTGGTGAAGCCGGCGGTGCGCAGGCCCGGTGCGACAGGCCCGCGGAGGCTGCCGGTGGTGAGGTCCGCGCGGAGCGCCCGGCGGAGTTCGGCGGGGATGTCGACGTCCGGCGCCAGATCTCCGGTCGCGGCGATCGAGACGAGCCCGGTGGGGCGGGCGCGGACCGGCGGCGCGGGCGGGAGCGGGACGAAAGGCGGAACCGCGAGCCAGAGCGGCCGGGTGCCGGGAGCGGTGCTGACCGCGACCGCGTGGACGCCGGACAGGCCTGTGGCAAGCAGGATGACCAGGGCGAAAAGCACAACAAGGACCGGTTTGCGCGCCATACTGATCAAACGCGCGGCGGCTGAATCCGCAATCGGGGCCGAAAGTCAAACTGCGGAGCGTGATCTTCGCTCTAGAGCGAGCGGTCGGCGGATGTTACCGTCCGTTGAGGTCTGGTCGGTTACGCTTCCGGATCAAGATTCCTGGGGTGCACGCCCGATTCCGGCCCGCGTGTGCCTAGACTGACTGCGCGCGAAGGCTTCACCGGCCATCCAGGTACTGACCGGTATCAAACAGCTCGGCGCTTGTGGCGGAGGTGCGCATGGACGAGGTGTTGGCCCGCAGCGGGATCTTCCAGGGGGTTGATCCCGAGGCGGCGGAGGCGCTCGCCAAGGAGATGGAGACTCTCGAGATCCGTAAGGGCGAGATTGTCTTCAACGAGGGCGAGCCCGGGGACAGCCTGTACATCGTACTGTCCGGCAAGATCAAGCTCGGGCGGCGCGCGGCCGACGGCCGGCAGAATCTTGTCTCGATCATGGGTCCGTCGGACATGCTGGGCGAGCTGTCGCTCTTCGACCCGGGGCCGCGCACCGCGACGGCCACCGCGGTCACCGACACCCGGCTGGCCCGGCTGCGCAAGCAGGCGCTGCGGCCGTGGCTGCACAACCGGCCGGAGATCTCGGAGCAGCTGCTCCGGGTGCTCGCGCGCAGGCTGCGACGGACGAATGACAACCTGGCGGACCTCATATTCACCGACGTCCCCGGCCGGGTTGCGAAGAACCTCCTGCAGATGGCAGGCCGGTTCGGCACCCGCGACGGGGGCGTCCTCCGCGTCACGCACGACCTCACCCAGGAGGAGCTGGCCCAGCTGGTCGGCGCGTCCCGGGAGACCGTCAACAAGGCGCTCGCCGACTTCGCGTCGCGCGGCTGGCTGCGTCTGGACGGCAAGAGCGTGATCATTCTGGACCCGGAGCGCCTGGCCCGCCGGGCCCGCGTCTAGATCCTCTCCTCATCGTTACGAGCCCCGGCGGGTGATCCGCCGGGGCTCGGCGCGTTTCGCCCCTGCTGGTCGCTCGTTACGACGTGTGGCAACAGGGCCGGGCCGCAAACGTAGAGGGGTTGCACATGGCTGTCCTCGACACCGCCATCGATCCACGCAACCCGACGTACCAGGAGAACCGTGACGCGATGCTCGAGCGCCTCACGGTGCTTGCGAACGCGCTTGACCTGGCACGGGCAGGTGGCGGCGAACGACACGTCACCAGGCACCACGCCCGCGGGCGGCTGATGCCCCGCGAGCGGATCGATCTGCTCCTCGACCAGGACGCGCCGTTCCTGGAGCTCTCCCCGGTCGCGGGCTGGCACACCGACCACCCGGTCGGCGCCGGCGTGGTCACCGGGCTCGGCGTCGTGGAGGGCGTCGAGTGCGTCATCGTCGCCCACGACCCGACCGTACGCGGCGGCGTGCTCAACCCGATCGCGCTCCGCAAGATCGAACGCGCCGGCGAGATCGCGCTGGCCAACCGGCTGCCGCTGGTCAGCCTGGTCGAGTCCGCCGGCGCGGACCTGCCCGCGCAGGCCGAGGCGTTCGTGCCCGGCGGCTCCGTGCTTCGCGACCTGGCCCGGCTCTCCGCCGACCGGATCCCGACCGTCTGCGTGGTCTTCGGCGACGCGGTCGACATGGCCGCCTGGCTGCCCGGACTCTCCGACTACACGGTGCTGGTCCGCGCGCAGGCCAAGGTCTCGGTGGCCGGGCCGCGGCTGGTCCAGGAGGCGACCGGCGAGGTCTCCGACGGCGAGGCGCTCGGCGGCGCCGCCATGCACGCGAACCGCTCCGGACTGGCCGACTTCCTGGCCGAGGACGAGCGCGACGGGGTACGCCTGGCCCGCCAGTGCCTGCGCCGGCTGAACTGGCGCAAGCTCGGCCCGCCGCCGCGCACCGCGCTTCCCGCACCGCCCAAGCACGACGCCGAGGATCTGCTGGCCATCCCGTCCGCGGACGAGCGTGGCCCGTTCGACCCGCGCGAGGTGCTGGCCCGGATCGTCGACGGCAGCGACTTCGACGAGTTCAAGCCCGGCTACGGCCCCGCGCTGGTCACCGGCTGGGCCGAGGTGCACGGCTACCCGGTCGGCGTGCTCGCCAACGCGCGCGGCGTCCTGGTCTCCGCGGAGGCGCAGAAGGGTGCGCAGTTCATCCAGCTCGCGAACGCGACCGGTACGCCGCTGGTGTTCCTGCAGAACGCGTCCGGCCTGATGACCGGCGCGGAGTTCGAGCAGGGCGGGATCGTCAAGCACGCGTCCGCAATGATGAGCGCCGTCGCCGCATCAGGCGTCCCGCACCTCGCCGTCAACCTGGGCGCCGCGCACGGAGCCGCGGCGTACGCGATGTCCGGCCGTGCCATGCGCCCCCGATTCCTGTTCAGCTGGCCGAACGCGCGCGCCGCAGCGCTCGCGCCCGCCCAGCTCACCGGCGTGCTCACTGCGCTCGCCCGGCAGGCCGCCGAGGTCAAGGGCCAGCGCTACGAGGAGGACTTCGACCGCAACCTGCGGATGAACGTCGAGCGGCAGGTAGACGCGCAGACCGCCGCGCTGTTCGTCTCCGGCCGGCTGCACGACGACGGCGTGATCGACCCGCGGGACACCCGGACCGTACTGGGCCTGTGTCTATCCGCGATCCACAGTGGCCCGGTCGGTGGCGCCGACCGGTTCGGCGTTTTCCGGATGTGAGGACTTGATGATCCGACGACTCCTGGTCGCCAATCGCGGAGAGATCGCCAGGCGGATCTTCGCGACCTGCCGGCTGATCGGCATCGAGACGGTCGCGGTCTACTCCGACGCGGACGCCGAGGCGCCGCACGTGGCCGAGGCCGACTACGCGGTGCACCTGCCGGGTAACGCGCCTACCGCGACGTACCTGCGGGGTGATCTGATCCTGCACGCGGCCCGGAAGACCGGCGCTGACGCGGTGCACCCCGGCTACGGGCTGCTCGCCGACAGCGCGGACTTCGCGGCCGCGGTCATCGACGCGGGCCTGACCTGGATCGGTGCACCGCCGAAGGCGATCGCGCTGCTCACGTCGCGGCTCGAGTCGCGGGCGCTGCTCGCCGACGCCGGTGTGCCGATGCTTCCCGCGTTCGGCGAGCCGGAGCACGTGCCCGGCTTCCCGGTGCTGGTCAAGGCGGACACCGGCAGCGGCGGGCGGGCCATGCGCATCGTCCGCGACCCGGACACGCTCTCCGACGCGT
This sequence comes from Catenuloplanes sp. NPDC051500, assembly GCF_044454585.1. Classification (NCBI taxonomy): domain Bacteria; kingdom Bacillati; phylum Actinomycetota; class Actinomycetes; order Micromonosporales; family Micromonosporaceae; genus Catenuloplanes; species Catenuloplanes sp. NPDC051500. The sequence goes on from NZ_JBITDX010000006.1 coordinate 60,444, forward strand.
TCGCGGCCGTACGCCGCGAGGCCGCGCAGCTGTTCGGCAACGGCACCGCGCTGGCCGAGCCGTACATCGAGCGGGCCCGGCACATCGAGATCCCGGTGATCGCGGACGCGGTCGGCGGCGTGATCACCTTCGGCGAGCGCGAATGCTCCATCCAGCGCCGCTACCAGAAGCTGATCGAGGAGACGCCGTCCCCCGCGGTCTCCCCAAGCCTCCGCGCCGAGCTGTGCACGGCCGCCACCGCGGTGGTCCGCGCCTCCGGTTTCGTCGGGGCCGGCGCGGTCGAGTTCCTGCTCGCGCCGTCCGGCGAGTTCTTCTTCCTGGAGATGAACACCGCGCTGCAGGTCGAGCACGCGACAAGCGAGTGCGTCTCCGGCTTCGACCTGGTCCGCCTCCAACTGCTTGTCGCCGAGGGCGCGCCGCTGCCGATGAGCAGCCCGCCACCGGTCCGCGGCCACGCGATCGAGGTGCGGCTCTGCGCCGAGGACCCGGCCTACGCCTGGCTGCCGTCCACCGGCCGCCTGCACCGCTTCCACGTGCCGGACGTGACCGGCTCGTTCAAGCCGCTCCCCCAGCCCGGCCTGCGCCTGGACACCGGCGTCGGCGACGGCTCGGTGGTCGGCGTCTACTACGACTCGATGCTCGCCAAGCTCGTCGCCTGGGCACCGACCCGGCACGAGGCCGCGCGCATGCTTGCGGCCGCGCTCACCCGGTCACACATGCACGGCGTCGTCACGAACCGGGACCTCCTGGTCCGCGTGCTGCGCCACCCCGCGTTCCGCTCCGGAAACGTCGACATCAGCTTCCTGGACCGGCACCCCGAGGTCTTCGCGCCGCTGCTCTCCTCGGTCGACGCGGTCCGGGTCTCCTGCCTCGCCGCCGCGCTGGCCGGGGCCGCCGCCCGCCGCGCCTCCAGCCCCGTCCTCGCCACCATCCCGTCCGGCTGGCGCAACGTGCCGAGCGGCGCCCAGATCACGGTCTACGACGGTCCGGCAGGCCCGGTCGAGGTCGGCTACCGCCTGGAACGCACGGGTGAACTGGCCGGCTGGTGGGTCCGCGCCGTCGACCCCGAGGAACTCGACCTGGCCGGCCTCGGCGCGCCCCCGCTGACCGACGACCACCCGCCGGTCGCGGTCGTCGACGCCGACCCCGAACGCGTCGTCCTTGACGTCAACGGCATCCGGCTGGCGTTCGGCGTACACCGCGTCGGCGACGTCTCCTACGTCGACAGCCCCGAAGGCTCGGTCGCCCTCACCGAACTGCCACGCTTCCCCCGCCCGTCCGAACTCTCCGACGGCTCGCTCACCGCGCCGCTGCCCGGCGCCGTCGCCCGCGTCATGGTCGTCCCCGGCCAGCGCGTACGCGCCGGTGACCTGCTACTCACCGTCGAGTCCATGATGGTCGAGCATCCGGTCCACGCCCCGTCCGCAGGCGTCGTCGCCTCGGTCCCGGTCCAGCCCGGCATCCACGTCGCCGCCGGCACCCTGCTGGCGGTCCTCAACCCCGACTGAGATCCAGATCTACCCGCTCCCGCCGTGGTTCCGCCCGCATGCTCCCGCGGGCACTCGAACCTGCCTGGGGACGACCCCAGACCCCGACCCAGATCTACCCGCTCCCGCCGTGGCCCCGCCCGCATGCTCCCGCGGGCCAACCTCGCGGCGGGCTCCGCTGGCGCTCCGCACGTCGCTCGGAGCCGGTTCCGCCGTGGCCGGGAAGACCCTAGGAGCCGAGGAACCGGCGGAACCAGCTGCGGAAGCCGGGGTTCGGCACGGTCGGGTGCGGGTCGCCGTGGGAGGCACGTGGCGGCGTGTACGTGTCCCCGCGGTACACCCGGCCCGGCTGACGCGGCGGCTTGTTCGGCCCGGGGCCGGGCGGCGCCTCCGGACGCGGGTTCGGGAACGGGTTGCCGCCCTGGGCCGGCAGGCGGACGTCGTAGAGCATGTCGCGCAGGTCCGCGGCGGTCGGCCGGGCCTCCGGCTCGTTGGCCATGCCGCGGCGGAGGACCGCGATCAGCTCGTCCGGCACGTTCGGCAGGCCGGGGATGGGCTGGTTGAACATGTCCATGATGGTGAGCAGGCTGGGGTTGCGGTCGTCCTTCCACCGCGGCGGCTTGCCGCGCAGCATCGCGTAGAGCGTGGCGCAGAGCGCGTAGACGTCGACCGCGGCGGACGGGCGGGACGCGCGGAACATCTCCGGCGGCGCGTAGGCGGGCGTGAGGACCTCGAGCGTGACGTTCGGGTCGCGCATCTCGGCCAGCACGGCCAGGCCGAAGTCGGCAAGGACCGCCTCGTTGAACTTGGAGTAGAGGATGTTCGCCGGCTTCACGTCGCGGTGCAGGACCTGCTCGTTGTGCGCGTCCGCGAGCGCGTCGGCGATCTTGATGCCGACCGAGCGGGCCTGCGCGGCCGCCAGCGGCGTGCGGTTGGCGTAGGAGCCCTCGCACAGTTCCATGATCAGGTACGGGTGCCCGTCCGCGGTCACACCGACGTCGAAGAGGTCGACGACGTGCGGGTGGGAGGACATCCGGCTGGCGGCGCGGGCCTCGCGGAGGAAGCGGGCCCGGTCGCGTTCGTCCCCGAGCGCGCGGTTCTCCACCTTGATGGCGACCTCGCGGTCCACCGAGATCTGGGTGGCCCGGTAGATCGTGGCGTACCCACCGCGGGCAAATTTCTGCAAATCCGTCATTCCGGGCACGACGGGCACGCGTGCATTACCGCCGGACCCGTCAGCGGGAGGCGGTGGCCGTTCCGAGTCCCCGGTCACGGATTAGAAAATACGCGATGCCGCCGGTCGAGCCACAGGCCGATGCCGGTCGCCACCGCGCCGATGCCCTCCCAGGCCGCCACGCCGAAGAACCGGCCGGGTGCCTCGCCGGTCACCACAAGCAGCGTGAACACGGTAAACGTCATCAACCGGAAGAGTGCGGTGAAGAGGTAGAACGACCGCCACTCGGTCCAGACCGAGACGAGGTAGTAGACGCCCATGTTGAACGAGGCCATCGACGACGCCAGGATGAACACCCGCGTGTAGTCGCCCGCGGCCCGCTGCGCCTCCGGGACAACCTCGAAGCCAAGACTTGCGAGCATGGAGTCCGGCGAGATCAGGCCGGTCGCGCCCATGATGATCGCCAGGACACCGAAGACGGCCATGGTCCATCCGGCCATCGATCGAGGCAACCTCATTGCACCCTCCACACAGGAGTTCCGGCTACGGCCGGATCATGCTAGCGGCTGTTCCAGAGCGAGACCATCCGTCAACGGACTGCCACCGAGGCGATCGAGCATCGCGTCCGCCTCGGCCCGCTCGCTCACCTGCTCGCTCGCGTAGGCCAGCCGCACCGCCTCGGCCGCCTCCTGGCAGGCCTGCTCCGGCTGGTCGTTGGCGAGCAGCGCGGCCGCCAGCACCCGGTGCGACCGCACGCCGCTGCGCACGTCCTCGGCAGGCATCGCCACCGCCCGGCGCGCCCAGTCCAGCGCCTGGATCGTCTGCCGCTCGGCCAGCAGCGCCTGTGCGTAGGTGGCGACCGCGTCCCGCCGGGAGAACAGCAGCGACGGCGCCCGGCCGGCCGCGATCGGCGCCAGCAGGCCCACAGCGGTCAGTGCGTCCCCGGAGGTGAGCCGGACCGCGGCCAGCAGCACGCGCGGCGCGACCTGCGCCGGTGCGAGCGGGTTGTGCGGCTCGACAGCGGTCAGCACGGACCGCGCGTCCTCCTCCGCGCCCGGCACGTCACCGAGCCGCAGCCGGACGAAACCTCGCATGGTGCCGGCGATGCCCAGCAGCAGCGGATGCGACGTGCGGCTGCCGTAGCCGAGCGCCTCGGTGAGCAGGTCGTGCGCGTGCTCCCACTGGCCGAGACCGCGGGCCACCGCGCCGCGTACGGAGAGCGCCAGCCCGCGCCCCCAGTCGTCGGAGATCTCGCCGAAGTCCCGGTACGCCACCCGCGCCTGATGATCCGCGTCCACCAGATCGCCGAGTTCCGCCGCGGCGAACGCGTCCACCGCCCGCAGCGTGCCGACCGCCCACGACTCGCCCAGCCGCTCACCGAACGGCAGGAACGAGCCGGCCAGCCGCCGCGCCTCGCCCAGCTCACCGGCGAGCAGTCGCGCGAACGCGGTGGTGCCACGCACCCAGGCGTGCCCGACCGGGTCGCCCAGCTCCGCGAAGAGCTTCGTGGCCCGGTCCAGCACCGCCTCACTGCCCGCGAAGTCGCCGCGCGCGGTGGTGACCCAGGCCAGGTCCTGCAGTGACCACGCCTGCCCGTGCCGGTCGCCCGCGGCCTTGGTCACCTGGAACGCGGCCGCGAACCGGCTGCTGGCCTGGCTGAGCCGGCCGGTGAAGAAGTCGTTCATGCCGAGTCGGCGCATCGCCTCCGCGCGTTCGGCGGGCAGGCCCGCGTCGGTCGCCACGTTCAGCGCGTCCTGCCAGGCCTGGGCGGCACGCTGGCCGTCGCCGAGCATGCGCAGCGCCTGGCCCGCGATCAGCAGCGCGCCGGACCGGCAGGCCGCGTCGTCGCCCGCGTTCGCGCTGAGCTTCTCGGACAGGTCGAGCGCCTCGGAGATCCGGCCGTTCTGGAGCAACGCGTTCGCGTGCACGAGCTGGTCGGAGTCGGAGAGGGCGTCGTCGGAGAGCGCGATGGCCCGCTCCGCGTAGTCGACCGCGAGACCGGGCTCGCCCATCGCGTGCGCGCGCCTGGTCGCCCGGCCGAGCGCGGCAACGCCGAGCGGCACCACGTCGCGGACGTCCGAGTCGGTACGCAGCCCGACCGCGTCCGCCAGCCGCAGCGCGCACTCCACGTGGTGCGCGATGAACAGGTCACGCGCGTCGTCGGTCATGCCGCTCGGGCCGGTGAACCCGCTGGACAGCAGCGGCTCCACCTCCTCGTCCTCGGCCGCGGCCCAGCGGGCCAGGAACGCGTGCCGCTCGGCCAGGTCCGCCTTGCCGATCCCGGCGTACGCGGCCTCCCGCATCAGCGGCGTGCTGAACGCGAAACCGCCACGGGTGCGTACCAGCATGCGCCGCTGCATCAGCTCCTCCACCGCGCGCTCGAAGTCGCCCGGGTGCCGCCCGCAGAGCGCGTGAAGCGTGGCCGTGGCCACCTGGTCGCCGATCACGGACGCGTCGCGCAGCACCACCCGCGAGTCCGCGGGCAGCGCGTCGATGCGCGCGGCGAGCACGGCCGCGAGATCGCGGGAGAGCAGCTGGCGGTCGAGCGAGCCGGCCGAGAGCCGCCACTTGCCGGCCGCGTTGGCGCCGACCGCGGCCTTCAGCGCACCGCGTTCCATCAGCAGTGTGACAAGCTCGGCGAGGTAGAACGGGTTGCCCTGCGCGGTGGCCAGCAGCCGGTCGGAGTCCTCCGGCGGCAGCTTTCCGCCCTCCAGATAGGAGGTGAGCAGCCGGGCCGCGTCCGCGCCGCGCAGCGGGGGCAGCGAGTACACCTCGGCCTCGGACATCCGGGTCATGATCCCGGCGGTGCGCACCACCTCTGGCCGGCCGAGCAGCAGCACCAGCGCGGGCCCGGAGAGCCGGCCGAGCGTCACGCCGAGCGCCTCGATCGTCTCCGGCGTGGCGTCGTGCAGGTCGTCGACGACCACGAACAGCGGCGCCTCCGCGGCGAGCGCGCTGAGCAGCACGGAGACCGCGGCCGGCAGCATCTCCGCGTCCGGCGGGGCCGGGATGTCCTGTGACGACCAGTCGGGCGCGCCGGTGGCTGTCTGCGTCTCGCCGTAGCCGAGCAGCGTCATCAGCGCCTCCACCGCGACCGGCGAGTCCGGCGAGGTCTTGGCCAGGCGCTGGGCCACGCGGCGCACGCGCTCCTCGACCGCGGCCCGGGTGGCGCCGGTGAACGGCTCGTTCGGCAGGCCGATCGCGGACCGGACCAGGTCGGCAAGGGGTGCCAGCCGGCGACGCTCGCCGAACGCCACGCACTTGACCGCGAGCACTGTGGCGCCGCCGGTGCCCTCGAAGCCGGCGGCAAGCCGTTCCGCCTCCGCGCCGAACCGGGACTTCCCGAGCCCGGCCTCGGCCGTCATGATCAGCACGCCCGGCTCGTGGCGGTCGATGACCTCGGCGAGGCGGCTGGCCACCCGGCCGAGTTCCGCTTCCCGGCCGACGAACGGCGCCTCGTCGCCGAGGCCGGACCGGGTGCCGGGCGCGTCGCGCAGCCCGAGCAGCTCGAACGCGGCGACCGGCTGCCGCTTGCCCTTCAGCTTGAGCGGGCGCAGCTGGCGCCAAGACGCGAGGTGCCGGGTCGCGGCCATGGTCGTCTCGCCCGCGTAGACCGCGCCGATCGCGGACGCGTCCGCAAGCCGGGCCGCGGTGTTCACTGTGTCGCCGATGACCGTGTACTCGAGCGAGGCCTGGATGCCGGCGACCACCTCGCCGGTGTTCAGCCCGACGCGCAGGCCGAGCGGGGCGCCGCCGCCGCGTTCGTCGTCGAGCACGCGGCGCACCGCGCGCTGCATGGAGAGGGCGGCCCGGACCGCGCGCTCGGCGTCGTCCTCATGGGCCACCGGCGCACCGAAGACCGCCATGATCCCGTCGCCGGTGAGCTTGTCCACGTGCCCGCCGAACGTCTTGACCGCGCCGGCAAGCGCGGCGGTGACCCGGTCGGTGACCGCGCCGACCCGCTCCGGGTCGACCTCCTCGGACCAGGACGTGAAGTCGGACAGGTCTCCGAACAGGACCGTGACGACGCGGCGTTCCGCTGCCGGCAGCGCTGTGGCGGTCTCGGCAGCGGCGGGTAGGGCTGCGCCACAGTTGTGGCAGAACCGGGCATTCGGGACCGCCACCGTCCCACACACCGGACAGGTCACGGTGGGTCCAACCCGGCGGATCCGCTCGGGAATTCCCGGTCGAGCGCGTGCAGGTGGTCGAGCTGGGCGCGCACCGACCACTCGGCCGCCCACCACAGCGAGCGGTCGACGTCCGCGTACACCCGCGCCACCACCTCCTGCGCCGTGGTCGCGCCGGCGCGCACCGCGTCCCGCACCTGGTCGAGCCGGGCGGTCCGGTGCGCGTGGTAGAACGCGGCGGCCGCGCCGGTGTCCGCAAGCGCCGGGCCATGACCCGGAAGACCGACGATCCCACGGTACGACGAGAGCCGCTCGAGACTCCCCAGATAGTCCCCGAGATGTCCGTCCGGCCAGGCGACAACTGTCGTGCCCCGGCCCAGGATCGTGTCGCCGGTGAGCACCACCCGCTCGTCGCCGAGACCCGCCACGAAGCTCACCGAGTCGAGCGTGTGGCCGGGCGTGCTGAGCACCTCAAGAGTGAGGCCGGGGACGGCGAGCGGCCCCGCGCTCAGCAGCTGATCGCCGTGCTCCGGGTCCGCGGCCAGGATCGGCGTCCCACCGAGCCGCGCGGACAGCGACCGGGCGCCCTCGGCGTGGTCCGCGTGCCCGTGCGTGATCAGGATTGCCGCGAACGGCAGGCGCTCGGCGATCGCGGCCAGGTGCTCCTCGATCTCCGGCCCCGGGTCCACGACCAGGCCGAGCGCGACGTCGGGCGCGCGCAGCAGCCAGGTGTTGGTGCCGTCAAGAGTCATCGGGCCGGGGTTGGGCGCACGAAGCAACGTCACCCAACGAGGCAACGCCTCCGCGAGTTCCCCCGCGGAGGCGGTGATGTGTCCTGGCCCACTCATGACTCGAATCTTACGGCGATACCTGGATCAGGCCGTGAGCTCGACGATGACCTCGACCTCGACCGGTGCGCCGAGCGGCAGCTCAGCCACGCCGACCGCGCTGCGGGCGTGCCGGCCGGCCTCGCCGAACACGGCGCCGAACAGCTCGGACGCACCGTTGATCACACCGGGCTGGCCGGTGAAGCCTGGTGCGGACGCGACGAAGCCGGTCACCTTGACGATCCGCGCGACCCGGCCGAGGCCGACGAGCGCCTCGATCGCGCCGAGCGCGTTCAGCGCGCACTGGCGGGCCAGCGGCGTGGCGTCCTCGGCGGAGACCTCCGCGCCGACCTTGCCGGTGGCCGGGAGCTTGCCGTCGACGAACGGCAGCTGGCCGGAGACGTAGACGTGATTGCCGGACTGCACGGCCGGCACGTACGCGGCGACCGGCGGCACGACCTCGGGCAGCACCAGACCGAGCTGCGCGAGATTGGCGTACGGGTCGATCGGCTCGGTCATCGTCACTCCTTCGGGCGCTTCAGGTAGGCCACCAGCTGCTCCGGGTTGGGTCCCGGCACGACCGCCACGAGCTCCCAGCCGTCGTCACCCCAGTTGTCGAGGATCTGCTTCGTGGCATGGGTCAGCAGCGGCACGGTCGAGTACTCCCACTTCTGCATGGTCCACAGACTAGAGGCTGCGTCGTCGAGCCCCGCATGACCGCTCCGGTTACGCTGGCCGACGGCGTCGCTGACGCCCGGTGAAGAGCGACCCCGCCGCACCCCGACCGGAGGAAGTGAGATGACGACCCCGCCAGACGGTTCGTACCCTCAGGAGGGTTTCGGTCCTGCTCCTGCGCCTCCGCAGGAGGGGTTCGGCCCCGCTCCAGAACAGCCGAGACGGCGTAGGCCGACGGTCCTGATCGCGTCGATCGTGCTGGCCGTGGTGGTCGTGCTGTGCGGTGGCGGCGGCCTGGGCGCGTTCCTGCTGCTGCGCTCCGTCGAGTCCGGGACCGGCGCGCCGGAACCCGCGCAGGCGGTGGACAGCTTCCTCACCGCGGTCTACGCGGACAAGAACACCGGCGAGGTCGCGCAGTACGTCTGCTCGGACAGCCGGGACAGCGCGGACATCGACGCCAAGATCCAAGAGGTCCGGGGGTACGCGGAGCAGTACGAGGACCCCAAGTTCGACTGGACCGCGCCGCAGGTGTCGAACGAGAACGGCGACACCGCGACGGTGACCACCACGGTGACGCTTGTCACCGCGGACGAGAAGACCGCGGACCAGGCGCTGACCTTCACAGTCGTGGAGAACAATGGGTGGTGGGTCTGCGAGGTCAAGGGGTGAGCAGGTGACGGCGGTGGACTGGTCGGCACGCCTGCACGTGGTCACCGGTAAGGGCGGCACCGGCAAGACGAGCGTGGCCGCCTCGCTTGCGCTAGCGCTCGCCCGGGACGGCAACCGCGTGCTGCTTGTCGAGGTGGAGGGCCGGCAGGGCATCGCCCAGCTGTTCGGGCTGGACCCGCTGCCGTACGAGGAGCGCCGGATCGCCACGGCCCCGGGCGGCGGTGAGGTCCGTGCGCTCGCGGTCGACGCCGAGGCCGCGCTGCTGGAGTACCTCGACATGTTCTACAAGCTCGGCGCCGCGGGCCGGGCGCTGCGCAAGGTGGGCGCGATCGACTTCGCCACCACAATCGCGCCCGGCCTGCGGGACGTGCTGCTCACCGGCAAGGCCAAGGAGGCCACCACCAGGTCGGTGAACGGGCGCCGGGCGTACCACGCGGTGGTGGTGGATGCTCCGCCCACCGGCCGGATCGGCCGGTTCCTCAATGTGACCGCGGAGACCGCACGGCTGGCCAAGATGGGCCCGATCAAGACGCAGTCGGACGGGGTGGCCGCGCTGCTGCGGTCACCGATGACGTCGGTGCACGTGGTGACGTTGCTTGAGGAGATGCCGGTCCAGGAGACGCTCGACGCGATCGTGGAGCTGGATCAGCTCGGCATCCCGGTCGGCAACGTCATCATCAACAACGCGCTTCCGCCGTTGCTGGCCGCGGGCCGGCCCACCCAGGCGGAGCTGCGGCGCGGGCTGGCCGCGGCCGGGCTGCCTGCGGACCGGGCGACCGTGACCGGGCTGCACGCGGAGGCGAAGAGCTATCTGGCCCGCCGCGAGCTGGAGGATTCGCTGCGTGCGGAGCTTTTGGAGTTGAACCGGCCGCTTATCGAGCTGCCGCAGCTGCCGGGCGGGATCACGCGCCACGGGCTGGACGTGCTCGCCGACACGCTGCTGCGCTAGGCGACGGCCGTTAGGCTCGGATCGTGTCCGCTGATCTCGACGTCGACGCGATCCTCGCCGACCCCGGCTCCCGCATCATCGTGTGCTGCGGCGCCGGCGGGGTCGGCAAGACCACGACCGCGGCCGCGGTGGCGCTTCGCGCGGCGGAGCGCCACGGCCGCCGCACGGTCGTGCTGACCATCGACCCGGCGAAGCGGCTGGCCCAGTCGCTCGGCCTCTCCGAGCTGGACAACACGCCCCGGCAGGTCAAGGGCATCGACACCGAGGCGACCGGCGGCGAGCTGCACGCCATGATGCTCGACATGAAGCGCACGTTCGACGACGTGGTGCTCGCGCACACCGACCCGCAGCGGGCGCAGGAGATCTTCGCGAACCCGTTCTATGCGGCAATGAGCTCGACCTTCTCCGGTACGCAGGAGTACATGGCGATGGAGAAGCTCGGGCAACTGCGGGCCCGCGACGAGTGGGACCTGATCGTGGTGGACACGCCGCCGTCCCGGTCCGCGCTTGACTTCCTGGACGCGCCGGCCCGGCTGGCCCGGTTCCTGGACGGCAAGATGCTGCGGCTGTTGCTGGCCCCGGCCAAGACCGGCGGCCGAAGCGTGTTCAGCCTGGTCACGGCATCGTTCGGGGTGTTCTCCCGGGTGGTCCAGAAGGTGCTTGGCGCACAGCTGCTGACTGACCTGTCCGGGTTCGTGGCCGCGCTCGACTCGATGTTCGGCGGGTTCCGGCAGCGGGCCGAGCAGACGTACCGGATCCTGCAGGCCGAGGAGACGTCGTTCCTGCTTGTGGCCGCGCCGGAGCCGGACGCGGTACGGGAGGCCGCCTACTTCGCGCAGCGACTGCGCGACGACCGGATGCCGCTGGCCGGCCTGGTGCTCAACCGCATGCACGCGTCTGCCGCGCCGGGGCTCACCGCGGCGGACAGCCTGGCCGCGGCAGATGCGCTCGAGGAGTCGGGGGAGAGCCCGGCCACGGTGGACGCGCTGCGCATCCACGCGGCGCTCACCGAGCAGGCGGAGCGGGAGCAGCGGGTGGCGGCGCGGTTCACCACAGCGTTCCCGACAGTGCCGACGGTGGTGGTGATGGCGCAGCCCGCCGACGTGCACGACGTCGACGGGCTGCGGAGTATCGGTGAAGCGCTCGCCTAGCCGGCGTGCACCAGAACGTTAGGGCGACTCTTGTCCTGTTCCCGGAGCGCCGCCTCGAACATCTTCCGCCACGATGCCACATGCGGATGCCGGCGCAGCAGCGCACGCCGTTCCCGCTCGGTCATTCCTCCCCATACGCCGAACTCGATGCGGTTGTCGAGCGCGTCCGCCAGGCATTCGTTACGGACCGGGCAGCCGCGGCAGATCCTCTTCGCCACGTTCTGCTCGGCGCCCTGCACGAAGAGCGCGTCGGGATCGCCGTTCTGACACGCCGCCATGGTCGGCCAGTCGCTGATCATCCCCATCTGTGCACGTCCCCCCAAGCTGTACCGCCGCCGACCCGTATCCCCCGGTCGCGGCACGTGTCCCCTGCCGGTTCGTCCCGACCGGCCACCAGATCCCCCGGTCACTCCCCGCAATCCTTGCGGCACGAAGAGTGACATTCGATCTCCGGAACATCATGCTCTGTAGTTAGGCGATTACGCAACGTTGTCTCTTAAATCGACCAGGTCGGACACTTCGCCCTCTTCACCCGATAATTCGATATTTATCGATCAGTTGCTCATGCATCCGGGCGGATCTGCGCAAACGGCGACACCGGCGGCCGGGAGCAGGCACACTGGTGCGGGGAGAGATGCCGCGCGCCACGGTTCGTGCGACTTGCACAACGATTCCGGCAGCCGCCGCGACATGCTCTCGATCGGTCATTTTTCGGCCGCGCGTGCCATACCGGACACAACCGGCAAAATGCGCTATTCGCCGTAGCCTGTCGTGGTGAGCTGGATCAGGAAACGCGACCACACCGTCTTTTCCGGGGCTGCCTCATTGGGCATCTGCGGACTGCTGGCCGGCCTTGTCGTGGCCGCGGCCGCCTTTCCGGCGGTGGCCATGTCCGGCCTGGCCGCGAAGGCCGGCGCCGAGACGTTCGACAGGTTGCCGAATGAGCTGATCGTGCAGCGTGCGCCGCAGAACACCTATCTCTACGCGTCGGACAACCACACGCTGATCGCCATGATCTACGACGAGAACCGGAAAGACGTCGCGATCAACGACATTCCGCCCGTCATGCGAAACGCCATCATCGCGGCCGAGGACCACAACTTCTACCGGCACAACGGCGTCGACATGAAGGGCATCGCGCGCGCGTTCGTCAACAACAAGTCGGGCGCCGCACAACAGGGCGCCTCCACCCTCACCATGCAGTACGTCCGGATGGCGATCTCCTACTCCGCCACCCACCCGGCCGATGTGGTCCGCGCCACCGAGGACACCAGCGCCCGGAAACTGCGTGAGATGCGTTACGCGATGCAGGTGGAGAAGGAACTCTCCAAGGATCAGATCCTGGAGAAGTACCTGAACATCGCGCCGTTCGGCAACGGCGCATACGGCGTCTGGGCCGCAAGCCAGGTCTACTTCAGCCGGCAGCCCGAGGATCTGAGCACCGAACAGGCCGCGATGCTGGCCGGCATGGTGAAGGCGCCCTCCGCGTTCGACCCGACCACGAAGACCGGCCACCCGCTCGCGCTCACCCGGCGCAACTATGTGATCGACAACATGACCGAGATCGGCGCGATCACACCGGCCGAGGCGATCCGGGCCAAGGCCGCGCCGCTCGCCGTCAACGGCACCCGCGCGCCGAACGGCTGTGTAAGCGCGTCCGAGAACATCTGGGCCTTCTTCTGCGACTACGTCTACCGCTGGTGGATGGAGCAGGACGACTTCGGCGACAGCCCGTACGACCGGGAGCGCCGGCTGAAGAGCGGCGGCTACCGCATCGTCACCTCGATGGACGTCAAGACGCAGCAGGCCGCGCGGAAGAACGTGCACAAACGCGCGGCCGACGGCAACCGCAACGCCATCATGGTCGCGGCCGTCCAGCCCGGCACCGGGCGGGTGCGCGCGCTCGCCGTCAACCGCGTCTACAAGAACGACGACGCGCACAACCGGCCGAACAGCGACCCGAACAAGCGCCGCGCCGGCCTGCGGGGCACCTACCCGAACACCACCAACCCGATCATCACCGGCAGCGTGGACGTACCCGGGTATCAGGGCGGTTCGGTGTTCAAGATGTTCACAATGGTCGCGGCGCTGGAGAAGGGCTACCCGCTGAGCTACACGATCTACGCGCCGGACACCTACCAGTCGCGGTACATCGTGGCCGCGTCGAGCCCCGCGGCCTGTGCCGGGCGGGCGCTCTACTGCCCGAAGAACGCGGTCAAGAGCATGGCCGGCGTACACAACATGTGGAGCGCGTTCGGGCAGTCGGTGAACACCTACTTCATCCCGCTGCAGGAACGCGTCGGCGCACAGAACGCGGTGGACGTGGCCAAGCGGCTCGGCATCCGGTTCCGGGCCCAGAACGACGCCCGGTTCGCCGGCGATGAGGACGCGGCCGCGCAGTGGGGCGCGTTCTCGCTCGGCGTCTCCGCCACCACGCCGCTCGACCTGGCCAACGCGTATGCCACGCTCGCCGCGGACGGCCGCCACTGCGAGCCGATCCCGGTGATCGAGATCCGCCAGGAGGGCAAGCCGCTACCGGCCGGCGAACCCCGCTGCGACCAGGCCGTGGACAAGGAGGTCGCGCGCGCCGCGATCGACGCGGCCCGCTGCCCGGTCGGCGACCGCTCGGCGACGTCCCGCTGCCGGGGCGGCACGTCCACCGCCACCCGCCGCGCGGTGGGCAAGCCGATCGCCGGCAAGTCCGGCACCACGGACGGGGAGCGCACCGCCACCTTCGTCGTCACCACGAAGCAGCTCACGGTCGCCGGCATGGTCGCGGATACGGACAACGCCAACACCACGATGAGCGGCGGCGGTGACGGCTGGGGCGACCCGCACAACGAGGCGGTCAACCCGGCCGTCTACCAGACGCTCGCGGACGCGATGGAGGGTGTCGAGGCCAAGGAGTTCACCCCGCCCGGCCACCGGACGATCAACGGCAAGCTTGTCAACATCCCGAACGTGCGCTGCAACTCCGAGCCCGACGCGCACACCCGCCTGGTGGCGCGCGGCTTCGAGGTGCAGGTCGCGGCCGGGCGCATCGACTCGCACTGTCCCGCGGGCGCGGTCGCGAGCACGGAGCCGGGCGGCAGCACGATCGAGGGCGGCGTGGTCGTGCTCACGCTCAGCACCGGCCGGGCGCCACGCCCGCCGGCGCCCACCGCAACGCCGTCGCCGAAGGTCTCGACGACGCCACCGCCACCACGCTGACGCGTGCCTCAAAGATCACAATCGCGCCGGGGGTACGTCCCCCGGCGCGATTGTGATTGTGATGTGGTCTTCAGACGGCGAGCTGGCGGCGCACCTCGGCGGCGACGCGGCCACCCTCGGCGCGGCCGGCCACCGCGGTCTTCGCCGCCTTCATCGCCGGCCCCATCGACGCCTGGCCGCTCAGGCCGGTCAGCGCCTCCGCGACGATTCCGGCCAGGTCCTCGTCGCTGAGCTGGGTCGGCAGGTAGCGGTCGATGATCTCGAACTCGGCCAGTTCCTTCGCCGCGGACTCGGGGCGACCGGCATCCGTGAACGCCTGCGCCGACTCGCGCCGCTTCTTGGCCTCCTTGGCCAGCACCGCGAGCACCTCGTCGTCCGCGAGCTCCCGCTTCTCCCTGCCGGCGACCTCGGCAGTGCCCACGGCGGCGAGCGTCATCCGCAGCGTCGACGTGGTCAGCTCGTCCCGAGCCTTCATGGCGGTGTGCAGGTCATCGTTCAGGCGGTCCTTGAGCGTACCCATGGGGAGTGAAACTACCCTTGGTGGAATGCGGAAGCGCACCCTTTTCAGTCTGGCCGCCGGCACGGTCGCCGCCGGAGCCGCCACCCTCGCCTATGCCTCGCTCGTCGAGCGCAACATGTTCACGCTGCGCCGATTCGACGTGCCAGTGCTGGCGCCCGACGCCGAGCCGTTGCGCATCCTGCACATCTCGGACCTGCACATGATGCCCGAGCAGCGGCGCAAGCAACGCTGGGTCGCCGCGCTGGCCGCCACCGACCCCGACCTCGTCGTGGTCACCGGCGACAACATGGCCGACCCCGCCGCGGTTCCCGGAGTCCTCCGCGCGCTGCAACCCCTGCTCGACCTGCCCGGCGCGTTCGTCTTCGGCTCCAACGACTACCGCGGGCCGATCTTCAAGAACCCGTTCAGCTACTTCAACCCCAACCGGGAGTACGTCCAGGGCGCCGAACTGCCCGCCGACGAGCTCCGCCAGGTCCTGACCGACGCCGGCTGGACCGACCTGAACAACGCCCGCACCACGATCAAGGCCGGCGGCCGCGTCATCGAACTGGTCGGCGTCGACGACCCGCACGTCGAGCGCGACGACTACCCGCTGGTCGCCGGCCCCGCCTCGGACCTCGCCGACCTGCACGTGGCCCTCACCCACAGCCCTGAGCCCCCGCTGCTCGACCTGATGGCCGCGGACGGCTTCGACCTGCTGCTGGCCGGCCACACCCACGGCGGCCAGGTCTGCGTCCCGTTCTACGGCGCCCTGGTCACCAACTGCGGCCTCCCCCGCAACATGGTCAAGGGCCTGCACCGCTGGCCCGGCTCCGACTCCTGGCTGCACGTCTCCGCAGGCCTCGGCACCCACCCCACCGCCCCGGTCCGCTTCGCCTGCCCGCCCGAGGCGTCCCTGCTGACCCTGATTCCGCGCTGACCCACGCCCCGGTGCCCTGCGCTGACGCGCGAAGGGGATACCGAATTTGCCCTCGGGTTGCGATCCGCTAGTATTTGATCCGCACCCCGGGGTATGGCGCAGCTTGGTAGCGCGCCTCGTTCGGGACGAGGAGGCCGTCGGTTCAAATCCGGCTACCCCGACCGGTAAGTGCAGAGCAGGGCCGTTTCCCTCCGGGGAAGCGGCCCTGACTCATTTCCCCGGCGTGTGCGATCGGACCGCCGGGGCGGCGTGAATCGCCGGTGGACAATCGGGGGAACACGCCTTGACGAGGGCGTCTCCTCCGCGAGACTGGACAGATGGTCAAGACGCTGCGCCCGCAGAGTTACAACGAGGTGTTCTACGTCGGGCATTACTTCCGTGAGGGGTTCGCGGTGGTGATGGACCTGACCAGCCTGACCGACGAAGAGGCCACGCCGCTTGTGGACTTCGCGGCGGGCCTCATCGTCGGGCGGGGCGGTGAGATGGAGCGTCTCGCGCCCAAGATCTTTCTGCTGCGGCCGCCCGGGATGAAGGAGTCGGACCTGCCGAACGTCCCGGTGCTGGCGCCGGCGCCGATCTCACGCGGCGGGCTCTGACCGGGCCTAGGCGGCGGTCTCGGCCAGGCCGCAGGCGCGCTGCACGGCATTCACGTGCGCCGTCATGTCCGTGGCGAGCGCGACCACCCGCGGCGCGTTGTCCATCCGCTCCTCGTCGGTCAGGCCTTTGAACTCCTCACCCAGCCGCAGCATGCTGTCCACGTCCACAGTCAGGTCCTTGACCGCCACGCGCAGGTCCCCGTCGAGGACCAGCATCGTCGCGTACCGCTTCATGGTGGCCACCTCGTCCCGCATCTGCGCGGCGGTCGGTGACTCCGCGGCCGTGGTCGTGGCCGGAACGCCCTTCCCGGTCGTGTTCGCCTGCACCGCAGGCGTGCCGGCCGCGGGAGCCTGCGCCGCGGCGAACCCGCCGCACACCTCCCGCTTGGCGAACTCGTTCGCGCCGAACGTCAGCCCGAATCCGAGCAACACGATCGCGACCAGCCCGACCGCGATCGGACCGGCCGGGGAACGGGTGGGCGGCGGCGTCCACATCACCGGCGACGGGGCACCGGGCGCGGAGCCCGGGGAGTAGTAGGCGTTGGTCAGCTGCTGGTACGGATTCGCCGGCACAGCCGAGGGGGAGCCGTGCGGCTGCTCGGTCGTCATAGGCCTGGTCACAATCATGTTGGGGACGGAACGCCTGCTCAATCGGCACCCGCCCCACCACCCTTAGAACTCCCCGTCCGCAACCGGCGGCCCGGTCAGAGGCGGACCGGCATCAGGATGGTGAAGGAGTCGGGGCTGTGGAGGGCGAGGGGCATGATCGGGCCGTCCAGCTCGAGGACCAGCTGGCCGGGGGCGCCGGCGTCGAGGGCGGCGAGGAGGAACTCACGGTTCAGGGCGATCTGGTGGGGGGCGGACGGGTCACCGACGGTGAGCGTGCCTGCCGCATCAGTGGTCAGGACCAGAATGGGGAGGTTCTCGTGCAGCACGGTCGGGGCGGCGGCGACCTCGCGGCGCAGCGCGGCCGCGTCCACGGTCAGGCGTAGGGGCTCACCGGCCTTGGCGGCCAGCGCGCGGCGGTAGTCGGGGTAGTCGCCGGGGAGGACCGGAACGCCGCTCAGCTCGTGGCCGCCGGCGACCACAGCGATCGCGTCGGCGGTCAGGGAGAGCATGACCGGGCCGCCGGTGGCGAGCAGGGGCATGAGCGCGTCGACAAGCGGCAGCGGTGCGATCACGCCGAGGTCCGGGCCGGTGAGGTCGAGGAGCGGAACGTCGGCGACGGCCATCCGGTAGCGGTCGGTGGTCACCAGCCGTAGCGCGCCGTCGCAGATCTCGATCAGGACGCCGCCGAGGACGGGCAGCTCCGGGTCGGTGCCGGCGGCGTGGCGGACGGCCGCGAGCGCGTCCCGTAAGGCGGCGGCGGGCGTGGTCAGCACGGTCATCGGGGCCTCCGCGGGGTGGTGTTCACCGTCGATCAGGCGGTGGATCCGGGAGAGTTCACGCCGCGCGTCGGCCAGGCCGTGCTCGAGCCGCCGCAGGTGCGCGTCGAGCAGCGCGTGCAGGGCCGGCCGGTCGTCGAACCGGTCGAGCATGGCGGTGATCTGAGGCAGCGGCATGCCGACCCGGCGCAGGCCGGCGACCAGGCGTGCGGCGGGGACCTGCCCCGCCGCGTACCTCCGGTAGCCGTTGCGCGGGTCGACGAACGCGGGCACAAGCACGCCGGCCCCGTCGTAGAACCGCAGCGCGCTGATGGTCAGGCCGGTGGCCCGCGCCATCTCCCCGATGCCGATGCCGGCGGAAGAGCTCTCCACGACGGGAACCCTCATCCCTCGACCTGGTGGAGGGTCAAGCCACGCAGAACTCGTTGCCCTCCGGATCGGCCATCGTGACCCAGGTGTTCGGGCCCTGCCTGCCGTTCCAGAGGAACGTCGCCCCGCGCGCGGTGAGCCGCTCGACCTCGGCCGCCCGCTTCTCGTCGCCGACACGCACGTCGAGGTGGATGCGGTTCTTCACGGTCTTCGCCTCGGGGGCGGTCTGGAAGAGCACCCGCTGCTCGGTGGCCGGGTGCCGGATGGCCGCCCCCGAGGCCCAGACCAGCGCGCCGCGGTGGGTCGTGGTCTCGGCCTCGGTGGCGTACCCCTTATCGATCATGCTTTTGATGAAGGTCGCGTCCTGTGGCTCGACGGACCAGCCGAGCGTCTCCGCCCACCAGTCGGCCTGGGCGTGCGGGTCAGCGCTGTCGATCGCGACCTGGAAGTCGTATGCCATGCCCCGATCGTAGGGACAGTTACGCCTCTTCCGCGGCTTCCGTGCGGTCCGGCTGCTCGGCGAGCAGCGTGAACTTGAACTCGGTGGTCGCCGAGTCGGGGTCCTCCTCGGAGGTCACCGTGTACGACTCGACCCGCACGCCGAGCCCGAGCGTGTCCGCCGCGGTCAACGCCTCGGTCAGCTCCTGCACGGTGTGGAAATAGGCGGTGTAGATCTCGCCGGGTTCTTCTTCGAGGACAGCTTCGGTAGTCATGTCGGCCGAGCCTAGATCCAGAACGGGCCGCGCGCCCGGTAGCGACGCGGCCCGCACCCCCTAAAGAGCGAGCCAGATGGTGGTGTCCGGCGGCAGCAGGCCGTCGTCGAGCGGCCCGCTGGCGAGCAGGACCTCTCCGGTGAACGGCACGGCGGACGCGGAGAGGTTCGCCACGCAGGCGAAGCCGGAGCCGCGCCGGAACGCGAGCACGTCCGGCTCCGACGGCAGCCACGCCAGTGGACCGGAGACCGACCTGCGCAGTGCCAGCGCGGACCGGTAGAGCGACAGCATCGACGCCGGGTCGGCCCGCTGCACCGCGACTGTCCGGTCCTTCCACCCGCGTGGTTGCGGCAGCCACGGCGTCCCGGTCCCGAATCCGAACGGCGGTTCCGTGTCCGACCACGGCAGCGGCACCCGGCAGCCGTCCCGGCCCGGATCGCGGTGCCCGGAGCGGTGCCACATCGGGTCCTGCCGCAGCGCGGGCGGAATGTCCTCGACCTCCTCCAGACCCAGTTCCTCGCCCTGGTAGACGTAGGCGGCCCCGGGCAGCGCGAGGCTGAGCAGCGCGGCCGCCCGCGCCCGGACCGTACCCAGGCGGAGGTCTGTGGGGGTTCCCTCGCGCTTGGCGGCGAAGCTGAAACCGGTCTCCTCGCGGCCGTAGCGGGTGACCGGCCGGGTGACGTCGTGATTGGAGATCACCCAGGTGGCGACCGCGCCGAGCGGCTCGTGCACGCGCAGCGTGTCCTCGATGACCTGCCGCAGCCGGGCCGGATCCCACGGGCTGCACAGGAAGTCGAGGTTGAACGCGGAGTGCATCTCGTCCGGCCGCAGGTAGCGGGCGAACCGCTCCGGGGACGGCAGCCAGACCTCGCCGATAAGCGTCCGGTCGCCCTCGTAGGAGCCGATCACCTGACGCCACTCGCGGTAGATCTCGTGCACGCCGTCGAGGTCGTGGAACGGGTGCGGTTGATCAGGAAGAACCGGTGGAAGGGCCGGGTCCTTGACAAGCAGCGCGGCCGAATCCACCCGGAAGCCGTCCACCCCGCGGTCCAGCCAGAACCGCAGGATGTCGAGGTGCTCCTCCCGTACCCGCGGATGGTTCCAGTTGAGGTCGGGTTGGGCCTTGTCGAAGAGGTGCAGGTACCAGGCGCCGTCCGGGGTCTGGGTCCAGGTCGGCCCGCCGAACTCGCCCTCCCAGTCGGTCGGGCGCTCGGGGCCGGGGCGGAACCAGAACAGCTCGCGCTCCGGCGCGTCAGGTGACGCGAGCGCCGCCTGGAACCACGTGTGCGCGGACGACACGTGGTTCGGCACGATGTCGATGATGATTTTGATGCCGGCCGTGTGCGCTTCCGTGATCAGCGCCTCCGCCTCGGCAAGCGTGCCGAAGATCGGCTCGATGTCCCGGTAGTCGGCCACGTCGTAGCCGGCGTCCGCCTGCGGCGACGGGTACCACGGGCTGAACCAGATCGCGTCCACACCCAGGTCGACGAGGTGGTCGAGGTGGGCGCGCACGCCCGCCAGATCACCGATGCCGTCCCCGTTCCCGTCCGCGTAGCTGCGCGGATAGACCTGGTAGATCACCGCGTCACGCCACCATGTGCTCACGTTCACCCCTTCATTGCCCCGGCCGACAGGCCCCCGATGATGCTGCGCTGGAAGATCAGGAAAATTACGACCATCGGGATGCTGGCGATCACCAGGCCGGCGAGCATCATGTTCAGCGGCACCTGGCTGGTGAGCGACAGCCGGGACAGCGCCACGCTCAGCGTCTGCGCGGCCGGCGACGGCAGCACCAGCAGCGGCCAGAGGAAGTCCTTCCAGATGCCGATGATCGCGAAGATCGAGACGACGCCGAGGACCGGCCGGGACAGTGGCAGCACCACCGACCACAGCACGCGCAGCCGGCCCGCGCCGTCGATCGCGGCCGCGTCGAGCAGGTCGTTCGGGATCTGGTCGAAGAACCGCTTGAGCACGTAGATGTTGAACGCGTTCGCGACCGCGGGCAGCCACAGCGCCCACGGCGTGTTCAGCAGGTTCACGCCGAGAAGCGGCACGTCCGTCACGGTCAGGTAGGCCGGGATCAGCAGCGCGGACGCGGGCAGCATCAGACTGGCAAGCATGCCGCCGAGGATCACGTTGCCGAGCACCGGCCGCAGCTTGGACAGCGCGTAGGCCACCGCCACGTCCAGGACAAGCACGAACAGCCAGCCGCCGAACGCGTAGAACACCGTGTTGCCGAAGTAGCGCGCGATCTCCATCCGGTTCCACGCGTCCGCGTAGGAGCCCGGGTGGAAACTCTCCGGAATGAACGTGGGAATCGGCTGGGCCAGCTCGACAGGGGATTTCAGCGCACCTGTCACCATCCAGTAGATGGGGAACAGGAACGCAAGCGTGAACGCGACGGTCACGGCGCCGAGCACCGCGAAGTAGAGGCCCCGATGGCGGCGGAGTTCCGTCTCCGAAATGAGCGTGCGCATCAGGACTCCTGGCTTCGGGTGAGTCGCAGGTAGACGGCGGAGAACGCGCCGAGCACCACGAACAGCGTCACGCTCATCGCGGCGGCCAGGCCGAAGTCGTTGTTCACAGTGAACGCGTACCGGTAGATCAGCACCATCACCGTGATCGTGTCCGGATTCGTGGTGCCGGTCAGCTGATAGGGCTCGATGAAGACCTGCATGGTCGCGATGACCTGCAACAGCAGCAACACAAGCATCAGGAAGCGCAGCTGCGGGATCGTCACGTGCCGCAGCCGCTGCCAGAGCGACGCGCCGTCCAACTCCGCCGCCTCGTACAGCTCGCCCGGAATGCCCTGCAGACCCGCGAGGTACATCAGCGTCGCGCCGCCCAGGTTCGCCCATGTCGAGACCAGGACCAGGGAGAACAGCGCGGTGCTCGGGGACTGCGTCCACTGCGAGGTAGGCAGCCCGGCCGCGCTCAGGACCGTGTTGAAAAGGCCGTTCCCCGGGTCGTAGAAATAGCGCCAGAGCAGCACGACCACGATCGGCGGCAGCATCACCGGCAGATAGACCGCGACCCGGAAGAACCCTTTCAGGTGCCGCAGCTCATTGAGCAGGATCGCCAGGAACAGCGGCACCAGATAGCCGAAGACCAGCGCGAACCCGGTGAAGACAAGCGTGTTCCGCCACGCGGTCCAGAACAGCGGATCCTCGAACAGCGCGACGTAGTTCTCCGTGCCCACCCAATACGGATCGGTCACGAAGTTGTCCTGCTGGAAGCTCAGGATGATGCCGCGCACAAGCGGGTACCAGGAGAACAGCGCGAAACACACGAGCCCGCCGGCCATGAACGCGTAGGCCAGCAGATTGTCGCCGATCGCCCGGCGCAGACGCCCGCTTCGCGGCCGCTTCCGAGGATCGGGAGGCGTCTCCGTCCGGGCCGGAGCCGACAGGACCGCCATCGTGGTCACCTTTCCTCAATTCAAGCCCATTCAGCGGTACGACAGGAAGGCGCGACGGCCTTCGCGCGAGGGAGACGGCGCCGCCGGTTGCCCCGGCAGCGCCGCCCCTCGCCCTACTTGACCGACGCCAGGATCTGGTTGACCTGCGTCTCCGCGTCCGCGAGGAGCTGGTCCACGTTCGCGTTACGGTCGGTGAGCACCTTCTGCATGGCCACGTCGAGCACCGCGTAGACCTGCTGCGCGTTCGGCGGCTCAAGCTTCACCGGGATGCTCGGCATCGCGGCCTTGAACGGCGCGTAGTTCTCCTGCGGCACGTTCGCGTACTTCGCGTCCGCGGTCGCCTGGATCTGCGCCGCGTCACCCGTGAAGATCGCCGGCTCGGGCAGGCCGACCGGGAGCTTGTTGTCGGCGTTCCACTTGTTCTCCGCCTCGAACCGCTCCGCGCTGGTGAACCAGAACGACAGCCACTTCAGGCCGGCCTTGATCTTCGCGGGTGAGGCCTTGGCGTTGAACATGTAGCCCTCGCCGCCGCCGAGCGTGCCCGCACCACCGGGGATCGGGCCGAGCCCGTACGTCTCGTACTTCCCCTGGTACTGGTTGACGATCGTCGGGATGTTGTCGGCCGTCGCCACGTACATGCCGAGCTTGCCCGAGCCCATCATCTGCAGCAGGTCCGCCCACTCGAGCAGCTGCTTCTCGCCCATCGAGTTGTCCGTCCAGCGCATGTCCTTGAGCTGCTGGAGCACCTGCTTGCCCTGCGCGCTGTTGAACGCGGCCTTCCACGTGCCGCCCCCGTTCACCGCGACCTCGCCACCGAGCGAGTAGATCTCCGTGGTGAAGTGCCAGCCGCCGGTGTTGCTCTTCGAGTAGTCGCCGTAGCCCACGTGCCCGTCGCCGAGCGCGCTGATCTTCTTGGCCGCGTCGCGTACCTCGGCCCAGGTCTTCGGCGGCGTGGCCGGGTCAAGCCCGGCCTTGGTGAACACGTCCCGGTTGTAGAGCAGGCCCATCGAGTAGTTCTTGTAGGGCAGGCCGTAGGTGCCGCCCTTGTCGTCCTGGAAGACGCGCAGCACCTCCGGCTTGATCTGCGCCGCGACCGGAACCTCGCCCAGGTACTTGCTGATGTCCGCGACCTGGCGCTTGGCGATCAGGTTCGCCGGGTCGGTGAAGTAGACGTAGAAGACGTCCTCCAGCTGACCACCTGCAAGTTTCGCGGCGAACGTCTGCGGGTCCATCTTGCCCTCGCGAGGGTCAAGATCGATGTCGGGATTCGCCTTCTCGAACTCAGCCACGTTGTCGAGGAAGCGTTGGTGGTTGGCGGCCTCGGTGGCCGGCGGCAGTCCGTTGATCACCAGGGTGACCTTGCCGCCCTCCTCCGTGTCGTCGTCGCCGGAACCGCACGCGGCGGTTCCGAACCCGAGCCCGACGACAAGCAGGAACCCGAGAGTCGTCCGCATCCGATGTGTGCCCATGGGAACGGACCCCTTCCGTGGGGTGTGTAAGCAAAGTGATGGCTCTGTAACGCCGTGTTTCGTGTCGATGACGATACAAACACCAACCAGAGACCGCAAGAACTGCACAACATCAAGAAAATATCCGACGGTACGACGTGGAGGCGCGAAAAACGGCCCCTGACCATCAGGTCGTGGGCCGTTTGCTCGGTTTTATGGCTACTGGCGCGGTCGAGCCGCTTCGGGTTACCGGCGCGGTTGAGCCGCCTCCGGGCTATCCCCGGGGCACCGGCGCGGTCGAGCTGCGCACCACCAGCTCCGGCTCGAAGAGCAGCTCGTCCGCGGCGATCTCCGCGCCGTCGATCTGCTGCACAAGCAACTCCACCGCGGACTGGCCCATCGCCTCGATCGGCTGCCGCACAGTGGTCAGCGGCGGATCCACACTGTTCATCAGCGCGGAGTCGTCGAACCCGACCACCGACACGTCCTGCGGCACCCGCAGTCCCAGCCGGCGCACCGCCCGGACCGCACCCAGCGCAAGCACGTCGCTTGCGCACAGGATGCCTGTGACGCCCTGCTTGACCAGCTTCGCCGTGGCGGCACGCCCGCCCTCGGTGGAGAAGCTCGACCGCTCCACGTCAAGCCGGATCCTGCCCCCGTGCGCGGCCACCGCGGACTCGGCCGCGGCCAGCTTCCGTCGCGACGGCACATGGTCCGACGGCCCGAGCAACGCGCCGATCCGGGTGTGGCCGAGCGAGACCAGATGCGCGAGACCCTGCTCGACCGCCTCCGCGTCATCCGTGGACACCAGCGGGAAGCCCAGCCCGTCCACACCCGCGTTGACAAGCACGGCCGGCAGCCCGCGGTCGGTCAGCTTCTTGTAGTGCTCGTGCGACGCATCAGCCATCGCGTAGTTGCCGCCGGCGAAGATGATTCCGGACACCTGGTGCTCGAGCAGCATGTCAAGGAACTCGACCTCGGAGACGCCGCCGATCGTGCGCGCGCACAGCACAGGCGAGAACCCGCGCTGCACAAGCGCGCCGGTCACCGCCTCGGCCAGCGCCGGAAATATCGGGTTCTGCAGCTCCGGAAGCACCAGGCCGACAAGCCGGGCGCGCTCGCCGCGCAGCTTCGTCGGGCGCTCGTAGCCAAGCACGTCAAGCGCGGTAAGCACCGCGGTGCGGGTCGCCTCGGAGACGCCCTCCCGCCCGTTCAGCACCCGGCTGACGGTGGCCTCGCTGACGCCGGCCTTCTTCGCCACCTCGGTCAGTCGTCTCGTCACGTACGCAATACTACGTCGCGATTTGCGAAAAAACCGAACCGAAATGTGTCGTGTAACAGAAAGCCGGCGTCAGCGCTTTGCAAGAATCCTCAGTTGAGCGCCTTGATCGCGTCAAGCGTCGCCCGGTGGAACGTCGGGTACGCGTAGATCATGTGCCGCAGCGTCGCCACCGGCACCTCGCCGTGCACCGCGACCGCCAGACCGCTCAGCACCTCACCGCCGGTCACACCCGCGGACGTGGCCCCGACCAGCACACCCCGGTCCACGTCCTCGACCACCTTGATGATGCCCGCGTTACCCGGCCCGTGGATGTACCCACGCGACGACTCGGACACGTCCGTCACGCCGACCCGCACGTTCAGCCCCTGCTCACGCGCCTGGCGCTCGGTCAGGCCCACCGCGCCGACCTCCGGATCGGTGAACGTGACCCGCGGCAGCGCCCGGTAGTCCGCGCCCGGGCCGCCCTGGCCCAGAATGTCCCGCACCGCGATATCCGCCTGGTACATCGCCATGTGCGTAAACCCGCCCCGGCCGGTCACGTCGCCGATCGCCCACACGTTCTCGCCGGCCCGCATCCGGTCGTCCACCTCGATGAACCGGCCGGACGTGTCCACCCCCGCGTCCTGCAGGCCCAGCCCGCCGAGCTCCGCCTTCCGGCCCAGCGCCACCAGCAGCTTCACCGCCGACACCTCGGAGCCGTCGGACAGGCCCACCACGAACCGTGCCCCGTCGTGCGAGACGCGCTCCGCCCGTACCCCCGTGTGGATCTCGACGTTGTCGGCCCGAAGGGCCGTTTCCACCACCGCACCGGCCTCCGGCTCCTCCGCCGCCAGCAGCCGGTCACCGCCCTCCACGACCGTCACCTGCACGCCGAAACGCGCGAACACCTGCGCGAACTCGACGCCGATCGCGCCACCGCCCAGAATCACAAGCGACGGCGGCAGCTGCTCCACCTCGACCGCCTCGCGGTTCGTCCAGAACGGAGTTCCGGCCAGTCCGTCGATCGGCGGCACCACCGGCACGGTCCCGGTCGCCACCACGATCCCGCGCTGCGCGATGTACTCGTTGTGGCCCACCCGCACCCGGTTCGGCCCGGTGATCAGCGCGGACCCGCGCTCGAACCGCCCGCCCTTACCCGTAAACCGGTCCACCGCCACCTTGTCGTTCCAGGTGTCGGTCGCCTCCTCCCGGATCCGCTTGGCCACCGGCGCCCAGTCCGCCGTCACAGTCGCCCGCCCGGCCAGCTGCGCCACCCGGCGCGCCTCCACAAGCGCGTTTCCCGCCCGGATCATCATCTTGGTCGGAATGCACCCGTAGTACGGACACTCCCCACCTACCAGCCGACTCTCGATCCCCACCACGCTGAGTCCCGCGACAGCCAGCCGGCCACCCGCTTCCTCACCGCCCACACCAAGCCCGACAACGACAACATCGACCTGCTCCGGCTGCCCCATGCAGTCAGCATGCCACCCACCCACAGTCCCCGGTACGCCGACGGCCTTGCCGCCTGCACCACCCGTTTCACCCTTCCGCCACATAATCGACTATGTTGGTCTTCATCGACCCCCACCGGTGGGAGTAATCATGTCGCGACACCCGATCCGCGCTGGTCACCTGATACCTCGCAACGGCCACTACCCTGAGGTAATGACCCGTCTCACCTTCGACGTGCCCGAGGAACTCGCCGCGCGCATCCGCAAGGTCGCCGGCGAGGATCCGACCGCCTGGTTCGAGGCCGTCGCCCGGGATGCGCTGCTCAAGCAGGAAGCGACAGCGGTCGCCGAGTTCGAGGCCGGCCACGCCGACGAGGCATGGGAGCGGGAGCGCTGGGCTGCGTGATACGCCGCGGTGACATCTACCGGCACCGGCTCGGCCGCCACTTCGTGGTCGTTTCAACCGCCCGCCTGAACGAGGTAGGCACCGTCATCGTCGCTGAGATCCACGACCTGGTGCCGTCCGGCATGCAGGGAATGCTCGCCATCGCACTCGGCCCCGCCGAACCGCTGACCGGTGCGGTGCTGGCCTGGCGGGTGAACTGGCTCGCCGGCGACCGCCTCGGCGACCCGGTCGGCAGCCTGTCCTCCGAGGCGATGGAGCATCTCGACATGGCCCTACGAACGGCCATGGACCTGTAGAGCCGTCTTGTAGCGTTCTCGGCTGTGACACTGATCAATGACGCGTTCGAGCCGGTACGCTGCGCTTTCGCCTCGCTCTTCGCATCCGGTGAGGAGACCGGGGCGGCGCTCACCGTGATCCATGACGGCGTCGTGGTGATCGAGGAGTGCGGCGGGTGGCGGGATGCGGGGCGGCGGACGCCGTGGACGCTTGACACGCTTGTCGGCGTCTACTCGGTGAGCAAGCCGGTGGCCGCGCTCTGCGTGCTGCTGCTCGTGGCGCGCGGCCGGCTCGGGCTGGACGACCCGGTGGCCCGGCACTGGCCGGAGTTCGGCGCGGCCGGCAAGTCGGAGATCACGGTCCGGCAGCTGCTCACCCACACCGCGGGCGTGGTCGCGTTTCCCGAGCACGTCGACGCCGAATCCACGACGGCCGGCTCGCCCGCCGGCTCATCTGCCGACTCATCTGCCGACTCTCGGCCGCTTGTCGCCGCGGACCTTGCCGACTGGGATCTGCTCGTCTCCTCGCTGGCCGCCGCGCCGCCGGCCTGGGAGCCGGGCACTGTGGCCGGCGAGTTCGCGCTCACCTACGGCCATCCGCTCGGCGAGCTGGTCCGGCGCGTCGACGGGCGCACCCTCGGCGCCTTCCTTCGCGACGAGATCGCCGTACCGTGGAATCTTGATTGTGCCTTCGGCCTTTCCGCCGGCCAGCTCGCCCGCTGCGCCGACCTCGAGCACGGAGACCCCGACTGGCCCCGGACCTCGCTCGGCGAACCAGGCAGTTGGCGCTGGAAGGCCCTGGCCAACCCGCCCGGCACCCGCGATCTCGACGTGATCAACGGGCCGCTGTGGCGGCAGACCGAGATCCCGGCCGTCAACCTGCACACCACCGCCACCGCGCTGGCCCGCCTCTACGCCAACCTGCTGTCCGGTGGCGCCGGCCTGTTCCCCGCATCGCTGATCACCGAGGCGACGTCGGCGCAGTACACCGGCTTCGACCTGGTGCTGGATCGCGAGGTGACCTGGACGCTTGGCATGCAGCTGGAACCGGACGGCAGCTGGGGCATGGGCGGGATCGGCGGCAGCTGTGCCTTCGCGGACCCCTCCCGCGGCTACGCCTTCGCCTACACCACCCGTCATCTGGCCGACTTTGACCGCGTGGACCGCCTGGTCGACACGCTCAACGCGCTGCTCTGACGGCCTACCACCGCGTCCGCCGAATCGGCGAAGGCGTGGTCCACATAATCGGCCACGCTGGTCGCAATGCTCCAGATACGCGGCCTCAACCGGCGCTATCTGGATAGTCCAGCGCAACGGTTCGCTCAGACCTGTCTGGCCGCTGACTGACCCTACGACGTGAAGGCCGACTACCACGCATCGAATGCGAAGATCGACAGTACGCGATAAATGAGGTCCGAACGGGGGTAGCACATCCGTACTACCGGATAGCCTGCCGGGATGACGGAGACCTCCAGCGGCGACGATGCAAAAGCCGCCCTCGCCGGGCGAGCCGCGACCGTCAGCCAGGCGGCTCAGGGCCTTCGGCGGGAGTCGGGCGAACGACACCTGCCGAAACAGCGGACGGCGGTCGGTGACGAACGCGGCGCGGCGCCTCGATGGCCGGTTCCCGCCGACGACACCACCCCGGTCGTCTTCATCTCCGCGGTCGGTGCCGACGGCGCGTCCTGGCAGCCCGTCATCGACAGGCTCACCTGCGGCGCCCCGGCCATCTCCTACGACCGGCCCGGCATCGGGTCCTGCCCACCACGGACCGGCCCGAATCCGGCGATCCCGTACAGCGTGTTCGCCGACGAGCTTCTCGCGCTCCTGAAAGCGAAGGGCATCGACGGCCCCACAGTCCTGGTCGGGCATTCGGTCGGGAGCCTGATCGCCCGCGTCTACGCTGGCCGTTATCCGGATCGGGTCGCCGGCGTGGTGCATGTCGACGGGTCGATTCCGCGCCTTCACCTGCTCGTGGCCGGGGAACCGTTCTTTGACGGCGACGGGCCGGGCGCGACCGAGTTGGACACGATCGCCGGCGAGGTCGAGGTACTGCGCGCGGCTGTTCCGCGGGCGCCGGCCGTGGTGGTGTCACGGGAACCCGGCCGGCATCCCGAGCTACCGCACCCGACCGACGAGTTGTGGACCGTCTATCAGGAGCAGCTTGCTGCCGAGTGGGGCGCGCCGCACATCATTGCCGACGGCTCAGATCACCAGGTGCCTCGCGACCGCCCCGACGTGATCGCCGCCGCCGTGGACGCAGTCGTCATCGCCGCCCGCAATGACGCGGCGGTCAGACTCCGCCAGTGGTGAAGGCGCCGGCCAGCAGACCAGCTTGACTAGCCATGCCGATTAAAAGCCAGAACCTACCTAGCCTGGCTAGTCAGGAATAGTCTGCGTGCATGAGCTTGGATCCCGATGACCCACGCACGCCGTCTCAACAGATCGCTGCAGCCCTGCGTGCGGAGATCAAGACAGGCAAGTTCGCCGCGGGCGAGAAACTGCCCTCCCAGAACGATCTTGTAGAGCGCTTTAGCGTCGCCCGCGAGACGATCAAGGCCGCGCTGCGCAAGCTCCAAGAGGAACGCCTGATCGTCACCCGGCAGGGCAGCGGCACCTTCGTCCGCGCCAACACGGAGCGTCCCGTGGGTCTGCGCCCGCACGTCGAGCGCGCCTTCGAGCAACCGAACGTGACAATCGACTTCGCAGGATTCTCGGGCGAAACGCTCTACAACTCGATCCAGGAGACCTTGGACAAGGTCCGCATCGGCCGGCTGACCCCCGAGTCGATCCGCTTGCGCATCCTCATCTCCGACATGGGCGTCCCGATGGCAGTCCCGTGCCGCGCCGAGGACCAGGCCGACGACCCCGCGATCCGCGCCCGCTCCAAGCGCATAACGGACCGCTCCATCCAGGCGGTCACCGACGCCGTCCAGGAACTCGCAGATCTGGCGTTGGTCAAGACCGCGGAGATCGAGGTGCGAGCTCACAGCGCCGCTCCGCTGTTCAAGCTGTTCATCATCAACGGGGAGGAAGCGTTCTTCGGCTTCTACCCCGTGGTCGAGCACACCGTCAGCGTCGAGGGCAAGCCGCTAGCCATCTACGACGCCATGGGCAAGGACGCCGTCCTCTTCCCCTTCAGCCCCAGCGACGACGACAACACGAACGACGCGCTGTACGTCCAGCAGGCCCGCGCCTGGTTCGACAGCCTGTGGAACACGATCGCCCGCGAGTACGTCGCATGACTGCCCCGGATCTGGCCGCCCTGCTTTCGAGGGCCCGGGTCATCCTTTTGGACTTCGACGGCCCGGTGTGCAGCATCTTCGCCAACTATCCCGCGCCCACGATCGCCGCCGAGCTGCGACAGGTTCTCGTCGACCAGGGCGTCACCCTCACCGACGACATAGCCGACGAGCCGGACCCACTGGAGGTGCTGCGCTGGACCGGCAGACTCGGCCGCGCCGCATTAACCCGAAAGATCGACCACGCGTTGACGGCCGCAGAACTCACCGCGGTACGTAGCGCCGAGCCGACGCCCTACGCGCGCGAGTTCATCGTGGCCGCCCACCAGGCCGGGAAGCGTCTTGCCATCGTCTCCAACAACTCCGCCGACGCGTGCCGCGCCTACCTCACCGACCGCCGACTCCAGCAATACATCACCCCGATCATCGGCCGCCCTTTCGCCGATCCGTCTCGGATGAAGCCCAGCCCGGATCCGGTGCTCACTGCTCTCGCCGCCCTCGACGCCGAGCCGGACGAATCCATCCTCATCGGCGACTCCGTCAGCGACATCGAGGCCGCCCATGCGACCGGAGCCACTGCGATCGGATACGCCAACAAGCCGGTCAAGTTTCGGCATCTAGATGCTGCCGACAGCATCGTAGACAGCATCGATGCATTGGTTACTTCCCTCGCCGCCGACGAACTGTAAGGCATCCGGCACCATTTACTTCTTTAGCAGTAATCCTGCTGACGAACACGCCCATTCACAAACAATGTGCCAGGATCTGGGTATGAAGATTATGCTTGACACAAACCTTTTGGTCATACCTTGGTGACGAAGGAACTGCCAAGGATTTCGACGCTGAGGTGAAGCGGCGAAAATCAAAAATTGTAATGGCGCCGAGCACGCTGATTGAAGTCGTTCGACTTTCCAACCCTGAGGTTCGCCAGAAAATCATTCAGACACTTACAAGCGGGCCGCGTCACCGCTTGACTACCGAGGTTCACTTGGAATGCCTTGAGGTCGTTTCCGAGGCCAAGAGAGTACGACCGAAATGGCTGCACCAGGTTTACAATGCCGGGCGAATCTCATCACTCAACACCTACTGGACGAAGACAATCTGGAGTGAAGCAGTCAACGACTCACAACGGCTATACACGTACGAGACTAGCAGGTTGCCGGAACGTGATCTCCTCACCTCAAGGCAACGCGAAACCAGAAAGCAGATCCTACAAGATAAGTTCGACATTCGTCCGCTCACCGCGCTTACAGCCGACCTATCCGCAGACACTATCCCAGCGGAGTTTATGGAAGGATGGCCGGGACACCCCGTCGAGGCGTGGAGAGTGATGTCCTGGACCCTTTACTGGAATCAGCTAGTCAGAGTACCCGTTCGAGCGATCATCACAAAAGAAGACCGTACCGTCGCCGATTGGGCGGGCGCTTACCTTAAGCTGGAAAGCATCCGATCAGAAAAGGCTGACTTTCTGAGGTTTTGGGCTACCGATGTTGAACTCAGCAACATGCCGCGCAATTGGCTGAGGTGGGCAGTTAACGTCATGCAAATGAACTCGAAAGTGACACCGGGAAATCCGGCAGACGAACAACACAGCGCCTACCTAGTAGACTGCGACGTATACCTCTCAGCCGATGCAAACTACGTTAAAATTCTGAACGAGGTACGGACAGACGCACCTTTTTCTTTTGCCGAGCCCTGCCTCGTCTCTGGCGACAAAGATACGCCAGTAGTCGATAGGATCATCGCGGCTCTCTGAGATTGGCATACAACCAATCAATCGATATGCGGTCCACCCCGATCAACGTAGACTGAAATTTGCCGCCGCATACTCGGGTGGATATCTAGCTCTGCCAGTTCACCGACCGTGAACCAATCGACGTCGCTGGCCTCATCGTTCGCCGTGGGAAGACCGCGGGTCGGCCGAGCCAGGAAAGTTACTTCGTATTCCTGGCGCACCTCGCCGTCGGTATAGGCGACAATGTGGCCGGGGTCGGAGAAGATTCCGAGAAGGCCGGTCACCTCGACCTCGACGCCGGTCTCCTCAAGCGTCTCGCGGATCGCGCACTCGGTCGGAGTTTCCCCGATCTCCATCTTGCCCATCGGCAGCGCCCACTGACCGGTATCCCGACGCCGCTGGAGCAAGATCTCCCCGGCGTCGTTGACGGCGAGAACGCCGCAGGCCGGCACGAGAGAGTTCGCCTTGGGTGCCTGCGGGTCGTTCCAGTATTCGGTGCGTCCCATTGAGTTAGACCTCCGCGCCCAGCCAGGGCATCGAGGTCTCCCAGACCCGGTCGAAGCCGCTGGTGTAGTGATCGAACATGACTCCGCCGTCGACCTGACGGAAGTGGTAGGTCGGGTTGACGCTGGCAGCTTCACCGTAGACGTGCGGGTTGACCAGGACTTCGTCGTCGTAGCGGAAGATACTGTTGTAAAGAGTGGTGGGGTGGAGGCGGATCTCGCAGCCGTCCGTGGACGCGATCTCGCGGTAGTACGTCAGGGAGGCACGGATCTTCGCGGCCAGCGTGCCACCGAGCCGTTCCTCCCGGTCGCGGACCGCCACCGCGTCGCTGCCGGGGTCACCGAAGCAGAGCCGGACCTTCACGCCGGCCGCCAGCCGCGCGGCGAGCATGTGTGCCGCCCGGGGCTGGATCTGGGCGAAGAACGTCCCGGAGAACACCAGAACGTCAATCCGCTCCTGGGCCTCCGAGAGCAGCCGTAGCCACAGCTCGCGCGGCACCGACGCCCTGTCCGGGTAGATCTCGATCAGCTCGGCCCGTGACGCGTCGGCCCGCTTGCCGACCAGGGCCGCGACCACCTCAGGCCAGAGATACGCCTCTTCCGCGCCCAGCCGTTTCGCCGCCGTCCAGCGGTGCCGGCGATGTGGAACCCGCCCGAGGCTGATCCATCGTTCCACCGTCTTCGGATCTACCCCGCAGTCGTCCGCAAGATCTTCGATCCGGACGCCACGTCGCACCATGACTGTTCGCATACGTTCGATCACATCCTTATTGGACGTTCTCCGGACAGGACGTTTCAACCCCGTCTCCGGACGTTTCATGAGGACCGTGGACGTTCGCCAGCTATCCGTCAGGGCGGATGGAACGTGTGCCGGCCACCGGTTGAATGGCTCCTGTCACTACGGCGGGTTCGTGACACCAGACGGCTGGCACCTTTTGGATCACTCAACCCATCTCACTCGTCCCGATCCGCATCCGGGATGAGACGCCGATGGCGACCGGCCGGGAGTGCACCGAGCGGCACTTCCGGCCGTCACCTTTCATCCAAGCGCCGGCGGAGGCCAGACATGGACACCCCTCTCCCCCACCGTGAGCGAGGCACGCACCTACCGGCCGAGGCATACGAGGGTCGGCACAGACAGGAAGACTCCGCAGCCTTCTCCGTGCCGCTGGACGTGCTCCTCCGCGTGAAGAAGGCGATCGAGTCGCTATGACGCGGAGGGACGAATCTCAACCCCGGCCCGGCGACAGCCTCAAGCTCAAGGAGGCCGACTACAAATTTGGCCTCGGTGACCTCACCGCTCAGATCAGCCAGGTGCTCTCCCTGGAGAAGTTCGACGCCGAGCCCTGGTGGCGAGTCCGTGCTTTGTGCCGCAGGGCGGCAACCGACCGAGGGGCCGAGCGGGAGCTGTACGTCCGCGCCCAGGCGGTAGCTGCCGCACGCAGAGCCGCCGGCATGGCATCCCCTTGAACATCACCTCTCTACCCACAACCCGAGGAGACACATACATGCCGATGCCGACCGAAGGTGTCTTCGAACATCCAGCCTGGTGCGTGCCGAGAGAGTGTCTGGCCGGCTCGCCGGATCAGCATCAACGGCACCGCAGCGCACCGGCCGGGTTCCGCCTTCAGGACGACGCGTGCGGCACCCGGCTGATAGCCAGGGTCACCGAGTCCGTGGTCGCGCCACGACGGCTGTTCCTGGAAGTGGATGTCTACCCGGACGACGCGGACGAACCTCACCACGAGCTGCGGATCGCCTTCACCGATCTCCTGGGAGTGGCGAGGTTCAGCCTCGGCATCATGGCGGACGCGGTGGCGCATGAAGCAGGACCCATCGAGCACTTCAACGCAGCGGCATAGTCCAGCCCGTACAACTGCCGAATTGCTCTGTTTGGGATCAAGGCACCGCGCAAGCGCGGTGCGGGTGCGGCCGGCCCGGCTGACGGCAAACCGCGCCGGAGCGGTGAACCGCCGAAAGCCGCCGGGAGAGCCGCACCCCACGAAGGAGACGCCGTGACGATCGCTGCGGCTGGCTGAGTATCGCTGTGCGTCCGGCGCTCGGCTGCTGGCGGGCGGGGTCCCGATCGAGATCGTGCAGATGATCCTCGGTCACTCGACACCGGCGATCACCTGACGGGTCTACGCGCACCTTCTCCGCCAGGAGACGGCCGATCAGGTCGAGAAGGCGTCGGAGCTTCTGACGCGTCACCGGCCCCGTCGATCCGCCGTGTGAGCAATCCGTGAGCAACGGCCCCGCTCGGACGCGCTCCATACCTAGCCGGATAGCAGCACGCCCACCGTGCATTTCTGCTGGTGGGCGGCGCTCTAGCCCGGCGAAGGGGTAGGTGGCCAGGG
Source organism: Catenuloplanes sp. NPDC051500 (assembly GCF_044454585.1). Taxonomy (NCBI): domain Bacteria; kingdom Bacillati; phylum Actinomycetota; class Actinomycetes; order Micromonosporales; family Micromonosporaceae; genus Catenuloplanes; species Catenuloplanes sp. NPDC051500. Next base: position 95,314 of record NZ_JBITDX010000006.1, read on the forward strand.
GCGGGGTCGAACCGCCGACCTTCCGATTTTCAGTCGGACGCTCGTACCAACTGAGCTACCTGGCCGTAACGCAGAACGCCGCGCTTTCGCACGGCGATTGCTGCGTGGCGGTCCTGACGGGACTTGAACCCGCGACCTCCGCCTTGACAGGGCGGCGAGCACTCCAACTGCTCCACAGGACCTTGCTGTCTTGCGTTTCTAATCTTACAATGCCCCGGCTCGGCCGGTGCACGTGCCCCCAACGGGATTCGAACCCGTGCTACCGCCTTGAAAGGGCGGCGTCCTGGGCCACTAGACGATGAGGGCGGCTCCGCAATCATCGCACACGCTCTGCTGAGCGTTTACTGTGACTAGCGGTGTCTTGCTCTCACCGGCCCCGCCGGAGGCATGAGAAGCATATGTCATGCCCGCGCTCGCCTCCAAATCAGTATCCCCGCGCGTCGCGCCCGCCCGAAATATGGGGAAAAAGGGGGCCAGCAGGGGGCAGACTACTCACTATGAGCGATGAGCCCGATGCCGACGGCGATATCGCGCAGTTGGTGCACGTCGGGCGCCAGCCGATCTGGTCGAGCGATCGCCGGCTGGTGGGGTACGAACTGCTGTTCCGCGGCGGCGTGGGCATCACCGGCAGCTTCGCCACCAGCCAGGTCATCGTGAACGCGTTCACCGAGTTCGGGCTGACGGAGATCGCCGGGGATCGGCTCTGCTTCATCAACATGACGAGGGAGTTCCTTACCGACGAGTTGCCGCTGCCGTTCGGGCCGGGTCAGTCAGTGCTTGAGGTCCTGGAGACCATCGTGGTCGATGACGAGCTGATCGCGGGGGTGGAGCGGCGGGTCGCGCAGGGGTACGCCATCGCGCTCGACGACTTCGTACTCGGCACCGGCCACGAGCGTCTGATGGGCCTGGCCGACTACGTGAAGCTTGACATCCTGAACACGGAGCGCGGCCAGCTTCAAGAGATCGCCGAGGCCTGCCGGGCGTTTCCGGACATCACGCTGCTCGGCGAGAAGGTGGAGACCGAGGAACACCTGGCGCTCTCCGAGGAGCTGGGCTGCGAGCTTCTCCAGGGTTACCTGCTGGGCCGCCCGCAGGTGCTCTCCGCGCAGGCGCTGTCGCCGTCCAAGTTCAGCCGGATCCAGCTGATGACCGCGCTGCTGAAGCACGACGTGGAGATCGAGGAGGTGGTCTCGCTTGTCACCCAGGATCCGGCGCTGTCCTTCCGGCTGCTGCGGGCCAGCAACTCGGTGGCCGCAGGCGTCACGAACCGGGTCTCGTCCGTGCACGAGGCGGTGGTGATGCTCGGCATCGCCCAGGTACGCCAGTGGGTCGCCCTGATGGCGCTCAGCGACGTCTTCGACTCGACCGAGGGGCCGGTGGACGCCGCGCTCTCCCGCGCCCGCATGTGCCAGCTGGTGGCCGCGGAGCTGCACCAGCCGATGGACGCGGCGTTCACCGTGGGTCTGCTGGACCGGGTGGCGGACCTGATCGACGTGTCGTCCGAGGAGCTGGCCGGGCAGCTGCCGCTCTCCGTGGAGGTGTCGGCGGCGCTGTCCGACCAGACCGGCGGGTTGGGGCAGGTGTTGCGGACCGTGCGCGCCTACGAGAGCGGCGACCTGGACTCAATCCGGGAGACCGGGATCGACCCGGCCCGCCTGACGACCAGTTTCCTGGCCGCGGCGGGCTGGTCAACCAACGCGATCGACGCGCTCTACTCCGGATCCGCTCCGCGTCAGTAGTGGCAGCACCAGGCCGACCGCGTCGTCGAGCGAGTGCGGTGTGGCGGTGCCGGCCGGCAGCGCGGCGCGGTCCCAGCCGGGCCCGGCCGCGATCAGCAGCATCGCGTGGCGTACCCCGGACATCAGCGTGTGCAGTTGATCTGCGCCGCCGGTGGTGGGCAGCTGCGACCAGATGACCACGGCCACCGGTGCGGTGCGGCCGACCGCGTCCGCGAGCGCGAGCGTGGGGACGCGCGCGCCGAGCAGCCGGCAGGCGGCACCGTGCTCGGCGAGTGCGGCGGCCAGCGCCTCCAGCGGCAGACTGTGCTGGTCCTCGTCGGCGCAGGCGAGCAGCACCTGCGGTGACTGTCCGTATGCGACAGGTCGAGTGACCGTGCCAAGCGCCTCGGAGATGCACCGGGTCAGCAGGTGTTCGACCTCGATGTAGCGGCCGGTCGCGGCGTACCGTTCCCCTATTCCGACGAGTACCGGAACCAGCAGCTCAGACCAGGTCTGAACGACGCCGATCTCCGCTATGGACGAGGCGATCAGCTCGCGCATGGCGGGCGCGTCGAGCCGCATGGCCGCGGTGGCCAGCCCTCGAGCCTCGGGCGCGGCGTAACCGAGAGCTATGGCGTGACCGCCTCCGTGCCGAGCCCCAAGTTCAAGATCATCTGGGGGTACGGTGGGAGCGCGCGTCGCGAAGCGGGCAGCATCGGCCGCGGGAACGCCGTCCGCGGTGAGCCGCCGCATCACCTCCAGCCGGGCAAGATCCTCCTCGGTGTAGCGGCGGTGCCGTCCGCTCTCGTGTCGGCTCGGACCGAGTCCGTATCGTTGATGCCAGGTGCGCAGCGTGGTGACCGCGATGCCCAGACGGTGCGCGACCGCCCCGGCAGTCAGGCCGTCATCGCCCACCCGACCGCTCCGCGGCTGATATCGGCGCCCCGGCCGGCTCGCCGGCCTCGACGAGCGCGAGCAGATGCCGGACGACGCCGGAGAACCACGGCGCGAAGGTCCGGTCGTCGCCGTCCAGCTCCGCACGCAACGCGTCCGGGCTGACCCAGCGCAGCTCCGCGACCTCGGACGGGTCCGGCGCGATCGCGGCGCCGGCCGGGAAACGGCCGAGCAGCACGTGGTCGTACTCGTGCTCGACGCGCCCGGTCGCCGGGTCCTCCGCGTGGTACAGGTGCACGCCGATCTCGGTAAGCGGCAGCGCGTCCACGCCCAACTCCTCGCCGAGCCGCCGGTTCGCGGAGACGTCAAGCGACTCGCCCGGCTCGGGGTGGCCGCAGCAGGCGTTCGCCCAGCGCAGCGGGAACCGGGTCTTCACGGCGGCCCGCCGCTGCAGCAGGATCCGGCCGTCGTCGTCCACAAGCAGCACCGAGAACGCGCGGTGCAGCCGCCCCGGTGCGACGTGGGCCTCGGCGACAGTGGCGCTGCCGTGGGGACTTCCGTCCTCCCCGACCAGTTCCACGAGGTGTTCCTCACGTGAGGTCATGTGGTGCTCCCGGTGATCCGCGCGGCGGCCAGCTTTCCAGAGATCAGAACCATCGGTACGCCGACCCCGGGTTGGGTGCCCGAACCGGCGAACACCACATTGTCTATCGAGGGGTGCAGGTTCCCCGGCCGGAAGGGCCCGGTCTGGAACAGGTTGTGCGAGGCGGCGAACGGCGTACCGGCGGCCATGCCCTGGTCGGCCCAGTCCGCGGGCGTGATCGTACGCATCACCTCGACACCGTCCCGGAAGCCCACGTACCCGCGCTCCTCAAGCGTGGCGAGCACCTGGTCCGCGTACCTGTCGGTGAGCTCGCCCCGCCAGTCCAGCGGGCCGGTCTCCAGGTTCGGCACCGGGGCCAGGATGTAGTAGCTCTGCTTACCCTCCGGCGCGAGCGACGAGTCGGACATGGTCGGGTTGCAGACCAGCAGCGACGGGTCGGTCATCAGCTCTCCGCGCCGGATCACCTCGTCGAACGTGCCGCGCCAGCTCCGCCCGAAGTGGATGTTGTGGTGCGCGATCTTCGAGTAGGCCCGGTCCGAGCCGACGTGCAGCACCACGCAGGACGGTGAGTACTTCAGCTTCCGGCGCGGCGCGGGGCCGGGCAGCAGGTCCCGGTAGGCGACCGGCAGATCGGGGTTGAGCACGAACGCGTCCGCCTCGATCCGGTCCCCGTCCGTGGTGATCACCGCGGTGGCCCGCCCGTTCACCGTCTCCACCCGGCTCACAGTGGTGTTGTAGCGGAACTCCACGCCGTGCTTCTCGGCCGCTGCCGCCATGCCGCGCGGCACCGCGTGGATGCCGCCCTTGGGGAAGTAGACGCCGGCCACCGAGTCCAGGTACGCGATGACCGCGTAGATGGCCAGTGCGTCGTGCGGCGACAGCCCGGCGTACATCGCCTGGAACGAGAAGACGCGTTGCGTGCGCGGGTCCTTGAAGTACTGGTTGACCTTGGACTGCAGGCGCCGCATCGCACCGCTGCCGAGCAGCTTCAACATGCCCAGGTTGACCAGGTCGAGCGGGGAGTCGAGATTGCGGTCGATGAAGTCGTCGCGCTCGAGCTTCCACAGGTTGCTCGCGAAGTCGACGAAGCGCAGGTAGCCGTCGGCCTCACGCGGGCCGCACACCCGGGAGATCTCGCCGGCCATCTGCACCGTGTCCGCGATCACGTCCATGGTCGAGCCGTCGGGGTAGAACGCGCGGTACGCCGGGTTAAGCGGGCTCAGCTCGACCCAGTCGGACAGCTCCTCGCCGACCGCGGCCAGCGGCTCCGCAATCAGCTCCGGCATGGTGAGCACTGTCGGGCCGGTGTCGAAGGTGTACCCCTCGGCGTCCAGCCGCCCGGCCCGGCCGCCCGGCACCGGCTCCCGCTCGACGATAGTCACGCGCCGACCGGCGCCGGCCAGGTGCAGCGCGGCCGCGAGACCGGCCAGCCCGGCACCGACGACCACGACATGATCTGAGGCCCCGCTCACCGTACGCATTCGTGTCCTTCCGTTCTGCTGCACGGCAATCATGCCTGGCGTTGGGTCGCGGTGACTGCCAACCCGGTCAGCATGTTGCGCGTCACGTCGTCGATCGGTGCCCGGCGCAACGCATGCACGGCCGCCGCCACCCGCTCCTCGATCATCTTTTCCACCCGTTCCGGGGCGCCGGTGTCGGCCACCACCTGGGCCAGGTGCTGTACATCCGCCTCGGTACGCGGCTCGCAGCCGAGCTCGGCCAGTTGCGCGGACGTGGCCATCTCGCGGGCCAGCATCAGCAGCGCTGTCGGTTTGCCGGCGAGCAGGTCGTCGCCGGCCGGCTTACCGGTGACGGCGGGTTCGCCGTACACGCCGAGCAGGTCGTCGCGGAGCTGGAAGGCCTCGCCGACGCCCAGACCGTACCCGCTGTAGGCGTCGAGCAGCGCGTGCGAACGCTTGGCCGTGGCGGGCGCGGCCAGCGTCAGTCCGAAGTGGAGCGGCCGGAGCACGGTGTAGGCCGCGGTCTTGTGCCGTGCGACCCGCAGCGCCCGGGCCACCGACCAGCTGCCCGGCTCCGCCTCGCCGAGAATGTCCAGGTACTGCCCGGCGATCGTCTCTATTCGCATCTGGTCGTAACAGCGCCGGGCGCCGAGCAGCACGGCGTCGCTGACGTCCGCGGCGCCGAGCAGCCGGTCGGCCCAGACCAGGCAGAGGTCGCCGATCAGCACGGCCGAGGCCTCGCCGAACCGGGCAGGGTCGCCCCGCCGGCCGGCCGCCGCGTGCTGGGCCTCCAGCACGCGGTGCGCGGTCGGATGCCCGCGCCGGGTGTCCGAGCCGTCCATCACGTCGTCGTGGACCAGCGCGAACGTGTGCAGCAGCTCCAGCGCGGCGAACGCGGGCAGCACCGGCTCGACGCGCTGCTCCGGGCCGGCCGCACCACGCCAGCCCCAGTAGGCGAACGTCGGGCGCAGCCGCTTGCCACCGGCCAGCACACAGTCGCGTGCGGTACGCGCGAAGCCGCCGAGCGCGGGGTCCATCTCATCGAGCGCGGCGATCTCCCGCGCGAGGAAGTCGGCGAGCGTGCCCTCGACCGCATCGGTCAAGTTCAGCGCGGCCGGCCCGGTCAGATTCGGCGCCATGACGGGCATCGGAAGGTCATGTGATTGATCCTGGTGGGGGAAGGGCGGCATACCGAGCGCATGCAGGGCGAGCGTGTCGTTGGCCACCCGAGGGACGGTACCCTAGGATCGGCAGTTGCGTCGATTCGTGAGTCGATTCACCTCATCAGGGAGCGGGCATGGAGTTGTCGGAGAGTTACGCGCGCTGCCGTGAGCTGCACCGCGAGCACGGCCGTACCTACTATCTGGCGACCCGGCTGTTGCCCGCCTGGAAGCGCCGCCACGTGCACGCGCTCTACGGCTTCACCCGGCACGCGGACGAGATAGTCGACCGCACCGAGGACCTGCCGCCACAGCGCCGGGCCGAACTGCTGACCGAGTGGTCCGACCGCTTCCTGGCCGGCCTGCGCGGCGAGCCGGTCGACGACCCGCTGCTGCCCGCGGTGCTGCACACGATCGCGGTCTTCGACCTGGACCTGGCGGACTTCGACGCGTTCCTGCGCAGCATGGCGATGGACCTCACGGTCACCCGCTACCCCACCTACGACGACCTGCTCGAGTACATGGAGGGCTCCGCGGCCGTGATCGGCACGATGATGCTGCCGATCCTCGGCACGGACGACCGGGTCGCCGCGCGCGAGCCGGCCCGCCAGCTCGGGTTCGCGTTCCAGCTGACCAACTTCACCCGGGACGTGGCCGAGGATCTGGAGCGCGGCCGGGTCTACCTGCCGGAAGAGGACCTGGCCCGGTTCGGCCTGACCGCGGACGACCTGTTCGCCTGCGCGGACCGCCGCTCCGCCACGCCGGAGGTGGCGGCGCTCATCGAGTTCGAGACAGCGCGCGCGCAGGAGCATTACGCGGCCGCGGCGGACGGCGTGACAATGCTCTCCCCCGCATCCCAAGCCTGCATCCGCACTGCTTACCTGCTCTACGGCGGCATCCTGGACGAGGTCGCGGCCGGGCGTTACGACGTTTTCGAGCGACGCGCCACAGTGCCGAACCGCCGCCGTGCCGGAGTCGCGGCCCGCGCGCTGCTCACCCCGGCCGGCACACCGGTGCCGCTGCCGGGGCCGCGGCTCGACCGGCAGGCGATCCTGGCGGGAGGCCGATGAAGACCGCCGTGGTGCTTTTCACCCGGGACCTGCGGGTGCACGACCAGCCTGCACTCGCCGCCGCCTGCGCGAACGCGGAGCACGTGGTGCCGCTGTTCGTGCTTGACCCGGCGCTGCTCGGCCGCTCCGCCAACCGGGACCGCTTCCTCCACCAGGCCCTCGCCGACCTGCGGGCGAGCCTGAAGGAGCGCGGCGCCGACCTGATCGTCAGGCACGGCGACACGGTGACCGAGACGATGACCGTCGCCAGGCAGGCCGAGGCGGAGGGCATCGCGCTCTCCGCGGACGTGAGCCGTTTCGCCACCCGCCGGCAGGACCGGCTGCGCGAGGAGGCGGAGCGGCACCGCATGTCGCTGCGCCTGCTCCCCGGCGTGACCGTATTGCCGCCCGGCGCGGTCAAGCCCGGTGGCGGCGAGTTCTACCGGGTCTTCTCCCCCTACTTCCGCGCGTGGGAGCAGGCGGGATGGCGGGACGAGGTGGCCACGCCCAGAAAGATCAGCCTGCCGCCGGGCGCGGGTGACCTGGGCATCGCGCTGCCGGACCTACCGCCGGGCGAGTCCCCGGACGCGGCCGCGGGTGGCGAGACCGAGGCGCGACGCCGGCTGAAGGCCTGGATGACGCACCTCGACGCCTACGACGACCAGCACGACGCGATGGCGGACGACGACACCTCGCGGCTCTCCGCGTACCTCCGCTTCGGTTGCCTCTCTCCGCTCTCGGTGGCGAACGCGGCGCGGGCGAAGGGTGGCGCCGGGGCCGCCGCGTTCGTCCGTCAACTCTGCTGGCGGGACTTCTACTACCAGGTCACCGCCGGATTCCCGGAGATCTCCGGCAAGCCGATGCGGGCCACCGGCGACCGGAACTGGCGTTACGACGACCAACATGCGCTTGAGGCGTGGCAGACCGGCCACACCGGCGTGCCGGTCGTCGACGCCGGAATGCGCCAGTTGCAGGCCGAGGGCTGGATGCACAACCGGGCACGCCTGATCACCGCGGCGCTGCTCACCAAGCACCTGCGTCTCGACTGGCGCGAGGGCGTCGAGTGGTTCTTCAGGTGGCTGATCGACGGCGACGTGCCGAACAACTCGGGCAACTGGCAGTGGGTGGCCGGCACCGGCAACGACACCCGCCCGCACCGCAGATTCAACCCCATCAGACAGGCGCAGCGGTACGACGCGGAGGGCGACTACGTCCGCCGTTACGTACCCGAACTGGCCGGCATCAAGGGCCCTGAGGTGCACATGCCCTGGCGTCTGGACGGCTTCGGCAAGCTCGGCTACCCACCCCCGCTCGAGTCCCACGGCGACGAGGCAGTCTGGCTGCGGTGAGTGGTGATGCAAGCCGGCGCTACCCGGGGACAAGGGGGTTCCTCGGGTAGCGCCGGTCCGGGGCGATGGATCGACGGTCGCGGGCACCAGCCCTGCCCGTTCGTCGCGCTCCGTCTTGCCGTGCCTGCTGTATCGGTCGTCCACGTGGGCTGCTGAGGAATCCGCCGCAGGATTTCGGAGCCGGCCCTGATCAGGCGATTTCCGCCTGATTCCCTCACTTGATGACGCTACCCAGTGGACACTGGGACGACGGATCGCCGCTCGGACAGCATCCCGGGAGTTCGCCATGACCCAACCCCTGCCACCGGACTTCGTCGCCCCGGAGATCCGGCCCGCCACCGCTCCGACCGCCACCGCTCCGACCGGCAGCGCCGGAGCGCCTGGCGTGCCCGCGCCGACCGGGCAGCAGACCACCGGCTCGCCGAATACCGGCACCCGGTAGCGCCACCTGACTCCCTAAATACCCAAAAAAGGGTAGAAAGGGGTCATGGCCTCTGCAATCGCGGTGATCGTCGTCGTGGCTCTGCTTGCGGTGATCGCCAATCTGAAGGGCCGCCTCTGGCTGGCGGTCGTCCTCGTCGCGGTGCTCGGGGCGCTCGCCAGCAACACCCCGGGCCCGCTCGGCCAGTACGCGGACCGAGGCGCGAAATGGGTGCTCTCGATCCCGATCAAGGTCGGCGGCCTCCTGGACTGAGGCGTATGCGAGGGAGTGTCGCCGATCCATTTAAAGCGCTGTCGCCTTGACCTTCCAGCTGCTGGTGAACGGCGCGCCCTGGCAGCGGTCGCCGGCGTCCCCGCTCAGCGCCACGGCACCGAGCAGCCGGATCGTCCGGTCCGCGCCGGCCGGGATGACCACGGTGTCGTACTCGGCCCCGTCCGTGACGGAGACCGGCGAGTCCGCGATCAGGAAGCGGCCGCACACCTCCTGCACGTCGTCGTCCGCGAACCGCAGCACCGCGTTGTTGATGCTCGTATTCGAGATCTGGACGGCGATCTCGTTGTCGTTGCGGACCGGGATGACGATGTCGGCCGCGTGCTTCTCCCCCGGCCAGAGCCCGGTTTCCTCGCCCGCGTAGTCAGTGGCCGGCGTGCCGACCTTCAGTGGCGCCAGGCTCTGCGCCGACCCGGTGATCGACCCGCTGGAGACTGTGGTGTTGAACGCGGCATAGGCGATCCCGCCGGTGAGCACGGCCGCGACGGCCAGCCCGACCGCGACGATCGCCATCCGCTTGTCGGCGCTACCCATGACTCTCCTCATGGAACGGGCGTGGGAGTCGGGCTCGGGCTCTCGGTCGGCGCGCTCGTCGCCTCGGTCACCGGCGGGGGCACCGTCACCGGCGTCTCCACCGGCGCACCAGTCGTCTCCACCGGCGGTGGGGAGGCCGGCACCGGCGAGACCGGCACGGAGGCCACCTCCGAGACCGGGACCACCGCGGGCGGCGAGACCGGCTCCGGGGTGACAGGCGCGGCCGGGTCGGTGATCGACGGGTCCACAAGCGGTGTGGCGGTGACCGGCGCGACCGGCACCGGCGTAAGCACTGTCGGTGTGCCCGGGACCGTGGAGAGCACGACTGTCGCGACCGGCCGGCCGTCCGGGCCGATTGTGGTGCGCACAGCCACCCCGACCTGCGGCGCGCCAGCGCTTGGCGTCATTGTCACGCCGTCCACGCTGACCTCGGAGGTGGTCGACCAGCCGACGGCCGCCACCGCGACGCTGCCCATGCCCACCATCGCCATCAGTCCGGTGGCGGCGAGCACCACGGCCGGCATCCGCTGCTCCTGCCAGACCCGGCTCGCCAGCAGCCGTCGATACGCGTTGGCAGGCACAATCTCCGGCACGTTCCGCTCCCCCGGTCAGAAAAAGATCACAAGCCAGCGTGGGTACGGCGTGCGCCGCTCCCTATGCCCACAATCCTCTCTTAGCGGGCATACCGCCGACCTTAAATAAACAGACCCAACCGGACAATTAATGTCTTCTACGAAGCGCCGGTCGGTGCGGAGCCGTGCGCGTTCGACCGACCCTGAAAGACGTAAATCCGGAAATATCCGTTTTGGCGGGCGGCCGTTGCGGTAAGGGCCGGTCAGTCCGCGATCGAGGCGGCGCCTCACGGTCCCGCCTTCCTATGCGCCCGCCCCGCGGCCGGTCAGTCCGCGATCGAGGCGGCGCCGCCGAGGTCGGCGCGCGTGCCGGCCACGTAGCCCTGGCGCATGCCGCCACCCGCCAGCCGACGCCGGCTCGCGGTCCGCAACTGCGGATAGCTCTCCGAGACCCGCGCCTCGACCCGGTTCGACCGGTCCACAAGCACCAGGTCCGTGGAGGCCCCCGCCGCCGCGGCCGCCGACGCCTCCGACTGGCGCAGCCGGCCCGTGACCGCGGAGCCGAACCCGGCAAGCCAGGACCTGCGGAACGCTGCCGCGTTCTCCCCCGGCGGCACCGGAGCGGCCGCCATCCCGTGCGCGGCCTGCACAAGCAGCGAGGTGTAGAGCAGCTCGGCCCGCTCCAGGTCGCTACCGAAGCCGAAGAGGTGCATCGTCCACGCGTCGCGCTCGCGGCGGCGCACCGAGCGGCAGCGCAGCGCGCCGGCCACGCCCGCAAGCAGACCCGCCTTGTCCAGCGCGTACGGCGGATGCAGCACCACCACCCGGTCGCCGACCAGGTCGGTGCCGGGCTCGCGGGCGGCCAGCAGCGCACGGTCGACGCCGTACTTGGCGATCAGGTCCGCGGCCTTGGCCGTGAACGCCTCCGCCTCGGCCGGCGTGCAGGCCGGGTCCTCGGCCTTCGCCAGCAGCTTGCGGACCTTCGAGAGGATCTGGTCGGACATGCTCAGCTGATCTAGGCCGCGCGCCGCTTGAGGGTGGCCACCGCGGACCCGGCAAGCGTCAGCAGGCAGTCCGGCAGCTGGCCGTCCGCGAGCGCGGCACCGAAGAGCGCCTCGCCGGTGGGCATGTCCGAGTTCGCATAGGCGCTGACGAAGCGTGCCACCCAGCGGGCGTCGTACTTCGCCTGGTCGATGCCGGGGAAGTCCAATGTCCACGCTCCAGCGGGGACATCGACGCCGACCATCGCGGCGGCCAGGCACCAGGCCAGGTTGTACGCCCCGACGACACCGTCCCGGTCGACCACCGCGTCGAACGTGGTGACCACCGCATCACTGTCACCCGCCAGCGCGAGGTGAAGCACCTGCGCCGCGTCATCAAGCGACTCCGATGGAAGGTCAGTCACGCCCGAAAGCCTATGTCGGACCGTCAAGGTTGCGGACGGGGATGCCCCAGGACGGCACATTTGCTTAAGGAGTTCTCAAAGATGCGCAGAAGCGGTGATCAGGGACGACGCAACCCGCAGGTGATACGCGCTGTGCACACACGGTCACCGGTCTCGTCAGTGATAATGATCTCATAAGTGGCTGTGGACGCACCCCGGAAGATCGGGGTAGCGACGCCGGTGACAGTCCCGTCCCGTACCCCCTTGTGGTGGGTGGCGTTGATGTCCACGCCGACCGCCGCAGGCCGGCCCACCGAGCGGCCGTGTGCCACGGCACCCAGCGAGCCCAGGGTCTCTGCCAGCACGCAGGACGCCCCGCCGTGGAGCAGGCCAGATGGCTGCGTGTTTCCCTCGACGCGCATGGTCCCGATCACCCGATCGGTGGACGCCTCTGAGATCGTTATCCCCATCAGGCGAACCAGCGCACCCTGATCGCCGTACCCATCGACAAGATCAGACATCGCATCCCTCACCATCAGTGACGTTACCGCTGAGTCGGATTGTGTTCTCAGCGCCATCGGCAAGGGGCCTAAAGCGCGCTAATGTGCGCACGGCGACCCTTGGGAGGAGGAACTCCATATGCGCATCCGACGTGGCACGGCCATCGCCGCTGCCTGCGCGGCTCTGCTTGTGGGAGTCACGGCATGCGGCTCGACCGAGGGATCCTCGGAGAGCGGCGGCGCCGGCGGACCGATCCAGCTGTACGGCACTGACGGTAACATGATCAGTTCTTTCGGTGACGAGTTCGATCAACCGGGCACCCTGCGGGGCATGAAGGGCACCACGCCCATGACCCCGCTCACCGACGACTTCAAGGCCCGGCTGAAGACAGTCGACGCGGAGCTTGCGGACTACGTCTACTCCGGAGAGACCTACGACGCGGTGCTGATGAGCGCGATCGCGGCGGAGCTCGCCAAGTCGACAAAGCCGTCCGCGATCGCGGACCAGCTGATCGGCATTCCCACCGGCGGCACCCCGTGCGACACGGCGAAGACCTGTCTCGCGCTGGCCAAGGCCGGCAAGGACCTGGCGTACCGCGGCGTCTCGATGCGCAGCGGTGGTTTCACAGATGCCGGCGAGCCGTCCGTGGCAAGTTACGCCACGCTGCACTTCGACGGCCAGGACCAGCTGGACGAGGGCAAGATGGAGTTCGTCGGCGCCGGTGACGAGACGCAGACCTCCACCAAGTCCGTGCAGCCCGGCTCACGCGGCTCCGGCTCGTCGAGCACCGGCGCGCCGCTGAAGATCGGCGGCCTGCTGCCGAAGAGCGGTGACCTCAAGGGCGCCTACCCTCCGATGGCCGCCGGTGCGGCGCTCGCCATCAAGGAGATCAACGCCGCCGGCGGAGTGCTCGGCGAGAACGTGGTCTTCGTCGAGGGTGACGACGGCACCAGCGCCGACATCGCGAAGGCGACAGTCGAGTCGCACATCCAGGCGGGCGTGCACGTGATCCTCGGCGCGGGCGCATCAGGCATCTCCACCGCCGTGCTGCCACAGGTCAAGGCGGCCGGTCTGGTCCTCTTCTCGCCCTGCAACACCGCGTCCAGCCTGACCGGCGCGGACGACGGCGGGCTCTACTTCCGCACCGCCCCGTCGGACGTCATGCAGGGCGCCGCGCTCGGCGACGTGATCCTCCGAGACGGGCCGAAGCGGATCGCGATCGTGGCGCGCAACGACGAGTACGGCAGCGGCCTCGAGGAGAACCTGCGGGCCTCGCTGGACCGGTCCGGCGTCTCCGCGGACAACATGATGGCGCTTACCTACGACCAGCCGGACGACGAGGCGGGCAACGTCGACTTCACCTCCGGGGCCAAAGAGATCAAATCGTTCAAACCGGACGCGCTGGTCCTGATCGGGTTCGCCGAGTCCGCAGACGTGATCAAGGCGCTACTCTCCGCGGGCATCGAGTTCAAACACTGACCATTGAGCCAGGTCAGAGCTGGCACATTTCCGGGATGTCCCTTCGTGGCGTGACCTCGTAAGTTCTTCTCAGCAGCCGCGAGGTGCAGCGAAGAACGAGTAGCCGCGAAGGGATATCACGGACATGAGCAGCGAGTTCACCCCCGATGACACCGCCGTCACCACAGATGTCGACACCACCGCCGATGAGGGCCTCGGCCTGAGCGACCCGGGCCTGGACGACCCGCACGCCGCCACCCCGATCGACACCGAGTCGGACCTGACCGCCGGCGACGACGGCGTCCTGCTCGTCGAGCAGACGCTGGACGGCTCCACGAACGTGTACGTGGACTCGGACGGCGACGGCTTCGCCGACCTGATCGTGTCGGACCTCGACAGCGACGGCACCGCGGACGTCATCTCGGCCGACACCGACGGCGACGGCCGGATCGACACCGAGCTGTACGACGTCGACGACGACGGCGTGATCGACGCCGGCGTGCAGGACACCAACAGCGACGGCGTGGCCGACGTCTTCATGAGCGACACCAACCACGACGGCGCGCCCGACGTGGTCGAGGTCGACGAGGACTACGACGGCGAGGTCGACTACTCCGTCCGCGACACCGACTACGACGGCAACGCCGACGAGATCGTGATCCCGGTCGCCCCGAACACCCCCGTCAACCCGTACGCGGCCGGCTGAATCCAGCCCTGAGCAAGTGACTGGCGGGCGCCGACGCTGGGTAGTAGACGACCCGCGTGAGCCCGGAGATACTTCCGCACGCGGGTCGCGCGAGGCGCGCGATCGCCCTACGGTGAACCAGCGCTGCACCCTCACGACTCAGCGCCCCCTCGAACGCCTTCGGAAGGATGCCCGCCATGACCGAGCCGCAGGAGACCGTCGAGACGCGCGGTGACGACCGGGTCGAACTGCTCGCCGCCGACACCGACGGCGACGGCCGGCCCGACGTCTGGGTGGTCGACACGGACGGGGACGGCAAGGCCGACCTCTTCCAGTTCGACACCGATCACGACGGCAAGGTCGACATCACCATGGTCGACCTCGACGAGGACGGCACCCCGGACACCATCGTGGACGGCGACGGCGGCCACCCGCCCAAGGTCTAGTTTTGCTTCTCTGCTTTTGGTCGTCGCTTCGCTCCTCCGGGCTCGACGCCACGGCCGAAGAAAGGCGTTCTCAGGCAGACGAAGAGCGTGTCTGACTGAGAACGACTTTCTTCGGTCGTCCGCGCCTCACGACGTGGTCACGCAAGCGACGGGTCCGGAGAAACTGCAGACAAATGCGTCGGTGGCGGCAGTCGGCTCTGGGGCCTCTGGAGGCGGGGAACTGCGGAGAAGAGCGTCGGTGGGGGGCTAACGGCTTCGGGCCCCACTCCAGAGGCGGGAGACTGCAGATGGAGGATGAGGGCCGGTGGGGTGCTATCGGCCGCCTAGGGCGGAGATGGCGGCCCAGAGGGCCATCATGATGATTCCGGCGGCACCTGTGAGCGTGAAGGCGCTGCGTAGGGTGCCGCCTTTTGTGTCGGGGGCGAGAGCTTCCGGGTGGCCGAGGCGCACCAGGGATGAGCGGTGGGCGCGTACCTCGCGGGTGAAGCGGGTGACTGACGCGGTCTCGCCGGGGCCGGTCGCCTGGCTGAGGGAGACGGCCAGGTGGGCCTGGGCGCGTTGCAGGCGGCGGACGGCGACGCGGGCGCGCATGCCGGCACGGTGGTGGGCGTGGGAGCGGGCGGAGGCGCGGCGGGTGCCGGAGCCGAGGGCGCGCAGTTCCGCGTCGGTGGCGATCTCGGGATTGTGCAGGGCGGCCAGCAGGGCGACGTAGAACTCGGCCTCGCGCTCGTGGGCGCGGCGGACCACGTAGGCGATCAGCAGCAGCGGTGGGATGCCCTTGACCACCAGGATCAGCAGCACGCCGAGCGCGCCCTCCACCGGGCCGTCAAGCAGGAACGGCGTGTTCCACAGGAAGTGGCAGGCCCAGGAGCCGCAGAACGCGAGCACTGCGACGCCGATCCGCCACGGCAGCCGCCGGTCGGTGCGGACGACCAGGTAGCCGACGCCGAAACCGGCAAGCGCGCCGAAGAGGGTGTGGCTCCACAGCCCGGCGAGGAAGCCGCGCAGGAAGAACGTGACCACGACCGGGGAGATCCTGTCCCCCTGGCCCTCGACCGCGACCGCGTTGACGGCGAAGACCACGTCCTCCGCGACCTGGAAGCCGAGCCCAACCATCGCGCCGTAGACCACGCCGTCAAGCGGGCTGTTCACCTGCGCGGCCGCGACCAGCACGATCGCGAAGACGCCGAGCACCTTGACCGTCTCCTCGACGGTCGGGCCGACTATCGCGGCGCCCCAGGTGGTGGCGAACCCCGGGGAGATCAGCTTGGCCAGCACGTTGTGAAGCGCGCCGGAGCCGGGAATCGCCACCGCGGTCGCCACAAGCGCGCCCCAGGCGAACGCGGTGGCCAGGAGCGTGCGTGGTTCCCGCTCCATGAAGTCCAGACCACCGACGAAGACCCAGAAGGGTACGGCGTAGAGCGCGAACAACACGACCGCGACCACTGTGGCGACCGGGTAGACCGTGATCGACTCGCGCAGGAACATCGCCATTCGCGCCAGGCCCGCCACCAGCAGCAGCGCGAGCACCCAGAACGCGGGCATGAGCAGTGTGCCGCGGTTCAGCGCACCTTCCGGCGAGGGCAGGACCTCGTTGCCACCGCCGCCGGTCACCGCGCTCACCTCGTACCCCGGAATGTTATTGATCGTGTGGAGGCGTCGATGACCGGGCGGGCCGCGGACAGTTGCGGGTCGGTGCCGCTCACCGTGACCTCGATGGAGCGTTCGCCGGCCAGGAAGACCGCGTATCGGCCGCCCCGGCCCGGCGCGCTGTAGCCGCCGGCCAGGCCGCGCAGCTGCCCGTTCGCGGTGTCGATGTCCGCCTCCCGGCCGACGACCTGGTAGCCCCGGTTGGCGGCGATCTTCCGCCGGAGCTTGTCCGCCGCGTCGGTCAGCCCGCCGTCGAACGGCTGGACGACCACGGCGTAGCGGATCGGGCCGACCAGGAAGAGCACGGAGCCGCGTTCCTCGCCGGGGCGCGTCTGGGTGAGGTCCAGGAGCGCGCCGGGCGGTGGGATCACTGACACGCCGCCGCCGACGTCGTAGGGGAGGCCGGCCGGAACCGCCTCAGTGGACTCCAGCGACCTGTCGAAGGCGGGCAGCCCGAACGCGAGCAGACCGAGAATGAGCACGATGGAGCCGCTGCCGAGCCCGTTACGCAGCAGCCGACGCCACATACCCACACATAGACGCTAGCGGTTGCAGTAACGATTCGTGGTGTTCTTCTCACGGATGGTCCGAGCGGCCGAGGCGGTTCCGGCTGTTCTGTCAGGCTTCCAGCGTCAGTGTGGCGAGATAGTACGGACGGTCGGCATCGTCCACATCGGTGAGCCGCCAGCGCGTTCCGGCCACCAGCTCGCGCAGTTCGTCGACGGAGCAGAACAGGTAGTCGAACCAGTCGGTGGTCAGCTCCCGGTAGCGCAGCCGCAGTCTCAGCTGCCCGCCCAGCCGGCCGCGCGACCTGTTGAGATCGTGATAGCCGACGTGCAGCGGATCCGTGGTGCCGTACGGGTCGGTGCCCTGCGCGATCACCTGCGCGCCCGGCGCGGCCATCTCGGCCAGCGCGTCCAGGAAGCCTGCCGCGCGGTGATGCCCCTCAAGCAGCCCCAGGTTGTTGCCGAGCAGCAGGAACGTGTCATAGCGGCGGTCTCCGCGCGCGTGCTCGTCGACCGTGGCCGTCACCGTGTCGCGTACGCCGCGCCGGCGAGCCACCGCGATCGCGCCGGGCGAGGTGTCCAGTCCGGTCACCTGCACACCCGACTCCTGCAGCGCCAGCGCGATCCGGCCTCCGCCGGTGCCGATGTCAAGCGCCCGCCCGCGCACCCGCGCGACGGCCCGGTGGTCATGTGCCTGCCACTCGTCCGGGCCGAGAAGGTACTGCTCAGCGGGCGCGCCGTTGATCGTGCCGTCCTCGCGCTCGATGATCTCGATGACCGGCCGCGGCACCCGGCCACCGGCCAGCGGTCGGCGCCCGGCGCCGATGTGGATCGCGTAGGCGTCCTGAAGCATCTCGCCGAAGACGTCGCCGAGTCGCGGACGCGGAACGATCTGTTCGTTGCTCACGTCCACAGCCTGTCAGATGGGAGACACCGAACTCGGCCGCCGCGCGTTGAGCCGTTCGGAGCGCGATCCCGTATGTAAGGTCAGCGAGTCACAACCGAACAGAGAAGCCTTCCGCGGATCTGCCCGCAGACAGAGCGAAGGCGGAGGATCACACGGACTGATCCGTGATTCCCTCCGCCCTGGCACTACCTACCGGCGGGTCGTGAAGAGCGGTCCGTCAGTCACCCTGACGCTGCGTGGGGATCTGCCCCTGCAGCAGGGCGCGAACCTCAGACTCACGGTAGCGACGGTGGCCGCCCAGCGTCCGTATTGCGCTGAGCTTGCCCGCCTTCGCCCACCGAGTCACCGTCTTCGGGTCGACACGGAACATCGACGCGACCTCGGCCGGCGTGAGTAGCGGCTCTGGTTCGTGCGTACGCGATGCCATCGGTCACTCCTCCACAGGTACCTAAAGACATCGGCCGGGGTCCCGCCGGCCGACGCGTCTCTCATGGTCCGGCTAGTCCCCGATGTCCGACATGGGCCGAACGGACTAACGTCCCTGGATGGACGGATGAGCCATGACCGATTTATCCACATTTTCTACGCCCAATACCTACTTATTTGGACGGTCCATCACGCTTGGTAGCTGGTTACTCACGAGTCTAACCGCCCATGGGAGCGCGACCACGGTCCGATTCGACCCGCAATGTTCGCCATTTGCGTGACATGTCGCGCAGGGGTGTGTCGATCGGCCGACATCCCTATAACAAGACGACCGCGGGTAGGCGTGTCAGCACGCCCCGCGGCCGTCCCGAAGATCGCTCTCAGTTACATCGCTCCAGAAGCTGGACCGCACGCCACCGCGCGACGAGCTTCTCGTAGGCCTCGGTCGCGCCCTCCGCATCGCCGTTAGCGAGACCGGCGAGCCCGGCCGCGACAAGCGCCGGCGAATCGTCCGCCTCCAGCTGGTCATCCGGCATCAGATCCACCAGCCCGCCGTAGTCCAGCTCCACCACCGACCGCGGGTGGAACTCCTCCAGCCAGCGCGCGCCCTCCTCCACCGCCTCGGTGATCGGCGCGTCGCCCACGCTCTTGCGCAGCACCGAGACGCCACGGTGGGCACGCCGGCGCGCCTTGGAGATGTCGGTGCGGAACCGCAGGCGCCGCCGGCCCCTGGGCCCGGTCACCAGTTCCCGCTCCCCCTGGTCCACGAAGACGAACCAGCGCAGCGGTACGCCCCACGTGGAGGCCTGCTCGTGCACGCGCGGCACACCCTGCTCCAGCACCTTGGCCCCGCTGCGCCAATCGTCCACCACGGCCTTGGCCTGACCGGCCAGGATCGGCGGCACGAACGCGTCGGCAAGCACGGCGGGCACGCCGTCCCGGGCGGAGAGCGCGGCCTCGGCGACCCGCAGCTTGAGGTTCCATGGGCAGACCAGGATCGTGTCCTCGTCCTCAAGCACGTAGGCCTCGTCCGGGAGGTCGGGCAGCCGAGTCCAGCCGGCGCCGAGCGCCTCAAGCACCGCGGTGCGTTGCCGCCCGGGGCCGTCGCCGGTCGTGATCGCCCGGCCCTCCCGCGCGTACCGCCGCCAGAAGAGCTGACGTTCCCGGTCGAAAGCGGTCAAGGGCTCGTAGACCCGCAGGTACGACGCGAACAGTGACGACACGGCCCGATCCTTCCACGCCGCGGTGAAGTGCTCGTCCACAGCATCTCCGATCACGGTACTTATCGCCCACTCCAACGCCGAAGTCCTAGGGTCTGTGTAGGCACCGACAAACCTGCCTACGACGTATTCGCCCCACAAGGGCGCCGCTACCGCCAGGGAGCAGAGATGTCCTTCTTCGCCAACGCCGACGACCAGGGACTGACCGGTCATGAACAGGTCGTCTTCTGCCAGGACAAGCAGTCCGGGCTGAAAGCAGTCATCGGGATCTACTCGACCGCACTGGGCCCCGCGCTCGGTGGAACCCGCTTCTTCCCCTATCCGGACGAGGAGTCCGCGGTCGAGGATGTGCTCAACCTCTCACGCGCGATGGCCTACAAGAACGCGCTCGCCGGCCTGGACCTCGGCGGCGGCAAGGCCGTCATCTGGGGCGACCCGGAGCAGCTGAAGAGCGAGGCCCTGCTGCGGGCGTACGGCCGGTTCATCGAGTCGCTGGGCGGCCGCTACTACACGGCCTGCGACGTCGGCACCTACGTCCCGGACATGGACGTGATCGCGCGCGAGACGCGGTACGTGACCGGGCGCAGCGTGGAGCACGGCGGCGCGGGCGACTCGTCAATCCTCACCGCGTGGGGCGTGTTCCAGGCCATGCGGGCCTCGGCCGAGCACCTGTGGGGCAGTCCGACACTGGCCGGGCGCCGGATCGGGGTCTCCGGGCTGGGCAAGGTCGGCAAGTACCTGGTGGGGCATCTGATCGAGGACGGCGCGTCGGTGACCGCCACGGACGTCAGCGCGGCCTCGCTGGAGTGGGCGCGCAGCACGTACCCCCAGATCGATCTGGTTCCGGACACGGACACGCTGATCACCTCGGACCTCGACGTCTACGCGCCCTGTGCGCTGGGCGGCGCGCTCAACGACGAGTCGGTGCCGCGGCTGCGCGCCAAGGCGGTGGTGGGCGCGGCGAACAATCAGCTGGCGCACCCGGGCGTCGAAAAGCTGCTTGAGGAGCGCGGAATTCTCTACGCGCCGGACTATCTGGTGAACTCCGGCGGCGTGATCCAGGTGGCCGACGAGATCGAGGGCTTCAATTTCGAGCGTGCGAAGCTCCGGGCGAGCAAGATCTACGACACCACGAAGAAGATTCTGCGTCTCGCGGAGTCGGACGGGGTGCCGCCGGCGGTCGCCGCGGACCGGCTGGCCGAGCGCCGAATGGCCGAAGTCGGGCGGCTTCGGGGGATTCTTCTGCCGCGCCGGGCCTTTTAACGACGCGCGTGGGGCAACGTGCGCTACCCGAGGTGCCGAACGTCGCCTCGCCCATGTACCGTAAGACCCACGAGAGATGCCTGACGTCATCGGGGCCCGCCTTCGGGCTGCCCCGAATTCTGTGCGAGGGGGTCGAGCCATGGGGCGCGGCCGAGCCAAGGCCAAGCAGACGAAGGTGGCCCGGGAGTTGAAGTATCACTCCCCGAACACCGACCTCGCCGCCTTGCAGCGGGAGCTTACCGGCGGTCCGAATTCGGGCCACGACATCGACGACGGGCAACAACCGCGCGTCGACGATGACGACGAGGACGATACCGCCGACGACGACACGGATTCGTGGTCGTCGCCGCGGCGACGTCATTGATCGCTGGCAACACTGAGCACGCGGACCCCCCGCGTGCTCATGCGTGTCCGCATCCGCCCTGAGGCGTTTCCACGCCCCTCGCGGTGATGATGCATGCGCGCACATCCAGCGGTCACGTCATTCGTGGCGCACCTATACGTAACACCGGCGGATCGTTGCAGGGCCACTGCGACGATCCGCCGGTGCTCCGTGCCCGCGTCTCACATCGACACATGACCTAACGGCTGGGCCGGTTGTTCCAGTTGTAGAAGGTCGGGATGTTCTCGAAGTGGTTCCACGCGCAGACCGCGCTGGAGCCGTCTTCGCCGGCTGCCGCCTCCGCGCGGCGTGAGCGTGCCTCCGCGGCCTCGTCGAGCAGCGCGGTCAGCCCGGCACCGGCGCTCCGAACCCGCTCGGCCACCGAGCCGGGAGCCTCCTCGACGGCGCTATCCGGCTCTCGAGGGTTGGTGATCTCGGGCATGATGCAGCACTCCCTCCAATAAGCGGATCTTGCTGTTGCGGCAGTGGTTCGTCTCCGTACCGTCGAAACGCCCGTGCTCGAAGTATCGGTTGGCGGCATGCGCGCCACCGCAGAACTCGAAGTACGGGCACCGGGTACGGCAGGCCTCCACGCCGGCCAGGAACTCACCGATCCATGGGGTGGACGTCGCGTCCGCCAGAATGTGCTCCAGACTCCGCTCCAGCACATTGCCGCTGGTGAAGTCGCCGTACCGTGGATCGGAGAAGCCCGCCAGCTCCGGCGAGAGCAGCACGACCGAGCCGTCGTACGCGATTGTGGGGATCGGGTCCAGCCGGCGCGGCAGTAATGCGCTCGCGGTGCCATCGAGCACCGCGGCCGCGTACCGCAGGCACAGCTCAACCTCCCGCAGGTGGATGCGCGGGTCCCGGCGCCAGGCCGTGACCAGCTCCGCCCAGAACGCGGTCACCGCCTCGGCCGGGAAGCCGTTGTCGCGCGTGTTGACGCCCTCCAGCTCTTCGACGTTGATGCCGAGCACGTCGCAGCCGAGCGTGAGGAAGTAGTCGTAGATCTCGGTGGCGAGGCCCGGGAACGGCGCGCCGACCACGCAGAGCGCGGAGTAGCCGATGCCGTGTCTCCGCAGCGTCTCGATGCCCCGGGCGATCCGGTCGTAGGCGGGCCGGCCGCCCCGGGTGACCCGCTCCCCGTTCCGCTCGCGCGGGCCGTCCACGCTCACGCTCACCCGCATGTCGTGCGCGGTGAAGAACTCGCACCAGGCGTCGTCGATCAACGTCGCGTTCGTCTGGACGTGATGCTCGACCTCCGGGCCGAACGGGGCCATCAGCGCGGCCAGGTGCTCCCGGCCGGTCGCCAGCGGCTCGCCCCCGTGCCAGACGACGGAGAAGCGGGTGTCCCGCGCCCACCTGTTCACCGGGGCGGCGACCGCCTCGGCCACGGCCGTCGGCATTCGCCGGTCGACGGCACGGAACGGCAGATAGCAGTACGTGCAATCGAGGTTGCACAACGTCGTCGGCTGCATCACCACGTACGACGGTACGGCGGCGATCCCACGCATCCCCGAATCGCTCACCGCACCTCCCCACCAGCCCGCCCGCTCCGGTGAACGCCGGGTAACGCCTTTTCAGGCTAGGCGTCCATGTCTACCCGGGTGAAGCCCCAATCAGGTATCTGGAGGATCACCCACGCAGGTCCCGGAACCGTGCAACCTCGCAGCACACCCGCCGGGTCTGCCGGACCACCGCGGCACCGGTGCCCGCGGGAGCAAACGGGCCGGACCACGGCGGGAGTGGGAAAAGGAAAAGGCCGCGCAAGCGGTGAAAGCCTGCGCGGCCGGTAATGCCGATGCCTTTAGCCCCGGGTGTGCTGGCCGATCATCTGGACCGTGCCGGTGCCCTCGATGATCTCGCCCGCGTGCCAGGCGTCGACGCCACGGCCGGCCAGGAAGGCCAGCGCGCGGTCCGCGTCGGCGGCCGAGACGATCGCGAACATGCCGACGCCCATGTTGAACGTCGACTCCATCTCCGGGTCGTCGATCCGGCCCTTGGACTGGACCAGCTCGAAGATCGACTGCGGCTTCCAGGTGGAGCGGTTGACCACCGCGTCCACGTGGTCCGGGAGGACGCGGACCAGGTTGCCGGGGATGCCACCGCCGGTGACGTGCGCGAGCGCGCGCACCTCGCACTCAGCGATCATGCCCAGGCAGTCCTTGGCGTAGATCTTGGTGGGGGTGAGCAGCTCCTCGCCGAGCGTGCGCTGGCGGCCGAACTCCTCGACCACAGTGTCCAGCCGCATGCGGCCGGCGCCGAGCAGCACGTGGCGGACAAGCGAGTAGCCGTTGGAGTGCAGGCCGGAGGAGCGCATCGCGATCACGACGTCGCCGACCTCGACACGCTCGCGGCCGAGCAGGTCGGCCTCCTCGACCACGCCGACGCCGGTCGCGGAAAGGTCGTACTCGTCCGGGCGGAGCACGCCCGGGTGCTCGGCCGTCTCGCCGCCGAGCAGCGCGCAGCCCGCGTAGCGGCAGCCGTCCGCGATGCCCGCGCCGATCTCCGCGACCTTCTCCGGCTCGACCTCACCGCAGGCGATGTAGTCGAGCAGGAACAGCGGCTCGGCGCCGCAGGCCACCAGGTCGTCGACGACCATGGCGACCAGGTCGATGCCGACCGTGTCGTGGATGTTCAGCTGCTGGGCGATGACTAGCTTGGTGCCCACGCCGTCCGTGGAGGAGGCGAGGATCGGGTTCTTGTACTTCTTGGCGTCCAGCCGGAACAGGCCCGCGAAACCGCCCAGGTCGCCCATGACCTCGGGACGGGAGGCGCGGCGCACCTTGTTCTTCAGAAGCTCGACGGCGCGCTCACCGGCGTGGATGGAAACACCGGCGTCCGCGTACGTGACCGTGCGCTTTCCCCTGCTCCGACCGGCGCCGGCCTGCCACGGCTGCCGGTCACCGTTATCCGCCGCGTCGTTGGATCGCTCGGTCACGTGCGTCACGTATCTCCCCTTGTGCTCTCGCGTCAGGCCGGGCGTGCCGCCTTGCGCGCTTGACTGGCCGAACGGCCGCGAAGTCACGGTTCTCGTGGGTCGCGGCACGCGCGTGCCTAAGAATGATGCGGGTTGTCCGCGCCGCCGGGCGAGGCGACCAGGTCCACACCATCGTTTTCCAGCTCGTGGTCCGGGCTCGGGCCCGGAGCACCGCCCTCCGTAGCCTGCACGGGCACGACCGGCAGACCACCGGAGACCCGGCGGCCGACACCCTCGAGCACGTGCTTGCCGATCATGTCGCCGTCCGGCAATGCGATCGGGTACTCCCCGTCGAAACATGCGCGGCAGAGCCGGGTCTTCGGCTGCTCGGTGGCGGAGACCAGGCCGGCCAGCGAGATGTAGCCCAGGGAATCCGCGCCGATCGCGCGCCGGATGCCCTCGGTGTCGAGTCCGTTGGCGATCAGCTCAGCCCGGGTGGCGAAGTCGATGCCATAGAAGCAGGGCCAGCGCACCGGGGGCGACGAGATCCGCACATGAACCTCGAGCGCGCCGGACTCGCGCAGCATGCGCACGATGGCCCGCTGCGTGTTGCCCCGGACGATCGAGTCGTCGACCACGACGATCCGCTTACCGCGCACGTTCTCCCGGAGGGGGTTCAGCTTGAGGCGGATGCCGATCTGGCGGATGGTCTGCGAGGGCTGGATGAAGGTGCGGCCGACGTAGGCGTTCTTCAGCAGGCCCTGGCCGTAGGTGATGCCTGAGGCCTCCGCGTAGCCGATCGCGGCAGGCGTGCCGGACTCCGGCACCGGGATCACCAGGTCGGCCTCGACCGGCGCCTCCTTGGCCAGCTCACGGCCGATCTGCACGCGGGCGGAGTAGATGTTCCGGCCGTTGATCGTGGTGTCCGGGCGGGCCAGGTAGACGTACTCGAAGAGGCAGCCCTTGGGCTCCGGCGTCGCGAAACGCACCGAGCGCAGGCCGTCCTCGTCTATCGCGATCAGCTCGCCCGGCTCGATCTCGCGGACCACGCTGGCGCCGCAGATGTCAAGCGCCGCGGTCTCGCTCGCCACCACCCAGCCGCGCTCCAGGCGGCCGAGCACAAGCGGGCGCACCCCGGCGGCGTCACGGGCCGCGTACAGCGTGTTCTCGTCCATGAACACGAAGCTGAAGGCGCCGCGCAGCGTGGGCAGCACCTTCATCGCGGCTTCCTCGACCGACAGATCGGGGTAGCCGGCCAGCAGCGTGGTGACAAGCGACGTGTCAGTGGTCGAGCCGTCGGAGCCGAGGTCCAGGCCACGGTTGGTGACCTCGCGGGCCAGCTCCGCCGTGTTGACCAGGTTGCCGTTGTGCGCAAGCGCGATCGTGGTGCCGGAGGTGGTCGCCTTGATCGTGGGCTGCGCGTTCTCCCAGTTGTTGCCGCCAGTCGTGGAGTACCGGGCGTGACCGACGGCCAGGTGGCCGCGCAGGCTCGCCAGCGTCGGCTCGTCGAACACCTGGGAGACCAGGCCGACGTCCTTGTAGACCACCACGCTGGAGCCGTCGCTCACCGCGATGCCCGCCGCCTCCTGGCCGCGGTGCTGAAGTGCGTAAATACCGAAATAGGTGAGCTTGGCCACTTCTTCGCCCGGGGCCCACACTCCGAACACGCCGCAAGCATCTTGCGGGCCGGGCCTTTGGGGGTCGAGTTCGTGGCTCAACAGCCCGTCGCCTCGGGGCACCTGCTGCTCCATCCGTGTGGATCCGGCGGAAGTTCCGTCCGCCCGAAACAGTGTACGCGAGGCCAGGCGATTAACAGAGAGCCACCTTTTCGCTGCCAGAGGTCGATCAGCCCGTAATCGCACGGGAGACTAGATAGGGATGTAGGCAGATATATCAGCACGGTTTCCGCTGATGCGCAGACGTCCCTGAGTAATCGCGTCTTCCCAGGAGAGGCGCCCGGTCGCCAGACGTACCCATGTCTCCGGGTCCATCTCGACCACATTGGGCGGTGTGCCGCGGGTATGACGGGGCCCTTCGACGCACTGAATCGCACCGTACGGAGGAACGCGGACCTCCACCGAACGGCCGGGAACGCGCGCCGCGAGGGTGGCCAGAAGCGCACGCACCGCATCACGGAGAGCAATACGTTCCGGCGTCTCCCCGGCATCGAGGGAGGCCAGCACCGCTGCCACGACTGCCTGCTTATCGAGCGGAGAGGGCACGTCGGGACAATACGTTCCGACACCTGATGACTTCGTAGCTCCCCTGGGTCGCGCGTGAGGCACCCGACAAGGCATAGTGGCCCACGGTGTACTCAATCACGGGGTGAACCCGGCACGTCCGAGGCCGGGAGTCGATATCCCGGAAGGCGGTGGACGTGACAGCACACCGAAGGACCTGGCGCGATTTGGCTGGTCAGGAGGTCCGCGGCAGGCGCGCGCGTACCGCTGGCCTATTCCGCGCGGGTGTTGCGTTCCTGGCGGTCACCGGCAGCGTACTCTTCGTCGCTCCCGCTCCCGCCCAGGCGGCAGCACCCAAGCTCTCCAATGTCGTTCTCTCCAACTCAAGTCTCACGACCGGTCAGACAGCCCAGCTGAAATACACGGTCAAGGGCGACGACGATGACACCGCGGTAAGCGTGACGATCGGGCAGGCCGACGGCGTCACCTGCTCCGGCGACTGTTCCCCGAGCCTGACCGGCGAGGGTACGTTCACCGCGACGATCACCGCGGGCACCGTGGCCGCAGGCCAGACGAAGAACGTCGCGCTCAAGCTGACCGCCACCTCCAAGGGTCTGCTCGGCGGCGACGAGGTCACCACCCAGACGCTGAACCTGGAGATCAAGGGTCCGGCCGCGGTACAGACCGTCAAGAAGATCAGTGGCACGGTCGTCGACAACAAGACCGGCGCCGGCATCTCCGGCGCCTCGGTCGCGATCCAGGACGGCGGCGGCCACCGGTACGACACGGCGACCAACGGCCGGGGCACGTTCACCTTCAACGGGACCACGGACAAGCCGATCACCCCCGGCTCCATCAACATGGTCGTGGTCGCGAAGAACTTCGAGAACGGCGCTCAGACCATCAACGGCGCCAACAACGCCACGGTCTCCGAGGTGTCGTTCAAGCTGGCCTCCACAACTGCGCCCAGCCCGTCGGCGACACCGAGCGCGTCGGAAAGCGCGGAGCCGTCCGAGTCTCCGTCCGCGGAGGCGTCCGAGGCCGGCGGCGAGACCACGCCCGAGGCCACCGACGAGGCTGCGGAGACCGACAACGCGGCGAACTCGACGGATGACGACAGCGGCATCCCGTGGGCCGTCATCCTGATCGGCGCGCTGCTGGTCGCGATCGGCGTCGGCACGATGGTGCTGCTGTTCATCCGGCGCAAGCAGGACAAGGAAGCGGACGCCGCGGCGGTAAGCGAATACCGCGAACGCGGCCCGGGTGCCGCGGGTGGCGCCTACGGCGCGACGAACGACGCCACGCGCATCGGTGGCGCAGGCATGGGTGCGGGTGGTATCGGCGCGGGCGGCATGGACGACGCCACCCGGATCACCAACCCGTTGGCCGACGCGCCCACGATGATCACGTCGCGGGCCGCGATGGACGAGTTCCCCGACCCGTACGGCGCTCCGCCGCCCGGTGCGCCAGGCGCGCCGAAGTGGGCCGGCAGCGAGGACAACTACGGCGCCGGCGGGGATGCCACCCGCGCCGGCTACGGCGATGACCGGGGCGGCTACGGCAGCGCCGGGTCCGCGTCCGTCTCCGGCGCCGGCTACGGCGACGCCGACAACCACGGCGCCGGCGGCTACGACCGGGGTGGGTACGGCAGCGCAGGCTCCGCATCGGTCTCCGGCAGTGGTTACGGCGCGGGCGGCCGGGGCGACTACGGCGGCGCCGGGTCCGGCTCGGTGTCCGGTGGCGGCGGCTACGGTGCGGGCAACGACCCGTACGAGGAGCCCACCGGCCGGTACAACGGTGGCGGAGACGGCTACGGCGGTCAGGGCGGCGGCTACGGCGCCAACCCGGCCGGGCCGTACGGCCAGCGTGCGGACCAGGGTGGCTACGGCGCCCAGGAGATCGACTACGGCACGCAGGGCCAGGGCGGCGGCGCGGGTTACGGCGGCGGCCAGGGCGGCTACGGCGGCGGCGCAGGCGCTCAGGGTGGCTACGGCGGCCGGGGCGACGAGTACGGCTCCGGCGCTGCAGGTGGCTACGGCGGCACCGGTGGTCAAGGCGGTTACGGCGGCGCGGGCGGTCAAGGCGGCTACGGCGGCGCCAACGGCCAGGGTGGTTACGGCGACCGTGCCGGTTACGACCAGGGCGGTTACGACCAGCAGGGCGGCGGCTACGACCAGGCGGGTGCCGGGTACGGCGCCGACCAGTCCGGCTACCCGGCCCAGCAGGGCGGTGACCGCAGTGGTTACGACCAGAGCGGCGACCGCAGTGACAACCGCGGCGGCAACCAGCGCGGCGATCGTCGCATCGACTGGATGGACGATTAAGCCGATCGGCTGAGTAGAACGGGCCCGTGCCGCTTGGCACGGGCCCGTTCTCCGTTTCAGGCCCTGGTGAAGATGCCGCCGCGGAGCAGTGGCACGACAGTGGAGATGTTGCGCTGGACGGCTGTTTCGACGTCCTCGGCGTAGCCGCGGGCGATGAGTTCCCGGCCGGAGACGCAGCCTCGGACCGCGGCCGGGACGTCCGGCACGCTGTTCAGGGCGGCCAGCGCGACCGCCGCCTCCACCGACAGCCCGCCGGGGGCGCCGGCCAGCCCGTCCAGGACGGACGCGGCGCCGAGCAGGTCCTCCACCCCGGGTCGCAGCGCCTGGTCCGGCCACTGTTCGCCGGCCGCGATGACGCCGATCGGGGCCTGCACGGTGCCGTACCCCTGGGAGAGCAGCCAGTGGGCGACCGAGCGGGCGTTGCGGAGACAGGCGGCCACGACCGGCAGGCCGGTGGCGCTCGCCGCGGCGGAGATCGCGGACCCGTTCGGCGACGGCAGGACCAGGTCCGGCGTGGCGGGTGCGCGATGAAGAGCGGCCGGCGACAACGTCCAGGGCCGCTCCGCGCTGACGTCGGCGCGCCCGACCGCGGCGACCGCGCCGACCCGGGCCGCGTACGCGTCCGCCTGTGCGCTCCACGGGAACGGATGGACCCGGGTCCCGCGCGCGACCAGCACATCCACCGCGGTGGTGAAGGAGAGTACGTCGACCACGACCAGGGCGGCGCAGACGCGGCCCAGCTCGCTCGCGCCGGCCAGTCCCCAGTCGAACCGCACTCCCGCACCGGGCTGCGCGTAGACCGCGTCCACCACCGGATCAGCTTCGCCGCTCACGTGCGCACGCCCCGCCGTTCGTCGGGCACCGCTCACCGGCACCGCCGCTCATCAGACGCCACCCATGATGCCGCCCCACCGCCCGCCGGTGCGGCCACTCACCGCCCCTAGAAGCGCTGTATCGACGTCGGATGCCGGGGGCGGCGAGGCCCCGCAGCCTTACGTCGAGAAGCAAGGGGCGATGTGCGGCCCGGCATCCCACGTCGATACAGGCTCCGAACCCGGACACGGCGGAGCCCGCGCCGATCATCATCGACGCGGGCTCTGCCGTTCGTTACCGGAGACCGTTACTCGGCCGGGGTGGCGATGCCGTCCTCGCTGCTCGGCTCCGCCTGGGTGCTGTCCGCGGCGGCGGCCGGCAGGCCCTCCTCCGCGGGAGCTGCCGAGTCCGGCGCCGGGTCGTCGCCGGTGGCCGGGGAGGCCACGTTGCCGAAGAGGCGCGGCAGCGTGGCCGTGTGCGCCTCGCGAAGCTCGTCCAGCGGGACGCTGAACTGGCCGACGACCTCGACCGCGTCGCTTGCGGCCTCGGTGGTGCCGATCGCTGCCCACGGCAGCCCGTGCTCCTCGCAGAGCGCGGTGAACGCGGTCTCGTGACCGCGCGGTACGGCCACCACGGCCCGGCCGGCGGACTCGCTGAACAGGAAGACGAACGGCATGGTGCCGCCGGTGAACTCGTCCGGCAGCTCGACCTTGACGCCGACGCCGCGGCGCAGCGACGACTCGACGAGCGTCTGGATGAGGCCGCCGTCGGAGAGGTCGTGCGCGGCGGTGAGGTGCCCGACGCGGGCGGCCTCGGCCAGCACCTCGGCAAGCGACTTCTCGCGGGCGAGGTCGACGCGCGGGGGCTCGCCGCCGAGGTGGCCGTGGGTGACCCACGCCCACTCGGAGCCGGAGAGTTCGTTGCGCGTCTCGCCGAGCAGGAAGACCAGGTCGCCCTCGGGGTGCGCGGACGGCGTGAAGCCGATCGGCACCCGGGTGGCGACGTCGTCGATCAGGCCGAGGACGCCGACCACCGGGGTGGGGTTGATCGGGGCGGCACCGGTCTGGTTGTAGAAGCTGACGTTGCCGCCGCTGACCGCGATGCCGAGCTCCTGGCAGCCGTCGGCGAGACCGCGGACGGCCTCGGCGAACTGCCACATGACTGTCGGGTCCTCGGGCGAGCCGAAGTTGAGGCAGTTGGTGACCGAGATCGGCTTGCCACCAGCCACGGCGACGTTCCGGTACGCCTCGGCCAGCGCCAGCTTCGCCCCGTTGTACGGGTCGAGGCGCGCGTAGCGCCCGTTGCCGTCGACGGAGAGCGCGACGCCGAGGCCGGTCTGCTCGTCGATGCGGAGCACGCCCGCGTCCTCCGGCTGGGCGAGGACCGTGTTGCCGAGCACGTACCTGTCGTACTGCTCGGTGACCCAGGTCTTGTCGCACAGGTTCGGCGAGGCGATCATGCGCAGCACGGTCTCGCGGAGCGCGTCGCCGCCGACCGGGCGGGGCAGCGTCTCGGCGCGGTCCGCACGCAGCAGGATCAGGTCGGCCGGCTCGCGCATCGGCCGGTTGTAGACGGGGCCGTCATCCACGAGCGAGCCCGGCGGCACGTCGACGACCGTGTGGTCGTTCCACGTGACGAGCAGGCGGTCGCCGTCGGTGACCTCGCCGATCGCGGTGGCGAGCACGCCCCACTTGTCGGCGATCTTCAGCACCTCGTCGAGCTTCTCCGGCGCGACGATCAGGAGCATGCGCTCCTGGGACTCGCTGGCCAGGATCTCGTGCGGGTCCATGGACGGCTCGCGCAGCGGCACCCGCTCCAGCCAGACGCGCATGCCGGCCTCGGCTGCGGCGGCGGTCTCGGTGAGCGCGCAGGTGAGGCCCGCACCGCCGAGGTCCTGGATGCCGACGACAAGTCCGGCGTCGTAGAGCTCCAGGCAGGACTCGATCAGGAGCTTCTCCATGAACGGGTCGCCGACCTGGACGGACGGGCGGCGCTGCTCGCTGCCGTCGTCGAAGGTGGCGCTGGCCAGCACGGAGACGCCGCCGATGCCGTCCCGGCCGGTCTTCGCGCCGAGCAGTACGACGATGTTGCCGGCGCCGGTCGCCTCCTTCTTCTGGAGGCGGTCGACCGGCAGCACGCCGATGCTTAGCGCGTTGACAAGCGGGTTGCCCTGGTAGCAGGGGTCGAAGACGACCTCGCCGCCGATGTTAGGCAGGCCGAGGCAGTTGCCGTAGCCGCCGACGCCGGCGACGACGCCGGGCAGGACGCGCTTGGTGTCCGGGTGCTCGGGGTCGCCGAAGCGCAGCGGGTCCATCACCGCGATCGGGCGGGCGCCCATGGCGAGGATGTCGCGGACGATGCCGCCGACGCCGGTGGCCGCACCCTGGTACGGCTCGACGTAGCTCGGGTGGTTGTGCGACTCGACCTTGAAGGTCACCGCAAGCTCGTCGGAGATCTGGATGACGCCGGCGTTCTCACCGATGCCGGCCAGCAGGCGCTCGTTCTTCGGCGCCTTCTCGCTGAACTGCTTGAGGTGGACCTTGCTCGACTTGTAGGAGCAGTGCTCGCTCCACATGATCGAGTACATCGCCAGCTCGGACTGGGTGGGCCGGCGGCCGAGGATGTCGCGGATCCGCTGGTACTCGTCCTCGAGCAGGCCCAGCTCGGCGAACGGCTGGAGCTGCTCGGGGGTGGAGCCGGCGACGTCGACCGTGTCGGGCGCGGACACCGCGGTCTCCTTAACTGTCTGGGTCACGCGGGCACCGCCGCGGACTTGCCGGCGAGGTGGGCGAGGACGGAGGCGAACAGGCCGAGACCGTCGAGCGACGGCCCGGTCAGCGCCTCGACCGCGTGCTCGGGGTGCGGCATGATGCCGACGACGTTGCCGCGCTCGTTGGTGATGGCGGCGATGTCGCGCTGCGACCCGTTGGGGTTGCCGCGGATGTAGCGGGCCACGACCCGGCCCTCCGCCTCGAGCTCGTCGAGCGTGCGCTGATCCGCCACGTAGCAGCCCTCGCCGTTCTTGACCGGGATCAGGATCTCCTGGCCGTCGGTGAACGTGCCGGTCCAGGCGGTGCTTGTCGACTCGACCTTCAGCCACTGGTCCCGGTTGCGGAAGTGCAGGTGCTGGTTGCGGGTCAGCGCGCCGGGAAGCAGGTGCGCCTCGCAGAGGATCTGGAACCCGTTACAGATGCCGAGCACCGGCAGGCCGCCGTTGGCCGCGTCGATGATCGACTCCATCGCGGGAGAGAACCTGGCGATCGCGCCGCAGCGCAGGTAGTCGCCGTAGGAGAAGCCACCGGGGAGAACGACGGCGTCCACGCCGTGCAGGTCCGGGTCGGCGTGCCAGAGGCGCACGGCCTCGGCACCGGCCAGCCGGACGGCACGCGCGGCGTCCCCGTCGTCGAGCGAACCCGGGAAGGTCACCACACCGATCCGCATGCTCAGGCCTCGACCCGCTCGTCGGTGTGGATTGTGAAGTCTTCGATGACCGGGTTGGCCAGGAGCTGGTCGGCGATCTGCCGGACCCGGTCCTGGTCGGCGTCGCCGGAGAACTCCAGCTCGATGCGCCGCCCGATGCGGACCGACGTCACGTCGGTGACACCGAGCCGGGGCAGAGCGTTGGCGACGGCCTGGCCTTGCGGATCGAGGATCTCCGGCTTGAGCATGACGTCGACGACGACGCGAGCCACGAGGCACTCCTGACTGTTTGCGCTGTCCTGGCTGTTCTGCCGGTCAGTGGTGGCCAACCGGCTCACCAGCACCGCCTGGAGGGGCAAGCGCCCTCAGACTACCTGGTGGCCGGTCCGCACTCAGCTTGTGGTCGTCGCTGCGCTCCTCCGGCTCGGCGCCACTCCCGGCGGTGGCAGATTTCCCTGGGGGGAAATTTGCCACCTCTGGTCGCCCGCGCCTCGAAGCGCCTATGGCCGAGTCGAGGGCGGCCGGCCTAAAGGATCGGTGCCGGCGAATATGCGGCGGCGATCGGGTGGGCGGCGACCACGTCGGCGACCCGGTCGGCCACCGCATGCACCTGCGACGGGGCGGCGCCGATGAACGCGGCCCGGTCCGCCACGAGCGTGTCGATCTCGTCGCGGCTGAGGCTGAGTCGCTCGTCCGAGGCGAGCCGGTCGAAGAGGTCGTTCTCGGCCGCGCCCTTCTCGCGCATGGCCAGCGCCACGGCGACCGCGTGCTCCTTGATCACCTCGTGCGCGACCTCGCGGCCGACCCCACGGCGTACCGCCGCGACCAGGATCTTGGTTGTCGCCAGGAACGGCAGGAACCGGTCCAGCTCGCGGCCGATCACGGCCGGGTAGGCGCCGAACTCGTCGAGCACTGTCAGGAACGTCTGGAACAGCCCGTCCGCGGCGAAGAACGCGTCGGGCAGCGCGACGCGGCGCACCACGGAACAGGAGACGTCGCCCTCGTTCCACTGGTCGCCGGCCAGCTCGCCGACCATCGACAGGTAGCCGCGGATGATCACGGCGAAGCCGTTGACCCGCTCGCTTGACCGCGTGTTCATCTTGTGCGGCATCGCGGACGAGCCGACCTGGCCCGGCTTGAAGCCCTCGGTGGCCAGCTCCTGGCCGACCATCAGGCGGATCGTGGTGGCAAGCGACGACGGCGCGGCAGCGGTCTGCGCGAGCGCGGAGACCACGTCGAAGTCGAGCGAGCGCGGGTAGACCTGGCCGACGCTGTCCAGCACGCGCTCGAAGCCCAGGTGGCGGGCGACCCGGCGCTCCAGCTCCGCGACCTTCTCGGCGTCGCCGTCGAAGAGGTCGAGCTGGTCGGCGGCGGTGCCGACCGGTCCCTTGATGCCGCGCAGCGGGTAGCGGCGGATCAGGTCGTCGATCCGCTCGTAGGAGATCAGCAGCTCCTCGGCCGCCGACGCGAAGCGCTTACCGAGCGTGGTGGCCTGCGCGGCCACGTTGTGCGACCGGCCGGTCATCACCAGGTCGGAGTGCTCGATCGCGAGCCGGGAGAGGCGGGCGAGCGCGGCCACGATCCGGTCCCGGACCAGCACCAGCGACGCGCGGATCTGCAGCTGCTCGACGTTCTCCGTGAGGTCGCGGGAGGTCATGCCCTTGTGCACGTGCTCGTGCCCGGCGAGCGCACTGAACTCCTCGATCCGGGCCTTCACGTCGTGCCGGGTGATCCGCTCCCGGGCCGCGATCGACTCCAGGTTGACCCGGTCGAGCACCGCCTCGTAGGACTCGATCACGCCCTCCGGCAGCCCGATCCCGAGGTCACGCTGCGCCCGGAGCACGGCGACCCACAGCCGCCGCTCCATCCGGATCTTCTCTTCCGGTGACCAGATCGCGAGCAGCTCGGTGGAGGCGTACCGCCCGGCGAGAACGTTCGGGATGCGCGGGCGCTCGGTGGCGTCGGGGAGGGAAGTCACGGCCGAAGTCTCTCATGTTCGGCCTGCGCCACCGCCCGCCTGGCCACCGGACAAGATCCACCAATAGCGATACCAAGGATCAAACAGCGACATTCACGTGGGTACGGGGTGAACTATGTCACCGCTCGACGATGGCGACGACCCCGAGCCCACCGGCGGCGCAGATGGAGATGAGGCCTCTCCCGGCCGGCCTGTCGCTGAGCAGCTTGGCAAGCGTCGCCACGATCCGGCCGCCGGTCGCGGCGAACGGGTGCCCGGCCGCCAGCGACGAGCCGTTCACGTTGAGCTTCGCCCGGTCGATCGCGCCGAGCGGCGCCTCCAGGCCCAGCCGCTCCTTGCAGAACTCCGGCGACTCCCAGGCCGCAAGCGTGGCGAGCACCTGCGACGCGAACGCCTCGTGGATCTCGTAGTAGTCGAAGTCCTGAAGCGTGAGCCCGTTGCGCGCGAGCAGCCGCGGCACCGCGTAGGCCGGCGCCATCAGCAGCCCTTCGTCCCCGTGCACGAAGTCCACACCCGCGGTCTGGCTGTCACCGAGATAGGCCAGAACGGGAAGATTGTGCGCCTTCGCCCACTCCTCGGACGCGAGCAGCACGGTCGACGCGCCGTCGGTAAGCGGCGACGAGTTGCCCGCGGTCATCGTCGGGTGCGCACCGCGCGTCCCGAAGACCGGCGTGAGCCGCGCCAGCTTCTCAGGCGAGGTGTCGGCCCGCAGGTTCTGATCCTGCTTGAGCCCGAGGAAGGGCGTCACAAGATCATCAAAGAAGCCGCGCTGGTACGCCGCCGCCAGCCGCAGATGCGACTCAAGCGCGAGCTCGTCCTGCTCCTCGCGGCCGATGTTCCACGTCTCGGCCGTCAGCGCCGCGTGCTCGCCCATCGACAGCCCGGTCCGCGGCTCCGCGTTGCGCGGCATCTCCGGCTTGAACGGCTGCACCGGCCGCAGCTTGGTGGCCGCCTTCAGCCGGGCGCCGAGCGTGCGGGCCGTGTTCAGCTCAAGCAGCGCACGGCGGAAGTCCTCGTTCAGCGCGAGCGGCGCGTCAGACGTGGTGTCCACGCCGCCGGCCACGCCCACCTCGATCTGGCCGAGCGCGATCTTGTTGCCGACCAGGATCGCCGCCTCAAGCCCGGTGCCGCAGGCCTGCTGCACGTCATAGGCGGGGGTCCGCGGGTCCAGCTGGGAGCCGAGCACTACCTCGCGGGTCAGGTTGAAGTCGCGGGAGTGCTTGAGCACGGCGCCGGCCGCCACCTCGCCGAGCACCTCACCGGCCAGGCCGAACCGGGCGACCAGGCCGTCCAGCGCCGCGGTCAGCATGTCCTGGTTGGACGCCTGCGCGTACCGCCCGTTCGACCTGGCGAACGGGATGCGGTTGCCGCCAAGGATCGCGACCCGGCGGATGCTCTGCTGCACTGTTCCCCCCTCGGACTTACTCACGGGTAGGCTACGCCCATGGTGGACCGGTACGCGACCTTTGCCAACTCCGCGGCGGGCAGGGCGCTCGTCACACGCCTCGGCCTGCCCACCCCGCCCGTGCTCCGCCGCCACTCCCCCGGCGACCCGCTGGTGACCGGCCAGGTGCTTGTCGACGCCGCGCCGGGCGGGCGGCTGGCCCCGGTGGTGCGCACGATCCTGAGCGAGGCGGGTGTCCCGCTGCGCGACCCGGCCGCCGCCGCGGTGGAGGCCGGCGCCTCGGCCACGCCCGGCCGGCTCGCCGCGCTGATCTTCGACGCCACAGGTGTCACCGCGTCCGAGCAGCTGCGCGCGCTCTACGACTTCTTCCACGCCCAGGCCCGCACGCTGCTCCCGTCCGGCCGGGTGATCGTGCTCGGCACCGCGCCGGAGGACTGCGCGACGCCGCGCGAGGCGGTCGCCCAGCGCGCGCTTGAGGGCCTGGTCCGCAGCATCGGCAAGGAGTTCGGCCGGGGCAGCACGGCCCAGCTGGTCTACGCCGCGCCGGACGCGCCGCTGGAGTCCACGCTGCGGTTCCTGCTCTCCGGCCGCTCCGCCTACGTCTCCGGCCAGGTCACCCGCGTCGGGGAGGCCGGCCCGGAGACGCCCGCGGACTGGGAGAGGCCGCTGGCCGGCAAGATCGCGCTGGTCACCGGCGCGGCACGGGGCATCGGCGCGGCGATCGCCCGGGTGCTTGCCCGCGACGGCGCCCGCGTGATCGCGCTTGACGTGCCGGCCGCCGGTGAGCCGCTGGCCGCGCTGGCGAACGAGATCCGCGGCGAGGCGCTGCAGCTCGACGTCACCGCCGCGGACGCGCCAGGCCGCGTGGCCTCCTACCTCCGCGACCGGCACGGCCGCGTCGACGTGGTGGTGCACAACGCCGGCATCACCCGCGACAAGACGCTTGGCCGGATGAGCGCGGACCAGTGGGACGCGGTGCTCGACGTGAACCTGTCCAGCCAGGAGCGGATCAACGACGCGATCCTTGAGCTGCTGCCACCCGGCGGCCGGCTGATCCAGGTCTCCTCGGTCACCGGCATCGCGGGCAACCGCGGCCAGACCAACTACTCCACCTCCAAGGCGGGCGTGATCGGCCTGGTCGACGCGCTGGCGCCGGCGCTTGCCGGTCGCGGTGTGACAGTGAACGCGGTCGCGCCGGGCCACATCGAGACCGCGATGACCGCACGGATGCCCGTCGCGCTGCGCGAGGCGAGCCGCCGGTTGAACAGCCTCAGCCAGGGCGGACTGCCGGTGGACGTGGCGGAGACGATCGCCTGGCTCGCGTCGCCCGGCTCGTCCGGCGTCACCGGGAACGTGGTCCGCGTGTGCGGGCAGAGCCTGCTGGGCGCCTGATGTCCGTCTACAGGCGTGCGGCGCTCGGGCTGCTGCCGCTCGGCGCCCGGCCCCGCGACCTGCCGGACACCACACTGACCAGGAAAAACGTGGTAGTGAACCGGGCACACCTGGCCCGGTACGACAGGGTGTGCGGCTTCCGGTTCGGTGATGCGCTGCCCACGACGTACCCCCATGTACTGGCCTTTGATCTGGCCATGGAGTTGATGACGGCGCGCGCGTTCCCGTTTCCGGTGGTCGGGCTGCTCCATGTGACGAACCGGATCGAGGTGCTGCGGGCGCTGACCGCGGACGACCGCCTCGACATCGCGGTCAGGGCGTCGGGCCTGCGGGATCACCCGCGCGGGCGGCAGTTCGACATCGAGGCGACCGTGACCGCCGGGGGCGAGGCCGCCTGGCGGTCACGGTCCACCTATCTGCATCGCGGCCCCGGGACCGGCGAGTACGCCGCGGGCGGACCGGAGGTGCCGGCCACGACCGCCCGCTGGCGGCTGACACCGTCGATCGGCCCGGAGTACGCGGCGGTCTCCGGCGACCACAATCCGATCCACACGTCCTGGCTGGGCGCCCGCGCGTTCGGCTTCCCGGGCCCGATCGCGCACGGCATGTGGACGCTGGCCCGCGGGCTCGCCGCGATGGAGGGCCGGCTGCCCGCGACAGGTGTGGTCGAGACGGAGTTCCGCCGCCCGGTGCCGCTGACCGGCACCGTCGCGTTCGGCACCGACCTGCGCGCCTTCGCCGTCACCGACCCCCGCTCCGGCAAGCCGTACCTGATCGGAACTGTGTAGCTAACCCTTCCGGCCGTCGAAGGCGGTCGCCTGGCACTCCATCTCCATCGCCTCGTCCGGCTCCCACGTGTCGAAGCCGGGGCCGACCTTCCACTCACCGTTCTCCTTGACCAGCGGCTTACCGCCCGCGACCAGGCACTTGTGGTAGTTCTCGTTGTCGTCCGCCCAGTACGGGTTCTTGGTCTCGTCAAGCTCCGGCGCGAGTACCGGCCACAGCTTCTGGCAGTCCGCGTAGGCCGGATCATCGCGCGATGTGAGCCGCTGATTCCCCGGCGCACCGGGATCCAGATCGAGCAGCCCCTTCTCGTCAGTGGTGAGCCGCATCCCCTTCTCCTGCAGACACCTCATGAACGGCTGCTGCATGACGCGCTGCTCGTCCCAGGTGGTGTCCGGCCGGATCACCGGCGCGCCGGCCGGCGGCGTGGCCGAGGCCGCCGCGGCGGGCGTGGTGAGCGTGGGGATCTGTGGCGTGGCCTCCGGCTCGGCGCCACCGCACGCGGCGAGCAGAAAAACCGATCCAAGCACGACGAGGGTACGTTTCCGCATGTCGATCAGACCTTTCATCAGGTGGTGGCGAGTGCTTCGGTGGGGGTGAGGCGGGCGGCGCGCATCGAGGGGTAGACGCCCGCCACGACGCCGACGACCAGCGCGCCGCCGACGCCGGTGCCGAGCGCCAGCAACGGCACGACCGGCGGCCAGCCCTGATGCAGCGCGTAGCCGACGGACGCGGCCACGCCGAGCAGGGTCCCGGTCACGCCGCCGAGCAGCGACAACGCGACCGACTCGGCGAGGAACTGGGCGCGGATCTGTCCCCGGTGCGCGCCGAGCGCCCGGCGCAGGCCGATCTCCCGGCGGCGTTCCAGCACGGAGATGACCATGGTGTTGGCCACGCCGATGCCGCCGACAAGCAGCGCGACCCCGGCCAGGCCCAGGAAAAGCGCGTTGAAGTGCGTCTCGGTGGTGCGCTTCGCGGCAAGCGCGTCGGACGGCCTGGTGACCCGGACCTTTCCAGCACCCTCCGGGAAGACTGTCGCCGGCAGCACGTCGCGGACCGCCTCGACTGACGCGTCGTGGCTGCGCACGTAGACCACAGTCGGATGGCCGTCGAAGCCGAGCGTGGACTCGGCGGCGGGCCAGCCGACAAGCGCGGCCCGGTCGATCTCCGGGGCCAGCGGGACCGGGTCGAGGATGCCGGTAAGCGTGAACCAGCGCCGCCCGATCCAGACCTGCTGGTTCGCGGCCTCGGTGAAGCCCAGCCGGCCGGCCGCCTCCGCGCCGAGCACCACTGACGGGAACTGCTCGGTGGCCGGGCCGAACCACAGTCCGTCCTGGACGGTGCCGTGCAGCAGTGCCAGCAGCTCCGGCTCGACGGCCAGCACCGCGGTGGCGGCGGACGCGTCGGCGCGGTCGTTGCGGGCGATGGTGACGTGCGTGTTCGCCACCGCGCCGGCCTCGGTCACCGGCGCGATCCGCAGCGCCATCGCGGTGGCCTCCTTCGGCAGCTTGACCGGCGGATTCTCGTTCGGCACCGCGCTGGCCTGGAGCAGGTTGGTGCCGAGCCGGTCCAGCTCGGCCAGCAATGCCCGCTCGCTTGAGGCCGGGATGCTCATGACCACGACCATTGTGGCGATGCCGATCGAGATGCCGAGCGCGGAGAGCGCGGCCCGCATGCGGCGCACCCGCAGACCGACCAGGCCGAGCCGGATCAGGTCTCCCGCGCCCAGCCTGCTTGTCTCGATCATCTGGGCGCTCCGGTGTCCGTTACGATCCGGCCGTCGCGCAGCACGACGCGCCGCGGCAGCGCGGCCGCGATGTCCCGGTCATGGGTGATCACCGCGATCGTGGTGCCCTCCCGATTCAGTTGTCTGAGCAGCTCCAGGACCGCATGCCCGTTAGCGGTGTCAAGCGCGCCGGTCGGCTCGTCCGCGAGCACCAGCGACGGCCGGGTGACCAGCGCGCGGGCGATGGCCACGCGCTGCCGCTCGCCGCCGGAGAGTTCGTGCGGGCGGTGGTCCCGGCGGTGTGCCAGCCCGACCCGGTCCAACGCCTCGCTCGCCACCTGCCGCCGTTTCCGCCGGGGTACACCCGCGTAGAGCAGGCCGGTGCTCACGTTCTCCACCGCGGTGAAGCCATCGGTGAGGTGAAACTGCTGGAAGACGAAGCCAAGCTGCCGGCCGCGGAGCGCGGAGAGCTGCCGGTCGGAGAGCCGGCTGACGTCGTGCCCGCCGACCGCGACCGCGCCGGAGCTGGGCCGGTCGAGCGTGCCCATGATGTTGAGCAGCGTGGACTTGCCGGAGCCGGACTGGCCGACGATGGCCAGCAGCTCACCCGCGCGCACGGTGAGCGACACCCGGTCGAGCGCGGTCACCGTGCCGTAGACGCGGCTGACGTCGCTGATCTCCAGAACCGTGGTCATGAGACGGTGGCCACCGTGACGCCCTCGGCGATGCCGTCGCCGCTGATCTCCACCATGCCCATGGCGAACATGCCGGTCTGCACCGCGATCAGCGGGCCGCCGGAGACCTGGACCGCATAGCCGCCCTCGCGCAGTGCCAGCAGCGCCGCGACCGGCACGGCAAGCACGTCCTCCCGCGTCTGCCCGGCGAACGAGACCTGCACGACGCCGGACTCCAGGTCCTTCACCGCGTTCGGATCGGTGACCGCGACGACCACGGAGACCTCGGCGGCGGTGGTCACGTCTGCGTTCTGGTCGCCCTCCGGTGCGGTGGCGTTCCGGTCGATCAGCTTCACCGTCCCGGGCGTGCGCGTGCCGCCGGGCAGCTCCACCTCGACCGTCACACCCTCCTTGATCGCGCCCAGCTCGGCGACCCGGACCGGCGCGGTGACCAGCTTCTCGCTTCCGGTAAGCGACAGCACGCCGTTCGCGGCCGGGTCGCCGAGCTGCGCGTTGAGCGCGCTCACCCGGGCCGGGCCGGGCAGCACCACCACCCGCGCCGGGTCGATCACGCCGGTCACCGGCAGCTGGGCGTCGGTCTGCCAGCGCTTGATCGCCTTGATCACGTCGGCGGTGAGGATGCCGTCGTCCTTCTGCACGACCACCGGCACCGGGGACTCGCCCGGCTCGTTGACGGTCCGCCCCGGGCTCGGCTGGAGGCCCACCTGATAGTTCAGGGCGCGCAGGTTGTCGATCACCACGCGGACGTCGCGGCCGATCTGGTTCGGGGTGTCCAGCTTCCGGAACAGCGGCGTACCGCCGTAGAAGACGATCACCGGGTTGTCGTTGTTCCGGTACAGCGTCCGGCCGCGCTCCGCGTTCGCGCCGACGGCCGGCAGCCAGGTCACCGCGCCCTCGGCCCCCTTGATCACCCGAGGCGTGCCGTACCCCAGCTGTCCCCGGTAGGTCTGCGCGGTGGTCAGATCGGTGCGGGTGACCGCGACCGTCTGCACCGCGGTCGCCGGCGGCGCCGCATCCGCCGTTCGGTTCGTGCTCGTGCCCGCCCACCAGGCCGCGGCGATGCCCACCGCGCCGGCCAGGCACATCACGGCCGTCCATCTACGTCGCATACCGTCCGACCCTGCCGGGCGTTCGTCGCGCGGCGGTCAGCGATTTGTCGAGGGATTGTCAGATTTCCCGGCTTCGTCCCCGGTCCCCTTTACAGTCGAGCGGTGTTCGCCCGGATCCTGATCGCCGAGGACGACCCCCGGCAGGCGGAGATCGTCCGCCGATACCTGCAGGCGGCCGGATTCGACCCGGTCGTGGTCGGCGACGGCCGCGCCGCGATCGACGCGGTCCGCAGCAACCCACCGGATCTACTCGTGCTGGACGGGATGCTTCCGGAGATCGACGGCAAGGACGTGTGCCGCGTACTGCGCGTCGACTTCGACCTGCCGATCCTGATGCTCACCGCGCGGTCCGGCGCGGACGACCGGGTGCTCGGCCTGGAGCTGGGCGCGGACGACTACCTGACGAAGCCGTACGACCCGCGCGAGCTGGTCGCCCGG
Source organism: Catenuloplanes sp. NPDC051500 (assembly GCF_044454585.1). NCBI lineage: Bacteria > Bacillati > Actinomycetota > Actinomycetes > Micromonosporales > Micromonosporaceae > Catenuloplanes > Catenuloplanes sp. NPDC051500. The sequence continues at coordinate 137,377 of NZ_JBITDX010000006.1, forward strand.
GTGCGCGCACTGCTGCGCCGCAGCTCCCCCCGGCCCGCCGCACCGCGACTCCTGCGGATCGGCGGGCTCGCGGTCGACCCGGCCGGGCATACAGTCACGCTGGACGGCGCCGACGTGCCGTGCACCCGCGGCGAGTTCGCGGTGCTTGCCGCGTTCGCCGCCGAGCCGGGCCGGGTCTTCAGCCGCCGCCAGCTGGTGGAGCGGATCAGCGGGCTGGACCGCAACGCCACCGATCGGGGCATCGACATGCACGTGATGAACCTGCGTCGCAAGATCGGGGCGGCCTACCTGGTGACAGTGCACGGCGTCGGCTACAAGCTGGTGGCCGGGTGAAGGGCGTACCGCCGCACCGCAGCCTTGTGGTCCGGCTCCTGGCCTCCTCGATCCTGATCGTGGTCGCCTCGGTCGCGGCCGCGGCGTGGCTTGCCGCGAAGACCGCCACCCGGGCGGCCCAGGAGGAGAGCGGCGCCACGCTGGCCGCGGACTCGACGATCTACGACACGCTGCTCGGGTACGCCGCCACCCACCCGGACTGGGACGGCGTCGAGCTGACCGTGCGTGCGCTTGCGGACGAGACCGGCCGGCAGATCGGGCTGGCCACCGCGGACGGGACGCCGATCGCGGGCATGACGCCGAAGGGGCAACCGGCCGCGACCGTCGATCCGCTTGACCCGGCGGGCGCGGCCGTGATCGACGAGCGGGCGGTCGGGCCGTACCGGCTGACCGAGGCGGAACGCACCAAGCAGCACGCCGCGGCCGAACAACGACTGCGCTGCCTGCGAGAACAGGGATTGGCGGCGTCAATCACCGAGTCGCCGAACGGCCGGGCGGTGGTGCGGATCGACCTGGTGAACCCACGCCAGCAGAGCGACTGTGGATATCCCGAGGGCATGATCACCGAGTCCGAGCGCGAGGCGCTCGACCGGCTGAACATCATGGTGGACGACTGCACCCGGGACGCCCGGCTGCCCGGCGTGAAGTTCATCAGCTACGACTTCACCTACATCTACGACATCGAGTCCGAGACGGAGATGCGCGGCACCGAGTTGCAGGCCTGCATCGACAGGAGCCGGCGTGCGCAGTTACGGCCGTTCGTGGCCGCGCCCGCGCTGCTCTACATCAGCAGCCCGGCCCGGCCGCCGGTGCCGGTCTTCGACCTGTCGCCGGCCAGCACGCTGCGGATCGCGGGCGCGACCGGGGCGGTGCTGCTGCTGGCGATCGTCACCACCGTGCTTGTCGGCATCCGGCTGGTCCGGCCGCTGCGCGCGCTCACCGCCGCGGCGGAGCAGGCATCGGACGGCCCGGTCGCGGTACGTGTGGACCGCAACGACGAGATCGGGCGGCTGGCCGGCGCGTTCAACGCGCTCTCCGCCCGCCGCGAGCACAGTGAGGAGCAGCGACGGAGCATGGTCAACGACATCGCGCACGAGCTGCGCAGCCCGCTGACAAACATCCGCAGCTGGCTGACCGCGGGCCAGGACGGGCTCGCCGAGGTGGATCAGGACCTGCTGGAGTTGCTGCTCGAAGAGACCGTGCTGCTCCAGCACATGGTCGACGACCTGCGCGATCTGGCCGCCGCCGACGCGGGCACGCTTACGCTGACACCGTCGCGCTGCTACATCGCGGACCTGCTGCGCCAGGTGGTGGACGCGCACCGGGGACCCGGCGTGACGCTCACGCTTGAGGCCCACGGCGACCCGGAGGCGGACGTCGACCCGGCCCGCCTCCGGCAGATCGTCGGCAACCTGGTCTCCAACGCGGTCCGGCACACCCCGCCCGGCGGCCGGGTGGCGGTGCGGGTGTCCGCCACCGGCCGCACGCTTGTCATCGAGGTGGCGGACACCGGCATCGGCATCGCGCCGGACGACCTGCCGCACGTCTTCGACCGGTTCTGGCGTGCCGACCCGTCCCGCGCCCGGTCCACCGGCGGCAGCGGTCTGGGCCTGGCCATCGCCCGCCGGCTCGCCCAGGCCCATCACGGCGACATCACCGCTGCCAGCACGGTCGGCGTCGGCAGCACGTTCACGGTGCGGCTGCCAGGGCACGCCGCCTCCTGACCGGACCGCCCGCTACCGGCACGGGTCATCGACGGCCGATTCCACGGTCGGATCGCCCGCGACCGGCAGGCCGTCGATGACCCGTGCCGAGGAGCGTGCGGGCCGGACCGGCCGGGGCTAACGAACGTCGACGGGAACCGCCCGGGAGCGTCGGCGCAGATCGAGGGTGAGCAGGGCGAGATTGGCGAGCGCGGCCGCACCGAGCAGCGCCGTCAGCGGGGCGGCGAGGCCGGGAAGGGCCGCGAAGCCGAGCGCGGCGCCGAGCAGCGCCCCGGCCACCGCCACGACCGCGCCGAGGAGCCGCGGCCGGTCGGCGCCGGTCCATGCCGCCCAGGCACCGAGGCCGATGGCCAGGCCGGCGGAGGACACGACCACCCCGGCGCCTGCCACGTAGGCGTCCGGGCCGATCGTCCAGATCGTCAGCACGACCAGCGACCAGGCCCCGAGCCCGAGCGGGAGCGGCGTGAGCACGCGCAGCCAGGCACCGGCCCGTTCCCCGAAGCCGCCGGTACGCCGGAGGCGACGGATCATCGCGACACCAAGCACCAGGGCCAGGATCGCGGCCGTGAGCGTGACAGCGACCAGGGTGTTCGCGATCGCGGTCATGGTCAGCGGTCCCGGGTCGAAGTCGACCGGGCGGGTGTCGAACCGGGAGTCGTCCACCCGGCCCTCCTCGAAGAACGTGGTAAGCAGGTGGCTGCCCGCCTCGGGCTGGTGCTCCCAGAAGTCGGCGGTGTGGCCGAGCTCGGGCAGGATCACCTGCCGGCCCCGGGGCAGCGCGGGCAGCAGGTCCCGGGTGGCCGTCTCGGCCGGCGTGGAGAAGTCGACCGAGCCGCTGACCAGGAGAGTTTCGACGTCGGTCGGCCGGGTCGTGCGATATTCGGCGTTGTCGGGGCTGTCCGGCCAGACGGTGGAGAAGCCGGCCGGGCCGCCCCAGAGGAAGGCGGTGGCGTCGCTGTGCAGGATGGAGCCGGGATCGCCGCCGGCACCGTAGAACTGCGCGGCCGACGGGGCGTCGAGCATGGCGTACGAGGCGAACTCACCCCAGACGATCGAGTCGGGCATCACCACCCCGCCGAGCGTGGACATCGCCCAGAACGCGCCGCCGCCGCTCAGGTAGGCGTCGATCACGGTCGGCGCGGACAGCGGCGCGGAACCCTTCCCGTTGTGGTGCATGCTGAACAGGCTGGCGATCCGCACGTTGCCCGGCTGGATCCGGAACGGGCCCCAGCGTGTCGGCAGCTCGTCGGAGGCCGCGCGCATGTCGGCCGCCAGATCGCCGGTACGACCGGCGCACCGTGGGTCGGCGCCGCACAGCCGCGCGTACTGCGCGATCTGCGAGTCGGTGATCACCGGGTCCCAGACCATGTGACCGGGCGGGTTCACCGAGATCATTGCCGAGCGGGCAAGCGACTCCGGGTGGCGCCAGGAGTAGACCATCGAGGTCCGGGTCCCGGCGCTGGAGCTGACCAGGTTGATCCGGGAGTAACCAAGCGCGGTGCGGGCCGCTTCGAAGTCCTCCACCCGTTGTACTGCGGAATACCCGGTCAGGTCCACGCCGTCCTTGGTCAGGCGCTGCGCGCACGCCTGGAACGCCCGGGTGGTGGCACGCAGCGCCTCGTCGCCGGTGAGGTCGGCCGAGGCGTGCATCGAGCCGGTCACCTCGGCGCAGTCCAGCCGGCGGGAACCGTCCACGCCGCGGTAGCCGACGAGCACCACGTCGTGGTTCTGCCGGAGCCGGCTCGCCTGCGGGAAGGTCATGTTCGTCGAACCGGGGCCGCCGCCCAGCCGGAAGATCGGCTCCCGGGGCTGCGGAGACTCCGCCCGGATCCGGATCACCGGAAGCGCGATGAGTGCGGACGACGGGTTGCTCCGGTTCTCCGGGACGACGAGCGTGCCGCAGTCGGCCCGCACCGCCCCGGCCTCGGTCCGGTACTCGCACTCCCGGGAGGTGAACGCGCCGGGCCGGGCCCCGTCCGGCACCGCGAGCGTGTCCGCCGGCCGGAAACTCAGGAAGACGAGCGCGGCCACGATGCCACAGGTGACCACGAAGGCGGCGGCACGACGCCGGCTCTCGATGTTTGCCATTCCTAGAACGTAGGAATCCGGGCGGCTCCGGACCTCCCTCCCGCGGGGAGCCCGGCCTCCCTCGCACGTGGGATGCGGACGCGGCCGGAACCCGCCATGATCACCGGAAAACCGGCCTCGGCAAGGAGTTCCGTTGGACGTGCCCGTCGCGGCGATCCGCAAGCTGACCCGCCAGTCGCTGCTGGTGGCGGTCGCCTGCGCGGCCGCGGACGCGATCGCCTTCGTCCTCCAGGAGCTCCCGGCCGACGGCGCCCGCTGGACGGTGGCCCTGGTGGCCATCATCGCGGCCGATGCCGCGCTCGCCACCCCGACGCGCTGGTCCGGCGTGGTGGCGACCGCCGCGGTGTCGGTCCACGCCGCCTGCGCCCTGCTGCTGGACGGCCCGCAGGACATCCGGCTCAACGAGGCAGGCGTCCTGGTCGCGTCGTACCGCGCGGGGGCCTGGCTGCGCGGCGGACCGGCCGGCGCCGTGCTTGTCGTCGTGGTCGCCGGCCTGGTGCTGTCGCACCTCGCCCGCGGGCACGCGCTTGACTGGACGGTCGTGGTCGCGGCGGTGAAGATCGGGCTGGTCACCTGGCTGGTCGGCCGCTACACCACCGCGCGGCGCGCGCACCTGGACGAGCTGCGGCGACGGGCCGAGCACGAGGAACGGGACGCGCGCGAGGCGGTCGCGCACGCGGTCGCCGAGGACCGCGCCGCAATCGCCCGGGACCTGCACGACGTCGTCACCCACCACGTCAGCGCGATCAGCATGCACGCCGGCGCGGCCCGGATGCGGCTGGCACACACGCACGCCGACCCGGCCGCGGTGGCGTCGCTGCGGTCGGTCGAGGACGCGAGCCGCTCCGCCCTCGGCGACCTGCGGGACATGCTTGACGTGTTGCACGGCAAGCGCTCCGCCGAGCAGCCAGGCCTGGCCGACATCGACGATCTGCTGCACGGGTTCCGGACCGCGGGGATCCCGGTGCGGCTGGAGACGCTCGGGACGCCCCACGCGCTTCCGCCCCCGCTCGACGGCGCGCTCTACCGGATCGTGCAGGAGATGCTGACGAACGCGCTGCGCCACGGGGATCGCGGGGCGGTCACCGTGACGGTCCGGTTCACGCCCGGCACGCTGGAGGTCGAGACGATCAACCCGTACGTCTCGCCGGGCCCGGTGAGCGACCACGGCCGCGGGCTCACCGGCATCCGCAACCGGGTGACGGCGCTTGGCGGCCGGACCCGGAGCGGCCCGGGGGCGGACGGCCGCACCTGGAGCACCGCGGTCTCCTTCGACCTGACGGACCTGACGGAGCAGAGATGACCATCACCGTGCTGATCGCGGACGACCACGCGTTATTCCGCTCCGGGTTCCGGGCGATCCTGGACACCCAGGACGACATCGACTGCGTGGCCGAGGCGGCCGACGGCGAGCAGGCGGTCGAGGAGGCCCTGCGGCTGCGGCCGGACGTGGCGGTCCTGGACGTCCGCATGCCGCGCCGGGACGGTCTGGGCGCCGCCAAGGCGATCCTCGCCATGCCCGGCAACCGGACGAACGTCATCGTGCTGACCACCCACGACACCGACGAGTACGTGCACCGGGCCATGACCGCCGGCGCGCGCGGGTTCCTGCTCAAGTCGATGCCGCCGGAGGAGCTGATCGCGGCCATCCGGATCGCCGCGCGCGGTGACGTGCTGATCGATCCGTCGATCGTCAGGCGGCACATCACCCGCTTCACCGAGGCGCTGACGCCCGCCGGGCCGTCGGCAGCTATCGAGCGGCTGACCGCCCGGGAGCGCGAGGTGCTGCAGCTGCTGTCCCGGGCGTACAGCAACGCGGAGATCGCGGGACGGCTCCACGTCGGCGAGGAGACGGTGAAGACCCACGTCTCAAGCATCCTGCGCAAGCTGGAGCTGCGGGATCGCACGCACGCGGTCGCGTACGCCCACCTGACCGGGTTCGCCGAACGGCACTGAGCCGGTCAGGACGGATGCCAGGAGGTGCCGGTGAGCAGACGGTCCGCGCCGACCCAGGCGATGTTCATCATCTGGGTGGCGGTCTTGGCCGGGTCCGCGCCGGGGTGGTCGGTCATCCAGTCGGCGAGCGACTCACCGGCGCCGACGAGCGCGTGCGCCATCACCTCCAGCTCGGTCTCGGTGGCCTGACCGCCGGAGCCGGCCATCGCGGCGCTGAGCAGCGCGGTCACCACCCGCACCATGCCGGCGCGCATGCCGGACAGCTCGGCGGCGAACGGTTCCAGTCCGCGCGCCTGCCGGTAGAGCACGGTCCAGCCCTCGCGGTTGGTGGCGACGACGTCGAAGAACGCGCGCAGGCCGTGCCAGAGCTGCCGGTCCGCGGGGGCGCCGGGATCGACCGCGCCGGCGACCACCTCCATCAGGCGGGTGGCCTCGCGGCGCAGGCAGGTGAGGAACAGCTCCTCCTTGGCGCCGAGGTAGGCGTACACCATCGGCTTGGAGACGCCGGCGTCCTCGGCGATCTCGTCCATCGACGCGGCGTGGTAACCCCGGCGAGAGAAGACCCGGGTCGCCGAGTCCAGCATCTGCGTCTCTCGGACGGCGCGCGGCAGGCGCTTGAAGGCTGGCACGCTTGTCAGCATATCTACCCACGCGTAACCTTACGCGCGGGTAGATTAGCGGAAGGACGGCGTGACATGACCGATTTCGACCCAGACACCTTCGCCACGATGGAGCCCCGGGAGTTCTCGAAGATCGTCAAGTCGACCCCCGACTCGAAGATCGCCGAGGTGATGGGCGGCCCGCAGCGCACGCTCATCCTCGACGAGGTCTTCAGCCGCATGCCGAAGCAGTTCCGGCCCGAGCGCGCGGGCGACACGAACGCGGTGATCCACTGGACCGTCACCGGGCGGCCGGACGGCGGCGCGGACACCTACGAGATCGTGATCGACAAGGGCGCCTGCACGCTCTCGCCGACCGTGGACCGCACGCCGAAGCTGGCGCTCACCATGGGACCTGTGGAGTTCATCAAGCTGATCTCCGGCCTCGGCAACCCGGTGATGATGTTCATGACGGGCAAACTGAAGGCGGACGGCAGCATGGGCCTCGCCTCGCAGATCCAGACGCTCTTCGACATCCCCAAGGCGTGACGTCGTGGAGTTCTCCCTCGATCTGAACGAGGAGCAGGCCGAGCTGCGTGACTGGGTCCACGGCTTCGCGAAGGACGTGTTGCGCCCGGCCGGCGCGGAGTGGGACGCGCGCGAGGAGACGCCCTGGCCGGTGATCAAGGAGGCCGCCACGATCGGACTCTACGGCTTCGAGTTCCTGGCGAACGCGTGGTCCGACCCGAGCGGCCTGTCCATGCCGATCGCCCACGAGGAGCTGTTCTGGGGCGACGCCGGCCTGGCGATGTCCATCTTCGGCACCTCACTGGCGGTCGCCGCGATCTTCGGCTCCGGCACGCCCGGCCAGCTCGCCGAGTGGGTGCCGCAGTGCTTCGGTGATGCGTCCGCGCCCGCGCTGGGCGCGTTCTGCTCGACCGAGCCGGAGGCCGGGTCCGACGTGGGCGCGATCCGCACCCGCGCGGTCTACGACGAGGCGAACGACGAGTGGGTGCTCAACGGGCAGAAGGCCTACGCCACGAACGGCGGCATCGCGGCGGTGCACGTGATCACCGCCTCGGTCGATCCGAGCCTCGGCACCCGTGGTCAGGCGGCTTTCGTCGTACCCCCGGGATCGAAGGGTTTGTCCTCGCCGAAGAAGCTGGCCAAGCTGGGGCTGCGGGCCTCGCACACCGCGGATGTCTTCCTCGACGACGTGCGGGTGCCGGGGCGGTGCCTGCTCGGCGGCAAGGACGCGCTGGAGGCTCGGCTGGCGAAGGCGCGCAACAACGAGCGCGCGGCCGGTCAGGCGTCGATGCGCACGTTCGAGCTGTCCCGGCCCACGGTCGCGGCGCAGGCGATCGGCGTGGCGCGGGCCGCCTACGAATACTCACTCGAGTACGCGAAGGGCCGGGTGCAGTTCGGCAGGCCGATCGTGGAGAACCAGGCGATCGCGTTCGCACTCGCCGACATGCGGATGGAGATCGACGCCGCCCGCCTGCTGGTCTGGCGCGCCGCGTGGATGGGCCGCAACAACCGCCCGTTCGCGGCAGGCGAGGGCTCGATGTCCAAGCTCAAGGCCGGCGAGGTCGCGGTGGCGGTCACCGAGAAGGCCGTCCAGATCCTCGGCGGCGCCGGATATCTGCGCGAGCACCCGGTCGAGCGCTGGTACCGCGACGCCAAGATCTACACCATCTTCGAGGGTACGTCCGAGATCCAGCGCCTGGTGATCGCACGGGCCGTGTCGGGTCACCAGATCAGGTAGCGCCGCTCACAACCCCTCAGCCCGCGCTCCCCTCCCGCCGATGGAGCGGCGATCCAGACGTCCGGCCGGGAGGAGACGCACATGATCACCACCGTGCTGTGCGTGCTCTTCCTTGCCGCGGCCGCCACCTCGTCCGGCATCGCGCTCGTCGCATGGCGGCGCCGCGCGGTCGCCTCCGGCTTCGGCGCGATCGCGTTCCTCAACGCGGGCCTGGCCGGCTGGTCAGCACTCGACGCGGCCGAGCTGACGGTCCGGGACGCACGCCTCCTCGAATCCGTCATGGCGATCTCGTTCGTCTTCGTCTGCGCCGTGGTCGTCGGCTGGCTGATGCTCTCCTACGCGCTCACGGACCGGATCTGGCATCCGAGCCGCCGCCTGATCGCCCTGCTCTCGATCGAACCGGCGCTTTGCCTGGTCACCGCGCTCACCAACCCCTGGCACGGGCTGTTCATCACCGGCTTCCGGCCCACCGGATTCGACGGCGGGCTGGTGGCGACGTACGGGCCGCTGTTCTGGGCACACACCGCCTACAGCTACGCGGTGCTGGCGTTCGCGTTCTTCCGCGTCATCCGGCTCTGGTCCGCCACGTCGTCGCGCTACCAGGCGGGCGCGTTCGCCGTGGTGATCTCGCTGCCGTCCGGAATCCTCAACGTCGTCGGCCTCTCGCTGAACGGCCGGCTCACCGACCTCACCGCGCTCGGCTTCGTGATCACCGCGCCGATCATGTACTGGATGGTGGTCCGCGCGTCGCTGCCCGAGCAGACACCTGTGGCCCGCCGCCGCGTCTTCGAGAAGATCAGCGACGCGGTCGTGGTGGTCGGCCGGGACGGGCGCATCCTCGACGTCAACCCGGCCTTCGAAGCGCTGATCCGGCTGCTGGCCACCGACCCGCCGGACGACCTGATCGGCCGCACCATGGTCGACCTGGTCGGCCCCGGTACCGCGCTGATGCCCGGCCGGGACCTGCTCCTCGACGCCGACCGCGAGCAGACCCTGGAGAACGCGTACGGCTCCGGCCTGGACCTGGACGTGCGCACCAGCCGCCTCTTCGGCCGCGGTGACCGCTGCGTCGGCTGGGCGATCGTCACCCGCGACGTCACCGACCTCAACCGGCAGCGACGCGAACTGGCCCTCGCCAACGACCGCCTCCGCGAGCAGCTCACCACGATCGAACTGCTCCGCGCGGACCTCGCCGAGCAGGCGCTCCGCGACCACCTGACCGGCCTGCACAACCGCCGGCATCTGATGGCCGGACTCACCCACCTGGTCGGCGCGGGCGGCCCGCTGTCGGTCGTGCTGATCGACATCGACCACTTCAAGCGCGTCAACGACCGCTACGGCCACGCGGCCGGCGACACGGTCCTGGTCCGGGTGGCCACCGCGCTGCGCAGCGCGGTCCGGCACGGCGACCTGCTCGCCCGTTACGGCGGCGAGGAGTTCGTCCTGGTCCTGACCGGCACCGAGGCCCCACACCGGGTCGAAGCGCTCCGCGACCTGATCGCCACCACCCCCATCGACGTCGGCGACGGCCACACCGTCACCGTCACCTTCAGCGCCGGCATCGCATCCCTGACCACCCCCGACACCCCCGAAACGCTGCTCGCAGCCGCCGACCTAGCCCTCTACACCGCAAAAAACACCGGCCGCAACCGCATCACCCTCGCCCCCACCCCCCTGGCTCTCCCCCGCCCCTGATCCCCGCCGCCAAACGCCAGACACGCAACGCGCCCACCGCTTTTAGTCTGCAGTTTCTCCGGACCCGTCGCTTGCGTGACCACGTCGTGAGGCGCGGACGACCGAAGAAAGTCGTTCTCAGTCAGACACGCTCTTCGTCTGCCTGAGAACGCCTTTCTTCGGCCGTGGCGTCGAGCCCGGAGGAGCGAAGCGACGACCAAAAGCAGAGCAACGACCCAAAAAACACAACTCAACCAAGGCTTGCGCGCTGGGTACGCAGCTCCCGCTGGACGGCCTCGACGGAGAGATCGCGTGGGGGTTTGCCCTCGCGGGAGGAGAGCGCGGCGGCCACGCCGGCCGCCTGGCCCGTCGCCATCGAGATCGGCATCACGCGGTACGACGAGTGGGCCACGTGGTCGCCGGAGATGGCGCGCCCCGCGACAAGCAACCGGTCCGTCCCGCGGGGCAGCAGGCAGCGGAGCGGGATGTCGTACGACGAGCCCTGCGGGAGGCGCTTCAGCACGGTCCCCCGGCCGGTCGGGTTGTGGATGTCGACCGGGTAGGCGCCGCGTGCGATCACGTCGTCGAACTTGCGCGCGGTAAGCACGTCCTCGCCGGTCAGCGTGTACTCGCCCTGGATGCGCCGCGTCTCCCGCACGCCGACCTGGACGCCGCTCTGCACCGCATAGGCCTGCTCGAATCCGGGCACCCGCCGCTTCAGGAACGTCACGATCTGCGCCATCTGCTCGTGCGCGACAAGCTCGGCCCGGGTGAGGTCCCAGACGCTTGTGCCGAGTACGCCGGTGACCCGGGTGGAGTTGACCGCTACCTCGTCGTCGTAGGGCGTGGCGAAGAAGAGCAGATCCTCCCGGGTGAGGTCGAGCTCGCCGGCCTCGGTGGCCTCCCGGATCAGGTCCCACAGGCCGTAGACGCCGCGCCACTGGTCCGGGTGCTCGTGCACGTACCCGTTGAAGCCTTGATGGTTGAAACGGCCCATCCGGAACATGAGCGTCATCGGCTGGGTCAGCCCGTCCTCGGGGCGGCCGATCTCGTAGGGCGCACCGGCCGCGGCCGCGAGGTCTCCGTCGCCGGTGCAGTCGACGACCACGTCCGCGTCGAGCACGATCGGGCCGGACTTGCCCTCGAAGACCACGCGCACGCCGTCGGGCAGGTGGATCAGGTCGGAGGCGAACGAGTGCAGCAGCAGGTGCACGCCGGCCTCGGCCAGCAGCTCGTACGCGGTCAGCTTGAACAGCTCCGGGTCGAACGGCACCGTGTAGCCGGTCTCCGGGCTGGGCTTGATCACGCCGCCCATCTGGTCGAGCCGGTCGAGAAGCGTCCAGAGCACGCCGCCGACGACGGGTTCGCCCTCGCCGTGGTCGGTGGGCAGCAGCCGGGTGTCGTCGCCGCCGACCGCCTGCTTCATCTCGTTGTGGAAGGCGGTCAGCGGCATCACCAGCGCGGCGGTCGCGTTGCCGCCGAGGAAGCCGTACCGCTCGACGAGTGTCACGCGCACGCCTGTCGCGGCCGCGCCGAGGGCCGCCCCGATTCCGGACGGCCCGCCGCCGACGACAAGCACGTTTGTCCGGCCGGCGCGGCGGGCGCGGCGCGGTGGAAGTTCGACGCTCTCCTCGTTCGGTGGCGGGGCCAGACAGGCGGTCGACACGTACGGCGACAACGTCATGCGCAATCCCCTACCCCGGTGGTGGTCTCCTATCCCTTTCTACGCGTCGATCAACGTCCGCGGGCTGATGTTCTCAAGGACCGCACCGAGCCGCTCGCCGGTCTCGGCCGACCGGGTGCGCAGAACGGCCATCCGTTCGCGCGTGTCGGCGACCCGCGTGGGCCGCTCGTCCCAGAGTCGGTCGACCTGCGCGAGCAGCGGCCCGACCGACTCGCGCATGACGCCGCGGAGAGCCGGCGCTCCCGCCTGCTGGGCGAAGTCGAAGACCTTCCCGGCGTACGGCAGGGGCAGGAACGGCACGCCGGTCAGCGCGTTGAAGATCAGGAAGTGCAGGCGCATGCCGACCGCCAGGTCCAGGTGGCGCATCAGGCCGAGCATCTGCCGCGGCCGGTAGTCGCCGTAGAGCACCCGGCAGTCCTGGACCGCGGTCATGTGCGAGAGCACCGCGTGCGAGTGCCGGATGTCGTCGCGCTCCATCGGCACGAAGAGCAGCTGCGCGTCCAGCCGGTGGACCAGGAAGTCGCCCATCTGTGCCAGCAGCTGGTGGTAGGACTCCTCGTCAAGGTGCTCGGCGGCCTTGCCTGGCTCCCGGACGCTCATCCCGACCAGGCGGCGGCCGGCCGGCACGCCCTCGGCGCGGAGCATCTCGTCGCTGAAGTCCTCGGGCTGGAGCAGCAGCGCCGGATCCGCGGTGACGTGGATGGTGCGGGTGACGCCGGCCTCCTCCAGGACCAGCCGGGACTCCTCGTCCCGGACCGTGACCTGGACCGCCTCGGAGAGCACCTCGCGGACGATCGCGCAGTCCGCCTCCTCGGTCAGCGGGCCGGCGCCGAGCGCATAGGTGAAGACCGGGACACCCCGCTCCTGGGCCGCCTTCGCGACGCGCAGGTACCGCCGTGCCTCGGTGTTGTAGAGGATTCCGCCGCCGCCGAGGATCAGCAGGTCGAGCTGGCCGAGCGAGGCCGCGGTGGCCTGCCGGCTCATGCCCTCCCAGCCGACCACCTCGACGCCCGGGTGCTTCGCCACTGTGTGTTCCGGATGGCGGGAGAAGACCAGGACCCGGGCGTCCGGGCGCCGGTGGCGCAGATCATCCAGCAGGCTGGTGAGGATGGCTTCGTCGCCGAGGTTCCGCCCCCCGTACGAGCCGAGCACGCCAACTGTGGGTCCGGTTCTGCCGAGCACTGCGCACCTCCCTGCATCGTGTGCGAGCCCGGCAGGCGCCGACCTCGCACGCTCGTTACCCCTTTTCTCAGAGTGACACACGTGACGAATCGGACCTGCAACATACGTGTGTCAGACCCGTACGCGTCCCTCCACGGCCGCGAGCGCGATGTCCGCCCGATGGTGCGAACCGGCCAGTTCGATGCCGTCGACAAGTGCGTATGCGGCACTGCGGGCCGCCGGAAGATCCGCACCCGTGGCGGTCGCGCAGACCACCCGGCCGCCGGACGAGACAAGCGCGCCGTCCGCCCGCCGCGCCGTGCCCGAGTGGATCACGCCGGGCCGCTCCGCGCCGGTCAGCACGCCACCGGTCCGCGGCGCCTCCGGATATCCCTCCGACGCCACCACGACTGTCACCGCGGAGCCGTCCCGCCAGGTCAGCGGCGGATGTGCGGCCAGCTCGCCGATCGCGGCCGCGCGCAGCAGCCCGCCCAGCGGCGTGGTCAGCATCGCCAGCACCACCTGGGTCTCCGGGTCGCCGAAGCGCGCGTTGAACTCGATCACGCGCGGGCCCTGTCCGGTGATGGCGAGACCGACGTAGAGCAGGCCGCTGAACGGCGTGCCGCGCCCGCGCATCTCGGCAAGCGTCGGGTGCACGACCTCGGCCATGACCTGGTCCACGAGCCCGGAAGGCGCCCACGGCAGCGGCGTGTACGCACCCATGCCACCGGTGTTCGGCCCGGCGTCGCCGTCGCCCACCCGCTTGAAGTCCTGCGCCGGGAGCAGCGGCAGCGCCGCCTCGCCGTCGGTGACCACGAAGAGAGAGACCTCCGGGCCGGGCAGGTACTCCTCGATCACCACGCGACCGCACTCGGCCGCGTGGGCGAGCGCCACGTCCCGGTCGTCCGTGACCACGACGCCCTTGCCCGCGGCGAGACCGTCGTCCTTCACCACGTACGGCGTGCCGAACTCGTCGAGCGCGGCGGCCACCTCCTCCGTGGTGGAGCAGGTGAACGCGCGGGCGGTCGGCACGCCGGCCGCGGACATCACGTCCTTGGCGAACGTCTTGGAGCCCTCAAGCGTGGCGGCCGCGCCGGACGGGCCGAAGCAGGCGATGCCCTTGGCCCGCACCGCGTCCGCCACGCCCGCGACGAGCGGCGCCTCCGGGCCGACGACGACCAGGTCGGCGCCGACCTCGACGGCGAGCGCCGCGACCGACGCCGGGTCGGTCGCGGTCACCTCGCGCAGCTCGGCGAACTGGGCGATGCCGGGGTTGCCCGGCGCCGCGATCAGCTGCTCGACCGCGGGGTCGGCAGCCAGGCCGATGGCGAGGGCGTGTTCACGCCCTCCGGAACCGATGAGAAGTACGCGCACGCTGAGTGATGTTACCGACGTGCGTGGATCAACCTCAGATCAGCTGGTGCCGAACGACGTTCTCGTCGCGGCCCGGGCCCACGCCGACCACGCTGACCTGCGTGTTGCACAGCTCCTCGATCCGCGCGATGTAGCGGCGCGCGTTCTTCGGCAGCTCGGCCTCGGTACGGGCCTGGGAGATGTCCTCCCACCAGCCGTCCAGCTCCTCGTAGACCGGCTTGGCGTGGTGGAACTCGGTCTGCGTCATCGGCATGTCGTCGACGCGCTCGCCGTCGATCTCGTAGCCGACGCAGATCGGCACCTTCTCCAGTCCGGAAAGGACGTCCAACTTGGTCACCACCAGGTCGGTGACGCCGTTCAGCCGGGACGCGTACCGGGCCACGACCGCGTCGAACCAGCCGCAACGCCGTTCCCGGCCGGTGGTGGTGCCGTACTCGTGGCCGATCTTGCGAAGGTGCTGGCCGAACTCGTCGAACAGCTCGGTCGGGAACGGGCCCGAGCCGACGCGCGTGGTGTACGCCTTGCTCACCGCGATGACCTTTGTGATAGCGGTCGGCGGGATGCCCGCGCCCACGCACGCGCCGCCGGCCGTCGGGTTCGACGAGGTGACGAACGGATACGTGCCGTGGTCCATGTCCAGCATGGTCGCCTGGGCGCCTTCGAGAAGCACGTTCTCGCCGCGGTCAAGCGCGTCCCAGAGGATCGTCCGGGTCTCCGCGATGTACTGCTTGAGCCGCTCCGCGTAGCCGAGGTACTCCTCGACGACCGCGTCCACGTCCATCGCCTTGCGGTTGTAGACCTTGAACAGGATCTGGTTCTTCTCGCGCAGCGCCAGCTCGAGCTTCTTGCGCAGGATGCCGGGGTCGAGCAGGTCCTGCACACGGATGCCCATCCGCGCGACCTTGTCGCCGTAGGCCGGGCCGATGCCGCGGCCTGTGGTGCCGATCCGCGACGAGCCGAGGTACCGCTCCACCACCCGGTCCAGCGCGCGGTGGTGCGGCATGATCAGGTGCGCGTCGCCGGAGATGCGCAGCCGGGAGACGTCGACCCCGCGCTCGTTCAGGCCGTCGATCTCCTGGAGCAGGATCTTGGGGTCGACCACGACGCCGTTACCGATCACAATGATCGCGTTCGGAGACAGCGCGCCGGACGGCATGAGGTGCAGGGCATACTTCTGGCCGTCGGGAGTGATCACGGTGTGGCCGGCGTTGTTGCCCCCGGAGTACCTGACCACGTAGTCGACCCGCTCGCCAAGCAGGTCGGTAACCTTGCCCTTGCCCTCGTCGCCCCATTGCGCGCCGAGAAGCACTATCGCTGGCATCTGAGAACCCGCCTCCGAGGGCTCGGGTGCCACGGTGGCGACCACACGGCAAGCCCGAGGTGTCAGGCTAACAAGAAGTTACGGCCACGTTGGAGATGGCCGCGAAGATCACGGGAGGCCACCGGCCGTGTACGACGTGGTGCTGCTCAGTCTCGCCTCCGGCGCGCCCGCCGGATCCGACACCTGCGGAATCGGCGGTTCCTGCTGCGGCGGAACCGATCAACAGGGCGCTGAGCAGGTCACCGATCGCTCCTGCGCCGAGCCGGGCACGCGCGTGCCGGTGCTCGCCTGCGGCGATGCGCTGACCGCCGCCGGCGCCCGGGTGGAATATGTCACCGCCCGCTCGGATGCTGAGATCGACGACGTGCTGGCCCGCCTGGACGGCCCGCCCCGCGAGGACGGCCTGACCTGGCCGGACCCGGAGAGCAAGACCCGGGTGGTGATCGCGGCCGCGTCCGGCGCGCAGATCCGCGCGGTCATCCGGCGCCTGGTCCGCAGGTTCGCGCCGCCGCCGAGCAAGCGCCCCGCCGACCTCGACGAGTCGCGCACCGTGCCCGATCTGCCCGCGCTCGGCGTACTTCCGCTCGACCCGGCGCGCGCCGGAACGCCTGACGACCTCATCGCGCTGCTCGGCCTGCCCCGCGACCCGGCCGCGGTCGCCGCCGCCGTGCTCGGCGACCGCATCCGGCGCATCGACCTGCTGCGGACCGACGCCGGATCCGTCACCCTGGACGGCACGCTGCTCGCCGGAAAGGATGCCGACGGCAAGCCCTTGCCCTGGCGCGGCAGAGTGCAGGTGGACGACGCGGTGTTGAGCGACGGGGAAGAGGGCATTCTGGCCTGCGCGGTGGGTAACGCGGGAGGCTATGCACAGCTGGACGGCATCCCATTGCTCAGCGACGCCGACCCCGGTGACGGGACGGTGGAGGTCGCGGTGGCGGTGCCGGTGATGACCAAGGCCCGATTCCGCAGGCCTCGGCTCCGGATCGAGGTGCGGCGAGCGCGCGGCCGCGCCGCGTCCGTGACGCCACGGGACGGTGAAGTGCAGTTCGTCGACGACGGGGTGGCCGGCACGCTCAACCGCAAGAGGTCCTGGTGGACCGAGGCGGGCGCGTGGGCGGCCTACGTCAGCTAGAAGGGAAGGCAGCGCACGGTGGCCAATAGCTTCCTGCCGGACGCGGAGGACGAGGAGCCGTTCTGGGCTCCGGACGACCAGGAAACGTCTCCTGCGGACGATGCCAAGAACAAACCGGTGGCGCCGACGCCGCCGGTGCCACCGGCCGTGCCCACAACCCACGATCACAAGCAGGCTCCGGTGGTACGGCCTGCGCCGCCCGCTCCCGGGCCGCCCCCTCCGATGCCACCTCAGCCGGGGCCGCCGCCCGGGCCGCAACCGGGACCGCCCGGCCCGCAGCCGGGGCCGCCGTTCACCCCGCAGCCAGGGCCGCCCGGCCCGCTGCAGGGACCGACTGTGCCTCAGCCGGGTCCGCCGTTCGTGCCGCAGCCAGGGCCGCAGCAGCGTGGCCCGCAGCAGCCGGGCCCTCATCAGCCTGGCCCCTACCCGGGTCCGCAGCCTGCCCCTTACCCGGGTCCGCAACCGGGACCGCCCGGTCCCAACCCCTACCCGGGACCACAACCGGGACCGCCCGGGCCGCACCCGGGACCAATGCAGCCTGGGCCGATGCAGCCTGGGCCGATGCAGCCTGGGCCGATGCAGCCTGGGCCGATACCGGGGCCGATGCCGCCTGGGCCCGATCAGCGCTCGCAGGGCCGCGTCTCCGTGCCGGTTCCGCCCGGGCCTGGCCCCGTGCCGCCCGGCCCCGGCCCGTCCTATCCCGGCCCCGGCCCGATGCCACCCGGCCCGATGCAGCCCGGCCCCGGCCCCGGCCCGATGCAGCCCGGCCCGATGCAGCCCAACCCCGGCCCGCAGTATCCCGGACCGCAGCAGCCCTACACCGGCCCCACGAATCCGGACTATCCGCACCAGAACCCGCAGTACCCGGGTCCGCAGCAGCAGCCCGGTCCGTACCCGGGTCCGGGACCGGCCTACCCCGGCCCGATGCCGCAGTACCCGCAGCCCCAGCACCAGCAGGGGCCGATCCCCGGTCCCGTGCCGCCCGGTCCGGGACCCCAGCCGCCGTTGCCGCCGCTGGTCCACCAGGAGCACCCGGCGCCGCCCGTACCCCCGGGCCCTGGCCCTGGTCCTGGTCCTCAGCCCGGCCCGGGTCCGCAGGATCAGCAGCCGCCGCAGCCGGATCAGCCCGCGCCCCGGGACTTCCCGCGGCCGCCGACGCTCGATCGCCCGCCCTATCCGGGACCGGACCAGGCGCAGCAGGGGCCGTCCTGGCAGCCGCAGCCCGACTACCAGCAGCAGAACCCCTACGCGCCGGTTCCCTACCCGCCGCACGAGGGCCAGCAGCAGCCGATGCCGGACACCGGGTGGGAGCCGGACGCGCACGAGCCGACGCCGACCGCTGACGACTTCGCGCGCCGCCGGACCATGAAGCCGGCCGATCCGATCGCCACCATGGGCGGCCGGGCGATCCTCCGGAACGCCACGTTCGGCGTGGTCAAGCTGGGGCCGGGGCGGCGTGAGCAGGAGATCAAGAAGGACATCGACACGGTACGCCGGAACTTCGGCGGCCTGCGTCAGGTCACGATCGTCAATCCGAAGGGCGGCGCGGGCAAGACGATAGCCGTGCTGCTGCTCGCGATGACGTTCGGTCAGCGTCGCGGCGGATACGTGCTGGCCTGGGACAACAACGAGACGCAGGGCACCCTGGGCATGCGCGCGCAGCAGGACTTCCACGCGCGTACCGTGCGGGATCTGCTTCGTGATCTGGTCAGTTTCCAGGGTGCGAGCGGCCGGGTCGGCGATCTGTCGCAGTACGTACGCGCGCAGGGCGAGGGCATGTTTGACGTGCTCGCGTCCGACGAGTCGGCGACCGCGGGTGAGATCCTCACCGCTGACGCGTTCGCCGAGATCAGGGACGTGGTCAGCCGGTTCTACAAGCTGATCTTCGTGGACACCGGTAACAACGTGCGTGCGCAGAACTGGCAGGCGGCGATCGACGCCACCGACCAGCTCGTGGTCACCATGTCGGCGCGTAACGACTCGGCGGAGACCGCGGCCCGGATGCTCGACCACCTGGAGCAGACCGGGCGGCAGCGGCTGGTCCGGCAGGCGGTGACGATCGTCTCGATGCCGTCCACCAAGCGCGACCTGGACACGGACGCGATCATCCGGCACTTCGCGGCGCGGACCCGGGTGGTGCTCACCGCGCCGTACGAGCGGTCGGTGGACACCGGCGAGCCGCTGCGCTACGGCGCGCTCTCCGCCGCCACCCGCGACGCGTGGCTGAAGATCGCCGCCTCGGTGGCCGAGGGGCTGTAGGTGAGCGCTGGTCCGGGGCTCACCCCGGACCAGCGCTTATCGATCAGGCTCCGGCGAGCGCGTCCGCCGCGACCGGGTCGCAGTCGCGGAGGAACTGGGCGCAGCGGGCCGCCTCGTCCGACTCACCGATCGCGTCGGCCGCGCGGGCGAGCTCGTGCAGGCAGCCCAGGAAGCCACGGTTCGGCTCGTGCGACCACGGCACCGGGCCGTGGCCCTTCCAGCCGTTGCGGCGCAACGCGTCCAGGCCCCGGTGGTAGCCGGTCCGGGCATAGGCGTAGCCCGCGACGGTCTGGCCGCCGTCGATCGCGCGCTTGGCAAGCGCCGCCCAGGCCGCGCTGCTGGTCGGGAAGCGTGCCGCCGCCTCGGCGTACCCCTCGTCGTTGTCGGCCGTGGCCAGCACGTCCGCGGCCGGGTCGGCGGGCAGCAGCGTGGCCGGTGGCTGTGGCATCAGATTCTGCATGCGTTCATTCAACCCCGGCCGGTACGGCAGCCCACCGCGCCGGGCCTGGCCGAACGGCTGAGTGTTTGGTCACGCGTGCGGCGCGCACCACGACGCGACCGGCCGGTGTCCGCGAACCCGCCGGTCGACTACAAACAGAGGTCCGGAGCCTCCCCAGGAACCGGAAAGTCGAGAGCCCGGCGCTCACCCCGCCGGGCTCTCACCCTGGTGGCGGCCATGCGGCAGACTTGAGCGGTGCCGACTCCCCCGCCCCGCGACGTCCTCGAACACAACGACCACACCGCGTCGGAGGTGGAGTCGCGGGCCGAGTTGGACCGCCATCTCGCCGCCGGAACGCTTGCCGGTCTCGCCGTCCTCGGTCTGCAGCTCGACCAGGATCCGCCGGATCTGTCCGGTGTGGAGCTGACCGGCGCCCACTTCCTGGGCTGCTCGTTCGCGTCCGCCGAGGTGGTCGCGGACCTGGTCCGACGTGGCGCGTCGGTGGTGCCGTCGCTCACCTCGATCCCGTACCCGACGCATCCGGCCCGGCTCTACACGGCGGAGGAGATCTCCGGCGGGTTCGCGGAGCACGGCTTCGACGGCATGTACGACACGGTCGTCTACCGGCACTTCCGCGAGAACGGCGGCGCGGTCCCGGCGGTCCGCGAGGCGCTCGCCCAGCGCCTGCACGACCACGGCATCGACAACGCGCTCGCCTACGCCACCCACGCCTGGCTTGCCGCACACGGTCCCGCCTCGGTGGTCGGCGTGATGGGCGGGCACGCGGTGGCGCGCGGCTCGGACGCGTACCGGCTGGCCGCCACGCTCGGCCGCTCGCTCGCCCGGCGCGACCGTCTGGTCGTCACCGGCGGTGGTCCCGGCGTGATGGAGGCGGCCAACCTCGGCGCCTACCTCGCCGACCGGTCCGAGGAGGAGCTGGCCGAGGCCGTCGACATGCTGGCCGCCGCACCGGACTTCATGGACCACCGCCCGTTCACCGAGGCCGCGCTCACGGTCCGGGCGAAGTTCGCCCCCGCACCTGACGCGTCGCCGACCGCCTGGGCCCGCCGCGGCGGCCTGTCCGTACCCACCTGGCTCTACGGCCACGAGCCGGCCAACCTCTTTGCCGGCCGGGTCGCGAAGTACTTCAGCAATGCGATCCGCGAGGACACGATCCTCCGTCTGTGCCGCGGCGGCCTGGTCTTCGCGCCCGGCCGCGCCGGCACGGTCCAGGAGGTGTTCCAGGCCGCGACCAAGACCTTCTACGGCACCGACGGCCCGAGCGGCGCCTACGTCTTCCTCGACTCCGCGTTCTGGACCGGCACGCTCCCGGTCCGCACGCTCCTTGACCCGCTCTTCGCCCAGTCCCCACACGGCGACCTCACCGGCACCATCCACCTCACCGACGACGTCCACGAGGCAGTGGCGATCCTGACGAAACCGAAACCCTAGATCCAGAGCCGGATCTACCCACTTTCGCCGGACTCACCGCCCGCACGCTCCCGCGGGCTCTCGTTCCGCCGCCGGTCACGTCCAGATCCACCCACGTGGTTGCGGGGTGACCAGCGGCGGGACAGGAAGCCCGCGGGAGCATGCGGGCCGCACCACCGCGGGAGCGGGAAAATCTGCTTGATGATCTGTTTTTGTGGCCTTCTCGCCGCGATCTCCCCGCGCTGCGTGGTTCGACCCGATGGTCGAGACTACGGTCATGGAGGTCTTCCTGGTGGGGCTCGCAGGCCTGTTGCTGCTCGTGCTGCTGGCGAGTCGGCGGGGGCGCACGACGAGCGGGAGCGGGCGGCGGAGCGGCGGCTTCGTCTTCGGTGGCGACAGTGGGGACAATGGAGACGGTGTGGACGGTGGCGGCAGCGACGGTGGTGGGGGTGGCGGCGGGGACTGAGTGTCAGACGATCGGGATGCGGTGCCAGAAGCCGATCGGCAGGTTGACCTCGTCAGCGGTGGAGAGGCCGTTCTCGTCGAGCGCGTTGTAGATCGAGAGGCGCACGTCGTCCAGGACCAGCTCGACTGCGTGCAGCACGCGCGGGCGCCAGTGCGACGGCATGATCCGCTCGATCACGTTGACCTCGCGCAGGTGGCGGCCGCGCAGGCCGGTCAGGGACGGGTGGAGGCCGGACCGCCAGTCGAGGCGGATGCCGGGCCAGTCCAGCGGCGCGCTCATGTCGACCTGGCCCCAGGTGATCGCGCACTCGTCGAACTTGCGGTGGGTGATCTCCACGTTGAGGTCGCCGAAGCCGAGGATGACCGGGCCGCCGGCGAACCAGGTGCCGGTCTCCAGGTCCCACATCAGCCAGACGTCGTCGAGCGGCCGGTCGAGGACGCGGGTGAAACGGGCGCGGTGCGCGGCGGCGAGGGCGCGCGAGCTGTACTGGAACTCCGGCTCGTATCCGTCGATGCCGAGCATGCCCGCGCCCCCCGTTCAGAGTTCGTAGATCGTAACCAGACGACGAACGGCCGGTCCCGCTGTGGGGACCGGCCGCGTCGAAAACGGAACTAAAGGATTACTTGTTCAGCGTGGTGCCGGTCGAGCGGAGGTGCTCGCAGGCCTCGACAACGCGCTTGGCCAGGCCGTTCTCGGCGAGCTTGCCCCAGGCGCGGGGGTCGTACGCCTTCTTGTTGCCGACCTCGCCGTCGATCTTCAGCACACCGTCGTAGTTCTTCAGGATGTGGTCGACCACCGGGCGGGTGAACGCGTACTGCGTGTCGGTGTCGATGTTCATCTTGACCACGCCGTAGTCAAGCGCGCCGTGGATCTCGGAGAGCAGCGAGCCGGAACCGCCGTGGAAGACCAGGTCGAACGGCTTGTCCTTGCCGTACTTGGCGCCGACCGCCTCCTGGATCTCCTTGAGGATCTCCGGGCGGAGCTTGACGTTGCCCGGCTTGTAGACGCCGTGCACGTTGCCGAAGGTCAGGGCCGTCATGTAGCGGCCCTTCTCGCCCAGGCCGAGCGCGGCCGCGGTGGCCAGGCCGTCCTCAACCGTGGAGTAGAGCTTGTCGTCGATCGCGGCGGAGACGCCGTCCTCCTCGCCACCGACCACGCCGACCTCGATCTCGAGGATGATGTGCGCGGCCGCGGAGAGCGCCAGCAGCTCCTCGGCGATCTGCAGGTTCTCGTCGACCGGCACGGCGGAGCCGTCCCACATGTGGGACTGGAACAGCGGGGCACGGCCGTTCGCGACGCGGTCCTTGGAGATCGCGAGCAGCGGGCGGACGTACGCGTCAAGCTTGTTCTTCGGGCAGTGGTCGGTGTGCAGCGCGATGTTGATCGGGTAGTTCTTGGCGACCTCGGTGGCGTACTCGGCCAGCGCCACCGCACCCGTGATCATGTTCTTCACGGTCGGGCCGGAGGCGTACTCGGCGCCGCCGGTCGAGATCTGGACGATGCCGTCGCTGCCCGCCTCCGCGAAGCCCTGAAGCGCCGCGTTCAGCGTCTGGGACGACGTCACGTTGATCGCGGGGTACGCGAACGCGCCGGCCTTGGCGCGGTCGAGCATCTCGGCGTAGACCTCTGGGGAAGCGATTGGCATCGGAGCAACTCCTTGATCAGTGCGCTGGGTCCAGGAACCCCCTGCGGGACCGCGTTGTCCTTCGCGGGCAGTATCCCGTACGCCTCATGTGTCGGAAACATCGCCCTGGAGTTACCACCAGACGCTATCCGGTCACGTGATCCGGGTGGGCGGCGACGAACTCGGCGAGCGAATCACCGGCGATCGCCGCGAAGAGCTGGTCCGCGGTTGCCGGGTAGACCTGCTCCCGGAGGTCCCCGTCGTCGAACGGGATCTCCGAGTAGCGGGGCGCGCCGATCCCGATGACCGGCTCGCCGGCCAGGTCGAGGTCGCCGGCCTCGGCAAGCAGCGCGAGCCCGTCCTGGTCCAGGCTGATGCCGCTGCCCGCGATGTCGATCAGGCTGAGCAGACCGGCGTCCGCCGCCTTCGCCGCGAGCGCGCTGAGATACCGCTGGGCCGGGCGGTCCGGGTTGGCGGCGCCGTCCGGCACGGTGTGCCGCGCGCGGAGCAGGCCTGTCGCGTCCGCGCCGCCGAGCCGGGAGCACCCCGTGTCGAGGCAGAGCTCGACACCCCCGACCCGGTCGGTAAGCGCCTCGACCGCCTGGTAGCTGACGGTGACGGTGCCGTCGAACGTGAGCCCGGTCAGTTCCCGCACCGTACTGCGCATCATGTCGGCGCCGCCCACCTCGAACGCGACGCTCAACTTCTCACCGGCGCTGTAATGCGGTACGACCACATGGCCGTCGCGCGGCAGCGAGACCAGGTAGACCGCGTCCCGGGCGGCCGTCACGTGCGCGATGACCACGGTGTCCGCGCGGCCTGCGTCCGTGCCGATCACCAGCACGTTGAGCGGGCGGGCCTCGGCGGCCACCACCGGCGGCGGCGACACCGACGAGGCGACCTCCACCGCGGGGGCGGCCGTGCCGTCGGTCCCCCGGAGGAACGCGGGCACGGCCAGCACTGCGGTGACCGCGAGCGCGGCGCCGACCGACCTGCTGATCAGCCGGCGACGGCGGCGGCGTCCGGTGGTGACGTCGATGGCCTGGCGCAGCGGACCCTGGTCCGGCACGAGGTGCTCGTGGCGGGCGAACGTCTCCCGCAGTTCGTTCTCGATCATCTTTCCTAGACCTCCACCAACTGTGCCCGGAGGGTGGCGAGCGCGCGTGAGATCGACGCCCGGACCGTGCCGACCGCGCAGCCGAGGATCTCGGCGATCTCCGCGTCCGGCAGGTCCTCGTAGAAGCGCAGTACCAGCGCGGCCCGCTGCCGCCGGGGCAGGCGCGACAGCCAGGCCCAGATCTGGTCGCGGTCAGCGGTGGCCTCGGCATGATCGACGGTCGCCGCGATGCCCTCGTCCGGCTCGGCACGCAGCAGGACGCGCCTCAGCCAGGAGCCGCGGCGCCAGTCGAAGTACTGGTTGGTCAGCATGCGCCGCACGTAACGGTCCGGCGAGTCGGCTTTCGACACGCGGCGCCAGTTCAGCTGGACCCGGACCATCGTCTCCTGCACCAGGTCCTGTGCCAGGTGCGGATCTCCGGTCAGCATCACCGCGTACCGAGACAGCGCAGCCAGCCGCGAGTCGGCGAACTCCGCATAGTCCAAGGGGCACCTCCGAGTGCTCTCCCCTAGATGACGGCGAGCGGCCCTCACATCATTGCGCGCGATCGCAAAAAGTTATCCACCGGGCCTGAGCTGCGGTTTTGTGGTTATCCCCAGAGTTATCCACAGGGCTGCGGGTTATCCACAGCCGGGTTGTCCACAGGGCGGCACTCATCCGTTCGGCCAGACTCCCAGGGTTTTCTCAGTTTGGGGTCGCGACCCAGAGATCGTTAATCATAAGATCCGCTCGCATTCGCGACCACGGGAGGATCTTCGTGAAGCTGCTTGTCGCCCGGCGTCTACTGGCCGGGCTGGGTGCGGTGGTGACCGCAGGCGCGGTTACCGTCTCCGGCACCCCCGCTCAGGCCGCCGAGATCGGCCTGAGCACCTTCTTCGACGACGTGACAGTCGCCGCCGGGTCTCCCGGGGTCACCCGGTCACTCGCCCTCTACGCGGCCGACCCGGCCTCCACGGCCGATGTCACGATCGTCTTCGACACCACGGGTGTGGCGGGCGTAGCGCGAATCGAGCCGCAGGAGGGTGAATTCTGGCAGGACTGGATCTGCACTCCGGCGGGCGCGCTCATCACCTGTGTCTGGCGCAATGAGTTCCCGGCCGAGTTCGACGAGGGCGGCCGCAGCATCATCGACGTGACGATCACCCCCACCGGCGGCGTGTCCGCCGGCGCGGCCGGCACGCTCAAGACGACAGTGACCGCGGCCGGCGCCACGCACACTGCCACCAGCAAGGTCACGATCGGCGATGGGGTGAACCTCGCGACTGCGACCCAAACTCTCACCGGCACCGGTGCTCCGGGCAGCACCGTTTCCGTCTCGGCCGGTGTCCGCAACCTCGGCGAGAGGACGGCCGAGGGCGTCGTGCTCTGGGTCAGCGGTGAGCCCGGCCTGGGCCTCTCCCAGTACGGCAACTGCCAGTACATGAAGAGCAGCGGCGGCTTTCTGCAGACGTACTGCGAGTTCGACGACGACATCGCGCCTGGCAGCACGTACCGGGCCGAGCTGGGCATGGAGCTGAGCGCCCAGGTGTTCGCGCCGAGCACGCAGTACGGCTTCTACCAGTGGATGACGCCGGCCGAGTACCTCGACCTGACGTCGTGGCAGAAGTTCGCCGGCATCACCTTCGCGAAGGGCACCGGCGCCGCGCTCCCGCTGAACGAGTCGTCGGTCGCCGCACGCGGCGCGCAGGTGGACACGGATCCGAGCGACAACACCGGCATGTTCGAGATCTCGGTCACCGGCCAGAACAGCGCGGACCTGGAGGCGATCGGAACTGGGTTCGACGGTGCGGCCGGCGAGTCGGCCACGGCGCAGGTCGGCATCAAGAACAACGGCCCGGCGATGCTCGACGGCAGCATGGGCGGCTTCTCCGCCACCGCGGTCCGGGTCACGGTCCCGGCCGGCACGACGGTGACTGAGGTCGACGAGGACTGCAACAACGTCACGAACTCGGAAAGCTGGGAGGGCAACACCCCCGGCGGCACCGACTACTTCTGCTACACCGGCACCGTCTTCACGCCGGGCCAGCAGGCGCTCTTTGACTTCACGTTCCACATCGACGAGAAGAAGACAAACGCCACCGGCTCGGTCATCGCGAACGACAAGGCCCTGGTGGACACCCGCTCCGGCGACACCAACGCGAAGAACGACGTCGCGTACATCCTGGTCAACGGCGACGGCACGCTGCCGCTGCCCGGCGGCGAGGGCGGCGAGGGCGGCCAGGGCGGCGGCACCGGTGGGGGCGGCACGCTGCCCGTCACCGGGGTGCAGGCCGGCCTGATCGGGACCGCCGGCGCGGTGCTGCTGGTGCTGGGCGCGGGCGCGTTCCTGCTGGCGCGTCGCCGGCGGACCTCGTTCGTCGCGTAATACCGCTTGCTCGGCGCCCCGTCTGCCCGCACGGCAGGCGGGGCGCCGTTGCGTGACCGATCAGGCCCGTGACGCCGAAAATCGAGGGAGATTCGCACAGTCGGCTGAGACGATGGCCGGGTGCTGATGACCGTCTCGACCACGCATACGCCCGCCACCGATCTCGGGTTTCTCCTCGTCAAGCATCCTGACCGGGTGCATCAGTTCGAGATGCCCGCCGGTCTGGCGTACGTGATGTATCCCGAGGCGACCGAGCAGCGCTGCACCGCGGCGCTGCTGCTTGACATCGATCCGCACACGCTCAGCTCGGCCCGCCACCGCGCCAAGGCACCGGAGTCGGCCGGGCTCGGGCAGTTCGTCAACGATCGGCCGTACGCGGCGTCGAGCATGCTCGCCTCCGCGCTCGGGCGGATCTTCCGCAGCGCGCTGCGCGGCGCCTCGAAAGACCGGCCGGAGCTGGCCGCCACCCCGATCCCACTTGAGATCGCGGTGCCGGTGCTGCGGTGCCGGGGCGGCGCCGAGCTGGCCCCGCGCCTGTTCGACCCGCTCGGCTGGGCCACGTCCGCGGCACCGATCCCGCTTGACGACGACTGGGGCGACAGCCGTTATGTGGAGCTGCGACTCACCGGCACGCTCCGGCTCGCCGACGCGCTCAACCACCTCTACGTGCTGCTCCCGGTGCTTGACGACGCGAAGCACTACTGGATCGCGCCGGACGAGATCGACAAGCTGATCCGGGCCGGTGAGGGCTGGCTGGCCGGCCACCCGGAGCGCACGCTGATCACCCGCCGCTTCCTGGCGCACCGCCGGGCGCTGGCCGGCACGGCGCTGGCCCGGCTCGCCGAGGAGCGCCGCCGGCTGGACGAGCTGGACGAGGTCGCCGACCCGGACACCATCGAGACGCCGGAGGTGGAGGCGCGCCAGCCGCTCGCCGTGCAGCGGCGGGAGAGCCTGCTTGCCGTGCTGCGCGAGCTGGGTGCGGCCCGCGTGCTGGACCTCGGCTGCGGCTCCGGCGCGCTCCTGTCCGACCTGGTCCGCGACCGCCGGTTCACCGAGATCGTCGGCGCGGACGTGTCCTCCCGGTCGCTTGAGATCGCGGAGCGCCGGCTGCGGCTGGACCGGCTCCCGGAGCGGCAGCGGGACCGGATCAAGCTGTGGCAGACCGCGCTCACCTACCGCGACGACCGGCTGCGCGGCTTCGACGCGGCCGTGCTGATGGAGGTGATCGAGCACGTCGACCCGCCTCGGCTGGCCGCGCTCGAGGACGCGGTCTTCGGCCACGCCGCGCCGATCTCCGTGCTGGTGACCACGCCCAACTCCGAGTACAACGTGCACTACGAGCTCGAGGGTCTGCGTCATCACGACCACCGCTTCGAGTGGACGCGCGCGGAGTTCACCGCGTGGTCCACCCGCGTCGCCGAGTTCTACGGGTACACCGTGCGCCTGCACGGCATCGGCGAGCAGGACCCGGAGACCGGCACGCCCACCCAGTTCGCCGTCTTCACTCGTGAGGTGCCCGCATGACCGAGCTGCTCATCCCCGACCTCTCCCTGGTCGCGCTGGTCGGCATCTCCGGTTCCGGCAAGTCGACCTTCGCCCGGCGGCACTTCGCGCCGACCCAGGTGCTCTCCTCCGACTCGTTCCGCGGCCTGATCGCGGACGACGAGAACGACCAGACCGCCTCGACCGACGCGTTCGACGCGCTGCACTATGTGGCCGGCAAGCGCCTGGCCCGCGGCCGGCTGACAGTTGTCGACGCCACCAACCTGCAGGAGCATGCGCGCGCCAACCTGATCACGGTGGCGAAGGAGCACGACGTGCTGCCGGTCGCGATCGTGCTTGACGTGCCGGAGACGCTGGCCTGGGAGCGCACCGAGGCCCGCGC
This sequence comes from Catenuloplanes sp. NPDC051500, assembly GCF_044454585.1. NCBI lineage: Bacteria > Bacillati > Actinomycetota > Actinomycetes > Micromonosporales > Micromonosporaceae > Catenuloplanes > Catenuloplanes sp. NPDC051500. Next base: position 165,777 of record NZ_JBITDX010000006.1, read on the forward strand.
GGACCGCACGTTCGGCCGGCAGGTGCTGGTGCGCATGCGCCGCGACCTACGGCGGTCGCTTCCCCGGCTGCAGCGCGAGGGCTTCCGGAAGGTGCACGTGCTGCGCGGCCCGGAGGAGATCGACGCGGCCACTGTCGGCTACGAGAAGCTGTTCAACGACCGCCGCGAGCTGACCGGCCCGTTCGACATCGTCGGCGACGTGCACGGCTGCCGTGCGGAGCTGGAGACGCTGCTGACCACGCTCGGCTGGGACGTGCACCGGGACGCGGCCGGGTACGCGGTGTCCGCCAGCCACCCTCGGGGGCGTACCGCCGTGTTCGTCGGTGACCTGGTGGACCGCGGCCCGGACACGCCGGGCGTGCTGCGCCTGGTGATGGGCATGGTCGAGGCCGGGACCGCGCTGTGCGTGTCCGGCAACCACGAGGCGAAACTGCTCCGCAAGCTCCGCGGCCGGGATGTGCAGCTCACCCACGGTCTCGCCGAGTCGATGGCGCAGCTGGAGGCCGCGCCGAGTGAGCTCACCGACCGGCTGCCCCGCTTCCTCGACTCGCTGATCAGCCACTACGTGCTTGACGGCGGGCGTCTGGTGGTGGCGCACGCGGGCCTGAAGGAGGCGTACCACGGTCGTGCCTCCGGCCGGGTGCGCTCGTTCGCGCTCTACGGCGAGACCACAGGCGAGTCCGACGAGTACGGTCTGCCGGTCCGTTACCCGTGGGCGCAGGATTACCGCGGCAAGGCCGTGGTCGCCTACGGCCACACGCCGGTGCTCGCGGCGGAGTGGGTCAACAACACCATCTGCCTGGACACCGCGGCCGTGTTCGGTGGTTCGCTGACCGCGCTGCGGTACCCGGAGAAGGAGCTGGTGAGCGTGCCGGCGGAGGCGGTGCACTACGCGCCGGTCCGCCCGCTGCACACGCTCCCCGGCGCGCAGCGCCCGGCGGACGCGCTTGAGCTGTCCGACGTGACAGGCCGCCGTCACCTGGAGACCGGGTACGGCACGATCACGGTCGCCGCGGAGAACTCGGCCGCCGCGCTTGAGGTGATGAGCCGGTACGCGATGGACCCCCGCGCGCTCCTCTGGCTGCCGCCGACGATGGCGCCGTGCTCGACCGCGCCGGACGGCGATTTCCTGGAGCACCCGGCACAGGCGTTCGAGGACTACCGGTCGGCCGGCGTGGCGAAGGTGGTGTGCGAGGAGAAGCACATGGGTTCCCGCGCCGTGGTGCTGCTGTGCCGGGACGCGGAGGCGGGCAAGCGGTTCGGCGTCTCGCGTGGTGCGGTCTGGACCCGTACCGGCCGGCCGTTCTTCGACGACCCCGCGGTCACCGAGGAACTGCTGGGCCGGGCCGGTGCGGCGGCGGAGGCGGCCGGCCTGTGGGACGAGCTGTCCACCGGCTGGGTGCTGCTCGACTGTGAGCTGCTGCCCTGGTCCGCCAAGGCCGGCGGCCTGATCCGCGAGCAGTACGCGAGCGTCGGCGCGGCCGCGAACACCGCACTCCCGGCCGTCCGGGCGATGCTGGCGACCGCGGCCGGCCGCGGCCTGGACGTGTCAGCGCTCCAGGACCGGATGACCCGCCGCAACGCGGACGTTGCCGCCTACCGGGACGCCTACCGCCGTTACGTGCGACCTACCGACGGGCTGACCGGCATCACGCTCGCGCCGTTCGCGGTGCTCGCGGCGGACGGTGTCTCGTTCGCGGGCCGCAACCACGGCTGGCACCTGATGCTTGCGGACCGGCTCTGCGCGGCCGACCCGGAGCTGTTCACGTCCACCCGGCGGCGTGTCGTGGATCTCGGCGACGAGGCCGCGGTGGCGGAGGCGACCGAGTGGTGGCTGGCGCTGACCGGGGCCGGTGGCGAGGGCATGGTGGTGAAGCCGTTCGAGGGCCTGGCGGCGAAGTCCGCGAAGGGCCGCCTGGTGCAGCCCGGCATCAAGTGCCGTGGCCGGGAGTACCTGCGGATCATCTACGGCCCGGAGTACACCGAGCCGGAGACGCTGGACCGGCTGCGGAGTCGGTCGCTGGGACGCAAGCGCGGGCTGGCGTCCCGGGAGCACGCGCTCGGCCTGGGCGCGCTGGACCGGGTCGCCGAGGGTGCACCGCTGTGGCGGATCCACGAATTGGTCTTCGCGGTGCTGGCCTGTGAGTCCGAGCCCGTCGACCCCCGTCTGTAATTGGAAAGGCACACAACGGTGAGATAAGCGCGGCTGGTCATCCGCCGGTCGCGCTTTCTTACGCATATTCTCAGGAGACCCTCAGCTCTGTAACAGATTCGCGTCTCGACGGCATACGTGAAGGCGGTAACCTGTCTCCCCGTGGACAACGCCGACAACGCACGCCTCATCGTCGACACTTTGGCGATCAACCCTCTCGATCCGAAGGATCTGATCACCACCGCCGGACTGTTTGGTATCTGGGGCATTCTCTTTGCGGAAACCGGACTTCTGGTCGGCTTCTTCTTCCCCGGTGACTCACTGCTCTTCCTGGCGGGCGTGGCAGCGTCCACGGTCGCCGAGCAGATCTTCGGCGCGGGCGTCTCGCTCTCGCTGCCGGGCCTGCTGATCGGTGCGCCGATCGCCGCGATCGTCGGTGCCCAGTTGGGCCACTGGCTGGGTGCGAGATACGGGCGCCGGATGTTCGAGCGCCCGGAGTCCCGCCTGTTCAGGACGGAGTACGTCGAGAAGGCGGAGTTCTACTTCAACAAGTACGGCCCGGCCAAGGCCGTGGTGCTGGCCCGCTTCATCCCGATCGTCCGCACCTTCCTGAACCCGGTCGCCGGCATGCTCGGCATGCCCGCCCGCCAGTTCTTCATCTGGAACGTGGTCGGCGCGATCCTCTGGACCGACGGCATCATCCTGGCCGGCTACCTGCTCGCGGCGCAGATCATCAAGGTCATCGACCCCGAGGACATCGACCACTACCTGCTTCCGGTCATCGTCCTGATCGTCCTGATCTCGGTCCTGCCGGTGATCTTCGAGTTCTTCCGGGAGCGCCGCGCCAAGGCCAAGGAGGCCGAGGCGCACGCCCGCGCAGCCGAGGCCGAGGCCCGCATCGCCGAGGCCGGGGCGAACATCGTCGAGGCGGTCGAGCACGTCGTCGAGACGGCCACCCAGCAGATGCCCGCGGTGTCCGACCAGCGGCCCGGCCAGGTCTACGGCAGCGGCGCCTACAACGCCCCCCAGCAGGGCAATCAGGGGTACGACGACGGCCAGGGCTACCGCCGGTAGGTCTCTGCCGAGGTCGGCACACACGGAAAATGGCGCGGTCCCCGAGGGGGCCGCGCCATTGTGCTTGTCCTGACCGTCACACCCGGTGCACCGTCCCCACGGCGCGCACCCGCGTGTTCGCGACGACCATGACGCCGGGCGCGACGGTCCGGTGGGCCGGACCGCCACACCCGGCGGTAGAGAACGTCAGACTCAGCGAGTCTTCTTGGTGGCCCGCTTACGCGGCGGGGTGAGCAGGTCAGCGATCGTGGCGATCGCCGCCGGCACCAGCCGGTAGTAGGCCCACACGCCGCGCTTCTCCCGCTCCAGCAAGCCGGCCTCGGTGAGGATCCGCAGGTGGTGGCTCACCGTCGGCTGGGACAGGCCCAGCGGCGCGGTCAGGTCGCAGACACAGGCCTCTCCGTCCGGAGCGGACTGGATGAGGCTGAGAAGACGAAGTCGGGCCGGGTCGGCAAGCGCCTTGAGGACACCAGCCAGACGCTCGGCGTCAGCTTTTTCAATCGGCTCACCGGCAAGCGGCGAGATCTGAGGCATGGTCAGTTCGGCCAACGCAGTTCCCACGAAATCCATCCTTCCACCTACAGCATCGATTCGCCTGCATATCCGCAGGTCAAATCGGTAAACTTTTAGGCCGTTAGGCCGAGGTCGGCCAATGTATAGGCCGCGCGATAGGACAGTCCGGCGGCCCGCACCGCTTCGCCTGCCCCTCGATCAACAATAACCGCAACACCCACTACCTCGGCTCCGGCCTGCTGCAACGCCTCTACCGCCTGCAGCACACTGCCGCCTGTGGTGGAGGTGTCTTCGACCGCGAGTACACGCCGGCCGGCAACATCCGCGCCTTCGATGCGCCGTTGCAGTCCGTGAGCCTTACCGGCCTTCCGGACCACACACGCATCGAGCGGTCGATCTGAATCCGTCGCGGCGTGAAGCATCGCCAAGGCCACCGGATCGGCGCCCAGGGTCAAGCCACCCACCACGTCGAAATCCCAATCCGCCGTGAGGTCTCGCATCACCCGCCCAACGATGGGAGCCGCCGCGTGGTGCAGGGTTACGCGGCGCAGGTCCACATACCAATCAGCTTCCTGCCCCGACGACAGCACGACCTTGCCGTGCACCACGGCTAAGTCAGTGATGAATTTACGCAGGTCGTCGCGGTCACCCATGGCGTTGAGGGTACTGCTCAATGCTGAGAAGCGAACGGTCGACCCGGCTCGGCGCGCAAAAATCGGTTGGATGGGGGAGTGAGTGACGTGATGGAGCGCTCATGAGTGAACGCTCCGACCAGCCCATCGAGGCCGATCGTCGCCTGAGGGTGACTCACCGGACACCCAAAGAAACCATGACGGTAGATATTTGCTTCAACCGTCGAACGGGACAGACCGTGTCGGCGCTACCGCGCTAGGCGCAAATTTGATAGAACGCGATTCCTCGATCTACGCGCTCTCGCGAACGCTCCGTGGTCAGTGCGGCCGACGCCCCACGGCCCGGTTACCCGCCGCGCTGAACCGGCGGACGAGCGCGTGCGGGGTGTACCGCAGCGCGGTCGCGGCGACCTTGTAGCGCAGCGTCGGGACGCTAACGTAGCGGCCTTTATGCAGGTCAGACAAGGCCGCGACGACGACGGAGTCGGCATCGAGCCACATCCAGCCCGGCGAGCCGGCGGTCGGGATGCCCGCCCGCTGCTGAAACTCCGTGCGCATGAACCCCGGACAGAGCGCGAGCACGTTAATGCCGTGCCGCCGTACCGACTGGCCGACCGACTCGCTGAAATTGATGACATAGGCCTTTGTCGCGGTGTACGTCGATCCGGGCGCGGTGACACCGAAGCCGGCGACTGACGAGACGTTGATCACACCGCCCGAGCGTCTTTCCGTCATTTGCGGCAAAACCGCGAAAGTCAGGCGCATGACGGCCTCCACGTTGAGACGCAGAATGCGCGTCTCGTCCTCAAGCGTGGATCTCAGGAATCCCTTGTTCAGCCCGATTCCCGCGTTGTTCACCAAAAGTTCGACAGGCGCCGCCGTGTCCCGCAGCCGGGCCTCCACCGCGACACAGCCGGGCTCGGTCGCCAGGTCCGCCACGATCACGCTCACCGCCACGCCGTGCCGCTCGGACAGCTCCCGGGCTGCCGCCGCCAGCCGCTCGCCGTCGCGCGCCACAAGCACCAGGTCCCATCGCCGCGCGGCCAGATGCCTGGCGAACGCGGCACCGAGACCGGCGGAGGCGCCGGTGATCAGCGCGACGCGGCGCGGCGGCTGGTCTGGCACGGTCACCTCGGCGGGGGTGGCGGCGCCCAGGGCGACCGGGTGGGGTCAGGGTTGGGCGGCACGAAGGGCACGGACGGATACGGAAACGGGGTGACCGGCGGCCCGGCGGTTACCGGAACATCCCGCCCGCGGACGGCCAGGAGAACGGCTACCAGAAAGTAACCAATCACTTGCGCAACGGCAAGCCCAATTCCGGCCGCGGCCCACCACCCCGGATAGACGTTCGCGGAGGCGGCCAGCACGCCCGCCGTACCGGGATCGGCGGAGTCGAAATCGCGCTGTAGAACGCCGGCGGCGGCGCTGCCCAGACCACCGCAGAGGCCCAGCGCGCAGAACACCCAGGTGGCGACGCGCGCGCCCCGCAGGCCGCTGCGCACGCCCACGGCCAGCGAGACCAGCAGGACGCCGGCCACTGCGGAGAGCACCACACCGGCGATCGCGGCGGTACGGATGCCTGCCTCGAACCGCTCGGTCAGTGCGGGATCGCCACCGAACCGGCGCGCCTCAAGGGCGAAGTCACCCAGGCCTTCCACGGTCAACAGCAGGTGCAGCGCGGCCGCAAGTATCCCGGCCACGCCCATCACGATCATCAGCGTCGCGGCGGTCACCGCCGTGCCCGTCGGCCGCGTGACGGGTGCTGGCGTCGCCGATCCCGAAACAATCACGCGTTCCCCTCGAAGTGATGTGTCCCGGGCACGAACCTACTCGCCGGTCGCGCAAAAGAAAGCCCCGCCGGGCGCACGGCACGGCGGGGTTTTCCAGGAGGAACCTAGGAGCGCGGCGAGGAATCGTTTCCCGGCTGCGGCGACGGGTCAGCCGGCGGTTCCGGCGACGGCCGCTGAGCGTCAGACGACGACGACTGAGCGTCAGACGACGGCGAGGGCGACGACGACTGAGTCTCGGACGGCGACGACGACTGAGTCTCGGACGACGGCGAGGGCGACGACGACGAGGGCGACGACGGCGGCGGCGGCGGTGCGGTGTCGGAGGGCGACGGCTGCGGGGTGTCCTGCGGCGCGTACCCCGGCGGGGTGGTGCTCGGCTGCCCCGGCGGCGGGTAGTCGGCCGGCGTACCGGCAGGCTGACCCGGCTGTCCACCTGCTTCCCCACCCGGCGTCGGATAGCCCGGCGTCGGATAGCCCGGCGTCGGATAGCCCGGCGGAGTCGTACCCCCGTGGCCTGGGTCTGGGGTTGCCGGTTGGGGCGGGTAGGGGGCCTGGCTCGGCGGCGGGTAGGCGGACGGGTAGCCCGGATAACCGGGAGCGCCCGGCGGCTGCCACGCGGACACCGGCTTGCGGAAGTAGTCGTTCGCCGGCGGCAGCGACAGCAGCACCACGACCGCGATCAGGCAGAGCAGCCCGATCACGCTTGCGGTCAGGCTGACCGGCGTGGTCCAGCCGGGGATCGCGTCCTCGAGTTGGCGGGTCAGCTCCTCCGGGTCCGGCATGCCCGGCTGGGAGGACGCGCCGCCGATGCCGTTCAGCGCGCCGCTGGCCAGGCTGCCGAGCAGCCCGAAGCCGCTGCAGCAGATGGAGATGCCGCCGATCACCCAGGTGGTGATGCGCGACGGGTTCTTGCCCCGGTTGTTGAAGATCGCAAGGGCCACGAAGCCGCCCGCGACCAGCAGGTTCAAGATCGCGCCGAAGATCATGGCGCCGACCAGCACGCCTTCCAGACCCGAGGCCTCAGTGCCCTGGTACGCGCGGGCGTAGACGTCCCGGGTCGGCCCGACCGACGCCAGCGAGGTCAACGACTGGACCACCATCGCGACGGCCACCACGTACAGCAGATATCCGGCCACCGTCACGACGCCCGGCCGGCTGGGACCCGGCTGGACGCCCTGACTGTAGGGATTCGACACGACGCTCCCCTCTATTCGATAAGCACTTCACGCTATGAGACTCACACCTATGAAACGCGTTCGTCAGTAACTTCGCCATTCGCTGCGCACGTACTCGAGCACGTGCGGTGAGAGCAACGTGGAGACCTGCACGTCACGCGGCCCTCGGTCGGGCGGGAAGACCGCGCCGGCGGCAAGCACGGCCGGGGACAGGAAACGCGGCGTGGACGGCGGCTCGGTGCGCAGCGAGGGCGCGGCCGTCCCGGGCGAGGCGAGCACGAAGCCCCAGTCACCGAACGAGGGCACATCCACGTGGTACGGCGTGGTGCTGAAACCGGCCTCGCGGATCGTCGCCTCGATGCACCAGAACGAGTTGGGCGCGAAGTACGGCGAGCCGGACTGCACCACCATCCGCGCGCCCTCGGCAAGCACGTTGCGGACAAGCGTGTAGAACTCGACGGAGTAGAGCTTGGCGGTGGCGGTCTCGTCCGGGTCCGGCATGTCGATCACGATGGCGTCGTACCGGGTCGTGGCGGAGCGGAGCCAGGCGAACGCGTCCGCCTCCACGAGCCGCACGCGCGGGTCCTCGAAGGAGTCCGCGTTCAGCGCGCGGATCTCCGGCCGGGTCCGGGCCAGCCGCACCACGGCCGGGTCCAGCTCGACAAGCGTGGCCGAGTCGACCGACGGGTACCGCAGCACCTCGCGGAGCGCCAGGCCGTCGCCGCCGCCGAGTACCAGCACGTTCCCGCGTACGCCGGCCAGCACCGGGTGGACCAGTGCCTCGTGGTACCGGTACTCGTCGACGGAGCTGAACTGCAGGTCGCCGTTGAGGAAGAGGCGCATGTCGGAGACGCCGCCGGAGACGGCAGGCACCGACTCGGTAAGCACGATCTCCTGGTAGCGGCTGCGCTCCGCGTAGACGATCGGGTCGCGGTAGAGCTCCTGGCGCGCGGTCACCTCGAAGTCGTGGGCGACCGCGTAGGCGTATCCCAGGCTGAGGCCGACCACGACGGTCCCGGCGCCGAGCGCGATCTTCGCCCGGCGGCTCAGCGCCCGGCGGAAGACGGTGAAGACCAGGATCACGCCGGCCGCCGCGTTGACGGCGCCGACCACAAGCGCACCGCGCAACTGGCCGAAGACCGGGAGCAGCAGGAACGGGAACGCGAGCCCGCCGAGCAGCGCGCCCACGTAGTCGGCGGCGAACAGGTCGGCCACCGCGCTGCCCGCGGACTGCTCGCGGATGCGTTGCAGCAGCACCATGAGCAGTGGGATCTCGGCGCCGATCAGCGCGCCGAGCACGAACGCGGTGCCGATCAGCGCGGGCGCGTAGAGGTCGAGCCAGGCGAACGCGGCGTAGAGGCCGAGCACGGAGAGGCCGCCGAGCAGCGCCAGCAGCAGCTCGATCGCGGCGAACGCGGCCGCGGCCTTGTGCTGGAACGGCTTGGCCGCGAGCGCGCCGACACCCATCGCGAAGACCATCACGCCGAGCACGATCGAGGCCTGACCGACAGTGTCGCCGATCAGGTAGCTGCCCAGCGCGACCAGGGCCAGCTCGTAGACCAGGCCGCAGGCGGCGCAGACGAAGACCGCGGCCAGGACCGCGGCCCGGGCGATCCGTGGCCGCCCGGCGAACTCGACCTCCATCAGCGTGGGGCCGCGCCGGGCTGCGGTTGCGGCTTTTTCACCTTGTTACGTTCCCACGCGCCGTACCCGACCGCGACGAGTCCGAGCAGGAACAGCACGCCGGCCGTGGCCAGGAAACCCCACCTGGTACGCAGGAAGTCGTTGCCGGCCGAGGGAAGCGCCTGGGCCGGCTCGCTCGGCGTGCCGCCGGACGGCGCGGTCGCCGGGAGCGGGGTGGCGGCGCCGGCCTCCGTGGTGATCAGCGGCAGCGCCAGCGCGGTGTGCATGAGGACGAACGCCGGCTCGTCGAGGAACGCGCCGCCGTTGAGGCCGATGTCGTTCAGGCGCCGCTGCAGGTCGCCGTTTGTCACCCGGGTGCTGTTGGTCTTGACGCTCAGCAGCGCGGAGTCGCTCGACTCGCTGCTGGCCGAGGTGAAGGTGACGGCCACGATGACCTCGACCCACTCCCGGCATGCGGTGGGGTCCGAATCGACAGGTGTGGACGGGCCGAGGCTGGAGCCACGGCTGACCGTCTTGTCGGGAGTCGACGAGCCGTCCTGCAGATGCCAGCCGTAACACATGCCCTGGACCGCGGTGGCGTCGGCGAGCACGCGTGAGGTCTCGGCCGCCTCGTCGGTGCTGGGCGCCGGAACGACAGTGCTGTTGTCGGTCGAGCACCCGGCCAGAGCGACGACCAGGATCGCGAGCGTGCCCGCGACCCTGGCGACGGATCTGGTGCTCCGATTCATCAGCTGATCGCCGCCGCGATGATCGCACCGGCCGCGATGTGGATGGTGGCGGTCACCCAGACGGCCGGGTGCCGCTCCGGCTGGACCAGGATTTCGCCGAGCCGGCCCGGCGTGACCGCGTCAAGCAGCAGGAACGCGACGGCCATCAGCAGCAGGCCGACGACGCCGTACGCGAGCGTGCTGATCAGGCCCTGGACGAAGTCGTCGTGGCTGGCGGCGATCGCGGCGACCACGATGATCGCGACGCCGATCAGGTTCGACACCAGCAGCACCGCCGCGTTGGTGTTCCGGTTCTCCCAGATCAGTACGTGCAGCTTGCCTGGCGTGGCGATGTCCACAAGCAGGTAGCCGACGGACATCAGGGCAATGCCGACCACGCCGTAGCTAAGCGTGATCAGCAGGTCGGTAAGCAGAGCCATCGCCTGTCAGCGCCTTCCATTCGATTCGATCATCACTTGCCCGACCCTGGTCCGCCGCCACGCAGGCTGGTGCCACGGCCCCAACCCCAGTAGCCGCCGACGTGACTGCTGTGCCGCCGGTACGCCGAGTCGATGTCCTCCACAAGGATCAGCGAACCGACGGCCGCCGGCAGGATGACCACCGCGTCGTCCGCGTACCGCATGTACACGCCACTCGCGTCCACCACCTCGTCCGCGGGCTGCCACACGTTCCGAATCTGCGAGGCGACAGCGGACGGTGCCTTGCCGGACGTGTAGGCGAGCGCGTCGCCGCCGATGTCGTTCGTCGCCGACCTGGTGAACTTGTCGGCCACGTAGCCGCGCACGGAGAAGTTGCCGAAGAAGGTCGCCGCGCCGGCCACCAGCACGCCGACGAGCGCAAGCGCCACGCCCCCGATGATCCACTTGCGGTGCGGTGTCATGCGGCCCCCAGACGTACCGATGTGGTGGTCTCGACAAGCTCACCGGTCTGCGGGTACGCGTGCCAGGTGCGCCAGCCGACCGCGTGCGTGCCGTCCCGGTAGGCCAGCAGTGCCGTGATCGCGTCCGGGCTGCCCGGGAACTGGCCGACAAGTCCGTGCGGGTGCCCGGACAGCTCCACGCGCAACCTGCTCACCTCCGCGGACATCTCCGGGGCGGACAGCACACGGACGTCCGCCGCGAAGCGGTACCTGTCGTCCGCGACCGCGCCGGGCAGGTCGGGCCGGCGGCCGGGCAGGCAGGCCACGGTCTCGCTCAGTTCCCCCATCATCACCTGATGCGAGGCGCCGAGCAGACGAAGCTGCAGGCCCAGCTCGGGAATCTCGAGCACGTGAAGTGCGGGCGCGGCAGGCAGACCGAGCGCGAAGCTCAGGTCCGCCGCCGTGGTGTCCGCGTACGGAAGCGTCAGGTCGACAAGCATCTCACTGCGCCTGCGGGTAGATCCGGAACTCGGCGCGGACGAGCGACTCGCCGCGGGCGGCCTCCCACGTGCCGGCGTCGCCGTAGGACTCGAACGACAGCAGCGCGCCGTCCTTGGCCTCGTAGTCGTGGTAGCGCACGGTGCCGGCCGGGTCCAGGCCGGTGGTCCCGCTTGAGGTGAACCGGGCCGTGCCGGACTCGTCGCTGCGGTAGCTGCGGCCGTCGATGTCCACGTTCTTCGGGCCGGGGCCCACTGTCACGTCCGCGACCTCGTGCCAGAGCACGACCTCCAGGTCCGGGTCCTCCTCGACGGAGAGCCAGGCCTGGTTTCCGGCCGCATCGTCGATCAGGTGCTCGGTCCAGCCCCAGGAGCCCTCGGAGAGTCGCAGGCTGCCGCGGACCGCCCAGCTGGTGCCACGGATCTCGACGATGTCGCCGGCCTTGAGCGTGCGCGGGTCGCCGCGCAGCGCGTCCTCGTCCTTGGTGTGGAACGGGTCGGTGCCCTTCGCCACGGGTGGTGATGACGGTTTCCGCTGGGATCGACGCCAGGCGATGACGGCGATCACGATGCCGAGAACCGCGACGAGGCAGCCGAGGCCGAATACGACGCTGGCGATGCCACCGTTCACGAAGGGGCTCCCTTCCCATGCTGGTCAAGTCCCATTGGCCGCCGACGGTAGCAAGCCCCGTCATCCCTCCGGAGCCGCGTCGGAACACCTTGTCGATATTGCAACAGTGAGCATTTTTCAACCTGGCTGCTCTCCTACGCCAAGTCCGTGTTCACGGGTCGGGCCGTGAACAGGTTGGGACAGGTTGAAAAACACTCACTGAAGGGCCGGGGTTCCCCGGCCCTTCAGACATCGTTTTCCCAGTCAGGCGTCAGGCCACACCCACGATGAGGCCGTCATTGGACGGGCTCGCGTCCACCTTCACCGTGTCGCCGTCAAGCACCTCGCCCGCGAGCAGCGCCTTCGCCAGCCGGTCGCCGATCGCGGACTGGACCAGGCGGCGCAGCGGCCGGGCGCCGTAGAGCGGGTCGTACCCCCGCTCGGCCAGCCAGGTCCGCGCCGTGTCGGTGACCTCCAGGCCCAGCCGGCGGTCGCTCAGCCGGCGGCGCAGCTGGCTGAGCTGGATGTCGACGATGGAGGTCAGCTCCCCGCCGGTGAGCGCGCGGAACACCACGATGTCGTCCAGCCGGTTGAGGAACTCCGGCTTGAAGTGACCGCGCACCACGGCGAGCACGGCCTCCCGGCGTGCGTCCTCGGGGAGCGTGATGTCCGAGACGATCGTGGAGCCGAGGTTCGACGTGAGGATCAGGATCGCGTTCCGGAAATCGACGGTACGACCCTGGCCGTCGGTCAGCCGGCCGTCGTCGAGCACCTGCAGCAGCACGTCGAACACGTCCGGGTGGGCCTTCTCCACCTCGTCGAGCAGAATCACCGAGTACGGCCGGCGGCGCACCGCCTCGGTCAGCTGACCGCCCTCCTCGTAGCCGACGTACCCGGGCGGCGCACCGACCAGGCGGGCGACGGAGTGCTTCTCCCCGTACTCACTCATGTCGATGCGGACCATCGCGCGGTCGTCGTCGAAGAGGAAGCCGGCCAGCGCCTTGGCCAGCTCGGTCTTGCCGACGCCGGTCGGGCCGAGGAACAGGAACGAGCCGGTCGGCCGGTCCGGGTCGGCGATGCCCGCGCGGGCGCGCCGGACCGCGTCCGACACCGCGCCCACCGCCTCGGCCTGGCCGATCACCCTGGCCTGCAGCGACTCCTCCATCCGAAGCAGCTTCGCCGTCTCGCCCTCCATCAGGCGGCCGGACGGGATGCCGGTCCACGCGGCGACCACCTCGGCGATCTCGTCCGCGCTGACCTGCTCCTTGACCATCAGCGGCTCGTCCGAGACCGGCTCGGCGGCCAGCGCCTCCATCTCCCGCTCAAGCGCGGGGATCTCCTCGTACTGCAGGCGGGAGGCGACCTCCCAGTGCGTCTCCCGCTGGGCGCGCTCCAGGTCGACGCGCAGCTCGTCGATCTTCTTCTTCAGCTCGCCGACCCGGTTGAGGCCGCCGCGCTCGCGCTCCCACCGGGTGGTGAGCACGCTCAGCTCCTCCTGCCGGTCCGCGAGATCGTGGCGCAGGCGCTCCAGCCGGTCACGGGAGGCCGGGTCGGTCTCCTTGGCCAGCGCGAGCTCGTCCATCTTCATCCGGTCGACGGTGCGCTGGAGCTGGTCGATCGCGACCGGGCGCGAGTCGATCTCCATGCGCAGCCGGGACGCGGCCTCGTCGATCAGGTCGATCGCCTTGTCCGGCAGGAACCGGTCCGCGATGTAGCGGTCTGAAAGCGTGGCGGCCGCGACCAGCGCACCGTCGGTGATCTGCACGCCGTGGTGCGCCTCGTACCGCCCCTTCAGCCCGCGCAGGATGCCGATCGTGTCCTCCACTGTCGGCTCGCCCACCACCACCGGCTGGAAGCGCCGCTCAAGCGCCGGGTCCTTCTCGATGTGCTCGCGGTACTCGTCAAGCGTGGTGGCGCCGACCATCCGCAGCTCACCGCGGGCCAGCATCGGCTTGAGCATGTTGCCCGCGTCCATCGAGCCCTCGCCCTTGCCGGCGCCGACCACTGTGTGCAGCTCGTCGAGGAACGTGATCACCTGGCCGTTGGAGTTCTTGATCTCCTCCAGCACGGACTTGAGCCGCTCCTCGAACTGGCCGCGGTACTGCGCGCCGGCCACCATCGCACCGAGGTCGAGCGACATCAGCTTCTTGTCGCGCAACGACTCCGGCACGTCACCGGCGACGATGCGCTGGGCGAGCCCTTCCACGATCGCGGTCTTGCCGACGCCGGGCTCACCGATCAACACCGGATTGTTCTTGGTACGCCGGGAGAGCACCTGGATCACTCGGCGGATCTCCGAATCGCGCCCGATGACCGGGTCGATCTTGCCGTCCCGGGCGGACTGGGTCAGGTCGATGCCGTACTTCTCAAGCGCCTGGTAGGTCTGCTCCGGGTCGGCGGTGGTGATCCGGCGGTCGCCGCCACGCACCGCGGGGAACGCCGCGACAAGCGCCTCCTCCGTCGCACCGGCCTTGCGCAGCAGCTCGGAGACCGGGCCGCCGACCCGGGCCAGCCCGGCCAGCAGGTGCTCGGTCGACGTGTACTCATCCCCGAGCGGCCGGGCGATCTGCTCGGCCGCACCCACCGCGTTCGCGAACTCGCGGGCCAGGCTGGGCTCGGCGATGCTTGAGCCGCGGGCGGAGGGCAGGTTCTCAAGCGCGCGGGCGGCGGCCCGGCGGACGTCCGCGGGGTTCGCCCCGACGGCGCGCAGCAGACCGGTCGCGGTGGAACCGCCGGTGTCGAGCAGCGCGAGCAGCAGGTGCCAGGACTCCACCGTCGCGTGGCCCCGCTGGCCGGCGTCGGCCACCGCAGCGGTGATGACTTCGCGGCTCTTGGTGGTAAGGCGTTCGGCGTTCATCGGCTCCCCACAGTGATTACCGTCAAGCGTGGTTCTAGGACACCACTGAAGTTGAGTCTATTGCACTCAACTCTGGGTTGCCCACTTCCCTGACGCACGCGTACCCCCGGACGGCCTTGATTTTCGTCACGAACCGGCCCCCGACCGGCACTCCACCTGGGACGCTCGACCACAGAGAGAAGACATCGAGGTTCCCACGCAGGTGATCAGTTCACAGACGGCGGGAAACGGTTGGGTAGCGTGTATCCCGTGCGAGTAAGGGTCGAACAGACAGCTCTCCCCGGCATAGGCGTGCGCCATGACCTCGTCATGGCGTCCGGCCGCCGGATCGGCGTGGTCTCCCACCGCAGCGGGCGGCGCGACCTGGTGCTCTACGACCAGGACGATCCGGACGCGTGCATCGCGTCACTGCCACTCACCGACGACGAGGCCGAGGCGCTTGCCGATCTGCTCGGCGCCTCGCTCATGCTCGGCCAGCTGGCCGGGCTCCGTTCGCAGGCCGCGGGGTTGCTCACCGAGCAGATCTCGATCCCGGCCGGCTCCCCGTGGGCGCATCGGCGACTGGGTGACACCAGAGCCCGCACCCGCACCGGCGCGTCGATCGTCGCCGTGCTCCGCGAGCGGGAGGTGATCGCCTCCCCGGTGCCGTCGTTCTCCTTCCAGACCGGCGACGTCGTGGTGGTCGTCGGCACCCGGGAAGGGCTCGACGGCGTCGCGGCCATCCTGGCCGAGTCGGAGCCGGACGGCTGAGGCGCGTATGCACGACACCTCCATCCTTCTGATAGAACTCGGCACGGTCCTCCTCGCGCTCAGCCTGCTCGGCCGGCTCGGGCGCCGGATCGGGCTGTCGCCGATCCCGCTCTACCTGATAGCCGGACTCGCCTTCGGACACGGCGGTCTGCTGCCGCTCTCCGCAAGCGAGGAGTTCATCGAGGTCGGCGCCGAGATGGGCGTCATCCTGCTGCTGGTCATGCTCGGCCTCGAATACACCGCGAGCGAGCTGGTCACCAACCTTCGCGCGGCCGCACCGGCGGGCCTGATTGACGCGGCGCTCAACGCGCTGCCCGGCGCCGCGTTCGCCCTGCTGATGGGCTGGGACTGGACGGCAGCGCTGGTGCTCGCGGGCATCACCTGGGTCTCCTCGTCCGGCGTGATCGCCAAGGTGCTCGGCGATCTCGGCCGGCTCGGTAACCGCGAGACGCCGGTGATCCTCTCCGTCCTGGTGATCGAGGACCTGGCGATGGCGCTCTACCTGCCGCTGCTCACCGCGGTGCTGGCCGGGGTGTCGCTTGCCGCGGGCGCGACGTCGCTGCTGATCGCGGTCGCCACCGTGATGGTCGTGCTGCTGGTCGCGATCCGGTTCGGCAACGCGATCTCCGCGTTCATCTCCGCGAAGGACGCGGAGGCGCTGCTGCTCGGCGTGCTCGGCCTGACGCTGCTGGTCTCCGGCCTTGCGGACAAGTTGCAGGTCTCCGCCGCGGTCGGCGCGTTCCTGGTCGGCATCGCGCTCTCCGGTCAGGTGGCGCACCACGCGGTGCTGCTGCTCACGCCGCTGCGTGACCTGTTCGCCGCGGTCTTCTTCGTGTTCTTCGGGCTCTCCACACACCCGGGCGAGATCCCGCACGTGCTGCTGCCCGCGTTGGCGCTTGCCGTGCTGACCATGAGCACCAAGGTGCTGACCGGCTATCTCGCTGCGAAACGCGCCGGGATCGCGCTGCCCGGCCGGGTCCGCGCCGGGCTCGCGCTGATGCCGCGCGGCGAGTTCTCAATCGTCATCGCCGGGCTGGCCGTGGCGGCCGGGGTCGAGCCGCAGCTGGCGTCACTTGCGACCGCATATGTGCTGATCACGGTCGTGACCGGCCCGATGCTGGCCCGCCTGCCGGACATGGAGTGGTTCAAGGCGATGCTGCGCAGACGATCAGCGCTGGCCACCCCCGTCCCCTCCACAGAAACTCACATGTAGGACGGAAATGGCACGCTCACCGGGTTCCGATATGCGATAGCTACGCGTTACCGTGTCGCCGCAATGAGCATTGGGGTGTAACAGGCTGGAGTCGCAGGTGAGCGTGCAACAGTCAAGCTTCCACGGTTTCGCGAATCCGGTCGATCCGAGCGCCGCCGAGCTCCGGGCCTGGGCGTACCAGCCCGATTCGGTGCCGCTGGAGTCGATGCCTGCGGACTGGGACCTCCTCGTCGCCGGGGATCGTCTGGTCGGCACCCTCTTCGAGCTGGCGGTGGACCGGACGTGCCCGGCACGCCGGTTCGCTCTGCACTGCCTCTACATCTACGCGGCCGACGGCATCCGCACGAAGTTTCGGGCCCACCCGAAGCGGCGGCTGCGGAAGATGGTGGAGCAGGCGGAGGACGAGGGTGACGAGCTGATGGCGGCATGGTCGCACAACGTGAGGATGCTGCTGTCCCGTCCGGAGTTGTTCGACTACCACGACTGGTGCGAAGGGGGCCTGGTCCGGCAGTCTCGCCGGCTGGGCTGACGACTGTTTCGGGTCCGGGCGGGGACCCCCCGTGGATCCCCGCCCGAACCGGCGCCGCGAGTCGTCTTTGCAGGCCACTGGCCCCGCGACTCGTCGTCGCGCACCCTGGGTGACCATAACCGCTCGCTGTCCGGCTCGGGCCGAAATCCGACATATCTCGTATTTGCGAATTTATCGCTGGGGCTTCTCCCGCGGACGCCACACCACGAGCGCGGTCGACGTCTGGCCGGTCGGGACCAGATCACGCCGGGGGTACGGCGACATCGCCTCCAACTCCCGGATCCGGCGGTAGGCCGCGGCGAGCTCGTCCTGCATCTCCAGCACCTGCTGCTGCAGGTCGCCGGCCAGATGCTCCAGCCCGATGATCCGCTTGATGCCGGCCAGGTTGATGCCCTCGTCCTGACTGAGACGCTGCACCTCGCGGAGCAGCGCCACGTCACGGGCGCTGTACCGCCGCCCCCCGCCGGCGGCCCGGCCGGCCTGCACGAGACCCAGCCGGTCGTACTGCCGGAGCGTCTGCGGGTGCATGCCGGCCATCTGCGCCGCCACCGAGATGATCAAGATCTTGGCGTCCGAGAAGCCCTCGATCGCGATGCGAATACGTGCGTCCACGGGTTCACCTCCTGCCTCGGAACACCTTGCGACTACCTAGCCCGCCTTGCGGACCCGCGCCTCGAGGTGTTCCCGCGAGGCCGCCGGCGTGCTGTCCGCGAACGACTGCAGTGCCTCCCGGGCCTCCGGTGAGACCTCCTTCGGCACCTGCACCTCAAGTGTGACCAGCAGATCGCCGGTTTCGCCATCCCGCTTCGGCACACCCTTGCCGCGGGCGCGCAACACCCGACCACTCGGAGTTCCCGGCGGAACGCGGAGAGTGACAACGCCATCCATCGTGGGCACCCGCAGGTCCGTGCCGAGCACCGCCTCCGCGAACGTGATCGGCACGGTGAGCGTCAGGTTGTCCCCGCTACGGGTGAACAGGTCGTCGCGGCGCACCTTCACCACCACGTAGAGATCGCCGGGCGAACCGCCGCGATCACCGGGCTCGCCCCGGCCGGAGAGCCGGATCCGCTGCCCGTCCGCGACGCCTGCCGGAAGCCGGACGTTGAGCGTGCGGGTCTTCGTCACGCCGCCGGTGCCACGGCACTCCGGGCACTTGTCGTCCACGATGGTGCCGACGCCCTGGCACTCCTTGCACGGCTCCGAGAAGCTGAACGAGCCCTGGTTGCGCTGCACCAGGCCGGAGCCGCGGCAGGTCGGGCAGGTCCGTGGCTGGGTGCCGGGCTTCGCGCCGTTGCCGTGGCAGACGTCGCAGACGCCGGGCGCCCGCAGCGTGATCGGCAGCGTGGTGCCCTGCACCGCGGCGGCGAAGTCTATGGTCACCTCGGTCTCGACGTCGCGGCCACGGTTCGGCCCCTGGCGCCCGCCGCCTCCGCCGGAAAATATCGAGCCGAAGAGGTCCGAGAAACCGGCGCCACCGAACCGCCTGTCGCCTGCGGCCTGACCCGCAGCGCCGCCGCCCGTGTTCACGCCGCCGAACAGGTCGGAGACGTCGAACGGGAACGCCCCACCGGGTCCGCCGGCGCCACCCGGACCGCCCGCCCGGGCGTTGCGGCGGAACGCGCCGGAGCCGAAGAGCGCGCGCATCTCGTCGTACTCCTTGCGCTTCCGCTCGTCCGACAGGACGTCGTACGCCTCGGAGACCGACTTGAAACGCTCCTCCGCCTCGCTGTTACCGGGGTTGTGGTCCGGGTGCAGCTCGCGGGCGAGTTTGCGGTACGACTTCTTCACGTCGTCCTGGGAGGCGGACTTCGGCACGCCGAGAACGGAGTAGAAGTCCTTTTCCAGCCAGTCCTTGGAACTCACCTAATCCACCTCCTGCTGGCTATCCAGCGTTCCCCAAGTGCATGAGACCGGCCGGGTGGCCCGCCGCAGCGAGCCACCCCGGCCGGTCGGAGATCACTCCGGGTCTGCAACCGCCACGAGAGCGGGCCGCAGCAGCCGGTTGCCGAGCTCGTAGCCGCGCCGCATCACGTCGATGCAGGTCGGCTCCGTCACATCGGCGGAGGTCAGGTGCGCCACCGCCTCATGCTTGTTCGGATCGAAGGCGTCGCCCTTCTCGCCGAACGCGGTCAGGCCGAACTTGCCGATCGCTGCCGAGAGCTGGTCCGCGACGCTTGCGAACGGGCCGACCAGGTCGCCGTGCTCGCGCGCCCGGTCCAGATCGTCGAGCACCGGCAGGAGCGCGGAGAGCACCGAAGCGGTGGCCTGCTCGCCCTGCGCGGCGCGGTCCCGCTCGACCCGCTTGCGGTAGTTCGCGTACTCCGCGGTGACCCGCTGGAGGTCGCGCGTGCGCTCCTCCAGATCGGTGCGGAGCGCCTCGTCGGCCGGGGCGGAAGAAGGTGACTTGGCCGCGTGCCTGGCCGCGTGCCTGCCGACCCGCTCCACCTTCTCCGCCTCCTGCTCCGACTCGGTCTCCGCCGTCACCGTGGTCTCCTCGGCGGGCTCCCCGGCCGATTCCTCTGCGGGTTCGTCCGGGAGGACGACCTCGGCGTCGAGCACCTCGTCGGGCTCGATCACCTCGGGCTTCTCGTCCTTCTTGGCCTTGGGATTGACGACGGAAGGATCGATCTTCCGCCGGTCCCTTATGACGACCCGCTCGGAACCCTCGGAACGCTCGCGCTCCGCCGAGGATCCGGCCTTGTCGCCCGGCTTCTTGTCGTCGGTCATGCCCTCACCTCACCTCGCACACGTGCCACAGCGTCCCGTGGGATCACTTCTTGTCGTCCTCGTCGATGATCTCGGCGTCCACGACGTCATCCTGCGCGGCCTTCGGGCCACCGGCCGCACCCGCGCCCGGAGCACCCGCACCCGCACCCGGACCCGCCGCACCCGGCGCGCCCTCGGCACCGGCCTGCTCGGACTGCTGCTGGTAGAGCAGCGAGCCGGCCTGCTGGGAGACGGTCGCCAGCTTCTCGTGCGCCGACTTGATCGCCTCGATGTCGGTGCCGCCAAGCGCGCCGCGCAGCTCGCCGAGCGCCTCGCCGATCTGGTCCCGGGACTCGGCCGGCAGCTTGTCGCCGCTCTCCGCCAGGAACTTCTCGGTCTGCCACTGCAGCTGCTCGGCCACGTTGCGGGCCTCGGCGTCGTCGCGGCGGCGCTTGTCCTCGTCCGCGTGGTCCTGCGCCTCGCGCATCATGCGCTCGATGTCGTCCTTCGGCAGCGCGGAGCCGCCGGTGATCGTCATCGACTGCTCCTTGCCGGTGCCCAGGTCCTTCGCGTTGACGTGAACGATGCCGTTCGCGTCGATGTCGAAGGTGACCTCAACCTGCGGCACGTTGCGCGGCGCCGGCGGGAGGCCGGTCAGCTCGAACGTGCCGAGCTTCTTGTTGTACGCCGCGATGTCCCGCTCGCCCTGGAAGACCTGGATCAGCACGGACGGCTGGTTGTCGTCCGCAGTGGTGAAGACCTCGGAGCGCTTGGTCGGGATCGTGGTGTTGCGCTCGATCAGCTTGGTGAAGATGCCGCCCTTGGTCTCGATGCCCAGCGACAGCGGGGTCACATCGAGCAGCAGGACGTCCTTGACCTCACCCTTGAGCACACCGGCCTGCAGCGCGGCGCCGACGGCCACGACCTCGTCCGGGTTGACGCCCTTGTTCGGGTCACGGCCGGTGAGCTGCTTGACCAGGTCGGTCACCGCGGGCATACGCGTCGAGCCGCCGACCAGGATGACGTGGTCCACGTCGGAGACGCGCACGCCGGCGTCCTTGATCGCCTGCTCGAACGGGCCCTTGCAGCGGTCCAGCAGGTCCTGCGACATCCGCTGGAACTCGGCGCGGCTGAGCGTCATGTCCATGTGCAGCGGACCGGCCGGGCCGGCCGTGATGTACGGCAGGTTGATGCTCGTGGTGGTCGCGGCGGAGAGCTCGATCTTCGCCTTCTCCGCGGCCTCCTTCAGGCGCTGGAGGGCCATCTTGTCCTGGCCGAGGTCGATGCCGTGCTCGCCGCGGAACGTCTTGACCAGGTGGTCGATGATCCGCTGGTCCCAGTCGTCGCCGCCCAGCAGGTTGTCACCGGAGGTCGACTTGACCTCGATGACGCCCTCACCCAGCTCCAGCAGCGAGACGTCGAACGTGCCGCCGCCGAGGTCGAAGACCAGCACGGTCTGCTCGGCGGTGCCCTTGTCCAGCCCGTACGCCAGGGCGGCCGCGGTGGGCTCGTTGACGATGCGGAGGACGTTGAAGCCGGCGATCTCGCCGGCCTCCTTTGTCGCGGTCCGCTGGGCGTCGTTGAAGTACGCCGGGACGGTGATGACCGCGTCCGTGACCTGCTCGCCGAGGTACGCCTCAGCGTCGCGCTTGATCTTCATGAGCACCCGCGCGGAGATCTCCTGCGGGCTGTACTTCTTCCCGTCGATGTCGATCGACCAGGTCGAACCGATCTCGCGCTTGACCGAACGAATGGTCCGGTCCGGGTTGGTGACAGCCTGACGCTTCGCGACCTCGCCGACCAGCACCTCGCCGTTACGGGCGAAGGCCACGATCGAGGGAGTGGTACGCGACCCCTCGGCGTTGGCGATCACGGTCGGCTCGCCGCCTTCGAGAACGCTCACGCAGGAATTCGTCGTGCCCAGGTCGATGCCGACCGCACGTGCCATGTTTCTTCCTCACTTCACATCTCGAACCGCGACCCCGAAGAGGCCGCAGACTTACTTCCGACCGCACCCGCCCCCGAGCGCGACAAGACAAGTTGAGTGGACCGGACTCAATAGTGCCACGATCACCACAACCGTCAAGCCGAGAGTTGAGCGCGTCACGCGCAAGTTTATCCGCCGGAAGTCGGGGGTACCTCGGAACCCACCTGATCGGGCACCCTTATTACTCTGGCCGGGCGCTCGCGGGGAGCGTGACCGTGTCTCCGGGGAGAACTGTGCAGACTCGCGGTGAGCTCACCCCCGCCTCGCTTGCCGAGGCGCTCGACCACCTGCGCTCGGTGGTCGCCGAAACGTCGTACCCCCTGGTCATGCCCTCTGCGGCAGCGGCCAGGGAAGCGGGCGCGGCGCTCGTGGACCAACTCGACGACTATCTGATACCGCGGCTGGCCCGGCTGGACGCGCCGCTGCTGGCCGTGGTCGGCGGTTCCACCGGCGCGGGCAAGTCCACGCTGGTCAACAGCCTGGTCGCGGCGAAGGTGACAACGGCCGGCGTGCTCCGGCCGACCACCCGGGCGCCGCTGCTGGCCGCGAACCCGGCCGACCTGGAGTGGTTCCGCCGCGGCGAGCTGCTGCCCGGTCTGACCCGCACCACGGAGCCGAGCACCGACCCGAAGAGCCTGCAGCTGGTCGGTGTGCCGACAATCACGTCCGGGCTCGCGCTGCTTGACGCGCCGGACATCGACTCGGTGGTCGACGCGAACCGCGCGCTCGCCGGGCAGCTGCTCGCGGCCGCGGACCTGTGGGTCTTCGTCACCACCGCCGCCCGGTACGCGGACGCGGTCCCCTGGGGACTGTTGCGCACCGCCCGGCAGCGCGGCACCGTGATCGCCATGGTGCTGGACCGGGTTCCGCCGGAGGCCGCCGAGGAGATCGCGGCCCATCTGAACGAGATGCTCCGGGACAACGAGCTGGGCGCCGCGCCGCTGTTCATCGTGCCGGAGACCCGGCTCGCGGCGGACGGGCTGTTGCCGCCGTCCGCGATCGGCGATCTGAGCGCGTGGCTCGGCTACCTGGGCGCGGACGCGGGAGCGCGGGCCGCAGTGGTCCGCCGCACGCTTGACGGCGCGATCGCCGCGACCGCCGCCACCACCGCGTCGCTGGCCGCTGCCGCGGAGGAGCAGGTCTCCGCGGCCGGGACGCTTACCGAGCGAGTGACGAACGCCTACAACGGCGCGAACCGGGCGGTGGCGAACGGCGTCGAGGACGGCCGGCTGCTGCGCGGCGAGGTGCTGGCCCGCTGGCAGGAGTTCGTCGGCACCGGCGAGCTGATGCGCACGCTCGAGGCGCAGATCGGGCGCCTGCGGGACCGGGTCGTCGCCACGCTTACCGGGCGGCCCGCACCGGGGCACGCGCTGCGGTCCGCGATCGAGAGCAACCTGGTCACACTGATCCGGGGCGCGGCCGACGAGGCAGCCGAGGCGGCGTACGCCGGCTGGCAGGCACATCCGGCCGGCTCCGCGCTGCTCTCCGCGCCGCTCAGCCACGCCGCACCGGACCTGCCGGACCGCGCGGAACGCCTGATCCGCGACTGGCAGCGGCACGTGCTCGACCTGGTCCGCACCGAGGCCGGCGACAAGCGCGCGCTTGCCCGAGGAACCGCCTATGCGGTCAACGCGACAGGTCTGCTGGTGATGGTGGTGGTCTTCGCGTCCACCGCGTTCATCCCGACCGGGGCGGAGGTCGCTGTCGCGGGCGGCACCACGGTCGCGGCGCAGAAGGTGCTTGAGGCTATCTTCGGCGACCAGGCGATCCGCACGCTTGCCGCGAAGGCACGCACCGAACTGCTGGACCGGGTCGCCGCGCTGCTGGCCGAGGAGGCCGCGCGCTTCACCGAACTGGTCGGGCCGGTCGAGGACTCAGCCGGCCGGCTGAGAGAGGCGGCACTACACGTGGAGACCGCACGCGGACACGCGGGCCTGGTGACGCCGTGAGCGGCGGCCTGGTGTCCCGGATGCGGGACGCGCTGGCGCCATCCCGGACGCTCGACGCGGACAGCCTGCTGCGCCGCGTCGAGGCGCTGAACCGGTTCCTGCGCTCGGTCGACGGCCTGCTCCCGCCGGACCGGCTTACCGGCGCGCACACAGTTGTCGAGCGCGCGGACGCCCGGCTCGCGCTGTCCCGCGAGCACACGGTCGTGGCGCTCGCCGGCAGTACCGGCAGCGGCAAGTCCAGCCTGTTCAACGCGCTCGCCGGTTTCGCGCTGTCGCCGGTCGGCATGCGCCGGCCGACCACAGGTGAGGCGCACGCCTGCGTCTGGGGCTCCCTGGAGGGGGCGAACGCGCTGCTCGACTGGGTCGGCGTGCTGCCCCGGCACCGGTTCGTCCGGGAGAGCGCGCTTGACGGCAACGACCACACCGCGCTGCACGGCCTGGTCCTGCTCGACCTGCCGGACTTCGACTCGGTACGCCGCCAGCACGCCACCGAGGTGGACCGGCTGCTCGGCCTGGTCGACCTGATCGTCTGGGTGGTCGACCCGCAGAAGTACGCGGACCGCACGATCCACGACGTCTACCTGCGCCAACTCAAGTCCCACGCGGACGTGACAGTTGTGGTGCTCAACCAGGCCGACCGGCTGGCCGGCGAGGAGCAGGAGGCGGTCGTCCTGGACCTGCGCCGGCTGCTCGCCGAGGACGGCCTGCCGGACGTGCCGGTGGTCGCCACGTCCGCGGTGCGCGCCCCGGCGCTGTCGCCGCTGCGGATGGTGCTTGAGCGGACCGTGGTCGCACGCCAGGCCGCGCTCATGCGCCTCTCCGCGGACGTCGACGCGACCGCCGCCCGGCTCGGCGAGCTGGTCGGGCCGGCCGCGGCGGAGGACACGGTGGACCGCGCCGCGGTGGCCGCGCTCGTCGACGCGTTCGCGGTGATGGCGGGCGTGCCGGCCGTGGTGGAGGCGACCGAGCGGGCGTACCGGCACCGCGCGGCCGGACTGACCGGCTGGCCACTGCTGCGCGGTCTACGCCGCCTGCGCCCGGACCCGCTTCGCCGCCTGCACCTCGACCTGCCCTCCTCCGGCCCCACCGACGGGCTGCTGGACGGTCTCTCCGAAGAGGCGGACCGCCCCGCACCACTTCCGGCAAGTTCGGTGCCGGACCCGGACGCGTCCCAGCGGTCCGCGGTGAAACTCGCGGTCCGGCAGGTCGCGGACCGGGCCGCCGCCGCGCTGCCCGAGCCGTGGCGCCCCGGCGTACTTGACGCGGCCCGCTCCCGCCTCGACGACGTGCGCGACGCGCTCGACTCCGCGGTCGCCGGCACCGATCTCGGCCTGCGCACCCCGATCTGGCAGCGGCTGACCGGCTTCACCCAGTGGCTTGTCACGCTTGCCGCCGGGATCGGCCTGGGCTGGTTGATCGTCGGCTACGCGATCCGCGCGCTCGGCCTGCCCGCGCTCGACTACCCGGACGTCGGCGCCACGCCGCTGCCGACAGTCCTGTTCCTCGGCGGACTGCTGGCCGGCGGGCTGCTGGCGCTGCTTGTCCGCCCGGTCATCGCGCTTGCCGCCCGGCGTGCCCGGCGGCGGGCCGACCAGCGGCTCCGCGCCGAGGTCACCACTGTCGCCCGGAAGCATGTGGTGGCGCCGGTCCGGGAGGTTCTGCAGTCCTACGCGCGAGCCCGCGAGGCCATGGCTCTCGCCCGGTCGGATCACGCGTAGGCTCGACCCCATGCCCGCACCCCGGACGCCGCACGATGCCGTGCTCGAGGCCGCCCGCGACGTCGTCAAGCTCGACTGCGCCTACGACGCCGAGCTGCTCGGCACCGCGCTGCTGGGCAGCATCTACGACCTGGCGGAGAGCGCCCGGGCCGATGCGTTGCGCACGTTCGTCGGTGACTTCCTGACCGTCACGGCGGACCGCACGACGCCTGCTGCCGCGGCCATCCGGCAGATCTTCGCGACGCTGGTCCCGGACGCGAAGGGCGCGTCCGCGCTGCGTCCCGCCCCGGGCGTGCCGTCCTGGGCCGGGCTGCTCGGCCGGGTCCGGTGCACCGGCACCTGGGCGTACGGCGACGTCTACGGCGACCAGACCACGTACATCGCGTCGTTCGCGTACGACGACGAGTCGCTCGGCGGCCCGGAGCACGCGGTCGTGACGCTTGTCGACCACAACATCGGCATCGCGAAGGACGTGTTCGTCAGCGGCTCGGCCGAGAAGATCGTCGGGCAGGTCCGCGCGCTGTGCGCGGAGGACGAGCTAACCTGGTTCCGCGACGAGGCGCCGGAGCGGCTGCGCGATCAGGTCGCCCGTCACCTGGCGATCACCGACGACCTGACAAGCCTGCCCACCGCGTCGTCGCTGTCCACGGACCGCGCGCTGGCCGGCGCCCGGCTGGCAGTGCTGCCCGGCGACTCGGTGGAGCTGCCCGGCCCGGAGCGGCTCACCGATGCGTCCCGGTCCGCGCTTGTGGCGGACTTCCTGCGGTCTCCGGAGGCGGAGTCGCAGCAGCTCGACCTGCTGGAGACCGAGACCGAGCGCTCGTCGCTGCAGTTCAGCGTGGGCCTGGTGATCGACCACGCCTCGACGCTTCCGGACGCGGACCCGCTGCGCTGGAGCCCGGCCGTGGCCGGCTTCTTCCTGCTGGACTGGGTGCACCGGCGCGCGGTGCTTGACGTGGACGACGCCGCGATGCTGCCCCGCGTGGTCCGCGCCTGGGCCGCCTACGCGCACCGCCGCCGCGAGCTGCCGGACGCCGCGGTGTCCGCCTCGATCGCGCAGCTGGAGGACGTGATCCCGGAGTTCGTCCGGCTCTTCACGACCGGCGAGCAGCGCAGCCCGGCCACGGCCGCGGTGGCGCAACTGCTGGCCGAGGGTGTGGACCCGCAGGACCCGGACGCGCTGGAGGCATGGCTCGAGGCCCGCCGCCAGCCGCCCGCCGAGGACTGACCCCGAGATCAAGACCAGAGGGCCGCTTTCCCACTCTGTGGGTGGTTGCGGCCCGCATGCTCCCGCGGCCGCCGGTCCCGCCGTGGTCGGGGAAACCCATCAACCCCCACCATCACGCAGCCGGTACGGCATCAGGATCACCGCCGGCGGCCCGAGCATGATCGACGCGGGGGATGGCGGCGCGAGGAACGGCACGACCGGCCCTGACGGCGCGGCCGAGGTGCGGGCAAGTTCGCTCGCGCCCGCGTTCAGCAGCGCCAGCACCGGCAGCGAGGCGAGCGCGACGAGCAGCGCGACAGTGGCCACGAACCGCTGCGGTGAGCCGGTGAGTCCGGAGGCGCGACCAGACACCCGCCCACCTCCTTCACCCTCGGTTCCGGATTAGTAACGCTATGTTCGGAGTATGGGCACGTTTCGTACGAAATATCGATCTTTATTGGGTTGGCTGAAACACCCGCGACATATTTGCGATCGAGGACATCTGTAATCCAGCTCACCTTCTTGCGAGGATGGAGCCAGGTCGGCCTCGACGTGACCGGGCACACCATGCCCGGCCGGTTGCAACCTGGTCGGCACCCCTCGCACCACGCGGCAACCCTCACCCGGGCTAGGCGTGACCGGGGGGACCGCTCTCCGGCAGCCCGCCGGCGGGCGGAGCGAGAGGCGTGCCGCAGGAAACCCCCGCCACGCCCCCGATGCAGAGGGAGAAGCCTGTGCCCCAGCCATCCACCCCTGAGCTCGTCCAGCTCCTGACCCCCGACGGTGAACGCATCGATCGCGCCACCGGGCCGGACGGTACGGAGTACTCCGTCGAGTTCACCGACGAGGAGTACCGCGAGCTCTACCGCGACCTGGTCACGGTCCGCCGGCTGGACGCCGAGGCGACCGCGCTGCAACGCCAGGGCGAGCTGGGCATCTGGGCGAGCCTGCTCGGGCAGGAGGCGGCGCAGGTCGGCTCCGGCCGCGCGCTGCGCCCGCAGGACATGGTCTTCCCCACCTACCGCGAGCACGGCGTGCTCTACTGCCGCGGCATCGACCCGATCATGCCGCTCAGCCTCTTCCGCGGCGTCGACCAGGGCGCGTGGGACCCGATCAAGTACCGCTTCGGGATGTACACGATCGTCATCGGCGCACAGACGCTTCACGCCACCGGGTACGCGATGGGCATCACCAAGGACGGCAAGGTCGGCGGCGACGACGGCGAGGCGGTGATCGCCTACTTCGGCGACGGCGCGACCTCCCAGGGCGACGTGAACGAGGCCTTCATCTGGTCCGCGGTCTACACCGCCCCGGTCGTCTTCTTCTGCCAGAACAACCAGTACGCGATCTCCGAGCCGATCGAGCGCCAGACCCGGGTGCCGCTCTACCAGCGCGCGGCCGGCTTCGGCTTCCCCGGCGTGCGGGTCGACGGCAACGACGTGCTGGCCACCTACGCGGTCACCCGGCATGCGCTCGACCACGCGCGCGGCGGCCAGGGCCCGACGCTGATCGAGGCGTACACGTACCGGATGGGCGCGCACACCACGTCTGACGATCCGAGCCGGTACCGGCCGCAGGCGGAGACGGAGGCGTGGCAGGCCCGCGACCCGATCGCCCGGCTTGCCGCGTTCCTGCAGAAGCAGCGGATCGCGGACGACTCCTTCTTCGCGGAGGTCGCCGAGGAGTCCCGGCTGAAGGCGGTTGACCTGCGTGAGCGAGTGCTCACGATGGCGGATCCCGAACCGAGTTCGATCTTCCAAAACGTCTACCCTCATGGATCGCCACTGCTCGACGAGGAGCAGGCACGGTTCGCGCAGTACCGCACGTCGTTCGAGGGGAGCGCATACTGATGGCCGCAGAGGTTCTGACCCTCGGCAAGGCGCTCAACGTGGGCCTTCGGCGCTCGCTCGAGCGGGACGCCAAGGTCGTCATCATGGGTGAGGACGTCGGCAAGCTCGGCGGCGTCTTCCGGATCACCGACGGTTTGCAGAAGGACTTCGGCGAGGACCGGGTGATCGACACCCCGCTTGCCGAGTCCGGGATCATCGGCACCGCGATCGGCCTGGCGCTGCGCGGCTACCGCCCGGTGTGCGAGATCCAGTTCGACGGCTTCGTCTACCCGGCCTACGACCAGATCGTCAGCCAGGTGGCGAAGATGCACTACCGCTCGCGCGGCCTGGTGCGCCTGCCGATCGTGATCCGCATCCCGTTCGGCGGGGGGATCGGCGCGGTCGAGCACCACTCCGAGTCCCCCGAGGCGTACTTTGCGCACACCCCCGGCCTCAAGGTCGTGACCTGCTCGAACCCGGCGGACGCGTACACGATGATCCAGCAGGCGGTCGCGTCCGACGATCCGATCATCTTCCTGGAGCCGAAACGCCGCTACTGGGAGAAGGGCGAGGTCGACGCGGAGGCGACGCCTTATCCACTGCACTCCTCGCGCGTGGTCCGCTCCGGCTCGGACGTGACGGTGGTCGCCTACGGCCCGATGGTCCGCACCGCGCTTGACGCCGCCACAGCTGCCGGTGAGGACGGCCGCCAGCTCGACGTGATCGACCTGCGCAGCCTGTCGCCGCTGGATCTGGGGCCGGTCTACGAGTCGATCCGCCGTACCGGCAGGTGTGTGGTGGTGCACGAGGCACCGTCCAACGTCGGCCTCGGCGCGGAGATCGCGGCCCGGGTCACCGAGGAGTGCTTCTACTCACTCGAGTCGCCGGTGCTGCGCGTCACCGGCTTCGACACGCCGTACCCGGCTGCCCGGGTCGAGGAGGAGTACCTGCCGGACCTGGACCGGGTGCTCGACGCCGTCGACCGCACCTACGGCTGGTGACCGCGATGTCCCGGATCAAGCAGTTCGAGATGCCGGACCTCGGCGAGGGCCTCACCGAGGGCGAGATCCTCAAGTGGCTGGTCACGGTCGGCGACGACATCGAGCTGAACCAGCCGATCGTCGAGGTGGAGACCGCGAAGGCGGCTGTGGAGATCCCGGCGAAGTGGGCCGGCCGGGTCGCCACGCTCTTCTGCGACGAGGGCACCGTCGTCGCGGTCGGCACGCCGATCATCGCGATCGACACCGACCCGGGCGCGGGCGATCTGCCGGACCCGCCGGCCGAGGGTGGCGGTCAGGGTGCCGCCGCCGGGCGTACCCCCGTGCTTGTGGGTTATGGCCCTCGCACCACCGCGGCCAAGCGGCGTCCCCGGCGGGTCACCACCCCACCGCCTGCGGAGACAACCCCGGAGCCGGCCCCCGTCGCGGTAGCGGTAGTGGTTCCCGCCGCCTCCGTGCACGCCCCGGTGCTCGCCAAGCCGCCGGTCCGCAAGCTCGCCCGCGACCTCGGCGTGGACCTGCACGGCCTGGCCGGGACCGGCCCGCTGGGCTCGATCACCCGGGCGGACGTGCAGGGCGCGGTCGAGGCCGCCACGGTCCCGGCCCGGCCCGATGTCCAATTTGGCGAATCCCGCGAACAGCGCGTTCCAGTCAAGGGTGTGCGGAAGCTCATCGCGGAGAACATGGTCGCCTCCGCGTTCAGCGCCCCGCACGTCACCGAGTTCCTGACCGTGGATGTGACCCGCGGCATGCGGGCGCTTGACCGGCTCCGCGAACAGCGCGAGTGGCGCGAGGTCCGCGTCTCCCCGCTGCTGCTTGTGGCAAAGGCGTCGTTGCTCGCGCTGGCCCGGCACCCGATGATCAACTCGTCGTGGGACGGCGACGCGATCGTCGTGAAGGACTACGTCAACCTCGGCATCGCGGCCGCCACCGACCGCGGGCTGATCGTCCCGAACATCAAGGACGCGGCCCGGCTGCCGTTGCGTGAGCTGGCCGACGAGCTGAACGAGCTGGTCAGGACCGCGCGTGCGGGCCGGGCCACGCCGTCCGACATGGCCGGTGGCACGTTCACCATCACGAACGTCGGCATCTACGGGATCGACGCCGGCACGCCGATCCTGCCGCCCGGCGAGTCCGCGATCCTGGCGTTCGGCGCGGTGCGGGAGACGCCGTGGGCGCACAAGGGCAAGGTGAAGGTCCGGCAGGTCACCACGCTCAGCCTGTCGTTCGACCACCGGATCATCGACGGCGAACTGGGCTCGAAGTTCCTGGCCGACATCGGCCGTTTCCTCACGGATCCGGAGGCCGCGCTGCTCGCCTGGAGCTGATTCCCGCCGCTGCACTGGATCTTCGCTGCTCAGAGTTCATCAACCGTGCCCCCGCCGGACATCCGGCGGGGGCACGGTTTTTCTTCTGGCCATCTCATCTCCAACCGACGATCCGTAGGCAAGTGGTCGCCATCACCTTAAAATCGTTGGCAAACAACCTCGCCGCGTGCTTGAATTGCATTACCAGATCGGGCGCCACCGATCGGAACACCAGGAGTGATGAAAGTCATGAGCATGATCAGCCGGATCCAGGCCAAGCGTGAGACCGCTCGTCGGAACCGCGCGATCGAGCGCGCCCTGCGCTCCGCCAACACCCCCGCGCTGCGCGATGAGATCCTCACCATCGCCCAGCGTCACTTCGGGTAAGGCTCCACACTCACTGCGTTGACCCGCGCGGCCGATTGACGGCCCGGGCGACACGGAACCCCTCGGCCCGCCGGGTGGACGCGCCTGAAATATCGGCGCGAACCACCCTGGCGGGCCGTCGCGTATCCGGGTCCGTATTTCCGACCTGCTATGGCGCCCGGTACGGTTGGGCACGGTCGCCACACCATGGCCACCCATGCGTCCATCTCACCGGCACCTACCGGCGGGAGGCATCGGGACCGGGGTCGCGACCCGCCCGGCGAAGCTGCGATCCACGTGGCCGACGATCGGGTCGGACGGCCCCAGTGGTCCTCCGAAAGCCCTGGCCAGGCGACCCGGCCGACACGCGATGGAGGAGGCGCAGATGACGTCCGAGGGCCTGCACAAGGCCGGCGACGAGCCGGCTGAGGCGGCGCCGGGCACCGACGGCACACCGCCGTCGGAGGGCGCCGAGAGCTTCAACCCCTACCGTTCCGGCGGCAACGTGCCGCCGCAGCAGCCCGCGGCCGGCGCCGCGCAGGTGCCCGGCATGCCCCAGCGCGGAATCGCTTCCGCCGGGGTCCCCCGCTGGCCCGCCGCGCCGAACACGCAGCCGGAAACGGCGCCGGAGAGCGGCGCCAACGAGTGGCCGAGCCAGACCTCGTGGTCACCCAACGTGACCCCCGAGTCGCCGGTCGCGCCCGCGCCGCAGAACTGGGGACCGTCCCCCGAGACCTCCGCGCCCGCGCAGTCGCGCTGGGCGCCGGCCGCACCGGACCCGTCGGCCGAGCAGCCGCGCACGTTCGGCGGCGGCTCCTCCACCGGCTTCGGCGGGCGTGCCACAGTCTCCGGCGCGGCCTCGGTACCGCCACCCGCTCCGGCCACGCCGCCGTCGACGTTCGGGGCCGAGCCGGCACCGTACAACCCCTACGGCCAGCCCGAGACGAACGACCAGGGCGAGGCGTACGCGGAGGCCACGCAGCACTGGAAGGCCAGCTCGTCCTACCCGGGTGCGTCGTACCCGGGCGCGGAGTCGGCCCCGCCGCAGCAGCCGTCGTGGGGCGCCGCCGCACCCGCGCCCGCCCAGCAGCAGCCCTCCTGGGGTGCCGAGCAGCCGGCGTACGAGCGCAGCGGCCTGCCGCCGGAGGCGTGGGCTCCGGCCACACCCTCTTCCCCGGCCACACCGTCCTCCCCGGCCGCGCCCTCCGCCGTCGCTCCGCCGTCGCCGGTGCCGAGCACTGACGCGCCGGCCTCCGGTTTTCCGGCCGAGTCGCCCGGGTCGCCGTCCGCGTCCGGACGTCACCAGCTGCCGCAGCGCGCGCCGGGCCAGTTCGAGCCGCCGTCCGAGACCACCTACAGCGGCTTCGACCTGTCCAACCGGCGCGGTGGGCCCGATGCACAGTCGGACGAGGCCGCGGGCGGTTTCGGTGCGGGCGCGTTCACGCGTGGCGCCAACGCGGGGCACTCCGGCGACGAGACGGCGCCCGCGGAGGCGCCGCCCGAGCCGTGGAACCCGCCGGTCCGGGTACCGGGCGCGAGC
Source organism: Catenuloplanes sp. NPDC051500 (assembly GCF_044454585.1). Lineage (NCBI taxonomy): Bacteria > Bacillati > Actinomycetota > Actinomycetes > Micromonosporales > Micromonosporaceae > Catenuloplanes > Catenuloplanes sp. NPDC051500. The sequence continues at coordinate 198,407 of NZ_JBITDX010000006.1, forward strand.
TTCGCGTCCATCCCGCCGCCGGACAACCCGGAGGCGTCACGCACCTCCATGCCGACGTCCTTCGGCGGCTCGTTCAACGGCTTCGGCGCGGGCGGCGGCAACGCGCCCGTCTCCGGCGGCAACCCGGCCGGCGAGTTCGGACAGAACCCGGCTTCCTCGGGCAGCTTCGGGCAGAGCCCGTCGTCGGCCGGTGGCTTCGGGCAGAGCCCGTCGTCGAGTGGGTTCGGGCAGGCGCCGGGTGCGAACGAGGGCTTCGGCCAGGCTCCGGCCGGTCGCGGCACGTTCGGCGGTGACCAGGGCGCGGAGAACGGTGGCTACCGGGAGACCCCGCCCGCCGAGTCCGCGGGCTTCGGTACCTACGGCCAGGCTTCCGCACCGGCTCAGGGCGGCTCGTTCCCGCCCGAGGAGAGCCAGGCGGCCGAGTCCGGCCGTTACGCAGCACAGCCCGGCGGCGGGTTCGGCGCGGACTCCGGCTTCGGGCCCGAGTCCGGGTACGCCGCGCCGTACGGCTCCGAGCAGCAGAGCGACCCGGCCCAGGTGCCGCAGCCGCGCACGCCCACCGACTTCCCGCCCGCGGCCAACTCGCCGTACGCGCCGCCCGCAACCGGATCGGCCGGGGTCGCCCGTGCCGCCGTCGTGCCGCCGTCCGCGTCCGCCGCCGTGTCGCCCGTCTCCACGCCGCCGGCCGGGGACCCGTCCGCCGACGCGCCGCCCACCGGCCGCGCGGTCGCGGGCAGCGCCTCCGTGCCGGGCCTCAGCAAGATCACTCCGCCGTCCGACCAGCCGCTCCCGCCGCCGGCCGGCAAGGGCCAGGCCCGCGTCTACGGCAAGGCCGCGGCGCCGGAACCGGACGAGTCAGCACCTGTCTCGGGCGTACCGGTAAGCGGCATGCCGGTCTCCGGAACCCCGGTGTCCAGCTCTCCCGTGTCCGGCTCCCCCGTCTCCGGGTCGCCGGTCTCCGGTGGCTCGCCCGGCTGGGGTGGCGGCGGCTTCGACGCCCCGCCCGCGACCGGCCCCTCGTTCGCGCCGCCGCAGCAGGAGCACGGGCCGGTCAACGGCTTCGCGCACGGGCCGCAGCAGCGCGAGGAGCCGCCGGCCGAGGCTCAGCCGCCGCACTTCGCTGTCGGTGGCGGGCTGCCGTACCCGGGACAGGTCGTCGACGGGCGCTCGATCGACCCGCGCGGCTCGTCCGCACCCGACGACTTCGGGCCGCCGCCGCAGCAGGACTACGGGCAGCAGCATCAGGGCTTCCAGCCCGAGTTCGGCCAGCCGGGGCGGCAGGAATACGGCCAGCCCGGCTACGGCCAGCAGGAATACGGCCAGCCGAGTCGGCCGGAGTTCGGCCAGCAGGACCTCGGGCAGCCCCAGACATACGGTCAGCCGCCGCAGCAGGACTACGGCCAGCAGCAGGAGTTCGGTCAGCAGCAGGAGTTCGGCCAGCAGCAGGACCCGTTCGGCCCCGGGCCGGGCGCGGGCAACCCCCCGTCGTTCGGCAACAACACGGCCGTGTTCAGCAGCACCCCCGGCAGCACCCCCGGCGAATTCGGCCAGGACGCGCCCGGCTTCGCCCCGCAGCCCGGCGGCTTCGACCAGCAGCAGCCCGGCGGTGGTTTCAGCGACACCGACCAGGACGCGTTCGACAAGTTCAAGGCCACGGAGCCGGAACCGGCGAAGGACCCGCTGCCCGCGCCGAAGAAGGGTGGCAACGGCGGCGTCCTGATCGCGGTCGTCATCGTGGCCGCGCTGCTCGTCGCCGTACCCCTGCTGATCGTGTGGTTGATCGCGTCCTCCAAGGAGTCGACAAACTCGCTCGACGTGCCGGTCGGCGGCTGCGTCCGCAAGGACGGGAACGTGGCGGTCGCGGCGGAGTGCACGCAGTCCGACGCGTACACGGTCGTCTCCCGCGCTGCCACCAAGGAGCAGTGCACCGACCTGAGCCAGCCGTTCATCGAGATCCGGACCGGCGGCGAGGTGCTCTGCCTGGCCCCGGCCGTCTCCGGCGGCGCCGCCGAGTCCGCGCCCGTCACCGGCTGAAACACCGCACAGAAGAAGGAACGATGAGCAACACACCGCAGGGCCGGGTCCGCGCACCCGAGCTCCGGGGGCGCGGCTGGCTGAACACCGGCGGCGCCGACCTGACGCTGGCCGGGCTCCGCGGGAAGATCGTCGTCCTGGACTTCTGGACGTTCTGCTGCATCAACTGCCTGCACGTGCTCGACGAGCTCCGGCCGCTCGAGGAGAAATACGGCGACGTGCTGGTGATCATCGGCGTGCACTCGCCGAAGTTCGAGCACGAGCGCGACGCGGACGCGCTGGCCGCGGCCGTGGAGCGCTACGGCGTACCCCATCCGGTCCTTGATGATCCTGATCTGCTGATGTGGCAGCAGTACGCGGCGAAGGCCTGGCCCACGCTCGCGGTCGTCGACCCGGAGGGCTACCTGGTCGCGTCGATGGCCGGTGAGGGCCACGCGGAGGGCCTGGCCCGGCTGGTCGACGAGCTGATCGCCACGCACGACGCGAAGGGCACGCTGCGGCGCGGCGACAGCCCGTACGTGCCGCCCGCCGAGTCCGAGACCGCGCTGCGCTTCCCCGGCAAGGCGGTGCCGCTCCCGGGCGGAAACCTGCTGGTCTCCGACTCGGCGCGGCACTCACTGGCCGAGATCACGCTCGACGGCGACGTGGTCCGGCGGATCGGCACCGGCGCCCGCGGCCGCTCCGACGAGTCCCCGTCCTTCTCCGAACCGCAGGGCCTCTGCCTGCTCCCGCCGCACACCGCGGACATCGCCGGCTACGACGTGGTGGTCGCCGACACGGTCAACCACCTGCTCCGGGGCGTGCGGCTGTCGGACGGCACGGTCACCACGATCGCGGGCTCCGGCAAGCAGTGGCGGTCCGCGCCGGACGGGCACGCCCACGACGCGCTCGCCGTCGACCTCTCCTCGCCCTGGGACGTGGCCTGGTACGACGACAAGATCATCATCGCGATGGCCGGCATCCACCAGCTCTGGTGGTTCGACCCGATCAAGCGCACCATCGGCGTCTACGCCGGCACCACTGTCGAGGCGCTGCGCGACGGCCCGATCCCCGACGTGTGGATGGCCCAGCCGTCCGGCCTCTCCCCCTCCACTGACGGCAGCCGCCTGTGGATCGCCGACAGCGAGACGTCCGCGCTCCGCTGGATCGCGGACGGCGAACTGCACACCGCCGTCGGCCAGGGACTCTTCGACTTCGGCCACATGGACGGACCCGCCGCACAGGCGCTGCTCCAGCACCCGCTCGGCGTCTGCGCGCTACCGGACGGCTCCGTCCTGATCGCGGACACCTACAACGGCGCGGTCCGCCGCTACTCGCCCGACTCCGACGAGGTCACCACCGTCGACCGCGGCCTCGCCGAACCAAGCGACGTGATCCTCACCGACGACGGCGCCGTACTCGTCGTCGAGTCCGCCGCCCACCGCCTGACCCGCCTCGCACCCGGCGCGCTCGAAGCCGCAGGCGTCTCCACCGACGGCACCCGCCACCGCACCGAACGGCCCGCGACCCCGCTCTCCCCCGGCGAGGCCACGCTCGACATCATCTTCACGCCCGCGCCCGGCCAGAAGCTCGACGAGACCTTCGGCCCCTCCACCCGCCTGGTGATCAGCGCCTCCCCGCCCGAGCTGCTCCTCGACGGCGCCGGCACCACCACCACGCTGTCCCGCACGCTGCGCCTGAACCCTGACGTACCCGCCGGCGTCCTCCAGGTCGTAGCCCAGGCCGCCACCTGCGACATCGACGTCGAACACGCCGCCTGCCACCTCACCCGCCAGGACTGGGGCGTCCCCATCACCATCACCCCCGGCGCCCCCACCCGCCTCCCGCTCATCCTCCGCGGGCTCGACGCCTAGGGCGTGTTTGACGGATCCCGGCGAGCCGAGGCGAGGTCCAGGTGTTGTCCGGGTGTGCGCCATGGGCGCCCGGATACCGGTGTTGTATCCAGGTGTTCGCGGCGTGCGGCCGGGCGGCGCCTGGACCACGCCGCAGGCCGTCGCGATCCGTCAAACACGCCCTAGGGCCTTCCACCCCAGATCCAGTTCGTCTTCCCGCTCCCGCGGAGGTCCGGCCCGCACGCTCCCGCGGGCAAACCTCGCGCCGGGCTCCGCTGGCGCTCCGCACGTCGCTCGGAGCCGGTCCCGCCGCGGCAAGACCCCGCCGTCGCGCGAAGCCGGTTCCGCGCGTCCCATCCCCCGTCGCCGTCGCGCGCCCCGGATCAGCCCCGCGCGGCACTGTCCGTGCGTGCCTGATCGATCGACACGTCCGGCTCGTCGCCGTTCGCGGACTCCTTGATGCCCGCCCGGCCCGGCGTGACGGTCAGGGTCTCGAGATCGCTGACGGCGATGAGCACCGCGGCCGGCCGGCCGTTGCGGGTGATGATGATGCGCTCGTGAGTCTGCTCGACCGAGGTCACCAGCGTGGAGAGCCGATCGCGGACCTCTGCCAGCGGAAGCATCGCGTTCATGTACAGCACTCTGGCGCACTCAACCGCGGCCCGCTCCCGCTTTGGCGTCAGAGTGCTCATTCCGCAGCGCCGTACCGCACCCGCCAGCCCGCACGCCGACCGAGACGGCACGCCGAGCAACCTCGGTGTCGACGCGGGTCCCTCCCCTCACCACGGCGGGACCGGCTCCCTGCTCCGACGTTCATCAAGGGTCTTTCTGGTGGATCCGACCCGGGCGAATGCCACGGCTAGGGCGAAATGTCGGGTCCGGAGCGCCTGAAGTACCGGCCGCGCGCCCTACGTGCCCGAAGGGCGAGAGCCAGCCGTCCACCTGGCGGGATTGAAGATCCTTGCGCGCAGCTGGCAAACGCCCACAGCGACCAGCGATATCGAAAAAATAGGGCACGACGGCACCTGCGCACCGGCCTCAGGTCGACCTCGGCGGAAGTGCCGAAATCATCCGTTCCTCCGCGGCACCCTGGCGTCGGTGCCGGCCCTTGCGACCACCCAGCGATACTCGCGCTGATCACCCGCCGGCGACGCGAAGCCGGCCGCGCACTGACCATCAACTGGTGACGTGACACGGCCTCGCCCTGATCATCAGCCGGCGACGCAACACCGGACGCGCTAATCATCCGCTGATGACGCGAAAGCAACCGGTGACGTGACATGGCCGTTCACTGGCCACCAACCGACGACGCAACACCGGCAGCGCGCTGACAAACGCCCGCGATGCAACACCGGCCGCGCGCTGACAAACGCCCGCGACACAACACCGGACGCGCACTAACAACCGCCCCCGACGTAACACCGGCAGCGCGCTGACAAACGCCGATGACGCGACACCGGTCGCGCACTCGCCCGACCCTGCCCCAGACGAACGTGGCCGCCCCCGACCTGAGCCCCAGGGTGCTCCCGGCCTTCGACGCCGGCTCGTGCGGTCATCCGGCCGCAGCCGGGCCGCTGACCGGCGCAGACGCGACTCTCGCGCAGCCCACCACGGGCCGCCACGACCAAACCGACCACACCACCGCGGACCTCCGTCCTCCGCCGCCAGCCCTTGCCCTCGCTCGACCGCAGCCGCACCGCCCACCACCTCTGACGCGGCACCGGGCGGGAACGCGACAGCCGTCCGCGAGCGCGCCGGATGTGCGGCGGCAACCATCCGCAGGCGCGCCGGATGCGTGGCGGCCACAGCGGCAGCGCCCACCACCTCTGACAGGGCACCAGCGGGAACAGCGACAGCCGCCCTCAGGCCCGTCGGGTGTACGGCGGCGGTCGCCGTGCTCTTTCCCGGCCCGCGCTGAACCGGCTCCGAGCGACGAGCGGAGCGCCAGCGGAGCCCGGCGTGAGGTTTGCCCGCGGGAGCATGCGGGCTGGAGCAGCGCGGGAGCGGGAAGATGAATTGGATCTTGGGTTCAGATCTTGTCTGAGGATGACGGGTCAGGTGAAGGAGGCCAGGGAGAGGCCGGCGTCGAGGAGGGAGGCGCGGACGCGGCGGGCGAGGTCGACGGCGCCGGCGGTGTCGCCGTGGAGGCAGATGGACTCGACCTGGCAGGGGATGACGGTGCCGTCGACGGTGGTGACGGTGTGGGCGGTGGCCATCTGGACGACGCGGTCGGCGACGGCGGCGGAGTTGTGGATGACCGCGTCCGGGTCGGTACGGGGGACCAGGCGGCCGTCGGGGAGGTAGGCGCGGTCGGCGAAGCCCTCGCCGACGACGCGGAGACCGGCGTGGGCGGCCAGCAGGGCGAGCGTGGAGCCGGGCTGGCAGAGCACGGGGAGCCCGGCGTCATAGTCGGTTATCGCGTCGACGACGGCGCCGGCCTGCACCTCGTCGACGGCGGCGGTGTTGTAGAGCGCGCCGTGCGGCTTGACGTAGCGGACCCGGTCGCCTGCCACGCGGGCGAAGCCGTCGAGCGCGGCGATCTGGTAGATGATCTCGTCGCGCAGGTCCTCGCGGCGATACTCGATGCGGCGTCGGCCGAAGCCGGCCAGGTCCCGGTAGCCGACCTGGGCGCCGATCGCCACGCCCCGGTCGGCCGCGGCGGCGCAGACCGAGCGCATGATGGACGGGTCGCCGCCGTGGAAGCCGCACGCGATGTTCGCGGAGGTCACCAGGTCCAGCAGGGCTTCGTCGTCGCCGAGTTTCCAGACGCCGAAGCCCTCACCGAGGTCAGCATTGAGGTCCATGGCTCCGCACGGTAGTCGCCTCCGCACTACACTCCAAACGCGGTGAGACGCTTCACTACTGCAAGGTAACTTACGGTGCCGTAACCTGGATGACGTGACGTCCGAAGCCCCCGCTCGCCTCACGCCGCTGGACCTCGGCAAGCCTCGCCTGCGCGGATGGTTGCACGCCTACGCGTTCTTCGTCGCACTGGTCTGCGGCATCGTCCTCTGCTCCCTCGCGCTGGCCAGGCCGGGCTGGACCCCGGTGATCAGCTGTGCGATCTACAGCCTCACCGTCTGTGGTCTGTTCGGCACCAGCGCCCTCTACCATCGGCGGGTCTGGAGTCCTCGCGGCTACCAGATCATGCGCCGGATGGACCACTCGATGATCTTCGTGTTCATCGCCGGCACGTACACGCCGTTCTGCACGCTGCTGCTGCCGTCTCCGAAGTCGGAGATCCTGCTGGGCGTGGTCTGGGCCGGCGCGATACTCGGCGTGGCGCTGAAGCTCGTCTGGCCGCATCTGCCCCGCTGGGCCGGCGCGCCGCTCTACATCGCGCTCGGCTGGGTCGCGGTCGCGGTCCTGCCGGACATCCTGCACCACGGTGGTGTCACCGCACTTGTGCTGCTCATCGTGGGCGGCGTGATGTACAGCGCCGGCGCGTTGTTCTACGCATTGCGCCGGCCGAACCCGTGGCCCACGGTCTTCGGGCACCACGAGTTCTTCCACGCCTGCACGCTCGTTGCCGCCATCTGCCACCACATCGCGATCTATTTCGCTCTGTTCGCCTGAAAAGAAGGAGGACTCCGCAGCATCTGCTGCGGAGTCCTCCTTCTCGCTGTGAGGCTGTGAGGCTGTGAGGCGCGGACGGCGCCGAGCCCGGAAGAGCGAGGCGACGACCGGAATTACAACTGCTCGCGGCGGACGCGGTACTGCTCCTCGACGACAGGTGCGGCGACGGGGGGAGCGACGTGCGCGGCCGGCGGCGCGGTAGCCGGGTGCGGCGGCGCCACCATCTGACCCTCGACGGGCGCGACCGGACGGCGGCGGCTCTGCCAGAACCAGATGGTCGTGACGAGCCCCACCAGGCCGGCGAGCATGAGCACCCAGCCGACTACGTGGATGTCGATCCACCCCAGGTCGAACTCGACCGCGAACGCAAAGATCGCCCCGAGCGCGATGAGGAAGATGCTTCCTCCGAAACCCATGCCTGGCCCTCCTTGGCTGACGGCCGACCGGGGTGGCCGACGTATTGCCGAGCTTGAGTGATGGCTTACCCACCCCCGGCGTTCACCAATCAGGCAAGCTGTATCGCGTGACGTCACGAAATCTGGTTCTGCTCCGCCACGCCAAAGCCGACCGCCCGGACGGCGTCGGCGACCTCGAACGCCCGCTCACCGAGCGGGGACATGCGGATGCGGCCGCCGCCGGAGCCTGGCTCGCCCACCACAACCACCGGCCGGAGCTGGTGCTCTGCTCGCCCGCGCGGCGCACCCGGCAGACCTGGCACGGTGTGGCGGTGGCGATGGCGGAGGCGGCCGCCGAGGCGGGCGCGCCCGTCGTCCGCTACGAGCAGGGGCTCTACGCCGAGGGACACCACGCGCTGCTCGCGCTGGTCAAGACCGTACCGGCGGAGACGGGTACGGTGCTGCTTGTCGGCCACAACCCGGACGTCTCGCTGCTGTCGGCGATGCTTGACCCGGACGGCGCCGCCGACTCGGACGGCATGCGCACCAGCGGGCTGGCCGTGCACCGTTTCGACGGCGACTGGTCGGCGCTCGCCGCGGGCGGCGCACCGCTTGCCGACTCGCACACGGCGCGCGGCTGAACGGTCTCAGCCCGGTGGCGCCGGCGGGTGCCGGATCTCCATCTCGGAGTCCGCGCCGAGTGGTGCGGCCGGATGGGCGTATCTGGTCTCGTCGACCACGTCCATCGGCACGCCCGGGGCGCGACTCCGTCGGTTGTTCCAGTACCAGATGGTGATCAGCAGTGCGGACGCGCCGGCAAGCATCAGGACCCAGCCGACCACTGTGAGGTCCAGCCATCCCGGCTCCGCGTGAACCGCGAAGGCCAGAATGGCGCCGATCGCAATGAGGAAAATTCCTCCGCCGATGCCCATGTGCACTCCCCCGTGCCGGAGATCTCAGGCTATATCGGCACATGAGGGCTCGCAGTGACCTGCGAAAAAAGATCAGCGGGGGTACGCCGTACCCCCGCTGATCTGTGAAGGTCTTAGAACTGGTCCTCGGCGACCTGCATCAGGTCAAGCGTCGCGGCCTGGACCACGCGGCGGTCCGCGCCGAGCCGAGGCAGCACCTCGTGGGCGAAGAATCGCGCGGCCGCGACCTTGCCCTCGTAGAACGCCTGGTCAGCTGCGGAGACCTCGCCGGCAAGCGCGCCGAGCGCCACCTCGGCCTGCTTCTGCAGCAGCCAGCCGACCACCACGTCGCCGAGCGCGAGCAGCACGCGGCGGGAGTGCAGGCCCACCTTGTAGAGCTCGTCCGGCTTGCCGCCCTGCGCGGCGCCGAGCCAGCCGGTGATCGTGGCGAGCATCTGCTGCAGTTCGCCGAGCGCGCGGCCGAGCTGTGCACGCTCGTCCTTGAGCCGGCCGTTGCCGCCCTCGGACTCGATGAACGCCTGGATCTCGCCGGCCACCCGCATCAGTGCCTGCCCGTTGTCCCGCACGATCTTGCGGAAGACCAGGTCGAGGCTCTGGATCGCGGTGGTGCCCTCGTAGAGCGTGTCGATCTTGGAGTCGCGGACGTACTGCTCGAGCGGGTAGTCCTGCAGGAAGCCGGAACCACCGAACGTCTGCAGCGACTCGTGGCTGAGCAGCTCGTAAGCGCGCTCCGAGCCGACGCCCTTGATCAGCGGCAGCAGCAGGTCGTTGACCTTCCGGCCGATCGCGGCCTTCTCCAGGTCGCCGGCCGCCGCCGCCTTCGCCACGCTGTCCTGCCAGGTGGCGGTGTACAGAACAAGCGCGCGCAGGCCCTCGGAGTACGACTTCTGCAGCATCAGCGAACGGCGTACGTCCGGGTGCTTGATGATCTCGACGCGCGGCGCGGTCTTGTCGGACTGGCGGAGCAGGTCGGCGCCCTGCTTGCGGCTCTTCGCGTACTCAAGCGCGTTGAGGTAGCCGCTGGAGAGCGTGGCGATCGCCTTCGTGCCGACCATCATCCGGGCGTACTCGATGATCAGGAACATCTGCCGGATGCCCTGGTGCACGTCGCCGAGCAGCCAGCCCTTGGCCGGGGTCCCGTGCTCGCCGAACGTCAGCTCGCAGGTGTTCGAGACCTTCAGGCCCATCTTGTGCTCGATGTTCGTGGCGTAGACGCCGTTGCGGTCGCCGAGCTCGCCGGTCTCCTCGTCGAAGTGGAACTTCGGCACGATGAACAGCGACAGGCCCTTGGTGCCCGGGCCGCCCACGCCCTCGACGCCGACCGGGCGCGCCAGCACGTAGTGGATGATGTTGTCGCTCAGGTCGTGCTCACCGGACGTGATGAAGCGCTTGACGCCCTCGATGTGCCAGGAGCCGTCCGGCTGCGGGATCGCGCGGGACCGGCCGGCGCCGACGTCGGAGCCGGCGTCCGGCTCGGTCAGCACCATGGTGGAGCCCCACTGCTTCTCGATGAAGAGCTCGGCCCACTTCTTCTGCCGCTCGGTGCCCTCGACGTGCGCTATGTGCGCGAAGGACGGGCCGGACGAGTACATCCAGAGTGCCGCGTTCGAGCCGAGCACCATCTCCGCGATCGCCCACCAGACCGCGCGGGGCGCGGGGGTGCCGCCGAGCGCCTCGGGCAGGTCCAGCCGCCAGAACTCCGAGCCCATCCACGCCTGGTAGGACTTCTTGAACGACTCGGGCAGCGGGGCGGTGTGCGTCGCCGGGTCGAACACCGGCGGATTCCGGTCCGCGTCGGTGTAGCTGGCGCCGAGGTCCTCCTCGGCCAGCCGCCGCATCTCGGCGAGGATGTCCCGGACCGTGTCGACGTCGAACTCGCCGTAGGGGGCGACGCCGAACGAGCGGTCCGCTCCGAACACCTCGAACAGGTTGAATTCGAGATCTCGCAGGTTGCTCTTGTAGTGGCTCATGGGCGCCAGCCCCCGCTTCACGCTCGTTACCGGTCAGTAATAGCCAACTGTATTACCGGCGGGTAAGTACGGACAAGGCCGACGGTTGAGTGACCGCGACCACACGCGCGGCACGATCGGCAGACGGACGCCCGCAATTCACCCTTTTTGGCGTGTTTCTGGGGTGACCTCGACCATCAGGTCAAGCCGCCGCGCCGAACGGACCGCATCCTGGGCCGAGTCCACCTCGTTTGCACGTTACAAACGCCGCTCGGCGCTTGGCCGGGCCACCGTGTGGGAGGACCTCCATGCTGCTCAGCAACATTCGGGGTGCGCTGCGTCAGATACGCCAGGAGCCGGACGAGGGCTACATCGGGCGGCACCGCGCGCCGGAGGATCCGGACGAGGCGCTGACCACGATGCTGCCGCCGATAGCCGCACCGGTCGTTCCCGGGCCGATGCCGGTGCCGGCGCCCCGCCCCGCGCCGTAGCTGCTGTAGTCAGGAGCCGGCGGCGCCGACTTCCCAGCTCGGCATGGCCGCGTTCGCGACGGGACGGGGGCCTGTGTACTCCATCAGCACAAGCGCGATGTCGTCGTCCAGCCGGCCGTGCACCCACTCCTGCAGCGCAGACTCCAGCGAGGCCAGACCGTCGCCCACCGTGCCGTGCCCGACGAGTTGCCAGGCGCGCTCGGCCGTCGGAAAGAACTCACCCTCCCGGCGCGCCTCACCGAGGCCGTCGGTGAAGAGCAGCAACCGGTCGCCGGGCTCCAGCCGCTCCACTCGCGGCTGGGCCTCCGGCCGAAAACCAAGCGGGGGTACGGGCGCCGGCGGGTCCAACTGGATGACCTTGCCACGGCGCAGCAACAGCGGCGCCGGGTGCCCGCAGTTGACGATCGTCAGCGTGCCGCCGCGCTCCTCGACAAGTACCGCGGTCACGAAGTCCTCGTCACCGACGCTGCGGGCCACGGCCCGGTCCAGGTCCGCGACCACCGTGCGCAGGTCGCCACGCTCGAACGCCACATGCCGGTACGACCCGAGCACGATGCTTGCGAGCCGCACCGCGTCAAGCCCCTTGCCACGCACGTCACCGATGATCATCCGTACCCCATAGGGGGTGTCCAGGGCCTCGTATAGGTCCCCGCCGATGTCCGCGGCCGCGGTCGCGGAGATGTAACGCCCCGCCACCGCGAGCGTGCCGACGTGCGGGCCGATCGGCCGCAGCACCGCCTGCTGCGCGACCTGCGCGAGCTTGAACAGCTCGTCGATGCGGCGGGCCTGGCGGTCCCGGATCGTCGCGACCGCGGCCGCGATGCCTGTGGACAGCCCCACACCTGCCACATTGACCGCCGCCGGGAACGAGGGGTCAGAGAGCACGAACGCGGCGCCGACCACTGTGGCCAGCGCGCCCACGGTCAGCACCACCCGCCATGGCGCGAACGCGGCGGCCAGGAACGGCGCGGCCGCGACCAGCCCGACGTAGCTCGCCTTGGAGCCGTCGGCCAACTCGATCACGGACACGAGCGCGAGCAGCGCAACAGCCGCGCCGAGGCCGGCGCGGGATCCAGGACTGATCGGGCGTCGGCCCGTGAGGAGACTGTGCATTGGTCCGGGACCAGCATGCCTGATCGACCAACGGGACTGCACCAACTTGCCCCCTAGTCTGATGCCGATATGGCCGTCCGGTGGGGTGGAGGGGTCTCCCGGATGTCGCCCGATCGAGTCACCCTTGTGGGGTGTCGGCGTGGAGCTCGGCCGACTACAGGAGTGGATCTCGGCCGACTACAGGACGCGCCGGGAGAGCCGGTGGGTTGCACCGTTGCGGCGCGCAGGCAAGATGATCTGGTGTCGTCGGACCTTACCACCGAACTGATCGGCGCATTTCGCTGGAATGATCCGGGCAGGGACTTCCCCCACCTGGTCAGTGACCTCTCCGGCTGGTGGCGCTCACCCACGATCCTGCGCGCACTGGGACCGGCGCTGGCCGCGCTGTTCCGTGACGAGGACCCGACAGTGGTGCTGGCGCCGGAGGTGACCGGCTTCATCGTCGGCCCGCTTGTCGCGGTGGCGCTTGAGGTCGGGTTCGTCGAGGCGTACAAGGGCGGCCACTCCCCGGTAGCCGAGCCGATGACCTGGGCGGACGCGGACCCCGACCACAAGGGCCGGCGGCTCTCGCTCGGCGTGCGGAGCCGGCAACTACGGCCCGGTGACCGTGCGCTGATCGTCGACGACTGGATCACCACGGGCGCCCAGTCCCGCGCGCTCGGCGAGATAGTCGCGGCCTGCGGCGCCGTCACGGTCGGCACCGCCGCTGTAGTCGCCGAGTGCACCCCCGCCGTCGCGGCCGAGCTGCGTGTCCGAAGCATCCTGCGGGCCGAACAGCTTTAGGCTTTTGCGGCATATCTCGTTCGTTTGGTCATCTGGACAAGCGGCTGCGCGACCGCCCACTGTGGACGATCATTTGATCATCCTTAATTATCTGGGCGAATTGAGCAACCGTGTCCGAATTCAGAGATCTGGCCCCCGGCATCACCCGGCAGCGGCTCGTCGTCGAGGGCTACCCGTCCTTCCCGATCACGGAAGCCCACATCCGCACATTCCTGCACGAGCTGTCCCTGGTCACCGGCATGGTGCCGCTGATCCCTCCGGTCACCCACCGTTCCACCCGGTATGGCTGGGCCGGCTGGATCCACTGGGAGACCTCCGGCGCCCACTTCTACGCCTGGGAAGACCCACTGCTCTTCTTCAGCGTCGACCTCTACACCTGCAAGGCCTTCGACCCGACCGCGGTCATCGCGTTCACCGCCGCGTTCTTCGCCGTCGCCTCTCCCGCCGACCTCGTGGCGAAGGAGTTCTGACGTGTCCTACGCACTGTCCCGCGCCGAGATCCGGTCGATGATCCGCCCCGGCGCCTACCCCGGCCGCTTCGCCGCGCTTCTTGCCGGCACCGACCACCCGCTCGCCGACCCGGCACGCTCGATCGAACGCATTGCCTTCGAACAGACCTTCGGCAACGACGCGGCCACCATGTCAGCCGAGTACGGCCCGTACGAGCCGGCCAGCCGCTTCATCATCGTGCTCGACCAGGCCCACCGCCTGCCCGCCGGCGTCATCCGCCTGATCGACGAGTCCCCCGCCGGCCTCAAGTCCCTGAACGACGCCCCCGCCCACATCGGCGGCACGGTCGAGGCCATCCGCGCCCACCACCACATGACAGACGGCCGCCCCGCCGTCGACGTGGCCACGCTCGCCGTACTCCCGGAATATCGGGGTGCACGCTCCGCCCTGGTCAGCACGCTGCTCTACCGCACGCTCTACCGCGTCTTCACCCGCGAGCACATCACCCACGTGGTCGCCATGATCGACCGCGACGCCTACCGCAACCTGCGAAGAATCGGCACCCCGTTCGTACCCATGCTGGCCTCTGGCCCTTTCGCCTATCTCGGCGCAGCCGAGAACCACGCGCTGTACGGCCACTTCCCCGACTTCGGCCCCGCCATCACCCAGAATGCGGCAGCCCTACGCGAATCCGCCCGCCCCACCCTGGCCGACCTCCGCCACCCCCGCCGCCTCCTCTTCCGCCGCGCCGCCGCCCACATCGCCACCAGCATCATCACCGGCAATGGTTTGGACCGCCAGATCCACTTGGACTGACACCGCACCCGGGATAGTCACCAGGCAGATCCACTCCGGCGGACCGGCCAACTCGATCGGCTCACCCTGGTCGAGCATGGCGTTGAACTCGTCCTCGGTCACATCGAACTCCGCCAACTCATCACCTTCCACAAAGCCATGATGCGCTGCGGCAACCCGGCTTGCCGCTTACCCAAATGGAGTAGCCAGCCGTGCGAACCCGCAGGCGATCCCCGCTGAGCGACCACCAGACCGCGGGGTCTGGGGGCTCGGCCCCCAGGGAAAATGCGAGGAGCCCCGGCTCGCGCTTTTCAGCGAGCAAGGGGCTCCCAGCGATCGAGCGAGTGACGGGAATCGAACCCGCACTGTCAGCTTGGGAACTCGCGTAGAGGCCGAATTGACCAAGGTCAAAGTCCTGCGCTCGCCGTGGTGCGACAGCCGGGAGGGAATGCGATCGGCGTTCTCACTCCCCCGTTTGCCGGTCCGCCGCGCGGCCCGCATTCAGCCCCCCTGGATGCGGGCCGCTGCTCGCGCACCTCGACCACATCAGAGGCGACCGAGAAGGCCGGCATCGCCGGCCTGTAACTCCCACGACCTCCGGCACACCGGGAACACCTGGGCGGCCGAGCCCGGCGCGACGCTGCGGGACCTGATGAACCGGATGGGCCGCTCCACCCCCGGGCCGCGCTGATCTACATGCAGAGACAGCGCCGTTCTCGGAAGATCGCCGGCGCGCGCGGCAAGCTCGTGGAGGACATGCCTCGTCGCCTCATAAGGGCGCTGATCGGCCGCACAGCCGCTCTCCGCTGTCTCGACACTCGCGCCGAGAGCCCTCCGACGCGGAACGTAGGCAATGCGATTGGCAAGGTCCGCTGTGGGCGCCCGGTCAGACCTTCAGGAGATCCACGTCGTAGAGGCTCATCGCCGCGTCGCGGGAGGCGAGGGTGAACCTTTCGACGGATGCCTGAGCGATGAGCATCCGGTCGAACGGATCGCGGTGATGCAGTGGGAGCCGACCGGCCGCGATCGCATGTGCGCCGGTGACAGGCAACTCGCGGAAGCCGGCATCGCGAATACGCTCCGCCAGATCGTCCGGTCCCGCAAGCTTGCCAGCGGTCTGCTTGATGGTGATCTCCCACAGGGTGACTGGCGACAGATAGACATCCGGATCATGACGAAGTCGATCGAGGATGTCCTCGCCGAGCGTCGCATCGCCGGTGATAGCCCAGAGCGCCACATGGGTGTCCAGGAGAAGGCTCATCCACCGATCCCGAAGTCATCGGCGATTGCCGCGTTGGTCTCCGGCGAGTCCCAGTCGCCCGAGAGATCGACCTGCCCCGCCAGCGATCCGATGGCGGTGCGATTGACCCGGCGCACCAGGGGAATCACCTTCGCCACAGGTTTACCGGCCCGGTCGATGATGATCTCCTCGCCATTCTCCACGCGCTCGATGATCCGCGATAGGTGAGTCTTCGCCTCATGCATGTTGAAGTGCACTGCCTCGGCGGACATCGCATCACCCCCATGCTTAGCTAACCATCTGGTCCGGACTGTACCCGGCAGTCCCGCCTGATGTCGAAGTCCGAAAACATCGTTCGGATTACCAGAACTCACCAGGCCTCGCGCCTCGCCGGGATCGACGACAGCCGCCCGGACGGATCGAGGGGTCTCGTAGACGGGCTTCAGGTGAACGAGTTCGGCGATCTCGAATCGCCCTGCCTTCCACCTTCATCGAGCTGAACGACTGCGATGATCTTCTCCGATGGCCCCCGATAACCTCCGATCAGCATGACGCGCTTGTCCGTGAGCTAGTCGAGCTGCTGGACGAGCAGCAGCGATCGAGGGGCCTGCCGGGTAACCCAATCGAAGTACGCAGGACGACAGTCGCCGCCTTAGTCGATTAAGTTCATCACGCGGACCACATGGCAGCCGCGGCGAATCCTGCGCTCGCCGCGGTGCAACGGCCGGGAGCGAACGCGCTCGGCGTTCCCCCTCCCTCGTTGTGCCGGTCCGCCGCGCGGCCCGCATTCAGCCTCCTGGATGCGGGTCGCTTGCTTGTGTGCCTCGACCACATCAGAGGCGACCGAGAAGGCCAGCGTCCCCGGTCTGCACTTTCACGACCTCCGGCACCACCGGGAACACCTGCGCGGCCGAGTCCGGCGCGACGCCGCGAGACCCGATGAACCGGATGGCCACTTAGTCGGGCTGCGCTGATCTACATGCACAAGACCGCCGGCCGTGATCGGAGGATCGCCAATGCGCTCGGCAAGCTCGTGGGGGACGCGAAGGAGAAGGACACGCGGAACCTGGGGGCACGAGCCCCAAAAAAAGATCAAAAAGACAAAGGCCCAGGCTGCGGATCGTACCGCTGACCTGGGCCTTTGTTCGCTGAGCGGGTGACGGGAATCGAACCCGCACTGTCAGCTTGGGAAGCTGATGTTCTGCCATTGAACTACACCCGCGAGGTGCCGCCTCACTCTACCTGGTTGGTCGACAGGTGCGCGAGCGCCATCCTCACGCCGCACCGCCGATGACGATTTCGACGCTTGGGGCGTGGTCGCGCCAGACCTGGACGGCGGGGCGGGCGTTGGCGTTGGCGGCCAGGGGGGTGGCGCCGCCGCGGCCGTGGCGGGCGAGCATGGCGACGTCGATTGTGAATTCGTAGAGGCGCCAGTCGACGTGGGGTTCGGCGCGGAGGTCGCCGGCGAGGCGGTGGATGCGGGCGATGTCGGTGACCGGGTGGGCGTAGCCGGCGAGGTAGGCCTCGTCGTCGCTGTCCTCGGGCGGGAAGCTGTGCAGCGCGTAGCGGCCGTCGAGGTCGAGGTCGCGGCGTTTGGGGGAGTCGACGATGAAGCAGAAGAGGCCCTCGGCGGTGATGACCGGGGAGACGGGGTGGACGCGGGGGCCGCCGTCGGAGCGGACGGTGGCGAGGTAGCCGAGGCCCGGACCGTACTGCTGCATGAGGGAACGGATGGCGGTGGCCAGTCCGGGTTGTTGAGCGGCGAATGTGGTCCAGGTAGCCATGCCGCAATCCTATCGAACACACGTTCGAACAACCAGGCCAAAAGGTAGGGTGTCCGGATGCTCCTCTCCGACCGGGACCTCGTCGCTGAGATCAAGGCCGGCACGCTGGCCCTCGATCCGTTCGAGGCCGCGCTGGTCCAGCCGTCCAGCATCGACGTGCGGCTTGACCGGCTCTTTCGCGTCTTCAACAACCATCTGTACACGCACATCGATCCGTCGGTGCAGCAGGACGAGCTGACCGCGGAGGTCGACGTCCCGGCGGGGCAGCCGTTCGTGCTTCACCCGGGAGAGTTCGTGCTGGCCTCCACGTTGGAGGTCATCTCGCTCGGCGATCAGCTGGCCGGGCGGTTGGAGGGCAAGAGCAGCCTGGGCCGGCTGGGTCTGCTGACGCACTCGACGGCCGGGTTCATCGACCCGGGGTTCAGCGGCCACGTGACGCTTGAGCTGTCGAACGTGGCGAACCTGCCGATCATGCTCTGGCCGGGCATGAAGATCGGGCAGCTGTGCATCTTCCGGCTGTCGTCGCCCGCCGAGCACCCGTATGGCTCCGAGGTCTACGGCTCCCGCTACCAGGGACAACGCGGCCCGACCCCGAGTCGCGCCTGGCGCAACTGGCGCACCTGGCCGACCGCGTCTGCGGAATAGACCCGGAAGATCAAGATCCGGATATACCCACTCTGTGGGTGGTCGCGGCCCGCACGCTCCCGCGGGCACCGGTTCCGCGGTGGCCGGGAAAAGCAACGAGCGGGAAGATCAGAGGACTGATCTTCCCGCTCGCGTAGTAGCTGTGGCGAGGCGCTGCTAGAGCGGACTGCCGAAGCTGTGGATCTCCATCGCGTCGATCTTCATCATCCGCACCGGTTCCGCGGGGTTGGGCGCATGGACCACCCAGCCGTTCCCCACGTACATGCCGACGTGACTCAGGTCGGAATGGTAGAAGACGAAGTCGCCGGCCTGCAGGTTCGCCCTACTCACGGACTTCATCAGCCCGCGTTGTGCGGCCGCGTTGTGCGGGTACGAGATGCCTGCCTTGTTCCACGCCGCAAGCATCAGGCCGGAGCAGTCGAAGGCGTCCGGACCGGCGGCGGCCCAGACGTACGGCTTGCCGATCTGTGCGCAGGCGAACTTGACCACGGTGCTGCGCTTGCCGCCCGGGTACTCGTACGGGCACGGCGCCGGGGCCAGCGAGCCGCCGCCACCGTTGCCGTAGACCTGGATGCGGAGGTCCTGCAGCTCGTCGACCTTGGCGTTGATCTCCGTGGTCTTCGCGGCGAGCTCGGCCTCCTGCTTGGTGAGGTCGACGATCAGCGCGTCGAGCGGCGCCTTCTCCGACTCCAGCTGCTCCTTGAGCGCGACGACCTGGGCGATGTCCCGGCTCTGGACACGCGCGAAGTGGTCGAGCATCTCCAGCTGGTCGGTGAACGTGGTCGGCGAGCCGGTCATCAGGATCGACCCGATCTCGCTCGCCGGGCCGCTCTTGTACTCCTCGGCGGCGATCGTGCCGACCCGGCCCATGACCGCGTCGACCTGCGACTTGAGCGGTTGGATCTTCACGCCGAGCGCGTCGGCCTGCTTCTTCTTCTTGTCCAGCTCCTGGCGTGTCGAGTTGTGCTTCTCGATCGTCGGCTCAAGATCATGCCAAGCCTCGTCGATCTGCTTTTCCACCTCGGCCACGGACGGTTCGGCATGGGCAGCGGTACCGCCGAGCATGACCACCATCACGGTGGCCAGGGCGGACATCGCGCCGACTATGACGGACCGATTTCGGAGCGCAGCAATACCTGCCACCGAAGTCAAAGCTCCCTTGTGTCCCTGACCGCCTACCGGGTTAGCTGACGGGTTCGGGCGTGATGAGGCCGGTGCAGTAGCGCTCATCACAGGGTCATCGCCCTACCGTCGGTGGTGACCGACGGATTCACCCCACGTGCTGCTTGGGTCCCCGGTTCATCCTGATGGACGACTCAGCGGTGTCGGGCTCGCGTCGATCGGGGGTGATCGCCCTTCATCGAGCCCGGCGAACCCAAGGTTAGAGAGGCAAAACGGGCACCGCAAGCGGATCGAACCCATAAATCGGTACGTACAAACGCAGTCGCACTACGTTAGGAAACTGTCTGTCAATTGATAGTCACATATACATCGTCGACCAGGCCCGCATATTGATCGTTGTTCACGGTCACGCTCTTACCGCCGATTCTCAGCGGCTCCGCATTGACGATGGACAGGTTGGCCGGCAGCTTCGTGGACCCGCGCGCCACGCCGTCCACGCTGATCGCCAGCGCCGCGCCGGCGCGGGTGCAGCCGAGCGCGTGCCAGCGGCCGTCCGCGACCCGTACCGGCGCCACCACCCGGTAGATGTGGGTCGGGCTCGCCACGACGCAGCTGGGCCGCCCGGCGACACCGTCGACCTGAAGCTTGTACTGGGTGCCGCCGCCGACGGAGAAGCCCTTCTGCACCACGTTCGCCCCGTCGGCGGTGTCGGCGGGCCGCATCAGCACGGCAGCGCCGTACTGGAGCCGCCGGACGCCGGGGTTGAGCGCGGCCGGGTCGCCACCCTCCAGGATCGTGCGCGGGCAGTTCTGCGGGAGCGCGGTGCAGCGTGCCGGGAAGACCGCGGCCCAGCCGGCGCCGTGCCGGGAGAAGCCGAGCGTCCCGCCGACCGCGGCCCTGGCCCGCAGCGCGTACCGGCCGGAGGCGTCCATGACCTGCTTGCCCGCGCCGCCGTCGAAGGTGTAGCGCACGGCGACCGGCGCGCGCACCGCACGCGCCACGGCGGAGGCGGGGACTGTGGTGATCGACGCCGCGGGGACGGGCGGCGGGGCCTGGTCGGAGGTCACGGCCACGCCGGCCAGCAGCGCGAGGACCGCACCCCCGGCGGCAGTCACGGCCACCCGGCCGGTCAGCCTGCCCCAAATTACGTATGATTCGGACATTCCACCATTGTGGGGAGTGACTGGTGTGCCGCTCGCGAACCCACCGGGGACCTCAATGGAAATCATGCAAAAGCAGGAGCCCCCACCGGCCGTCCGGTGAGGGCTCCCGCCTGAGAAAACGAGTCGTCAGCCGAAGCGGCGGAAGCCGACCACCGGCAGCACGTTGATGCTCAGCACCTCGACGGACATGCCCGGCTGCGGCGCGTGCACCATCTTGCCGTTGCCCAGGTACAGACCGTCGTGGCTCAGACCGCTGTAGAAGAAGACCACGTCGCCGGCGCGGGCCTGGGCCGCGCTGACCGCGGTGCCCATGTTCCACTGCGCGGTGGTGCTGTGCGGGAGGCCGACGCCTGCCGCTCCCCACGCGTAGGCGACCAGGCCGGAGCAGTCGAACGAGCCGGGGCCGGCAGCACCGTACACGTACGGCTTGCCGATCTGCGCGCACGCGGTCGCCACGGCCGTGGCCGCCGCACCGCTGGCACCGGATGCCGAGCACGAGCCGCCGGAGGTGCTACCGCTGCTGGGCACGTTCGCCACCGAGCCGTACGCCTTCTTCTGCAGCTCCTCGAGCGCGTCGATCTCCTTCTCGACCTCCGCCTTCTTCGCGGAGAGTTCCTTGTCCCGCTTCTCCTGGTCGGAGACGACCTTGTCGAGGTCCGCCTTCTGCTTGTCCATCTCGCTGCGGGCCGTGGTCACGGCCGAGATGTCCGCACGCTCGATCTCGGCCAGCCGGTCGAGGTAGATGAGCTGGTCGGTCAGCGCGGTCGGCGAGCTGGTCTTCAGGATCGAGTTGATGCCGGAAGCGGGACCGGCACGGTACGACTCGTTGGCCAGCTGGCCGACCTTGTCGACCGCGACCTTCATCTGGTCGTTGAGCGGCTGCATCTTCGCTTCCAGCTCAGTCCGCTTCTTCTGGTTGGCCTTGAGTTCGCCGTGGACCTTGTTGTATTCCTCGATCGTCGGCTCGAGCTCCTGCCATTTCTCGTCCATCTGAGCCTCGATCTGCGCGAGGGTGGGCTCAGCGTGGGCGGGAGCGGCCAGGAGCGTCAGGCTGAAGAGAACAGCCGCGCCGGTGGAGAGGAATGCACGAGTCGCAAGACGATGGGGACGCAACGAGAGCCTGGGCGTCACCGGGGCTCGCCTCCGAGGGGGGTGAGAGGTCTGCCGGACGAGGAGTGGATTTGGTGCCGGCGGGGGACGAGGCCTCACCTTAGGTCGTTTACCCGTCCGTTATCAACCCAATGGCGATTACCAATTCGTACAGCATCCGAGCACTCACGAATCGTTACGCTAAATCGCCACCAACTACCGCAGTGAGCACATCGTCTAGTGTCAGAATTCCGAGCGGCGCACGGCCGTCACTGACCAGCACCATGTGCCGGCGTTCGCGGCGCATACCGATGAGCAGATCCGCGAGGGTACGGTCCGGCGGCACCACCGCCAGCGGGCGCACCACTTCCGGGGGCACCGGCAGCCGGCGCGCCGCCCCCTCGTACCCCAGGATGTCTTTGACGTGGATGAATCCCAGCACCCGCCGCGTCGAGCGCTGCACCACCGGGAAGCGCGACCGCCCGGTCCGCGTGGACAGCACCTCAAGCGACGCCGGCGACACGTCCTCGGACACCGTCACCACGGTCAGCCACTCGCGGAGCGCGTCCGCAGCGGTCTGCCTGCTCATCGCGAGCGCGCCGGTGATCCGCGCGTGCTCCTCGCTGCCGAGCAGGCCCTCCGCCTGCGCCTGACTGGCCAGCCCGGCCAGCTCCTCCGCGGTGAACACGGTCTTCGCCGCGTCCGCCGCCTCGATCCCCCAGATCCGCAGGATCTGCCGGGACGCCCACTTCATCGCCAGCAGCAGCGGCTTCGTGGCGGTGCAGAACGCGAGCATCGCCGGGCCGAGCCAGAGCGCGGCCGGTTCCGGTCCGGCGAGCGTGATGTTCTTCGGGACCATCTCGCCGAGCACTGTGTGCAGGCCGACGACCAGGCCGAGCGCGATCGTGAACGCGATCGGGTGCACGGCCGGCTCCGGCACGTGCAGCGCCTGGAACGGCACCTCCAGGAAGTGCGCGATAGCAGGTTCCGCGATCGCGCCGAGGCCGAGCGAGCAGATCGTGACGCCGAGCTGGGCGCCGGCGATCATCAACGGGATCTGGTTCATCGCGGTGAGCGCGAGCCGGGCCTGCGCGGACGTCTCGGCCAGCGGTTCGAGCACTGTCGGCCGCGAGGCGATCAGTGCGAACTCGCCGCCGACGAAGAACGCGTTGCCCAGCAGGAGGAGGACGGTCAGGCCGATCTCAAGCATCTGGCGCCACGATCCTGACCTGCTCGATCCGGTGCCGCTCGACCTCGATCACTGTGAACTCCCAGCCGTCGGCCTCGACCGTCTCGCCGGGCACGGGGATGTGACCGAGCCGGGCCATCAGGAAACCGCCGAGCGTCTCGTAGGGGCCCTCAGGTAATCGGAAGCCGGTCTGTTCACGCAGTTCGTCTTCACGCAGCACGCCGTCGACCAGGCTGGTCCGCTCGTCGCCGGGCGCGGTCAGCTCGTCCGGGAGCAGTTCCGCGACGTCGTGCTCGTCCGAGATCTCGCCGACCAGCTCCTCGACCAGGTCCTCCACTGTCACCACACCGTCCGTGCCGCCGTACTCGTCGACCACGATCGCCAGGTCCGCGTTGCCGGCCCGGAGCGCGGCGAGCACACCGTCCAGGTTCAGGCTCTCCGGGACCAGCACCGCCTCACGGGCGACGGTGGCGACAGTGGTGGTGGCACGGCGGTGAAGCGGCACGCCGAGCGCGTCCGGCACGCCTACTACGCCGGTGATCTGGTCAAGCGTCAGCTCGTAGACCGGGAAGCGGGTGTGCCCGCTCTCCCGGGCCAGCGTGATCAGCTCCGCGACCGTGTGCGTGGACCGCAGCGCCACCACGTCCACCCGCGGCGTCATCGCCTCGGCCGCGCGCTTGTCCGCGAACCGGATGGTGCGCCGCAGCAGCGTGGCGGTCTCCACCGACACCTCGCCGGCCTGCGCCGAGATGGTGGCGAGCAGGCCCAGCTCGTCCGCGGAGCGCGCGCTGGCCAGCTCCTCCTGCGGCTCGACGCCGAACCGGCGTACCACCCAGTTGGCCGCGTTGTTGAGCGCGCGGATCAGCCAGCCGAAGAGCACCGAGAAGACGCGCATCGGACCGGCCGTGACCAGCGCGGCGCGCATCGGCCGGGCCAGCGCCGCGTTCTTCGGCAGCAGTTCGCCGAAGAGCATCGAGAACAGCGTGGCGATCACGAGCGCGAGCAGCGGCGCGACCGCCTCGACGCGGCCGCCGAGGATCGGGCGCAGCGCCGGGTCGATCAGGCTCGCCAGCGCGGGCTCGGCCAGGTAGCCGGTGAGCAGCGCCGTGATCGTGATGCCCAGTTGCGCGCCGGAGAGCTGGAAGGAGAGCTCGTGCAGCGCCGCGCGCACGCCCCGGGCACCGCGGTCGCCGGCGTCGGCGCGCCTGTCAATCTCGATGCGGTCCACCGTGATCAGCCCGAACTCGGCCGCCACGAAGAACGCGTTACCGGCAGTGAGCAGGACAAATGCGACCAGCGGCAGCAGTGTGGTGAGTAGGAGCCCGTCGATGATCGATTCACCTCGGCCTTAGTCTGCCGGACGGATGCCGGGTCCGCAGACGACCGCGGCACCTGAGGTAGATCCTTGTCTGCCTCGGGTGCCGCGGTAAAGCATCAAAAGCTCAAAATCTCACGCAGAGGGTACGTTGCCCGCCTCGGGCGTCGTGGTGATCGACCGCAGCAGCACCGTCGCGACGTCCACGACCTCGACGTCCTCGTGCTTACCCTTCGCGTTCACACCGTCGCCGAGCATCGTGAAGCAGAACGGGCAGCCGACAGCGATCGTCTTCGCGTCGGTGGCCAGCGCCTCCTCGGTGCGCTCGATGTTGATCCGCTTGCCGATCTTCTCCTCCATCCACATGCGCGCACCGCCGGCGCCGCAGCAGAAGGAGCGTTCCTGGTTGCGCGGCATCTCGGTGAGGCCGTCCTTGACCGCGGACCCCAGCACCTCGCGCGGCGGCGAGAAGACCCGGTTGTGCCGGCCCAGGTAGCACGGGTCGTGGTACGTGACGCCGCCGTCGATCTGGTTGACCGGCGTCAGCTTCCCGGTCGCCACCAGGTGGCTGAGCAGCTCGGTGTGGTGCACGACCTCGACCTCCAGGCCGAGGTCGGAGTACTCGTTGCCGAGCGTGTTGAAGCAGTGCGGGCAGGTGGCGACGATCTTCTTGACGTTCGCCTCCTTGAGCGTCTCCACGTTCTGCTGGGCGAGCATCTGGTAGATGAACTCGTTGCCGATCCGCCGGGCCGGGTCGCCGGTGCAGGTCTCGCCCTCGCCGAGGATCGCGAAGTCGACGCCGGCCTCGTTGAGCAGCGTGGCGACCGCGCGGGTGGTCTTCTTCGCCTTGTCCTCGAACGCGCCGGCGCAGCCGACCCAGAAGAGGTACTCGAAGTCCTCGTCGCCGCCGGCCCGCTTGATCTCGAAGTCCAGGCCCTTGGTCCAGTCCTCGCGGGTGTTCTGCGGCGAGCCCCACGGGTTGCCCTTGTTCTCCAGGTTGCGCAGCATCACGCCGGCCTCGGAGGGGAAGTTCGACTCGATGAGCACCTGGTAGCGGCGCATGTCGACGATGTGGTCCACGTGCTCGATGTCGACCGGGCACTGCTCCACGCAGGCACCGCAGGTGGTGCAGGACCAGAGCACGTCCGGGTCGATGATGCCCATCTCGGCCTCGGTGCCGATCAGCGGGCGGTTGCCCTCGGCCACGGCAAGCACGTCCATGTGCGCGAGCTGGGCCGCGGTGGCCTTCTCCTCGCCCGTCAGGTCCTTGCCGCCGCCGGCCAGCAGGTAGGGCGCCTTGGCGTAGGCGTGGTCCCGGAGCGACAGGATCATCAGCTTCGGCGAGAGCGGCTTGCCGGTGTTCCACGCCGGGCACTGCGACTGGCAGCGGCCGCACTCGGTGCAGGTGGAGAAGTCGAGCAGGCCCTTCCAGGTGAACTGCTCGACCTGGTTGACGCCGAACTGGTCCTTCTCCGGGTCGGCCTCCTCGAAGTCGAGCGGCTTGCCCTCGCTCATCATCGGCTTGAGCGCGCCCAGCCCGGACCCGGCCGGCTTCGCGGGCTCCCGCTTGAAGTAGATGTTGAAGAACGCCAGGAACCGGTGCCAGGCGACGCCCATTGTGACGTTGAGCGAGATCACGATGAGCCAGGTCATCGACACGATGATCTTGACCATGGCAACGACGCTGGCGCCCGCCTCCCAGTCCGGCAGCACGGCGCCGATCGCGTGGCTGACCGGCGCGGCCCAGACCGGGTAGGCGAAGTGATCGGTGGCGACCTTGAAACCGCGGATCAGGAACCCGAGGATCAGGACCAGCAGCACGATCCACTCGACGAAGTAGCCCTGCCACATCGACGAGCCGGTGAAACGGGAGCGGCCGCCGGGGCGACTCGGCCGATTCGCCAGGCGCACGGCCATCAGATAGACGATGCCGACGATGCCGAAGACCGCGATCCACTCGGTCGCGAAGCCGAAGACCACCCAGTGACCGATGATCGGCAGTTCGCCGGTGGGCGTGACGACCTCGAAGTACGCCTCAAGCACCAGCAGTGACAGCACGATGAAGCCGACCATCACGAACCAGTGCGCGGCGCCGATCAGGCCCCACTTGAACATGCGGGTGTGGCCGGCGGTCTCCCGCAACATGACCACGGTGCGCGACAGTGGATCGGCCAGCCGTTCCGGCGCGGGTTGCCCGAGCCGGATCACCTGGACAATCCGGCAGACCGCGCGTACCGCAAGCACGACGGCGACCGCCGTGATGGCGAAGGCGACGATCGTCGTCACGATCTGGACGCTGCCCATGCGAAGGCCTCCCGGAACTACGGCTGAGATACGGCGGCGACACGAGTCTCACCGCAGCCTACGCGCCCGGTTACCCACGGGTAACACAGGCTCGCCGTAACGTGAAGCATCGCAGCCGACGGGGATCACCCTAGGTTGTACACAGGCAGGCGGAGGCCCGACGCGCAGTGTGATCCACCACGCCCGGCCCCCGCCCGAGGGTGTCTACCGGCTTCTCAACGCCAGCGCGTGAAGACGATGAGGGAGGCGACCATCGAGCCGAAGCCGACGCCGAGGTTCCAGTAACCCCACGACGCCACCGGGTACTGCTGGCTGGACAGGTAGTAGAGCACCAGCCAGCCGATGCCTGCGATCAGCAACGTACAGGCCAGCGCGGGCACCCACACCGGGCTCGGCTTGCCAGCCGCCGCACCGGTCGTCGTCGGCCGGATGTCGGCGGGCGGGGTGTAGACCTTCTTCTTGCGGACCTGTGACTTAGGCACTGCAATCTCCTGTGGTTGCCATCGTGGCGCCGGGTCGCCTGCTGACCAGGCGACCGGTTGGCAGCGGCGGTGGTCCGTGGCGAAATACTGTTCGTTCGTTAGCGTAGTCAAGGCGGCGCGCTAAAGCATCGACGGGCCGCAAAGAAACTGTGACAGCTCGGCGGTCCAGGGACGGGAAGGTCGAAAGACGCGTGGAGTACACCGACGACGTCAGGTCGTGGCGGCAGGTGCTCGGGCGCGCGACCGGGGCACTG
Organism: Catenuloplanes sp. NPDC051500; assembly: GCF_044454585.1. NCBI lineage: Bacteria > Bacillati > Actinomycetota > Actinomycetes > Micromonosporales > Micromonosporaceae > Catenuloplanes > Catenuloplanes sp. NPDC051500. The sequence continues at coordinate 225,344 of NZ_JBITDX010000006.1, forward strand.
CGGCCCGGCCGGCGCGGCCGCAAACCGACCGTCTGGTCCATCGGCACACCCGTGATCGCGCTGGCCGCGGGCCTGTTGTTCACCACAAGCGCCACCACGGCGGCCGGCACCGCGCTCCGCGAGGACCGCCGCCCCCAGCTGACCCAGCTCATCGAGGACGAGCGGGACCGGGTGGAGACCGTCGAGGAGCGGGCCGCCGCGCTCCGCGACGAGATCCGGGCGAAGACGCTCGCCCAGGGCTCCTCGGACGGCTCGGTCCAGGCGCAGAACACCCGCGCGGACGGGTACCAGCAGCAGGCCGGCTTCACGGCGCTGGGCGGGCCCGGCGTGCGCGTGGTGCTCGACGACGCGCCGCGCACCGGCTCGACAGTCGGCGCCACGAATGATGACCTGGTCGTCCACCAGGGCGACGTGCAGGCCGTGGTGAACGCGCTCTGGTCCGGCGGGGCCGAGGCGATGTCGATTATGGGAGTACGGGTGATCTCCACCAGCGCGGTACGCTGTGTGGGCAACACGCTTCTTCTGCACGGGCGGGTCTACTCCCCGCCCTACGAGATAATCGCGATCGGTGATCCGGAAGTGATGCGGCAATCCCTCGCCGCCTCGTCCGGGGTCCAGGCCTTCCGCCAGGCGGTGGCCGACTATGGACTCGGTTACCGAGAGACCGTGGAAGGGACCACCACCGTGCCGGCGTATGACGGATCCACCGCCCTGCGCACGGCGACGGTCCCTGAGTGACCCCGATGAACGGCGAAACCCCTCCGCGGCGGCGCACGCAGCCCGCGACGTACGCGGCCAGCACGTATACGTCGCCGGCCGCCCGCCAGGAGGAGCCCGAGCCGCCCGCCGCGGACGGGACCGCGATAATTCCGCGCGTCTACGGCGGCAACGCGCCGAACCCGGCCGCGATGCCGACCCGCCGGCCCTCCCCGTACCCCAAGAGCCCTGAAGATCTTCAAAGCTTTCCAGGGCCGCCACGGGGTACGGGCGCCGTGTCGCCGACCGCGCCGTCCCTGCTTCCCCCGCGCGCGGCGGTAGCACCTCCGCACCCGGCCGCTGCACCTCCGCCCGCCACAGCGGCCCCTGCGCGCGCCACAGCGGCCCCGCCACGCCCGACGACGGCACCTCCGCGTGCGGCGGCCCCGGTTCCCCCGCACACCGTCCCGGTTCCGCCGCGTGCTGCCGCACCTGCCGTGGATGCCGCCACCAGCCTGCTTCCGCCGGTCACCGCGCGGCCGCCCGCCCCGGCACCCGGCGGCCCTGTCGCCGCTCCCGGAGCTCCCGCGGCCCCGGCCTACAGCGGTCCGCTCACGCATCCGGCCGCGGAGGCCACCGCGATGATGGGCATGATAATCAGCCCGGGACCCGGTGGACGGCGGCGGAAGCCGGACCCCGAGGTGGAGGCGGAGGCGGAGAAGCCGAAGATCCCGCGGGGCGCCAAGGTCGTGCAGCTGCGTGCCGAGCGGACCGACAAGGGCTACAAGAGCGTCTACTCCGAGCTGACCCGGCCCACCATCTTCTCGCGGATCATGCTTGGCGTCCGCGGCGCCGGCGAAGTCATGATCACCTTCGGCCTGATCGTGCTTCTCTTCGCGGCCTACGAGGTCTGGGGCGCCAGCGCGGTCGTCGACGCCCACCAGGACGATCTGGACCAGGAGCTCTCCCAGGCCTGGGACAACGCGCCCACGGTCGGCCCGACGCCCACCGTCTCCGCCGAGGCCGCGCCGGCCGGGCCGGTAGGCCGCCTCTACATCCCCCGGCTGGACAAGCGGTGGGTGGTCAACCAGGGCGTCACGCCGGCGGACATCCGCTACGCGCCAGGCCACTACCCGAACAGCGCGATGCCCGGCGAGGTCGGCAACTTCTCGATCGCCGGACACCGCAACGTGGCCACGTTCTGGGCGCTCGACCAGCTGGTCGTGGGCGATCCGATCGTGGTCGAGACCAAGGACACCTGGTACATCTACCAGGTCACCCAGGAGCACGTGGTCCGCCCGACGCAGGTCGAGGTGGTCGCGCCGGTGCCGAACTACCCGGGCGCGACGCCGACCAAGAAGATGCTCACGCTCACCACCTGCCACCCGAAGATGGACAACTACCAGCGGCTGATCATCCACGCGGAGCTGTCCAGCCAGGAGCCGCGGGTGCCCGGCCAGAAGCCCTCGGTGCTGGAGTAGCGCATGTACGCATGGTTGTGGCGAAAACTGCCGTTCGGCACGCCGGGCAAGATCTCCGGGGCGTTGCTGATCAGCGGCGTACTCGTGGCGCTGCTCTGGTTCGTGGTCTTCCCGTGGGCCGAGCCGATCCTGCCCTTCGACGATGTGCAGGTCGGCGACGACTACGGCACGTCGACGCAGAACGACCCGGTCGGCGGGGACGGCACGCCCATCCCCGGCGGGGACGAACACGCCATCCCGTACGACACCGAGACCAACAACCCCGAGCCGACGGCGAGCTGACGATGCGCATTCTCGTGATCGACAATTACGACTCGTTCGTCTTCAACCTGGTGCAGTACCTGGGCCAGCTGGGCGCCGAGTGCGAGGTCCGGCGCAACGACGAGATCACCGTGGACGAGGCCGGCCGGTCCGGTGCCGCCGGGGTGCTGCTCTCCCCCGGCCCGGGGACGCCCGAGCGCGCCGGGATCACGATGGACCTGATCCGGTCGTACGCCGGGGAGATCCCGATCTTCGGTGTCTGCCTCGGCCATCAGGCGATCGGCGCCGCGTTCGGCGCGACAGTCACCCACGCGCCGGAGCTGCTGCACGGCAAGACCTCGCTTGTCACGCACAAGAACGTCGGCGTGCTGGCCGGGCTTCCGGAGCCGTTCACCGCGACCCGCTACCACTCGCTTGCCGTTGTCCCGGAGACGCTGCCGGACGAGATCGAGGCGACCGGCTGGACCGAGTCCGGCGTGGTCATGGCGATGCGACACCGGACGCTGCCGGTCGAGGGCGTGCAGTTCCACCCCGAGTCGGTGCTGACCGAGGGCGGCCACACCATGCTTGCGAACTGGCTGGCGTCCTGCGGCCTCACCTCGGCGCTGGACCGCGCGCCGGAGCTGGCGGCCGAGGCCGAGGTTCGCCGCCGTGGCGCGTTCGTGACCGCCTGACCGGCGATCGTCAGCAAACGGCCGAGGGCCGTGACCTTCAGTGGTCACGGCCCTCGTTCGTCGTCTACGTCAGTCGAGCAACCCGCCGCCGCCGGAGGCGGACGGCGTCGGACTCGGCGTGTTGTTGCCGCCGCCCGGGCCCGGCGTGGTGCCGCCCGGGTTCGGCGTGGTGTTGCCCGGATCCGGCTCCTCGTTCTTCTGCACCGTGATCTGGACGGTGCTGCCCAGCTTGCGGGTCTCGTTCGCGTTCGGGTTCTGGTCGGTGACGACCGGAGCCTGGCCCGCGGGGATGGAATCGCCCGGCACCTCGGTCACCTTGAAGCCGGCCTGCTCGAGCGCCGCCCTCGCCGCGATCGCCGGCTGGCCGACCACACCCGGCACCTTGGCCAGGTTGCCGAGGGAGACCTCGACCTGGATCGGCGTGTTCCGGGCGACGGACTCACCCTGACGCTCGACCTTGACGACCTGGCCCTTCGGGGCCGCGCTGTCCACGTCGGAACGCTCGGGCTTCAGGCCGATCTGCTCGAGGGTCGCCGCGGCGTCCTCGTACTTCGAGCCGGTCACGTTCGGCACGTTCACCTTGTCCGGCTCCTGGCACACGGTCAGCTCGACCTCGGAGCCCTTCGGCGCCTTGGTCTCCGGGCCGGGCTTCTGCGCGATCACCTTGCCGACGTCGCAGCTGTCCGTTTGCGGATCCGCGAACGCCGGGACGAAGCCGTCCGTCTTGAGCTTGTCCTCAGCCGCTTGCTGAGTCATGTTCACGACGTCGCTGACCTGCACGTCCGTGCTCGTGGCCTCTTTGTCGCCGTTCATCGCCATCCAGGCGACCAGGCCGATCACGATGAGCACCGCGATCGCGCTCAGGCCGGCGACGACCCAGGCGGAGGACTCCTTCCGCTGCGGCGGCGGCGGGTAGCCACCGCCCTGCGGGATCGCACGTGTCGCCCCGGTCTGGTGCGAGGCCGGGCCCATGTACTGGGTCTCGTCCTCCCGCAACACCGGAGTGGCCATCACCGGGCGACCGGCGGCGGCGCGCAGCAGGTCCGCGCGCATCTCGCCGGCGCTCTGGTAGCGGTTGGCCGGGTTCTTCGACAACGCCTTAAGCGCGATCGCGTCCAGGTCGGGGCCGGCCTCCGGGTTGAGATCGCTCGGCGTCGGCGGCTCTTCCCGCACATGCTGGTACGCAACACTGACCGGGCTGTCACCGATGAACGGCGGGTGCCCGACGACCAGCTCGAACAGCACACAGCCGGCCGCGTAGACGTCTGACCGGGCGTCGACCGGCTCGCCGCGCGCCTGCTCCGGGGAGAGGTACTGCGCGGTGCCGATGACCGCGCTTGTCTGCGTCATGGTGGAGGCGCCGCTGGCCAGCGCGCGGGCGATGCCGAAGTCCATCACCTTGATCTGGCCGGTCCCGGTCATCATCACGTTTCCGGGCTTGATGTCCCGGTGGATGATGCCGTGCCGGTGACTGAACTCCAGCGCGGCGCAGATGTCGGCCATGATCTCGAAGGCGCGCCGGGGCTGGAAGCGGCCCTCGGCGGTGAGCACCTCCTTGAGCGTCTGGCCGGGAACGAACTCCATGACGATGAAGGGGAGCTTCTCGCCGGTGGGGGCGATCTCCTCGCCCGTGTCGTAGACCGCGACGATCGCGGGGTGGTTCAGAGCGGCGGCGTTCTGCGCCTCCCTGCTGAAACGCATCTGGAACGTGTTGTCACGGGCGAGATCGGTCCGGAGCATCTTGATCGCGACGTCCCGGCTGAGCCGGAGGTCGCGGCCTTGGTGCACCTCGGCCATACCGCCATAGCCGAGCAGCTCGCCGACCTGATACCTGCCACCCAGCAGGCGGGCCTGCGCAGTCATCTCGTCTGTCGTCCTTCGGTCGAGGGGAGCTCGTTCGTCCCCGGCGCCGGCTCGTCGCCGGCATGGTCGCTTAACACATGCGGGACCGGTCGATCATTCTCGATCAACCTGTCCGGGTCAATTCGCTCATCCCGACGGTACGACGTGGCCGGGACAATGTCAGTTCCGGCGTAGCTGACGATGCTCGTCACACCCGGAGGTGTGCCGAGCGACACGTTGTTGCGCCCGGCGAGCCAGGCGATGACGCCCGCGCAGAGCAGGACCAGAAGGCCGAGCACGATCGCCAGCACGATCAGCACCTGCCGGCTGGTCGACCCACCGGCCGGCGGCGGATACATCGGCGCGTAGTGCGGCTGCTGCTGCGGCGCCCCGATCGGGGGCGGGACCGTGGCGGCGCCGCGGATGTGCGGTCCCCCGATCGGGGGCATCGCTCCGCCGGACATCGGCTGCCCGCTGATCGGCGGTTGCATCGTGGGCGGGGGCCCGACCGCGCCCACCGCGGCCGGAGAGGTCGGGGACGCCATGCCGGTCGCCGGTGGCGCGGAGACGCGGCCGGTGATCGGCGGACCGGAACTCGGCCGATTCGCCGGGCGGGGCGTGTTGGCAAGCGAGGACGCGGCCTGGCGCGCCACCACGGCCATCGCGGCGGCGCTCGGGTAACGACCGGCCGGCTGCTTCGACATCGCGCGTTCGACGATCGCCCGGACCTGCGGTGGGATGTCCGAGGGCAGCGGGCGCGGCGCGTCGCGGACGTGCCGCATCGCGATGTCGAGCGGGTTGTCGCCCTCGAACGGGCGGCGGCCGGAAAGGCACTGGTAGGCGACCACGCCGAGCGCGTAGACGTCCGAGGCGGGGGTGGCGACCTCGCCGGAGGCCTGCTCGGGCGAGATGTACGCCGCGGTGCCCAGCACCGAGCCGGCCACCGTCAGCGAGCCCACCATGTCCGACCGGGCGATGCCGAAGTCGGTGAGGACAAGCGTGCCGTTCGGCCGTACCAGCAGGTTGCCGGGCTTGACGTCGCGGTGCACGATGCCCTTCTGGTGGGCCGCGTGAAGCGCGTCAGCGGCCTGGGCGACGAGCGCCATGGTCCGGGCCGGGGTGAGCCGGCCGACCTTGCCGAGCGTGCGGGAGAGCGCGTCGCCCTCCACGTACTCCATGACCAGGAACGCGACCTGGCTGTCGCTGCCGTAGTCGTAGATGTCCACGACACCCGGGTGGTTGACCGTGGCCATGGTGCGCGCCTCACCGCGGAACCGCTCGGCGAAGCCGTGCTCGTCAAGAAGCGCCGGCAGCAGGATCTTGACCGCGACGGTCCGGCCGAGCACCTCGTCGGTGCCCTTCCAGACGTCACCCATGCCGCCGCTGGCGATGCGGTCTTCCAGGCGGTACCGACCGCCGAGCATGGTCCCGGGGGCGATCATTACTTCCCGCCCCGCTCGTCCGTGACGGCCTTGAGGATCTGACCGGAGATGCGGGCGGCCTCGGCGGAGCCGCCGTCACCGGCCGCCTCGAGGAAGACCGCGACCGCGGAGATCGGCTTGCCGTCCTTCATCGCGTAGCCGACGAACCAGCCGTGGTTGTCAGTGATGCCGTTCTGCGAGGTGCCGGTCTTGCCGCCGACCTGGTAGCCGGGTACCTGCGCCGACTTGGAGCGGTTGTTGACGACGCTCTCCATCATCTCGCGCAGGTCGCGGGCGACGTCGCTCGAGACGGAGCGGCGCAGCTCCTCCGGGTTGACCGTGTAGTGCGTGGAGGTGCGGTCCGGGCCGAGCAGCCGCTCCACCAGGTACGGCCGCATCTGGACGCCGTCGTTCGCCACCGCGGCCGCGATCATCGCGCCCTGCAGCGGCGTCATCCGCACGTCCTTCTGCCCGATAGCGGTCTGGGCCATCGCGGCCTTGTCCTCGGTGCCGTCCGCGTTCGCGACGTCGCCGACATGGCTGGCCGCGACCGTGAGTCCGTTGTCGTTCTTCAGATTGCCGCAGGTCAGCGCCTCGTCCTCGAAGCCGAACGCCTGCGCCTTCTTCTTGATCACGTCTCGGCCGAGGTCGACGCCGAGCCGGGAGAAGCTGGTGTTGCAGGAGACGGTGAGCGCGTTGATCAGCGAGATCTGGTCCTCCGGGCAGACGTCCCGGGACGCGTTCGTGATCTCGTGCGTGGTGCCGGGCGCGACGTAGGACGGGCCGGCCTTGAGCATGGTCTTCGGCGTCGAGCCGCTCTCCAGCGCCGCGGCCGAGTCAATGATCTTGAAGACCGAGCCGGGCGGCCAGGTGTCCGCCACCGCGCGGTTCAGCAGCGGCTTCGCCTTGTCGGTGTCCAGAGCGTCGAACGCCGCCCTCGCCTCTTTACTCGTGTGGCTGGCCAGCGGGTTGGGATCGAAGCTCGGCATCGAGACCATCGCCTGGATGCCGCCGGTGTTCGGGTCGATCGCCACCGCGGCGCCCACCTTGACGCCGAGCTTGTTCTCCGCGAGCTGCTTGTACGCCGTCTCCTGAGCCGCCTTCGAGATGGACAACAGCACATTGCCGCCGGCCGCCTCCTCGCCGGTGAACATCGCGCGCACCCGGTCCGTGAAGAGCTCGTCGCTCTGCCCGGACAGGTAGTCGTTCTCGAAGCGCTCGACCGAGCTGGCCGTGTTGTAGACCGGCTTGTAACCGGCCACGTGCGCGTAGACGTCACCGAACGGGTACTCCCGCTGGTAGCGCAGCCGGCCGTCGGTGCCCTTGCTCAGCGCCACCGCCTCCGTGCTGGTGCCGCCGGCCGTGACCTCGATGTTGCCGCGCTGCTTGTCGTACTCGACGTCGCGGAGCCGGTCCGCGTTCCGCTCGTGGGTGCGGTACTCCTCGCCCTTGGCGGCCTGCACCCAGTTGAGGTTCGCGAAGAGCAGGCCGAACAGGACCAGGATGACGACGCTGGCCTTGCGCAGAGGCGCGTTCACGGGCGGATCACCTCCGTCGGGGCACCGTGCAGTTGCTGCGGCGCGGGCTTGGCACCGGGCGCCGTCGCGAGACCGCCACCCGAGGCGAGCGGGCGGCGTGCCGCGTCCGAGATCCGGAGCAGCATCGCGACCAGCATCCAGTTGGCCATCAAGGAGGAGCCTCCGGAGGAGAGGAACGGGGTTGTCTGGCCGGTCAGCGGAATCAAGCCGGTGATGCCACCGATGATGACGAAGACCTGCAAACCCAGGGTGAACGCCAGGCCACCGGCGACCAGCTTGCCGAACGAGTCCCGCACGTCGAGCGCGGCACGCAGACCGCGTTCGACGATGAGCAGGTAGAGCATCAGGAGCGCGATCAGGCCGAAGAGACCCATCTCCTCACCCATGCCGGCGAAGATGAAGTCGTTCTGCACCTCGGGAATGACGCCTGGGCTTCCGCCGCCCGGCCCGGCGCCGAAGAGACCTCCGGTGCCGAACGCGAACAACGCCTGTACCAGTTGATAACCGTCGCCGTCGATGTCGCTGAACGGGTCCAGCCAGACCGTGGCGCGATCGTAGAAGTTCGCGAACGGGCCGCCGACCAGCTCACCCAGGTAGTACGCGAGGAACACGCCACCGAAGAAGAGCAGCAGGCCGATGATCAGCCAGCTGGACCGCTCGGTGGCGACGTAGAGCGTCACCACGAACATGCCGAAGTAGAGAAGCGCGGTACCCAGGTCCTTCACGAAGACCAGGAGCAGCAGCGACATCATCCAGACCCCGAGGACCGGCCCGAGATCGCGGCCGCGCGGGAAGTCGATGCCCAGGAACCGCCTGCTGGCCAGCGACAGCACCTCGCGCTTGCGCACCAGGTAGAACGCGAAGAACACGACAAGCGCCAGCTTCCCGAACTCACCGGGCTGGATGGCGAACGCGCTGCCGAACCGGATCCACAGCTTCGCGCCGTTGACCTCGGAGTACTGCGCGGGCAGCACGGCCGGGATCATGATCAGGATGATCGCGCCCAGGCCGAGCGTGTACGAGTACCGCGACACGTTCCGGTGGTCGCGGATCAGCACCAGCAGCGCCGCGGCCAGGATCACCGAGATCAGCGTCCAGGCCAGCTGCCGCCCGCCGATGCCGGCGAACGCGCCCCGGTCCGCCGCCTCGGCCACACCGTTGACGTCGTCCAGGTCGAGACGCCGCAGGAAGCCGACGCCCATGCCGTTGAGCAGCGCTGCCGCCGGGATGAGAACCGGGTCCGCGAACGGCGCGAGGAACCGCGCCACCACGTGCAACGCCAGGAACACCCCGGCGAGCGCCGCTGTCGGCACCCAGAAGTCCGGGGTGATCGTGTCGAGCATCGTCGCCTCGACTGTCGCCGAGTACGCCAGCACCAGGAGCAGCGCCAGCGCCAGCAGCGCAAGCTCGCTGTTGCGACGCCTGGTGCTGTCGATCTTGAGTCGCGGCATCTCGCCCGTGGCGGCGGGCGTCGGTGCCGGTGCTGCTGGCGCTGTCACAGTTCTTCCCTGCGGTCGGTGGAGCCGGGGCTCAGTCGGCCGGCCGACAGGTCGCCGTATCGGCGACCGGCGGGGCGGGCGTCTCGGCGGCGGGCGTGGTCTCCGGTGCGGTCGGGGTCGATGCACCGGGGGTCGGGCTGCCGGTCACACCGGCGACCGGTGAGATGGAGGCAGTCGGTGTGGCCGACGGGGAGGTGGGCGCCGCGGTGGGCGTCGGTGTCGGTGTCGGCTCGACCGGTGGCACGACCTGGCAGGCCGGCTTCAGGTTCGGGTTGGAGGGGGTGTCCGCGGTCAGCTCGTCGAGCCGGCGCTCCGCGTCCGTACGATCGTTTGCGACGATCCCCTTCTTGACCCGCTCCTGAGCGGTGACCGTCAGATCCTCCAATGAGGCGGCCGCGCTCGTCTCCTTCACGTTGGAGAGCGCGAAGCCGGCTATCTCCCCGGGCACGCCCTGGAAGACCGCGATCTTGCCGTCGTCGGTGGCGCCCACGTAGTACTGCGACTGCGTGTACTGCCAACCGCCCCAGACGCCGCCGCCAAGTACCGCGAGCAGCGCGACGGAGAGCACGGCGGTACGCACCGGGTGCCGGCGCGGTCCCTCCGAGGCCCTGTCCGACTCCGGCTGGGTGTCCGGCTCCGGCTGGGCCGCACGGGGCGGGTTCAGCGCGGAGGCGCGAGCCGCGGGCGTGGACGTGTCGGTCACCGTGCCCAGGCCCCGGTCACCGGCGGCGGCGCCGCCGACCATCGGGGCGAGTTCCACGATGTCGCCGTCCGTGGCGTCCGCGATCACGACAGTGATGTTGTCGGGACCACCGCCGCGGAGCGCGAGCTGCACGAGCCGCTCGACGCACTGTTGCGGGTCGACGTACTCCCGGAGCGTGTCAGCGATCGTGTCCGCACTGACCACGGCGGAGAGGCCGTCCGAGCAGATCAGGTAGCGGTCGCCGGGCAGCACCTGGCGCACGCTGTACTCAGGATCGATGTCCCGGCCGTCAAGCGCGCGGGTGAGCAACGAGCGCTGGGGATGGCTGCCGGCCTCCTCGGGGCTGATCCGCCCCTCGTCGACAAGCATCTGGACGTACGTGTCGTCCTTCGTGATCTGCGAGAACTCACCGTCCCGGAGCAGGTACGCCCGGGAGTCGCCGATGTGCACCATGCCGAACTTGCTGCCCGAGAAGAGAGCGGCGGTGAGCGTGGTGCCCATGCCCTCCATCTGCGGGTTCGCGTCGACGGTGTCGCGAAGTTGCTGATTGGCTGTCTCGACGGCGTTCCGCAGAGCGTCGACCAGGGCGCTGCCGGGCACATCCTCGTCCAGCGGAGCCATCGCACCGATCACGATGTTGCTGGCGACGTCCCCGGCGGCCATGCCGCCCATGCCATCGGCCACGGCAAGAAGCCGCGGCCCGGCATAGACGGAGTCCTGGTTGCCGTCTCGAATCAGACCGCGGTCACTGCGAGCCGCGTAGCGCAGGGTCAGAGTCATGGCCGTAACTCGATAGAAGTGCGCCCGATCTTGATCGGGACGCCAAGGGGGACGGGGGTAGGTCCAGTGACCTTAGCGCGATCTAGGTATGTCCCGTTCGTCGAGCCCATGTCCTCAAGGAACCATTGGCCGTCTCGGGGCATCAGTCGCGCATGCCGGGCGGACGCGTAATCATCCGTGATGACCAACGTGGAGTCCTCGGCACGTCCGATAGTGATCGGCGCCTCACTGAGAGTGATGCGGGTGCCGGCCAACTGACCGGCGGTGACCACCATCTGACGGGCCGAGCGACCACGCTTGACCTTCGCCGCGGGACGCGCCTGGTTGAAGGCAGCGCCCACCCCCCGTGGCGCGGCCACCAGACGGCTGGGCCGCGCGCCGGCGAAGAGATCTCGCCGGATCACGCCGACCACAGTGAACACGAAGATCCACAGAAGGACGATCAGACCTATCCGGGCGACAGTGAGGACAAGCTCTGGCAAGGCGCCTAACCGTCCACGCGGAAGGTCAGCGTCGTCGTGCCGAGCTGAACCATGTCACCGGGATTCAGCGCGACCGCGGAAACCCGCTGCCCGTTGACCATCGTCCCGTTGGTCGATCCCAGATCGGTCAGCACCACTTGGCTGCCGTCGAAGTCGAGGCGCGCGTGCCGCCGGGAGATCCCGACGTCGGGCAGGCGAAGGTTCGCCTGGTCGCCACGGCCGATGACTGTCGAACCGATCTGCAGCGGGTAGGTGCGCCCGTCGCCGGAGACCAGGCGGATGTTGCGCCCACCCGGAGCACCGCCACCGTGCGGAGCACCGCCGTAGCCACCCTGGTCGTAACCGCCCTGGTCGTAGCCACCCTGCTGGCCGTAGCCACCCTGGTCGTAGCCGCCGGCGCCCTGGTCGTAGCCGCCCTGCATCGGGGCGACCTCGCCACCGGTGTAGACCTCGGCCGTGACCCGGAACATGCCGGTGTCCAGGCCGTCGCCGCGCTCGATCTCGACGATGACGTCGCCGTACACGGTCCAGGCCTGCTCACCGATGAACTCGGCCTGGGACTGCGCCAGCTCCTGCGCCAGTGCAGCGGCGTAGGGCGCCAGACGACTGTGGTCGTAGGGCGAGAGGTCGATCACGTAGCGGTTCGGGACCAGAGTGCGCCCGCCGGCCAGGATAGCCTTGTGCGCCTCGGCCTCTCGTTGCATGGCGTTGAGGATCTCCACGGGGTGGACGACCCCCTTGAAGACCTTTGCGAAGGCCCCTTCGACCAGGCCTTCCAATCGCTTCTCGAAGCGTTGCAGCACGCTCACCGGCTCCTCCTCGGGTTCCGAGGACATGATGGTATCCGGCCGCCGCTCACGCAGCTCGCGTGGCAAACGACCGCTGGTTGTCCAGTCTTCATACAGCGACCGTCGTGCACCGTGATACTCTTCCCACGCATCACGGCCGTAAAGCTGCTCGCAGCAGGAAATTCGTGACGCGAGCCTTGGACAGCCTAGTCTGTCCGGGCACCTCCCAAGAACAACGCAGCAGAGTTGTTATCGATGCTGCTAACGATCTTGAGAGACCGGGAACCCCGGAAGCAACGGCCTCGGGTCGATGCCCTAGGGTAGTTCTCAGCCACGGGGATGTGGCGGAATGGCAGACGCGCACGGTTCAGGTCCGTGTGTCCGAAAGGACGTGGGGGTTCAACTCCCCCCATCCCCACGAACAGTTCAGGGCCCTTGTGTCCGCGGAAAGCGCGGACCGGGGGCCCTGCTCGTTATTCCGCTCCGGGGGCCGAGCCCCCGGAAACCCCGCGGTCCGGATTGTTGCGGCGCGTCGTGGTCGGCCATAAAGATTCGCACCGCCACCCCACACCCCCACCCCACTTAGGGCTTTGTGGGTACGGCTGCGCCGGTTAAAGGTGGATTTTTGGGGTTGCGTGTTGGTTTGTGGGTCGTTGAAGCCAGGAAGAAGAAGGCTCGGCGGGTCGCGGACTTTGGGGTGTTCGGTGGGTGTGGCGCTGGTAACCGGGGCCGGAGGGCTCATTGGGTCGGAGGCGGTGCGGCACTTCGCTGAGCTGGGACTCGATGTCGTCGGGGTGGACAACGACATGCGGGCGCAGTTCTTCGGGCGCGAGGCCTCGACCGCATGGAACGTACGGCGGCTGGGGCGTGAGCTCGGGTCTGCCTATCTGCACTTTGACCTGGACATCCGCGATCGGGATGGGCTGGGGGCGGTGTTCAAGAAGTTCGGGTCCGACATTTCCGTTGTGATCCACACCGCAGCGCAGCCGTCGCATGACTGGGCGGTGCGGGATCCGTTGACCGACTTCGACGTCAACGCGGTCGGGACATTGAACGTGCTGCAGAACGTGCGGGATCACTGTGAAGAGGCGCCGTTCATTCACTGCTCGACGAACAAGGTCTACGGGGACGGGCCGAACCGGCTGCCGTTCGTGGAGCTGGGGACGCGGTTCGAGCTGGTCGAGGGCCATCCCTACTGGAGCGGCATCCCTGAGGACATGTCCATAGATCAGGTTCTGCACTCGGTGTTCGGAGCGTCCAAGGTGGCGGCGGACGTGATGGTGCAGGAGTACGGGCGGTACTTCGGGATGCGGACCGCGGTTTTTCGCGGGGGAACTTTGACGGGACCCGCGCATTCCGCCACTGAGCTGCACGGTTATCTGGCTTACTTGATGCGGTGCAACATGGAGCAACGCGTCTACAAGATCTTCGGGTACAAGGGCAAGATGGTTCGTGACTCTATTCACAGTCACGACGTACTGACGGCTTTCGAGGCGTTCTTTCGCGCTCCTCGATGTGCTGCGGTGTACAACCTGGGCGGCGGCCGGCGGTCGAACAGCTCGCATCTGGAGGCGTTCGCGCTGGCCGAGGCGATCACCGGGCTGGAGATGCGGACCGAGTACCTGCCAGATCACCGGGTCGGCGATCACCGCTGGTGGATCGGGTCCAACGCGGCGTTCGAGCGCGACTATCCGGGATGGCGGCAGCGCTACGACGTGCCGATGATCCTGCGGGAAATCTACGAGGCGAACGCGGACAAGTGGATCCCGGGGTTCGTGTCGTGATCACCCAGGGCAAGCGCAACGTGCTCGGCGTGATGGTGGACGCGGTCGACTACGAGTCCGCGATCAACCAGATCATCGGCGCGGCCCGGGACCGCCGGCCGTTCGCGCTGACCGCGCTGGCGGTGCACGGCGTGATGACCGGCGTGCTCGATCCGGCACACAATGCGCGGCTCAACTCGTTCGACCTGGTGACGCCGGACGGCCAGCCGGTGCGCTGGGCGCTGAACCTGCTGCACGCGGCCGGCCTCACCGACCGGGTCTACGGCCCGGAACTGACGCTGCGGGTGCTTGAGCGATGCGCGGCCGAAGGGCTGCCGGTCTACCTCTACGGTTCGACCGAGGACACGCTCGCCCTGCTGGTCCCGGCGCTTCGCAGGCAGTTTCCCGGCATCATGATCGCCGGCGTGGAGTCATCGAAGTTCCGGCCGGTGCACGCGGGTGAGGACGTGGAGATCGCGTCCCGGATCACCGCGTCCGGTGCCCGGCTGGTCCTGGTCGGACTCGGCTGCCCGCGCCAGGAGGTGTTCACCTATGCGATGCGGCCGCTGCTGGACATGCCGCTGCTCGCGGTGGGCGCCGCGTTCGACTACCACGCCGGCCTGCTGAGGAACCCGCCCGCCTGGATGCAGCGCGTCGGCCTGGAGTGGTTCTGGCGGCTCGGCCTGGAACCGCGACGGCTGTGGCGCCGCTACATCGTGCTGAATCCGGCATATCTGGCCCGGCTCGGCGCGCAGAAGGCCCGGCTGTGGGAAGCACAGCCGCCGGAGCCGGCCCACGAGCGCCCGCCGACGTTCTCCATCTAAAGACCTCGGGGCTTTTCTTCAGGCAAGCGCTTTCCTATGCTGTTGCGGCACGCCACGACTCCGATCACCCCGGAAGGTGCCGCAATGAAGATCGACGACGGGCTCGGCCCGGCGGACCTGCTCCCCCGCATCGCGCGGCTGTGGGAGGCCTCCGCCGCGAAGATCGAGTCGATCGAGCAGAGCTGCCCGCCCGGCTCCCCCTCGCCGGTCTTCACGGTCGAGGGCCGCTACACCGCCCGCGGCTGGACCGAGTGGACCCAGGGCTTCCAGTACGGCTCCGCGATCCTGCAGTTCGACGCGACAGGCGACGAGCGCTTCCTGACCATCGGCCGGGACGCCACGGTCGCGGTGATGGCCGGCCACGTCAGCCACATCGGCGTGCACGACCACGGCTTCAACAACGTCAGCACGTACGGCAACCTCCTGCGACTGGCGAACGAGGGCCGGATCGGCGCGGACGACCGGAACTTCTACGAGCTGGCCCTGAAGATCACCGGCGCGGTGCAGGCCGCCCGCTGGCAGACCACGGAGGACGGCACCGGCTACATCTACTCGTTCAACGGCCCGCAGTCGCTGTTCGTCGACACCATCAGGTCCTGCCGCGCCCTGGCCGTGTCGCACCTGCTCGGGCACGCACTGATGGGTGAGCACGACGAGAGGATTTCGCTGCTCGGCCGGATCGTCGAGCACGCGCGCAACACCGCCCGCTTCAACATCTGGTACGGCACCGGCCGGGACCTCTACGACCTGCGCGGCCGCACCGCCCACGAGTCGCTCTTCAACGTGAACGACGGCCACTTCCGGGCGCCGAGCACGCAGCAGGGCTACTCCCCGTTCAGCACCTGGACCCGCGGCCTGGCCTGGGCGATGCTCGGCTACCCGGAGCAGCTCGAGTTCCTGGAGCTGGTGTCCGACGAGGAGCTGGAGCCGCACGGCGGGCGCGACGAGATCACCGCGATGATGCTCGGCGCAGCGACCGCGACCTGCGATTTCTACCTGGAGCACACGCCTGTCGACGGCATCCCGTACTGGGACACCGGCGCACCCGGCCTGGCGCACCTCGGTGACTACCTGGGCCGGCCGGCGGACCCGTACAACGCGCACGAGCCTGTCGACTCCTCGGCCGCCGCGATCGGCGCGCAGGGCCTGCTACGCCTAGGTCGCTACCTGACCGCGAACGGCCGCGAGGACGACGGGCGCCGTTACCTGCAGGCCGGGCTCACGGTGGCGAACTCGCTCTTCGCCGAGCCGTACCTGTCGGCCGACCCCGCGCACCAGGGCCTGATCCTCCACTCGGTCTACCACCGGCCGAACGGCTGGGACCACATCGCGGCCGGCCAGCGCGTACCGAATGGCGAGTCAAGCATGTGGGGCGACTACCACGCCCGTGAACTGGCGCTCTACCTCCAGCGGGTGGCCCGCGACGAGCCGTACTACACGTTCTTCGGCACCGTAGGGGGAAACGCATGACCCGCATCGCGATAGTCACCGGCGGCTCGCGCGGCATCGGCCGCGGTATCGTGCTGTCGCTCGCCCACGCCGGACACGACGTGGTGGTCAACTACGCCGGCAACGTGGACGCCGCGAAGGAGGTCGTCGCGGAGGTCGAGTCGCTGGGCCGCCGCGCGCTCCCGGTGCAGGCGGACGTGTCTGTAGCCGCGGACCGCGCCCGTCTGCTCGACGAGGCCTACGCCGCGTTCGGCCGTCTCGACCTGCTGGTCAGCAACGCCGGCGTGGCGCCGAAGGTCCGCGCCGACATCCTCGAGGCCGATGAGGAGTCGTTCGACCGGCTCATCTCGATCAACCTCAAGGGCCCGTACTTCCTGATCCAGTCCGCCGCCAACCGCATGATCGCGCAGCCCGAGGGCGAGACCCGCCCGAAGATCGTGATCATCTCATCGAACAGCGCCTACACCGCGAGCACGAACCGCGGCGACTACTGCGTCTCCAAGGCCGGCCTCGCAATGACCACGCAGCTCTTCGCGGCCCGGCTGGCCGAGCACGGCATCACCGTCTTCGAGATCCGCCCCGGCATCATCGCCACGGACATGACCGGCGCGGTCACCGCCAAATACGACAACCTGATCTTCAACAAGGGCATCCAGCCGATCCGCCGCTGGGGCCGCCCGGACGACGTCGGCCGCGCGGTCGCCGCCGTCGCCTCCGACCTCTTCCCGCACAGCACCGGCCAGGTCATCGACGTCGACGGCGGCTTCCACATGAAAACCCTCTGAAAGAGCCAGTGCCGGATTTACCCGCTTCCGCGGTGGCCCGGCCCGCATGCTCCCGCGGGCAACCGGTGCCGTGGGTGGTCACGTCCAGATCTCCCGCAACTCCATCCGCTTTCCCGAACCACCACGGCACCGGCTCCGAGCGACGAGCGGAGCACCAGCGGAGCCCGGCGCGAGGTTTGCCCGCGGGAGCGGCTCTGTTGCCCATTCGCATGCGGCGGTCTGGGGCCTCACGATCGAAGGCTGGCATCGAGGCCAGGAGCCTGGCGGACCGTTCCAGCTGGTCGGCGGGATCGCGGCACGCGGGGGCAGCACGGGCATCGTCTAAGCGGTGGCTGGTCTGGGCGGCTGCGGTCTGGGTGGTCGCAAGGGCCAGCACCGGGAGAGAGATGTGGCGCGGAAGGTCGGTTGATCTCGGCCTGGGTGGTCGCAAGGGCCGGCACCGAGAGAACGATGTGGCCGGGAGGGTCGGTTGATCTCGGCCTGGACGGTCGCAAGGACCGGCACCGAGAGAACGATGTGGCCGGGAGGGTCGGTTGATCTCGGCCTGGACGGTCGCAAGGGCGGGCACCGGTGCCGGGGCTTGCGGGAGGGCGGTTGGTCTCGGCCTGGGTGGCCGAAAGGGCTTGCACCGAAGCCGGGAGCTGCCGAAGGATCAGTCGATCTTGGCTCTCGCGTGTCGCCGGGCCGGGGTCACGGCAGCTCGGGCGCTCCGCGCCGAGATGGGTTCGTTATGTGGGATCTCGCGTCCATTTGGCGGGATGCAAGATCCTTGCGGCTCTGGTGGCCCTTATTACGCTCGGATAAGGGCCACCAGAGCCGCAAGGATCTTGACGTGGGCCTTCCTGCGCCTTCGGCGTCGGGATGAACGCACAGGGAGGCACTCAAATAGGGAAATGTCCGGCGCGTAGCGCTCGAGCCGGGGCACTTATCGCGGATCTTCACCTGACGCGGGTCGTGAGCGCGGGCCGTGTCCTGACATATGCGGATCCGGTGTAGCTCCGCGTTCATGCCCGGCCCTGAGACCTGCCGAAGTGCCGCGACAGACCCGCACACCTGCGGAACTCGCGGCCTCGATGCCGGCCCTTGCGCCCACCCACGCCGCAGTTACCTCGGTCCGAAGTCGTCTGGGTCCGCAGTCGTTTGAAGCCGCAGTCGTTTGGGTTCCACAGTCGCCTGCGTCCGCAGTCGTCTGGGTCCGCAGTCGCCTGGGTCCGCAGTCGCCTGAGTCCGCAGTTACCTCGGTCCGCGGTCGCCTCGGTCCGTAGTCTCGAGACGACGGCCGTGCTGCTCTCGACCTCCGCGACCGCAACGACCAGGCGAAGCCACTCACCACGCCCCAGCCCTTGCGATCCTGGATCCCCAGGCGGCCGGACGCGAATGGGCGACACAGTCGGGAGCGTGCGGGCCGTCACCACCGCGGGAGCGGGAAGAGCCGCTTGTGGAGGCTTTTGATCTAGATCTGGCTGGGGAGGCGGAGAGCGGTGGGGATGGCGGCCATGCGGACCAGGACCTGGCGCGAGTCGCGGGCGTTGCCGGCGTCGTCGAGGCGGAGGCCGCGGACGAAGGTCCACAGGCCGTCGGTCATCCGCTGGGTGTGCATCAGATCGTTGACCAGCAGCGTGAGGCCGCCCGCGCCGAATTTGTAGTCACCCTCGGCGAGGACCAGCACGTCGCCGGGGTTCACCGCGGCACCTGGTTCCACATCGACAAGACTGCCCCCGCCGGACCCGAAAATGCAACTCCCAGTTTTGTGGGTTTTGCATTTCGGGGCGGGGTGAAGCGGGGTCCCGGGCACAACGAGGTGTCCGGGACCCCAGCCGGACCTCCCCAGGCCGGTCCTGCTCGTGCGGCAAACCAGGCCGGCACGAAACCTGTCCCGGCAGGGTATGGCGTGGCAACGGCCGCCCGCCAGATACGGATCAGCCGTATTTTTTCGCACTAAAGGCCGTACGGTCCCCTACGGGTATCGGACCCGGGCCCGGCCAGGGCGTTTCCCCGATTCGCCAGGCGTCGATGTGGGTAACGCTGAGCGACATGACCGCAGCCGTGCATCTCGGGGCCATGCTCGCCCTCGCCGCTCTCTGGCTGGCCGCCGGCGTTATCGCCGACGGGCTCCCCGCCGTGTCGTCCGCCCGTCTCCTGCGGCAGCGGTCCGGCGCGGTGCTCGCACTCGCGGCCGGCGGTCTCGCGGTCCTGGTCGCGCTGCTGCTGATTCCGTCGCCGGACTGGGCGCCTGTCGCACCGGGCGCGGTGCACCCGCAACGGCTGGCGTTGCTGCTCCCGCTGCTGCCGGCCGCGCTGGCCGCCGGGTTCGCGCTGCGTCGGGTGGCCCGCGTCTGGACCGGCGCGTCCGCGTTCACCTCCGCGCCGAACGTGCCGCTGCCACCGGCGCTGCGGGCCGGCGGTGCGCATCCGCTGCTGGCGATCCCGCTGCAGGCGACAGGCCTGGCCGCGGCCGCGGGTGGCGTGCTGGCCACCGGGTGGCTGCGGCTGGACGGCTCCGGCGCGATCGGCGTGCTTGTCACAGGCCTGGCGTTGGTGGTGCTCGCACTTGGTGTCCGGCACGCGCTCCGGCACAGCCGTCTCGCGGAGAACGCGGTCACCGTGCGGCGCGCGACCGCCGCCGTCCCCCATTAGGAGGAGGACTCAGCGGCGTTCCATGACTCCCTGGGTGTAGATCAGCTCCAGGATCGCGCGGGTCGCCTCAAACCAGCGGTCAAGCCAGCCCGGCTCCGGCAGCGAACCCTTCGGCGGCAGCTCAAGCAGCAGCCCGCGCAGCAGCGGGTGGTCCGCCAGCGGCCCCGGATCCGTGGTGTCCGGCCATCCGGTGGTCGGATAGATCGGCTCCTCAAGCCCGGCCAGCGCCAGCGAGGGCAGCCGGGGAGAGTGATCCATCGTCGGCTCGTCCAGCCCGCCGCGCGGGCTCAGCTCCACGTCCGGGCCGGGGTCGCCGCCGTGCATCCGGTCGCGCTGCATCGGGCGGTACCCGTTGAGGTGCCCGGTGAACCGGTCCTGCGTCGCCGACCCGTTGCCGAGATTGTCGGGGCCAATGCTCACTGATCTCGCCTGCCTTGCTCGCTTCGACTCGGCCCGGCGCCATACCGGGTTCAAGAGTGCAACGAGGGTGCCCGCGGAACAGCCACGGCAATTGTCTGTTTTGCGGCATCCGGTGGGTCGGACGGCAGCGCTCGGCCCACCGGATGAGCAGCGATCTTGCCTTACCTAGAGGTCGGTCAGAGGGGTGAACTCGCCGTTTCTGGTACGGGTGAGGAAGGCGGACCAGCCACCCGGCGCGAGGAGCAGCGCCGGCCCGTCCGGGTCCTTGGAGTCGCGAATCGCGATCGCCGGCGTGACGAAAGCGATCTCCACACAGTTGTCACAGTTGGGGCCGCTACGTGTGCTCTTACGCCACGTCGCGTTCCTCAGGTCAACTTCTGTCTCCACTCCCACAATGGCTCCTTCGCCAGGTCCGCTAACAGGGCGACGGACTCCTCCGGGCGGAGGGCCGCAGCGCGGATGTGATCGAAGATGAAGACGTACTTCCGCAATTCGTCGGCCTTCTCCAGGAACAACCCGCCGGTCGCGTTCTCCGCGTACACAACATCCGTGTCGGTGGGCTCGGGGAAGTCGAGAATCGTGAAGGTTCCGTCCATGCCGGCATGCGCGCCCGCCGAGAACGGCAGGACCTGCAGCGTCACGTTCGGCAGATCGGCGCGGTCGACCAGGTGTTGGATCTGGGCTCGCATGACCGCATCGCCGCCGACCGGTCGGCCTACTACCGCCTCATCGAGCACCATCCACAGGTCGATCGGGTCGTCCTGCATCAGCAACGACTGACGCTCGATTCGGACACGGACTCTTCTCTCCACCTCATCGGCGGAGATGTCCGGCCGGGCGGACCGAATCATCGCCCGTGCGTACTCCTCCGTCTGGAGGAGACCGGGCACGACCTGCTGCTCGTAGGCCCGCACCGAGTTCGCCTCGGCCTCCAGACCGACGTATGCGCCGGTCAGGACCGTGCTGTACGGGTGCCACCAGCCCTTCTGGCGCGCCTCGCGGGAAATCTGGACCAGTTCGCTGGACTCGTCGCCATCAATGCCGTAGATATCCAGCATTGCCCGAACATCTCGTGGCGTCGCACTGGTGTGCCCGGTCTCGATTCGTGAGACCTTTGACGTGGAACAGTGCAGGCGCTCGGCCACCGTCTCGATGGTCACACCGGCTTCTTCACGGTGTTTGCGCAGCTCGGCGCCGAGACGGCGGCGCCGGACCGTGGGGCTTCGGCGCTGGGTCACCGCTACCTCCGGCTTTGTGGTGGACCGGCCGGAACAACCCGACCAGAAAGATCACTCGAACCAGCCTGGGCGCCCGTTATCCGGCACCACATTCAGTCTGACGGGTACGTCCGCCACGCATCAACCTGACCCGTTCGCAGCACGTGAGGGGCAACGTGCAACTTGCATTGACTAGGCTCGTGATGCAATCTGTGTGTATGGCATGGGTCACTCAACGTTCCCAGCTGGTCCGTTCAAGTAGGACGAAGTCCGACATGACGGACGGGCAGGCGGACCTCATACGCCGTGCCGCGGAGCACCGGTCTTCCCTCACGCCGGTTCGATAACAATTCGCAGCCAGCGAAAACAGGTGATCAGAAACGTCATTCGTGGACGCTTCGCGCGTGCCACGGAAGAAGACCCGATGCAGCGAAAACCGCGTATCAAGGAGTCGATGTGTTGCCCCGCTCCGGCGATATCCTCAGCGTGACCCGTTCAGCGAGCGTGCAGTTCGCCGAGCCGCTCTACTTCCGGGTGATCCGGGTCCATGACTGGCCGACCTACGACGGCTGGGTCTGGCTCGACGGATACGAGCTCAACGCGGGCGGCGACGCCGTGGAGCGCCGCTCGATCTTCGTGCAGGTGGACGGCCTGCGTCAGATCAACTCCTCGCCCGAGGCGAGGGTCGGCGCACCGCGACGACCGGGTCTTGTCACCTCGGCCGTCGCGGTACGCAGTCGCTGACCCAGGTCAGCCGTTCGGGTTCGCCGTGGTGGGCGAGCCGGTCGGTGTGGCCGGCGCCGTGGTCCGCGGCGCGCGGGCCACGGTGACCGTGATCTTCGTGCCCTTCGGGACGACCAGACCACCCGGCGGATCCGTGTCGATCACGGTGTCCGGGTCGAAGTCGTCAGTGGTCTGGTAGACGAGCGCGTACGGCAGGTCGAGCGCGGCCAGCGCCTGCTGCGCCTCCGGCAGCGTGTAACCGGTCATCCGGGGCACCTCCACCTCGGCGGCCTTGGTCGGGCTCGCGGCGGTGGTCGGCGGCTTGCTCGGCGCCTTGCTTGTCGGCTCCTCGGACGGCGCCGCACTGGTCTTCTCCGCGGTCGGCACCCCGGCCGTCGCGGTCGGGGTCGGCTCGGGGTCGCCACCGCCGGCCTGGGTGGCCGCGTAGATGCCACCGCCCAGCGCCAGGATCACGACCAGCGCGATCACGCCCCACATGATGGGCAGCCACCACTTTCGGGTGGGCTCGTCCGGTGCGCCCCAGCCGGGATCGTCACGCGAGAACGCATCGCGCTGCCCACCGAACTGGCTCGCCGGCTCCGCGGGGCGCACTGACGCGCGCGCGGACCACGGGTCGGGGCCGCCGCCAGGACCGCCCGGAGGACCACCGGGACCGCCCGGGCCGCCGGGTCCACCCTGGACCGGGTCCATCCGCCGGGTCTGGTCCATGCCGGGGCCTGGGGCTCCGGGAACCGGACGGTACGGCGCGGTCTGATCATTGCCGGGACCACCGGGAACGGGACGGTACGGCCGCGTCTGGTCGTTGCCCGGGCCACCGCTCACCGGCCGGTAGGGCGCGGTCTGGTCACCACCGCGCGGGCCCTGACCACCAGGTCCACCTGGTCCACCCTGGCCACCAGGTCCGCGTGGACCGCCGGGTCCACCCTGGCCACGTGGGCCGCCGGGGCCGCCCATCGGGTTCTGCTGCAGCCGGGTCTCTTCGTTCGCCGCCCACGGGTCGACCGGCGGGCGCTGCGGGGGCTGTTCTTCTCCTCCCCAGTAGCGCGCGTCGTCGCCACCCCATTGCCGCGTCTCGTCGGACGGGTTCCGGTCTTCACCGGGACGCCTGCCGTCAGCCATCGCTGTCCTCTCCCCGACAGTCGCCAGTCCTTTTGGCGGTCCGTCTTAACCTATCGGCCGGTTCAGTTCGGTGTGGTAACGACCCGCTCCCAGTTCGTCGCCTCGCGCCCGGTGGCCCCGGACCGTTACTCTCCCGGACATGGCCGTACGAGGCTGGGGTGGATCGATCGCGTCGGCAGCCGGCGTGGCCGCAGGCACCGGCGCAGCACAGTTAGGGCTCGGATACGGGCTCGGCATCATCGCATGGGTGCCGTCTCCGGACGGGACCGCGGAGCCGACCTGGGTGGCGAGCCTCACATGGGCGACCTGGATCGCCGCGACGTCCGTGATCGCCGGCGCCGTCTACGCGGACCGGCGCAGCGGGCCGAGCGCGCTGGCCGCCGATCCCACCGCGCGCAAGATAAGCGGAACGCTTGAGTTGGTGCTCTGGCGGATGGCGCTGTGCCTGGCCGCAGCGCTCGGTGCGGCGCTTACGGTCGCGCTTGTCGCCGTGCCCGCGCGCGAGGCCGCGCAGGACTACACGTTCGCGCCGGAAACGATCGCGGCCGGCTACACGGTGATCGGCATTCTGGTCGGGCTGGCCGTGTCGTTCGCCGCGGTCTCGTCCGCCGCGATCGCCGCCAACGTGGTGACCACCACGGCCTGGCTCTGGCTGCTTGCGGTCGTCGCGGTGGTGGACGGCGCGGTCGCCGGCCGTGGTTTCGTGGGCGCGCAGCTCGGCGTCTGGCGGATCACCGGTGACGGTGACGGGTACTGGATCCGCAGCCTCTACTGGCCGGGCGCCGCCATCTCACTCTCCGCCGCGCTTGTCGCGGGCCTGATCTCCGCCTGGTGGGGCGGGCGCCGCACCGATTCGAAGGTCGGCGTGTCGGTCTCCGGCGCGGTCGGCCCAATCTTGGTCGCCGCCGCCTACTTCCTGGCCGCGCCACGCCCGGTCGGCATCGAGTCCTGGCAGGTCTCGGCCTACCTGGTCGCGCCGTACGCAGTGATCGCCGGCCTGCTCGGCTCCGTAATCATCGCCGCCGCCACCCCCCGCCCCTCCTACGAGCGCGCCCTGCTCCCCGCCCACCTAAACGACGACCCACCCTCCACCCCCCGCGCAGCTCTCACCGCAGCCCCCGAACTAACCCCCGCTCGCCCCGCCCCAGCCCCACGTCAGCCCTCACCCCCACGTCCGGCCCCGCCCGCAGCTGAGCCAACCAACGCTCCCGAGCAGTCCGGCCCTCCCAAACTGCGCCTCAAGCCCAAAGCCGACCGCCCCCAACTCCCTTCCTTCGACGAGCCCGATCCCGCGCCCGCCCCAGAGCCGGAGCCCTCGTCAAAGCCTCCACGCAAACGCCCCACCGACGAGACCCCCACCCCCGACCAGCCCAAACCCACAGGTCGAGCACGAGCGTCGGTAAAGCCCAAGCCCCCTCCCCCCAAGGACTGACCACGCTTTTAGTCTGCAGTTTCTCCGGACCGTCGCGGATCGGTACCGCCCACGTGAGGCGCGGACGACCGAGGAACGTCGGTGTCAGTCAGACACGCTCTTCGTCTGCCTGACACCGCCGTCCGCAGGCCGTGGCGCCGAGCCCGGAGGAGCGAAGCGACGACCATTCAGCACGGCCAAAGATGCACGGGCTCGTTTGTGCGCTGGAGTTCGGCGTAGGCCAGGACCATCTCGTGGAGTGCCTGCTCGCGGGTTTTGCCGCGGCGTTCCGCGTCGGCTACCCGGGTGGTCTGCCATGCCGCGCCGGTCTGGCCGGTCCGGCAGCGGCCTTCGATGATGCCGAGCAGCCGGTCGCGCTGTTCGGGGTCGACGCCGAAGCGGTCCAGCCCGTCGTAGGCCATCGGCAGCAGCGTGCTCATGACCAGTTCGTTCGCGGGTACGTCGCCCATCCGTGGCCAGTTGATGTGTGCGTCGAGCCCGTGCCGGGCGGCCCGGTGGAAGTTCTCTTCGGCTGCGCTGAACGTGAGCTGGGACCAGACCGGGCGGTCCGCTTCGGCCAGTTCGCGGGCCAGCCCGAAGTAGAACGCGGCGTTCGCGAGGATGTCGACCACTGTGGGGCCGGCCGGGAGCACTCTGTTCTCCACCCGCAGGTGTGGGCGGCCGTTCATCACGTCGTAGACGGGCCGGTTCCACCTGTAGACGGTGCCGTTGTGGAGTCGCAGCTCACCGAGGTGCGGTACGCCGCCGTCGTGCAGGACCTGGACCGGGTCCTCCTCGTCGAGGATGGGCAGCAGCGGCGGGAAGTACCGCACGTTCTCCTCGAACAGGTCGAAGATCGAGGTGATCCAGCGCTCGCCGAACCACACCCGCGGGCGTACCCCCTGGGCTCTGAGTTCGTCCGGGCGGGTGTCGGTGGACTGCTCGAAGAGCGCTATCCGGGTCTCCGCCCACAGTCGCCTGCCGAACAGGAAGGGCGAGTTCGCACCGACCGCGACCTGGGCGGCGGCAACCGCCTGGGCAGCGTTCCAGTACGCGGCGAAGTTGTCCGGTGCGACCTGCAGGTGGAACTGGACGCTGGTGCAGGCGCCCTCGGCCGCGATCGAGTCGACGTAGGACAGCACCCGTTCCTCGCCGCGGATGTCGAGGTCGAGCGACTCGCCGCGGGCGGTCATGATCTGCTCGTTGAGCAGGTGGTACCGGTGGTTGGCGGAGAGGTTCTCGACGACCGTGTGCTGTTCGGTGAGGGTGGGCAGCACGCCGACCATCATGATCCGGGAGTCCGACTTGCCGGCCCGGTCCTCCGCGCGGTCCAGGCTTGTGCGGAGCGCGTGTTCGTAGTCGGCGAATCCGGCGCCGGAGATGAGTCGCGGCGATGCGTTCAACTCGAGGTTGAAGCGGGCCAGCTCCGGCTGGAACAGTGGATCATCCATGGTGGCCAGCACTTCCGCGTTGCACATCGCGGGCTCGGCCTCGGCGTCGATCAGGTTGAGTTCGATCTCCAACCCGGTGGTCGGGCGTTCCGCGTCGAACGCGAAGTCGTCAAGCATCAGGGCGAAGACGTCGAGGCAGCGGCGCACCTTGCGGCGGTACCGGACCCTGTCTTCCCTGGTGAAGGCGGCTGAGGTGACGTCCTTGCCCATCTGTCCTCCCGGCGCACGGCAGTGACGGATCTATGTGGAGGAGCCACGGCGCTCAGCCAGAGAAAATCAATAACGCCCCGTAACCACGCAGGGACGGTCCGTCCACCATGCCACAAACAGCCGCATAACCTCTAGTGCCGAATTGATCACTTCCCGCACTGGTGGGAATCCCGGACATGACAAAACCCCGGCCGTACGGGCGGCCGGGGTTCTGCGGTCAGGTCGATACGAAGACTCAGGCGCGGCGGATGGCCTCGGCCTCGATCTCGATCGTGACGCGCTTGCTGACCATGAAGCCACCGGTCTCCAGCGCCACGTTCCACAGGATGCCGAAGTCCTCGCGGTCGATCTCGGTCTTCGCGGAGAAGCCGAAGATGTCCTGACCGTACGGGCTGCGGTTGACACCCTCGAACTCGACGTCGAGGACGACCTGGCGGGTGACGTCCTTGATGGTCAGGTCGCCGTGCAGCTTGAACTCGTTGCCGCTGATCTCGGCCAGGCCGGTGCTGCGGAAGGTGAGCTGCGGGTACTTCTCCGTCTCCAGGAAGTCGCCGCTGCGCAGGTGGGCGTCGCGGTCCGGCGCGTTCGTGTCGATGCTGGCGGCGTCGATGTCGGCGGAGACGCTCGACTCCAGCGGGTCCTCCGCGATGGTGATCGAGCCGGTGACGGTCTTGAACTGACCGCGAACCTTGCTCACCACGAGGTGCTTGGCCACAAAGCCGACCCGGGCGTGGTTCGGGTCGATGTCGTACACACCGGCGGCCGGGATGCTCACACCGTTGTAGTCACGAACGTTCAGGTCGGTCATCGCGCTGTCTCCCAGGAACAAGATCTCGATCAGGATGTCTGACATGACAACTATATGCGCTGCAACCTTCCGCGTGTCAAGTATTGCTAAAGTTGACAGGTGACAACGAACCTGTTCGACGACCCGCGCATCACCGCGATCGGCTTGTTCTCCGAGGCGTACTCGGGTCTGACCAACCGGTTCGCGGGACAGTTCGAGGAGCACGGCCTCTCCACCGTCGAGCACGAGGTGCTCATGCGCCTGGCCCGCTCGCCCGGCCACCAACTGCGGATGACCGACCTCGCCGCCCAGACGTCGCTCTCCACAAGCGGCGTCACCCGGGTGGTGGACCGGATGGAGCGCACCGGCCTGCTCTGCCGCAGCGCCTGCCCCACGGACCGCCGCAGCTCGTTCGCGGTGATCACCGAGGCCGGCCTGGAGCGACTGAACGAGGCGCTCCCCGGCCACCTCGCGTTGATCGAGGAGTTCATCACCGGCCTGCTCTCTCCCGAACAGCTGGACGGGCTGCTCGGCGCACTCCGTGTGATCCGCGACGCCGCCAATCCTGGGGCGACCGTGGGCACGACGGACACTTCTAAATCCGGAGAGTAGTCGTCGACCTCGCATCCCGGTCGGTAACCGGCAGAACAACCGGCAGAAGCGCCGGGCAGGACCGACATATCCGCCTTAACGGACATAGGGCTTCTAAAAATCAGTTAGATTTCCCGCGCACGGGGACACACCGGGGGGTGTTGATACGCACGGAGGTCGGGGGGCCTCTGCGAGGTTTCCGTCGCGTCGCGCGCATGCGGGGATGCGCGCCACACCGGCGCCGATCGCTCACAAGCGGTCGGCGCCGGTTCTATTCAACGCCGGCGCCGGCCCGCTCCCGCTCGGCCGGGAGCAGCGTGATGCCGCCCAGTTTGCACACCTCGGCCAGCCTGGTCAGCACGGGTGCCCGCTGCATCGCGTCCTCCGTACTCGCTGCCACGCCGACCAGCGCCTCCGCCACGTCGCGCAGGTCGTGACCGCCCGCGTGCGAGTCCGCCGCCTCGGAGAACCACTCCGCGGCCAGCTCCCGTTCACCGCGCCCGAGCGCCAGGTACGCCTCGATCATCGCGATCTGACCGCCGATCACCGCCGGCCGGCGCTCGTCCGGGTCGTCCGGCACGCTCAGCGGCCCGCGCAGGTCGGCAAGCACTCCGGCGGCCGTCTCCGTGTCGCCGTCCTGTGCGGCCGCGATTCCGATGGTGCCGAGCACGCGCCGCCGATGACCGGGATCGCCCAGCCGCTCCAGCACCTCCACCGCGCGGCGGCCGAGGGACTGCGCCTCGGCGTACCGGCCGTCGAGCCGGCTGACCTCGGCCAGGTTGGCCATCGCGAGCGCGCGCAGCCGGTCGTCGCCCTGCTGCGCGGAGAGCCGGTCCACCTTGGCCAGCCGGCGCCGGGCCGCGCGTAGATCACCGACCCGGATCTCGTGCCAGGTCAGGTTGTTCTGCGCGACAGTCATGTCCCGGGCGCGGCCCAGCCGGGTGGCGAGCGTGAGCGCGACCTCGCCGTGCCGGCGCGCCTCGTCGAACCCGCCGTTGGTCATCCAGAGCGCGCAGAGCAGGTTGCGGGCCGCCAACTCGCCGGCCGCGTCCGCCAGGCGCTGGAACTCGGTAAGCGCGCCGGTCACGGCCGGCACCTCCTCCGCGCCCGCACCGTGCTCAAGCGCCAGCCGGCCCAGCCCGATCTGCGCCCACGCCCGGGTCCGCGGGTCCGCGTCCTGGGTGCGCGGGTCGGCGAGCAGGCGGCGCAGCCAGTGCCGGCCGACCACGTCCCGGCCGCGGAAGCGCCACCAGCGGGGCAGCGCGGCGGCCAGGCGCAACGCGGTGTGCGGGTCGTCGTTCGCCGCGTGGGACAGCGCCGCCCACAGGTCGCCGGCCACCTCGTCCAGCCGGTTCACGCCGCCGGTCAGATCGTGCCCGGCCAGCTGCGGCGCGGTGCGCTCGGCCAGCCGGGCGAAGACGGCCGCGTGCCGGGTACGGATCGCGGCCGCCTCACCGTGCACGACCGCCCGCTCCTCCGCGAGGTCCCGGACCACGTCGACCAGGCGGAACCGGAACGGCCCGGCGCCGCGCACGCCGAGCAGGCCCAGTTCAAGCAGCCGGTCCAGCAGCGGCAGCGGATCCGCCGGTCCGGAGTCGTCCTCGGACAGGATCGCGGCGGCAAGGCGCACGGACCAGCGGTTACGGAATGCGGCGAGGCGGCGCAGACCGGCCCGCTCGTCCTGCTCAAGTAACCGGTAACTCGCGGCGGCCGCGTCACGAAGCGTCACGTCGACGGCGGCCCGGCGGCCGGAGAGGTCAAGCACGCGGTCGCCGTACCGCTGCAGGATCTCGTCGATGTCGAGCAGCCGGCCACGCGCGGCGGCCAGCTCAAGCGCCAGCGGCAGACCGCCGAGCCTCCGGAGCAGCGCGCCGAGCGCCGCGGCCTCCGTGTCGGTGACCGGATCGCGGCGCACCTGGCGGAGCCGGGCCAGGAAGAGCGCGGCGGCGGGGTAGGCCGCGATGTCGGACAGCCGGGCGGGCGTGTCCGCGGGCGGCGCCTCCAGCGGTGCCACCGGCCAGACGTGCTCGCCGGGAAGTCCGATCGGATGACGGCCGGTGGCCAGGACGCGCAGGTCCGGCGCGGAGTCGCACAGCCAGCTCAGCGCCTCCGCGACCGCGTCCGGCGCCCGCTCGACGCCGTCGACCATCACGAACACCCGCTCGCCGCGCAGCCGGGCGCGCAGGTCGGCGGCGCGGGCGACGCCCAGCACGGCGGCGATGTGCGCGAGGACGTCGCTGCTGCTGGACAGCTCGGTGACCACGATGCCGGCGGTGCCGCCCGGATGGTCCGCGGCGACGCGCTCCGCGACCGCGAGGCCGAGGCTGGTCTTGCCGACGCCGGCCAGGCCGACAAGCGTCACCACACCGGGCGGCCCGGACGTCGCGAGCAGCTCTGCGACGTCGATGACCTCGGTGTCCCGGCCGATCAGGTCGTGCGCGGGCGGTAGCCCGTTGCGTGGCGGCGGCCGCTCCGGTGCGGGTGCGGCGGACTGGCCGCGGGCGGACGCGAGGAAGTCGGCCCGGTCCTGGCCGGACAGGGACAGCGCGGTGGCGAGCAGCTCGACAGTGGTGCGCTGCGGCCGGGACGCACGGCCGCGCTCCAGGTCACGGACCGTGCGCACGCCGACGCCCGCTGCCGTAGCGAGGTCGGCCTGGGTCAGGCCCGCGGCGGCACGGCGTGCGCGGAGCAGCCCGGCGAAGCCGGTACTGCCCTGCTCAGAGCCATGATCCACGGTCATGGCGGAAGGGTACGGGCGCGTATCACAGTCGGGAAGACGATCGTCGCGGGACCGACCCGCACACCGCCGATAACCGACAGTCAGATGCCAAGGTCCCGAGCGATGATCATCCGCTGGATCTCGGACGTACCCTCGCCGATCTCCAGGATTTTGGCATCGCGCCAGAACCGGGCCACCGGAGTCTCGTTCATGAAGCCGTATCCACCGTGGATCTGGGTGGCCTGCCGCGCGTTCTCCACCGCGCACTCGCTGGCGTGCAGCTTCGCGATCGCTGCGGCGCGCTTGAAGTCCGCGCCGGACAGCAGCTTGGCGGCCGCGTCGTAGTAGGCGAGGCGGGAGGTGTGCGCGCGTACCTCCATGTCGGAGATCTTGAACTGGATCGCCTGGAAGTCGCCGATCGCGTGGCCGAACGCGTGGCGCTGCCGGGCGTACGCGATCGACTCGTCCACGCAGCCCTGGGCCAGACCGGTGGCGAGCGCCGCGATCGCGATCCGCCCCTCGTCGAGGATGCGCAGGAACTGGGCGAAGCCGCGGCCGCGCGGGCCGAGCAGGTTCGCCGCGGGGACGCGCACGTCGTCGAAGGCCAGCTCATGCGTGTCCGACGCACACCAGCCGACCTTGGAGTAACCGGGCAGCACCGTGAAGCCGGGTGTTCCGCTCGGCACGATGATCGAGGAGATCTCCTTGGAGCCGTCCGGGTTCGTGCCGGTCACCGCCGTGACCGTGACAAGCGAGGTGATGTCCGTTCCGGAGTTGGTGATGAAGCACTTCGTGCCGTTGATCACCCACTCGTCGCCGTCCAGGACCGCGCGGGTGGTGGTGCCGCCCGCGTCCGACCCGGCGCCTGGCTCGGTCAGCCCGAACGCGGCCAGCGACTCGCCGCTGACCAGGTCCGGCAGCCAGCGCGACTTCTGCTCCTCGGTGCCGAAGCGGTAGATCGGCATGGCGCCGAGCGAGATCGCGGCCTCAAGCGTGATGGCCACGCTCGAGTCGACGCGGGCCAGCTCCTCAAGCGTCAGGCAGAGCGCCAGGTAGTCGCCGCCCATGCCGCCCGCCTCCTCCGGGAACGGCAGGCCGAACAGGCCCATCGCACCCATCCGGCGGACGATGTCGTACGGGAACGCGTGCTTCTCGTAGAACTCGCCGATCACCGGTGCGACCACCTCGCGTGCGAACTCCCGCACACTTGACCGCAGCGCTTCGTGTTCCTCGGTGAGCATGGCCATCCCCTCAGACTGGTGTCACGCCGTGCCGGCGACGGGAGAACGAGCGGTCCTTGCCCTCGGCGGCCCGATAGCGCGCGATCAGCTCCGCGCGCAGCTCGCCCGGCGGCACGATGGTGTCCACCACCAACTCACCGGCGAGGCGGGCGATGTCGATGTCGCGCTCGTACTCGGCGCGGCGGGCGGCGACGAACGCGTCCCGCTCGGCCTCGTCCTCGATCGCGGCGATCTTGTTGGCGTAGACCGCGTTCACGGCGGCCTCCGCGCCCATCACCGCGATCTTGGCGGTGGGCAGCGCGATCGTGGCGTCCGGGTCGAAGCCCGGGCCGGCCATCGCGTAGAGGCCGGCTCCGTACGCCTTGCGGACCACCACGCAGATCTTCGGCACCGTGGCCTCGGAGACCGCGCTGATCATCTTGGCGCCGTGCCGGATGATGCCCTGCTTCTCCACTGCGGTGCCGACCATGAAGCCCGGCACGTCAGCGAGGAAGAGCAGCGGCACGTTGAACGCGTCGCAGAGCTGGACGAAGCGGGCCGCCTTGTCCGCCGAGTCCACGAAGAGCACGCCGCCCTTGAACATCGAGTTGTTGCCGAGCACGCCGACGGTACGGCCGTCCAGCCGCCCGAACCCGATGGTCAGCTCGCGCGCCCAGAGCGCCTGGATCTCCAGGAACGAGTCGCGGTCGAGCAGTCCCTTCACGAACCGCCGCATGTCGAACGCCTGCCGCTCGCTGGCCGGGATCAGCCCGCCGAGGTCGATGGCGGGCGCGTCCGCGGCCTCACGCACAGGCGGCACGGACGTCCAGTTGTCCGGGAGGTATGACAGGTAGCGGCGGACCACGTCCAGCGCCTCAGCCTCGGACTTGCACAGGAAGTGACCGACGCCCGACTCCGCACAGTGGACGCGCGCGCCGCCCATCTCCTCAAGCGTGGTCTGCTCGCCGGTGACCATCCGGACCATCCGGTCCGAGCCGAGGTACATGCTGGCGTTGCCCTCGACCATGGCCACCACGTCACAGAACGCGGGGATGTAGGCGCCGCCGGCCGCGGACGGGCCGAACAGCGCGCAGACCTGCGGAATCGCGCCGGATGCTCGGACCTGAGTGTGGAAGATCTTCCCGGCGCCGCGCCGGCCGGGGAACAGGTCGACCTGGTCGGTGATCCGGGCGCCGGCGGAGTCGACCAGGTAGATCATCGGCTGGCCGCGGTCGTACGCGCGCTCGATGATCCTGATGATCTTCTCGACCGTGCGGGCGCCCCAGGAACCGGCCTTGACCGTGGAGTCGTTCGCCATCAGGCAGACCGGGCGACCGGCGACGGTGGCGGTCCCGGTGACCACGCCGTCCGCCGGCAGGCCCTCGGCCAGCGCATTCGCATACCGCCCGTCCTCGATGAACGAGCCCTCGTCGACCAGGTACGCCACCCGTTCGCGGGCGAAGAGCTTGCCCTTCGAGGCGTTCGCGGCGTGGTACTTCTCGGCGCCGCCCGCCTCGACGCGCTTGCGCATTTCCGCCAGTTCGGCCTCGTCGAGCGCCACCGGACCTCCCCATCGCTGCTTAACGATCGTTAGGGTATCGCGACGGGAACTGCGGCGCCACCGAATGCACGGAAACGAAAGGAGCCCTCGCGCCGTGCGCGAGGGCTCCCGTCAGTGCTACAGCGTTGTTCAGCCCAGCAGGCTGGACAGGTTGAGGCTGCTCAGCAGGTCGCCGGTCGGCAGACCGCTGGCGTTCGAGCCACCGGACTTGCCGCCGAGGACCGGAAGGGCCAGCGACTCGCGCGAGGAGTGACGACCCGCGTCGGCGCCGTCGCCGTACGCGTCCGGGCTCACGCCGTCGTAGTCGCCGGACGGGTCGCCGGAGTTGTCGTCGACCGGCTCCTCGTCCACCGGCTCCTCGTCGGCGGGCGACTCGTCGGTCGGCTCCTCGTCCACCGGCGACTCGTCGGTCGGCTCCTCGTCGTCCGGGTAGTGCGAGTCCGGGCTGTCCGGGGAGACACCGGTGTCGTCGCCCTGGGTGCCGTTGGAGCACTGCGCAGCGGCCTCGCCGTCGCCAAGCACGCCCGCGGCAACGCCGCAGATGTTGATCGGCACGTCGACCGGGACCGCAACCTGGAGGTTGTTCAGGATGCCGTCGGTGTCGCCACCGCCGACGCCCTGGGTGATCCCGTGCTCGCCCCAGCCGCCGCCGGACGCGTTGTCGCAGTCCGCAGCCGCCTCGCTGTCGCCGAGGAGGCCGACAGCGACGCCGCACAGGTTGATCGGCACGTTGACCGGAACCGCGACCTGCGCGTTGTTCAGGACGCCGTCTGTGTCGCCACCGCCGACGCCCTGGGTGATCGCGGTGCCCTCGCCGGCGCCGTGGCCCTTGGCCCAGCCGCCGTTGCTCAGCTTCGCGGCCGACTTGGCGTCACCGATCGCGATGCCACCGGCGTTGACCGGGACGTGGATCGGCGCGAAGACCTGGAGGTTGTTGCCGATGCCGTCGACGTCGGCGCTGCCCCAGTTCTTGCTGTGGGCGTTGCCGTGCTCGGTGACCTGGGCCGACTCGGTGGCGTGGCCACCGTTCTTGCCCACGCCCTCGGCGGACGCGTCACCCAGGATGCCCGCGGCAACCCCGATGACGTTGACCGGAACGGCGATCGGCACGGCGGCCTGCAGGTTGTTGCCGATGCCGTCGACGTCGCCGGAGCCGCCACCCTGGGTGATCGAATGCTCCGGAAGGTCGTTCGAGCACTCGGACGCGGCGTAGCCGTCGCCAAGCACGCCGGCCGCGATGCTGCACAGGTTGACCGGGATGTCGATCGGCGCCGCGATCTGCGCGTTGTTGAGGATGCCGTCGGTGTCCCCGTCGTTCGAGGACGCCTGCTGGATGTCGGCCGCCTGTGCGGCGGTCGGCGCGAGCAGCAGTGCGCCCGCGGTCAGCACACCGACGCTCAGAGTCTTGCGAACCCAAGTCTTCATGGGAAAGCAATAACCTTTCGAAATGAGATCAAAGGGAATGTCTCTTACGGAATTTCACTATTAGGTTGTGGTGCCGAATCCGAATCCGGCCGGGCGTGTGAACGCCTTACCGATTCCCGTTTCCCTGACTCCGCCGGTGGACGTACGCCCTGGTGGACAACGGTGGGGAGAGCCGCGCGGCAATGCACCGGCGGAACCATCACTGGTCTGGTCAGGTGAAACGATCGAGGCCTCGGCGGCGGATGCCGGGCGCGCGGCCCGCTCCGGTTCCGGGCCGAGCCGATATACCGGTCACAGCCGCCGACACCGGCGCCCGGGTGAGCGTGGTAATCGCGGCGGCAACACCCGGGCGGGCGGCGGTGTCCATGGAGCCGGTCGATCCGCCGGTGAGGCGGGGCGCGGCGGCCGACTCCCATTCACAGATGCGTGCGGGCGCCGGACGATCGGTCTCCACCGGCTGGTGCGCCGGCATCGCCGTGTCGTTCCGGACCGTGACGCCGGTGCCGTGGAGGTGGTCCAGTGGCAGCGCGGCGTCTACCGCAAGCGTCAGAAGCTCACCGGCCGGCGAGGGTGCGCTCTCCTCGGTCACCTCGGTGCCGAGGCCGTTGACGAGAGAGAGCACGGACCCGCCGAGGGGCGACGCGGCCGACGCGGGCAGTGCCGCGCATGGTGCGCGCCCAGCCCGTTGTCCCGCCATCGATTCGCCCCTCGTCCGTTCGGCACGTCATTCGGCGGGCGTCTCATCCCTCACAAATTGGACGAAACGCTCTCACCGAATTAGGTAACGAAGCGGATAAGAGCGGGATACGCGACGAATCGGATTTACTGCGCAACAGTGCGATAGCGCGGACCGGCCCGCAGCACGCCCGACGGCAGTTCCCGGCCGGTGATCTCCTCGGCCAGCGCGGCCGCAAGCAGAAGTCTCTCCAGGTCGATGCCGGTGTCCAGGCCCATGTCGTGAAGCATGTGGACCACCTCCTCGGTGGCCACGTTTCCGGAGGCGCCGGGGGCGTACGGACAGCCGCCAAGCCCGCCCACGCTCGCGTCGAACTCCCGCACGCCCAGGTCAAGCGCGGTCAGGATGTTCGCCAGGCCGGTCCCGCGGGTGTTGTGGAAGTGAAGCAGCACCGGCGCGTCGCCGCGGACCGTGTCGACCGCGGCCAGCAGCTCCCGGACCCGGCGCGGCGTACCCATCCCGGTGGTGTCGCCGAACGCGATCCGGTCCGCGCCGTCGCCGAGCACCCGCTCCACGATGCCTGCCACCCGGGCCGGGGCGATGTCACCCTCGTACGGGCAGCCGAAGCTGGTCGCCACGATCACCTCGACCGTACCGCCGGCCGCGTGCACGGCCGCGATCAGGCCGGTGACGTCCGCGAGCGAGTCCTCAGTGGACCGGTTGAGGTTGCGCCGGTTGTGCGTGTCGCTCGCCGAGACCACCACCTCGATCTCGGTGAACCCGGCGGCCAGCGCGCGGTCCGCACCGCGCAGGTTCGGCACCAGCGCGGAGTAGCGGACGCCCTCGGCCCGGCGGGCCCGCCGCCACACCTCATCAGCGTCCGCCATCTGCGGGATGGCCTTGGGGTGCACGAAGGACACCGCCTCGATCCGGCGCACGCCGGTGCCGGAGAGCGCGTCAAGCAGCTGGACCTTCGCCTCGGTCGGCACCGGGTCCTCGTTCTGCAGGCCGTCGCGGGGGCCGACCTCACGGATGGAGATCATCGGATCCCCCGCATCCGGCCCACGATCCCGGTGTCGTAGTCGCCGGAGCGGAACTCGTCGTTCTCAAGCAGCTCGGCGAAGAACGGCAGGTTCGACTTGGGGCCGGTGATCAGGAACGCGGCGACCGCGTCCCGCGCGCGGGCAAGCGCCTGCTCCCGGTCCTCGCCGTAGACGATCAGCTTGGCCATCAGCGAGTCGTAGAAGCGCGGGACCGTGGTGCCCTCGGCGTAGCCGGAGTCGACCCGGACGCCCGCACCGGACGGCTCCTGCCACGCCGTGACCGGGCCAGGTCCGGGCAGGAAGCGTTTCGGGTCCTCCGCGTTGACGCGCAGCTCGATCGCGTGACCGCGTGGGTGCAGCGCCGAGAACGCCGGTGGCAGGCCGGAGGCGACCCGGAGCTGCTCCTCGACCAGGTCCACGCCCCAGACCAGCTCCGTGATCGGGTGCTCGACCTGGAGCCGCGTGTTCATCTCCAGGAAGAAGAAGTCGCCGGTGGCCGGGTCGAGCAGGCACTCCACGGTGCCGGCGTTGCGATAGCCGACCGCCTCGCCGGCCCGGACCGCGGCGGCCAGCAGCCGAGCGCGCAGCTCCGGGCCCACGGCCGGGGACGGCGCCTCCTCCGCGATCTTCTGGTTGCGGCGCTGCACGGAGCACTCGCGCTCGCCAAGCGCGACCACCCGGCCGTCGGCCAGGCCGAGGATCTGCACCTCGACGTGGCGTACCCGCGGGAAGTAGCGCTCCAGCAGCACCGCACCGTCGCCGAACATGCGGTCCGCGAACGCGCGTACCTTGTCGAACTCCGCGCGCAGCGCCGAGGCGTCCGCCGCGACCGCCATGCCCATGCCGCCACCGCCCGCGGCCGCCTTCACCATCACCGGGTAGCCCACCACCTCGGCCGCTGCCAGCGCGGACTCGATGTCGGCGACCGGCTCGCGGGTGCCGGGCGCGACCGGCACGCCGGCGGCCTCCATCAGATTGCGCGCCTGGATCTTGTCGCCCATCGCGGTGATCGCGTCGGCGCCGGGACCGACCCAGATCAAACCCTGAGCCGCGACGGTACGGGCGAAGTCCGCGTTCTCCGAGAGGAAGCCGTAGCCCGGGTGCACCGCCTGCGCGCCTGTCGACTTCGCCGCGGCCAGGATCGCCTCGGCGTTGCGGTAGCTGAGTGCCGGATCGGCCGGCCCGACGCAGACCGCCTCGTCCGCCTCGCGCGCGAACGGCAGGTCCGCGTCGACATCCGAGTGGACCGCGATGGTGCGGACCCCCAGACGGCGGGCGGTGCGGATGATCCGCCGGGCGATCTCACCCCGGTTCGCGACAAGCAACGACTCGATCATGCGGAGCGCCCTCCTGGAGATCTACTTGGCGTGCAGCAGCGCGGCGAGCGTGGCGGCGCGCAGCAGCACGGCCCGGCGTTCGCGCTCCACCTCCCCGCCGAGGAACGGCGTGGAGTTCATCAGGCCGAACGCGGCGTGCGCCATCACCCGGGCCTCTCCGGCGCTCAGCTGAGGGCGCAGCACGGACAGCACCTGCACCCACTCTTCGACGTAGAGGCGCTGCAGGCGGCGGATCTGCCTGCGCGGCTCCTCCGGCAGGCGGTCCAGCTCGTGCAGGTGCAGCGCGATCACGGCCGGGTTGGCAAGCGCGAACTCGACGTGGAAGTCGATCAGGGACTCGAGTGCGACACGGGGCTCGTGGCCGTGCTCGGAGACGCGGTCACGACCACCTGCCAGCAGGCTCTCGCTCACCGGTATCAGCGCCGCGACAAGCATCGCCTCCTTGCCGGCGAAGTGGTGGTAGAGCGCGGGGCCGGTGACCCCGGCGGCCGAGCCGATATCGTCCATCGAGACGCCGTGGTAGCCGCGTGAGGCGAAGAGCCGGACGGCGATGCCGAGGATCTCGTCCTTGCGCGAACGCCGCTTGCCCTGGGTAGCAGCGCCCTGTCCCGGGACGCTCGGGGTCTGCTGATCCACCGTCACCCGACCACCCTATCCCGATGTCAAGCAGAAACTGAACGATCACTTAGGCGAGAGAGATCACCCGCGACCCACCACCGGCGGGAGGCGAGCGCGGCCAGACCCGCGCCGGTCGCGTTCACAAGCACGTCGTCGATCGAGGCGACCCTGCCCAGGTCCAGCGCGTACTGCAGAATCTCCACCGTCGCGGAGCAGACCGCGCCGAGCAGCAGCACACGGCCGGCGCTGCGCAGCGCGGGCCAGCGGATCGGGGCGAGCGCACCCAACCCGGCAAAGACCAGAAGATTGCCGCCCACCTGGTACGCCAGGAAGCCGAGACCCTCCGCGGCCTGATTCGGCAGGTCCGTGAACGGGATGAGGAACACCTGGCCGGGCGCGTCCCGCGGGGTAAGGATCATCCACACCCAGGGCACGGTGGTGATCAGGATGCCGATCTCGGCCGCGCTGTTCCGCCAGGCGGTAGTCCGGGGCACGCCGTGTCGCATGCGGAGCGCCGCGAGCCCGGTGGCGACAATCGCCGCCACCGGGATCAACGCGAACGCGACGAGGACGACGCCGCCCCACTCGCGCCAGACGCTCAACGAGGATCCGGGCCCTTCACGATCGGCACGCGGACCAGGTTGCCCCACTCCGTCCAGGAACCGTCGTAGTTGCGCACGGTGGAGAAGCCGAGCAGGTGGCGCAGCACGAACCAGGTGTGGCTGGACCGCTCGCCGATCCTGCAGTAGGCGATCACGTCGTCGGAGTCGCTCAGACCCAGCTCGTCGCGGTAGATCGCGCTCAGCTCCGCGGCCGACTTGAACGACCCGTCGTCCCGGGCCGCCTGCTTCCACGGCTTGTTCACCGCGCCCGGCACGTGCCCGCCGCGCAGCGCGCCCTCCTGCGGATAGGCCGGCATGTGCGTCAGCTCGCCGGTGTACTCCTGCGGGGAGCGCACGTCGACCATCGGCAGGCCGGCGACCGAATGCGCCTCGACCTGCTCGCGGAACGCGCGGATCGGCGCGTCGTCGCGGACCGGGACCGGATAGTCGGCGCGGGGGCGCTCGGCGCGGTCGCGGGTGAGCTCACGGCCCTCCGCCGCCCACTTCTGCCGGCCGCCGTCCAGCAGGCGCACGTCGGCGTGACCGAAGAGCGTGAAGACCCACAGCGCGTACGCCGCCCACCAGTTGAAGTTGTCGCCGTAGAACACGATCGTGTCGCCGCGCCCGATGCCCTTCGCCGCACACAGCTCCGCGAACGCCTCCGCGGACAGGTAGTCCCTGGTCACCTCGTCGTTCAGCTCGGTGTGCCAGTCGACCTTCACCGCGCCGGGGATGTGCCCGGTGTCGTAGAGCAACACGTCCTCGTCGGACTCGACCACGACCAGACCGGGGTCGTTGAGGTGCTCGGCCAGCCAGTCCGTGGTCACCAGGCGCTCGGGGTGGGCATATTCCCGCAGGTACTGCGCGGGATCAGTGGGTGCGGGCATGCACCTAAATTACGCGTCCTCCCGGATGATCGGCGCCAGGGACGGGCGTTTGGCGGAGATCAGATCGCCCGAGGAACGGCCGGTCAGCCGCCGGCGGACCCACGGCGCCAGGTAGCGGCCGGCCCAGCGCAGGTCCGCGCTGCGGGCGAGCAGCCACGGCGCCGGCGCCGGGTGCGGCGGCACAAGCATCCAGTCCTCGTCCGCTGCAACGCCGAGCGCATGCAGCACGTGGGCGGCGGTCCGGCGGTGGCCGACGTCGGACAGGTGCAGCCGGTCGATGCTCCAGAGCAGCGGGTTGCGGAACTCGTCGTCCTGGTAGAGATCGATCAGGTACGCGCCGGTCTGCTCCGCGGTCTCGCCGACCCGCTCGTTCATGTAGGCGACCCGCGGCCCGACCAGGCGCTGACCGGGCAGCCGCAGCGTCACATCGGCGAAACGGAAGACGATCGCGTCCGCGCCGGTCGCCCGGATCCGGGTGATCGAGTCGTGGAAGCTGTCACAGACCGCGACCGGCTCGCACTTCGGGCGCAGGATGTCGTTGCCGCCTGCCGCGAAGCTGACCAGGTCCGGCCGCATCGCGAGCGCGACCGGCAGCTGATCGCTCGTGACCGACGGCAGCAGCCGGCCACGGATCGCCAGGTTCGCGTAGCGGAAGTCCGGTCCCGCCTCGGCCGCGAGCCGGGTGGCGACCAGATCCGCCCAGCCACGGAACGTGCCGTCCGGATAGGGGTCGTCCATCCCCTCGGAGAAGCTGTCCCCGACCGCCACGAAATTGTGCCAGCGCATACCCGTACCCCCGAAGGTAGTTGCATCTGCCAGGTATTTTGCCGTGCTCGGTTACCGCTTGGTAGCCCTGCCCCGGAGTGAGCTTCAAGACAACCCAGGCCAGCCGCCGGTACGTACCGGCGGCTGATTTGTGTGTTGTTGTGTTCGGGCCGCTCAGGGCAGGACGAGGCGCAACAACGTCGCCTCCCGCACCTCAACCGGCTCCTCGGCCTGGCTGACCACCCGGCCGTCCGGCGCGATGATCAGCAGACTCGATCGAGCCTCGTCGCCCACTCGGGCCACCAGGTTTCCGTCCGCCAGGAAGAAGAGCTGGCGGACCGCCCGGCCGCCGGTATCCAGCGGCAGGGTCATTCCGGAGCTCACCTCGATCACGAGATCGGCGGCGAGGGTGCGGGGCGGCGAGACCACCCGCGCCTGC
This sequence comes from Catenuloplanes sp. NPDC051500, assembly GCF_044454585.1. Lineage (NCBI taxonomy): Bacteria > Bacillati > Actinomycetota > Actinomycetes > Micromonosporales > Micromonosporaceae > Catenuloplanes > Catenuloplanes sp. NPDC051500. Next base: position 266,209 of record NZ_JBITDX010000006.1, read on the forward strand.
TCGTTGTCGATCAGACGAGCGGTGATCCGGCGACCGTCCGCCGAGATGCTGACGATCTCGAAGTCGGTCTCGTTGCCGCTCGGATCGGGGATGACCCGCGTCTCGCCGGTGCGCAGGTTGCGGACCACCTGGTCGAACCGGCCGACCTGCGGCATGTCCGTGAATGCCGCCCAATCGCCGTTGATCCGGACGTCACAGCCCCACTGCTCGTCCGGCACGGCGGTGAAGGATCCTTCGTCGATCGAGAACCAGCCGATGCGCTGCGTTTCCCTGGTCCACATCCGCCCGAACAACCTGGTCGAGTCGGACGACCACTCCGGCTCCAGGCAGGAGCCGTCCACCGAGGCGTCGGCGTCCTCGCGGGGGAGGACGAACATGTCGTCGTCACCGACCCGGGCCAGGTGGATCCCGGACTGGGTGGTCCAGGACAGGCGGGTTCCGTCAGGTGAGACGGTGAGGCTCTCCTGCACCTCGTCGCCGCTGTACCGGCCGATCCCGTTGGTGCGCACGTCGTGGAAACGCACGGCGTCGTCGGTCCACACCGTGATGCTGCCCTGCCCGTCGAGTCCGTCGAGGCCATCGACGTACACCGCCGATCTGGTTCCGGGGGGCAGCGCTCCCGTGGACGGCGAGGGCGTAGTGGCGATGTCCGGAAGCGCGCGGTCGTCGTGGCCCAGCGCGAATCCGGCGGAGGTGACCGCGACGACCGCGACGGTGGCGGCCGCGACAAGCGCGAGCCGGGTCCGGGCGATCCGGTGTGAGGTGCGCACCGCACGGTCGTGCAGGTCGACCGGCTGGGCCGCCCCGGCCAGGTCGTGCAGGCCTGCGCGAAGACTGTCCAGGTTCATGCCGGGCTCCCCTCGTGGAGATCGGTCAGCGTGCGGAGCTTGGCCAGCGCCTTCGAGGTCTGGCTCTTCACGGTGCCGACAGTGACGCCGAGCAGGTGCGCGGTCTCGGCCTCGGTGTGATCCTCGAAGAACCGCAGCACGATCACCGCGCGCTGCCTGGGCGGCAGGGTGAGCAATGCGGCGCGCAAGGTCATCCGCAGTGCGGAGTCGTCATGGTGTGGACGCTCCGGCAGGTCGCCGGGCAGCACCTCGGCCACCCGGCGGCGCCGCCACCAGGAGACCTGCAGGTGATACATGATCTTCCGGGTGTACGCCTCGGCGTTGCCGACCTGGTCGAGTCGCCGCCAGGCGCGGTGCGTACGGGCCAGCGCGGACTGCACGAGATCCTCGGCCAGGTGCTGATCGCCGGTGAGCAGGTACGCCGCGCGCAGCAGGGCAGGTGTGCGGCTCCGGACGAACTCGTTGAAGCCGTGCGACGGCGGTTCGGCCACCGGCGTCCTCCTGACGGCAACTGAGGGGGTCATGCCTCCCGAGACGCTGGTTTTCCCCGCGATGGTTGCCCGGTATATCGGTCGCGGGCGCCACCGGGGTGAGCCGTACCCTTTCCGCATGCTGCTTCGCATGTCGACCCTGTTCCTGCGCACGCTCCGCGAGGACCCCGCCGAGGCCGAGGTTCCGAGCCACAAGCTGCTGGTACGCGCCGGCTACGTCCGCCGTGCCGCGCCGGGTGGCTACACCTGGCTGCCGCTGGGCAAGCTGGTGCTCGACCGGGTCGCCGCGATCGTGCACGAGGAGATGCGGGCGATCGGCGGGCAGGAGGTGCACTTCCCGGCGATGCTGCCGCGGGAGGCGTACGAGAAGAGCGGGCGCTGGACCGCGTACGGCGACGACATCTTCCGGCTCAAGGACCGGCGTGGCGCGGAGTACCTGCTGGCACCGACGCACGAGGAGATGTTCACGCTCCTGGTGCAGGACCTGTTCAGCTCGTACCGCGACTTCCCGGTGATCCTCTACCAGATCCAGACGAAGTTCCGGGACGAGGCGCGGCCGCGGGCGGGGCTGCTGCGCGGGCGCGAGTTCCTGATGAAGGACGCGTACTCGTTCGACATCTCGGACGCCGGCCTGGAGGAGTCGTACGCGAAGCACCGCGTGGCGTACCAGCGGATCTTCGAACGGCTCGGTCTCGACTTCACGATCGTCTCGGCGCAGTCCGGCGCGATGGGCGGCTCCGGGTCCGAGGAGTTCCTGGCCGCGGCCGAGGTCGGCGAGGACACGTTCGTCGGCTGCACCGCCTGCACCTACGCGGCGAACACCGAGGCGGTGACCACGCCGGCCGCGGAGCCCGTCTCGGTGGCGCACCCGGCCGCCGAGGCACACGACACCCCGGAGACGCCGACCATCCAGTCGCTCGTGGACCTCGCCAACGCGCGCGGGCTTGCCGGCCGTACGGACTGGACCGCGGCGGACACCCTGAAGAACGTGGTCGTGCAGCTGAACGCGCCGGGCGCTACTGAGCCGGAGCTACTTGTCATCGGCGTACCCGGCGACCGCGACGTGGACCTGAAGCGCGTCGAGGCCCAGGTGCACCCGGCCGCGGTCGCCATGTTCGACGACTTCGCCGCCCGGCCCGACCTGGTGCGCGGCTACATCGGCCCGCAGGTGCTGGCCAAGCTCGGCATCCGCTTCCTGGTCGACCCGCGCGTCGCGCCCGGCAGCGCCTGGCTGACCGGAGCGAACGAGCCCGGCCGGCACGCGACGAACGTGGTCTCCGGCCGCGACTTCACGCCGGACGGCACGATCGAGGCGGTCGAGGTCCGCGCCGGCGACCCCTGCCCGAACTGCGCGGACGGCACGCTGGCGATCCGGCGCGGCATCGAGATCGGGCACATCTTCCAGCTCGGCCGCCGGTTCACGGACGTGTTCGGCCTGGACGCGCTCGGCCAGGACGGCAAGCCGGCCCGGATCACCATGGGGTCGTACGGCGTGGGTGTCTCCCGCGCGGTCGCGGCCATCGCCGAGCAGCACTGCGACGAGCGCGGGCTGGTCTGGCCGGCGTCCGTGGCGCCGTTCGACGTGCAGGTGATCCCGGCGGGCAAGGGTGAGCAGCCGGCGATCGCGGAGGCGCTTGCGGAGTCGCTCGTCGCGGCCGGACTGCGGGTGCTGCTCGACGACCGGCCGGCGAAGGTGTCCACGGGCGTCAAGTTCGCGGACGCGGAGCTGATCGGGGCGCCGCACGCGGTGGTCGTCGGGCGCCGCGCGACGGAAGGCGTGGTGGAGCTGCGGGTGCGCGCATCGGACGAGCGTGCCGAGCTGACGATCGCCGACGTGGTCGCGCGCCTGACCGGTCACTGAGACCGTTCCCGCACTGCCGGTCCGGGCGGCCACCGGACGATTGGTTTTTCGTGACCACCCGCGAAGTGGGAAAATCTGCTCGGTCCTCGTTGAATTTGATCTTCGCTGGCCGGTGGCGCGGGCCCGCCGCCCACCTCCTAGTAGCGTGGTGATCGTGACCGACATGCCGCCGAAGCTGGCCGAGATCGTGGAAGAGCTGGCCTCCGCGCCGCGGGACGTGGTGCTGGAGATGCTGCTGGAGTTCTCCGATGCGGTGGCGCCGCTGCCGCCGGAGTTGGCGGGCGGCAGTCACGAGGGCATGGAGCAGGTGCCGGAGTGCCAGACCGCGTTCTTCCTGCGCGCGGAGGTGGGGCCGGACCGCGTGGTGACCACCCACTTCGACGCGCCGCAGGAGGCGCCGACCACGCGCGCGTTCGCCGGCATCCTGGCGGAGGGACTGGCCGGCGCGACAGTGGACGAGGTGCTTGCCGTGCCGGACGACCTGTATGTGCGGATGGGGCTGGCCGCGGTGATCAGCCCGCTGCGGGTGCGCGGCGGCAACGCGATTCTCGCCCGGCTGAAGCGGCAGGTTCGCGAGCGTTTGTAATGTTTCCCGTGAAACAGTATCGACGAACGTGATGAGGCGGGCTCGCGTGCGGGCCCGCCTCATCCGCGTTATTGCAGCTCGCGAGCCAGACCCTCGACGACTTCGGCGTTCGGCAGCTCGGCGGCGAGCGCGCCTGGCAGCTGGATCTTGCCGTGCCGGACCCCGGAGCCGATCACCACGGACGGCTGGGCGAGCACGCGCGGGTCGACAAGGATCGGCCAGTCCGCGGGGAGGCCGATCGGCGTGATGCCGCCGTATTCCATGCCGGTCAGCGCGACGGCCTCGTCCATCGGCGCGAAGCTGAGCTTCCGCACGTTGAGGTGCTTGCGCACCACGCCGTTCACGTCCGCCCGCGTGGTGGCCAGCAGCAGGCAGGCCGCGTAGCGCACGACGCCGTCGCGCTTGCCGGAGACGATCACGCAGTTCGCGGACTCGTCGAGACGCACGCCGTATTCCTCGCAGAACGCGGCCGTGTCCGCAAGGCTCGCGTCGATCGCGGCGACTTCCACGCCCGGGTGTTGAAAGAGTGCGAGCGCGGCGGCGACCGGCGGGGCCAGCAGGTCCGGCCGGTCGAGCGCCGGCTCGGTCTTCAGATTTCCCATCACCCGGCCATCGTGTCAGACCACCTCGGTACGCAGCTCGTGCGCGCCGTCCGGCCTGGTCCCCTCGTAGTAGATGCGGCGGCGGCCGTCGGCGAGATCCACGACGCTCAGGTAGCGGAGCCCGTGCGGCGCGTGCGGCGACTCGACCGGGTCCCCCTCGTCCGCGGCGAGCCGGGCGAACGTGCCGCGTGCGATGCCGGTCCGCTCCTCCCAGTTCTCCTCCGCAGTGGCCCGCCCGTCGTAGGCGACGGTCAGCTCGTCACCGTCCGGGAGGACCGCGGCCACCCGCACGCCGCGGGCGTCCCACTCGCCGGGCCTGCCCGCAAGCGCGGTGCCCTGCCAGGTCCAGGCGATGCCGTCCGGGCTTGTCGCGTACCAGGTGGACATGCGGTCGGCGTGCTCGTCGGTTTCCAGGGGGTGGCAGGAGGCCCAGAGGTGCCAGCCGCCGTCGTGGAAGAGGACGACCGGATCCTTGACCGCGATCGTGTCGTCGCCGGGGAGGACGGTGATCGCCTTCGCCACGGCGAGCTCCTCCGGCGAGTCAGCCTCGACCAGGTCGACGCGCCAGTGCTTGGTGCCGGGCGTGGCTACGCTGACGTAGACGCGCCAGCGCCCGTCCGGCGTGCGGACCAGGGCCGGGCGCTCAAGCGACTCACCGCCGAAGTCGTCCTTGTGCAGCTCGGCGACGGGGGTGAAGCTGACGCCGTCGGTGGAGCGGGCGATCACGTTGACGAAGCCGCGCCCTTCGCCGATCGGGCGCCGGAGCCGGTAGGCGAGGTAGATCGTGTCTCCATCGCGGACCGCGCTCGGGGCCCCGGCCCAGGCCCCGGTCCGCCCGTCCGGTGGGGCGATCACGGTCGTGCCCTCGTCCCACCGTGGCGTCGGGAACGTCATCGTCGACGTCGTCACACTGCCTCCTTATACGAAAATTTCGGTATTTAGTTATACGGGTCGGGCCGACGTGGTGGTCACGCGCGTCCAGTCGTCGTAAGGCGTTCCGGTCACCTGCTCCAGCAGGCGGATCTCGTCGACGAACGCGGGCAGCACCTCCGCCCGTTGCTCCGGGGTCGGCCGGGGCCGCTTGCCACGCTCCCGGTGCAGGGCCGTCAGCAGCGGACCGCGGGCCGCCTTCCGCAGCCAGACAGGATAGCGATGCCCGACCTGGGCGCCGGAGCGGAGAAGATAGCGGAGGATGCTGTTGAGCTGTGTGTCCGCCACGGAGAAGTTGACGTTCGCCTGGGGGACGACATCGATGACGCCGGTCTCCACACCCAGAAACCCACAGACGCGATCGAGGGTGTACGCCGGGGTCTCCCGCAGATCGCGGTAGCGCAGGATCAGGACCTGATCGCGGTCGAACAGCTCGAACAGGTGCTGGACCTGACTCCCGTACTGCCCGAGGCCGGCGTAATGCCAGAAGGCCGCCCACCCCGCGGCGATGCGCTCCGGTTCGCGGCGCATGGCGGTGATGAAGTCCGCCTCGGGCTCCAACCCGGCCGTCCAGAGGTGCTGCCAGTTCGAATGGGCCCGGTCGACGGGGTCCCGCAGCATGAGGATGAGCTTCACGTCCGGGATCAGCTTCTTGATGCGGCGTTGAGCTTCGAAGTCATGGAGGTAAAAGGGCGTCGCTTCACCCCTCAACGCCCCCGGCGCCGCGTTCGCGAAGAGGGCCTCGTACTGCTCACGCTCCCAGATGTGCTCTTGATACGTCTGGATGTCCCCCGGCCCGCCATGGGTGGGAGGCGGACCGTCGGTAAGAAAGAACTTGGGCTCTTTGACTGCCGACAGGTGCAGAGCGGGATGGCGAACGAGGGCGGCATGCAGAGCGGTGGTGCCGGCCTTGGGCACGCCGGCGATCAGAAAGTCGGGCAGGGCCATGGTGCTCCCTCCAACCGGGGCTAATTCGACATATCCGATCGTGTAGATGGGATATTCGCCCTAGGCTACCTGGTCGCAAAGGTTTCCGCTGCTCCCGACTGGGGCGTGGGGCTTGCGCCGACATCAACGCGTCAGAACATGAACCGCACAATCCGGCTGAACCGCGCGAAGGCCACCACCAGTTTCAGAAGCCGGCACACGCAGCGGGTGGTAACGAACGGCGAGCACCAACATGGTCAGCCCATGCTTGGCCGAGCGCAGCAAAGGCTCGTCGCCAAGCGCAGCAAAGGTTCATCGCCGAGCGCAGCGACGGCCCCACCGCAAACCGGCACCAACAGTTTCACGCGCCCACCGGAACGCGGGGCGTCCGGGGGCTCGGCCCCCGGAGAGGAATGACCAACCGCCCACGGTCCGCGCTTTCCGCGGACATAGTTCGCCCAGCGGTTGGTGGAGCCCAGGAGAATCGAACTCCTAACCCCCGCCTTGCAAAGGCGGTGCTCTGCCAATTGAGCTAGGGCCCCGAGGGAAGTGCGGTGGTTAGCGAAGGTCGGGAGCGGTGGTGGCCTCGTGCCAGAGGGCGCGTTCGTCGCTCGACTGCTTGATCTTGCGGGCGACGAGGACGGCGGCTCCGACGACACCTGCGACGATCAGGAGCTTCTTAAACATTGGGGTTGTCCCCTCACTGTTTGAGTGCCGGCCGACCCGGGATGTCGTGCTCCGGGAGAATCGGAAGTGGGGCTAGCTGGAATCGAACCAGCGACCTCAGAGTTATCAGCTCTGCGCTCTAACCGACTGAGCTATAGCCCCGTGCGACCGGGAAAGATTACCGCACCGGGCTCGGACGACCCAAATCGGGGGTCCGCGGTGGGTGGGCGGTCAGGAGAAGTATTGCGCGGGCGCCGTGGGCGTTGCCACGCAATTTCTCCTGACCGCCGTACCGGAATGGATCAGTCTCGTTCGGCGAGCGTCAGCTCGACGCCGCCGACCAGGTCGGCGCAGACGTTGTAGATGAAGGCGCCGAGGGTGGCCAGCGCGGTGAAGAGCACCACGTTGACCAGGCCGATCAGGGCCGAGGTGCCGATCACGCCCTTAGCGGTGATCTTGAAGCCGCCGCCGGCGTCGCCACCGGAGGCGGAGACGAGTTCCTTGAGGCTCTCGTTGACGCTCTGGAAGACGCCCATCGCGTCGAGCGCCAGGTAGAGCACCGAGGTGGCGACGATCACCACGATGAAGAGCACGAGCGACACCGCGAACGAGAACTTCATCACGGACCAGGGGTCGATCCGCTTGACGTTCAGCCTGGCCCGGCGCGGGCCGCGCGCGGCGGCCGAGCCGACCGCGTTGCGTGCTGCCCGGATCGTGTCGGTGACGCGGGCCGCGCCGACGCCCCGCACGGCGCCGGTAAGTCGGCCACTCAGGCCGCCGGTGTTGCTGTCGCGCGCTGCTGCCGCGGCCGCGGCTGCGCCGACACCTGCCGGAATCCGTTCGGTCCGCTCGCCGGGCGGGCTGGACGGACTACCGGCCGCCTTGGCCGGCGGCGTGGTCTTGCCGGGTGCGGTAGCCGCGCCCTTGCTACCGGACACGGTCGCCGCGCCGGCCTTGGACGCGGGCGCGCTGACGCTCGCCGAGGCCGGCTTGCCCGCGGGCACGATCACCGGCTTGACGGCGTCCTTCTCGGCTCCCGTGGACGGGGTGGCCGGCTTCGCCGCCCCTGCCGACGCATCGTCCGGCGGTGGCTTCATCCCCGGGGCGCGTGTGAACTTCGGGGACGGTGCGTCGGTGGAGGATCCGACCATCGCCCGGCCCACCACCGCACGGCCCTTCGCCTTGGCGTCGCCGTCGGCGGAGTCCTTGCCGGCCGGAGTCGCCGAGCTCCCCGCTCCCGACGTCGCCTGTGTCTCCGTCATTCATCAGTCCTGTTCGTCAGGCTCGTCGGCATTGCGAGCAATCGCCACGATGGTCACGCCTTCTGGGAGATCCATGAGCTTGACCCCCATTGTGTTCCGGTCCCGCGTACGACGTACAGGCTTCACCGGAGTCCGGATCACGCCACCGTTGCTCGTGATCGCGAACAGTTCATCGTCCGGGTTGATGACAACAGCGCCGACCAGACCACCCCGCCGCTCGGTGATCTTGGCGGTCAGCACGCCCTTGCCCCCACGTCCTTGCACCGGATATTCCTCGATGGGAGTCCGCTTCGCGTACCCACCGTTGGTAGCCACCAAAACGTCCATGTCTTCCTGGACGACCTCCATCGCGAGCAGCTCGTCTTCCTCGCTGAAGCGCATGCCGATGACACCGGAGGTCGCACGTCCCATCGGGCGCAGCGTATCGTCTGTCGCCTCGAAGCGGATCGCCTGAGCCTTCTTCGAGACAAGGAGAAGATGGTCACCCGGCCCGGCCAGGGCGGCTCCGACCAATTCGTCGTCCTCGCGCAGGTTGATCGCGATGATCCCGCCGCTGCGGTTCGAGTCGAACTCCTCAAGCCTGGTCTTCTTGACCAGGCCGGCCCGGGTGGCGAGCACCAGGTACGGCGCGATGTCGTACCCGGGGATCACGATCACCTGGGCGATGTGCTCTTCCGGCTGGAACGCCAGCAGGTTGGCCACATGCTGGCCACGTGCGGTCCGGCTGGCTTCCGGCAGCTCGTACGCCTTCGCCCGGTAGACCCGGCCCTTGTTCGTGAAGAAGAGCATCCACGAGTGGGTGGACGTCACGAAGAAGTGCGAGACGATGTCGTCCTGCCGAAGTGTGGCACCACTCACACCCTTGCCGCCGCGCTTCTGAGAGCGGTAGAGATCGACCTTGGTGCGCTTCGCGTACCCGGTGCGTGTGATCGTCACCACCACGTCCTCGCGGGCGATGAGGTCCTCCATCGAGACCTCGCCGTCGAACGGGATGATCTGGGTGCGACGCTCGTCGCCCCACTTCGTGACGGTCTCACGCAGCTCGTCGGAGATGATCTGCCGCTGCCGCTCCGGCTTGGCAAGGATGTCCTTGAGGTCCGCGATCTCGATCTCGATCTTGGCGAGCTCGTCGATGATCTTCTGACGCTCCAGCGCGGCGAGGCGCCGCAGCTGCATGTCGAGGATCGCGTTCGCCTGGATCTCGTCCACGTCGAGCAGCTGGATGAGGCCCTGGCGGGAGTCGTCGACGGTCGGCGAGCGCCGGATGAGCGCGATCACCTCGTCGAGCATGTCCAGCGCCTTCACCAGACCGCGCAGGATGTGCGCGCGCTCCTCGGCCTTGCGCAGGCGGTAGGCGGTCCGCCGGCGGATGACCTCCATCTGGTGGTCGACGTAGAAGCGGATGAACTGCGCGAGGTTGAGCGTGCGGGGGACGCCGTCGACAAGCGCCAGCATGTTCGCGCCGAACGTCTCCTGCAGCTGGGTGTGCTTGTAGAGGTTGTTCAGCACGACCTTCGCGATGGCGTCGCGCTTGAGCACGATCACCAGGCGCATGCCGGTACGGCCGGAGGACTCGTCCCGGATGTCCGCGATCCCGGCGAGCTTGCCCTCCTTGATCAGGTCGGCCATCCGCTCGGCCAGGTTGTCCGGGTTGACCTGGTACGGCAGCTCGGTGACGACGAGCGAGGTGCGGCCCTTCGCGTCCTCCTCGACCTCGACGACCGCGCGCATGCGGATCGAGCCACGGCCGGTCCGGTACGCGTCCTGGATCGCCTGGGTGCCGACGATCATGCCGTTGGTCGGGAAGTCAGGGCCCTTGACGATGCCGAGCAGCGCTTCGAGCGTCTCGGCCTCGTCGACGTCCGGGTTCTCCAGGCACCACTGCACCGCGGCCGCGATCTCGCGCAGGTTGTGCGGCGGGATCTTGGTGGCCATGCCGACCGCGATGCCCTCGGAGCCGTTGACGAGCAGGTTGGGGATGCGCGACGGCAGGATCGTGGGCTCCTTGGCCCGGCCGTCGTAGTTGTCCTGCATGTCGACGGTGTCTTCGTCGATGTCCCGCAGCATCTCCATGGCCAGCGGGTCGAGCTTGCACTCGGTGTACCGCATGGCGGCCGCGGGGTCGTTGCCCGGCGAGCCGAAGTTGCCGTTGCCGTCGACGAGCGGGTACCGCAGCGACCAGTTCTGCGCCATGCGGACGAGCGCGTCGTAGATCGACGAGTCGCCGTGCGGGTGGAACTGACCCATCACGTCACCGACGACGCGGGAGCACTTCACGTAGCCACGGTCCGGGCGGTAACCCGAGTCGTACATGGCGAAGAGGATCTTGCGGTGCACGGGCTTGAGACCGTCGCGCACATCCGGGAGGGCACGGCCGACGATGACGCTCATCGCGTAATCGAGGTACGACCGCTGCATCTCTACTTCGAGGCCGACCGGCTCGATCCGGCCGCCGGCGGCGAGCGCGGCTGCCGTCGCGGCATCGGCTGCGGGATCAGTCACGGCCGGGGCCGCTGGCTCCTCCGGCTGTTCGCTGCCCGTGGACTCGGGGGTATCCGTCACAGTTAACCCTAACTACGATCAAAAGCGGCATTTCCCTGTGGATAACCGCTGTGGAAAGCGTGGAAGCTGTGGATAACTACGTGGTTGCGGGCGGTCGCTGACCGCCCGCGGGCCACCTAGATGTCCAGGAAACGCACGTCCTTGGCGTTGTTCTGGATGAACGAGCGGCGTGCTTCCACGTCCTCCCCCATCAAGACGCTGAAAAGGTTGTCCGCGGTTGCGGCATCGTCGAGGCTGACCTGGCGCAGCGTGCGGGTCGCGGGGTTCATCGTGGTCTCCCACAGCTCGGGGTAGTTCATCTCGCCGAGACCCTTGAACCGCTGGATGTCGTCAGGCTTCGCGTTCGCCTTCTTCTCCTGGCGGAGCGCGATCAGGCCGTCCCGCTCGCGGTCGGAGTACGCGTACTGCGCGTCGTCGCCCTTGCGGTTCCACTTGATCTTGTAAAGCGGCGGCGCGGCCAGGTAGACGTGGCCAAGCTCGACGAGCGGCCGCATGAAGCGGAACAGCAGCGTCAGCAGCAGCGTCTGGATGTGCTGGCCGTCGACGTCCGCGTCGGCCATCAGCACGACCTTGTGGTACCGCAGCTTCTCGATGTCGAAGTCGTCGTGGATGCCGGTGCCAAGCGCCGTGATCAGTGCCTGGACCTCGTTGTTCTTGAGCACGCGGTCGATGCGCGCCTTCTCCACGTTCAGAATCTTGCCGCGGATCGGGAGGATCGCCTGCACGCGCGGGTCCCGGCCCTGCTTGGCGGAGCCGCCGGCCGAGTCGCCCTCGACGATGAACACCTCGGACTCGCGCGGGTCCGTCGACTGGCAGTCGGCCAGCTTGCCCGGCATCGAGCCGGACTCCAGCAGCGACTTGCGGCGGGCCAGCTTGCGCGCCTGGGCGGCGGCGATGCGGGCGCGGGCGGCCTGCGACGCCTTGGTGATGATCATGCGGGCCTCGGCCGGGTTCCGGTCCAGCCAGTCGACCAGCCACTCGTTGCAGACCTTCTGCACGAAGCCCTTGGCCTCGGTGTTGCCCAGCTTGGTCTTGGTCTGACCCTCGAACTGCGGGTTGGCCAGCTTGACCGAGATGATCGCGGCCAGGCCCTCGCGGATGTCCTCGCCGGAGAGCTTCTCGTCGCCCTTGAGGATCTTCTTCTCGGAGCCGTACTTGTTGATCAGCGTGGTCAGCGCGGAGCGGAAGCCCTCCTCGTGGGTGCCGCCCTCGTGCGTGTTGATCGTGTTGGCGAACGTGTAGACCGACTCGCCGTACGACTCGTTCCACTGCATGGCGATCTCGACCGCGATGCCGTCACCCTCGGCCTCGAACTGGATCACCGACTTGTGGATCGGCGTCTTGGTCGCGTTCAGGTGGCGGACGAAGTCGGCGATGCCCTCCTTGTAGCAGAAGGTCACCTCGCGCTTCTTGCCCTCGTCGTCCGACTGCCGCTCGTCCAGGATGTGGATGGTCAGGCCCTTGTTGAGGAAGGCCATCTCCTGCAGTCGGCGGTAGATCGTCTGGAAGTCGAACTCGACGATCTCGAAGATCGTCGGGTCCGGCCAGAACGAGACGGTGGTGCCCCGGCTCTCGGTGTCGCCGAGGTTCTCGATCGGGACCGGCTTGGCGTTGTTGAAGCCCTGACGCCACGCCGTGCCGGCCTTGTGGATCTCCACGACGACCTTGGTGGAGAGCGCGTTGACCACTGCCGCGCCGACGCCGTGCAGACCGCCGGAGACCGCGTACGCCTTGCCGTCGAACTTTCCGCCGGCGTGCAGGACCGTGTAGGCGACCTCGACACCCGGCTTCTTGAGCTTCGGGTGGAGGTCGACGGGGATGCCGCGGCCGTTGTCCGAGACGCGCACGCCACCGTCGTTCAGCAGGGTCACGTCGATCGTGTCGCAGTAACCGGCCAGCGCCTCGTCCACCGCGTTGTCGACGATCTCCCACACCAGGTGGTGCAGGCCGCGCTCGCCCGTGGAACCGATGTACATGCCGGGCCGCTTGCGTACCGCCTCGAGGCCCTCGAGCACGGTAAGTGAATCGGAGTTGTACTCCTGCTTTTCTTCCGCTGCCACCCTTGGCCACTTTCTCGCCTCGTCGCGCTCCCGGAAGGGGGCGGACGCTGCGGGTTCGGCGGGCAGACAGCGACTCAGACACGGCCGGGGCCGCGCCGGTCACCGCAGGCAGCCCGCGGATCGCGATCGGCGGGACGCTGCGGCGGAGCCCGTTACGGAGTGTGTCTCCGCGACAGACTTGCCCACGACGTCCCGATCGCTTCCAATCCTACTGTGCGCGAACGACATTCTTCGGGTACGGCATCCCGTTCCGGGTACCTGAGACCCCCGTAGCCGCGAGAACCGGCCGATCTCGAATCCCCCCACGGGCCCCGGGCGCGCAAGGGTGGCCAGCTCACTGGCGCATAACGTGACGAAAGCCCCGGCAAGCGCGAAAATGCGTGTCGGACCGTCACGCTGGGATAGCAGAAATGAGTGACGAAGCACGCATCCGCGCCGCGCGTGTGCCGGGGTCGCGTCCGGTCGCCCGGTGTCGTAACCTGCCCCGGCCCGGGGCACTCGGCTCACCAGTCGAGGGATGCGGTCGTCGGCAGGAGGAAAGGTGACCCTCGATGGGGCTTGACAACGTCGCCGTGCAGTGGCCGAGAACAGGCCGGTTCTACGACCCCGTGGCGCCCGCCGCGTTCGTGGATTTCGCCGCGCTGGCCGACGCGCCGGACGTCGCCTCACCCACGGCCGCGCTGGCCGGGCACATCGCCGAGACCGGCACCGTGCGCGCCACCGCGTACACCGAACTCGTCGACCTGCTCCTCGGGCTGAACGGTGTGCTTTACGCCACAGAGGCGGCGAACGAGGACGAGGACCCGGTGATCGACCCGGACGGCTGCGCCTGGATCGCCGGCGGCCTGGAGAAGTTCGTGCTCGGCCACGAGCGGCTGGGCGACCTGGTCACGTTCGACACGGTCGGCGAGGTGCTGCGGACCGCGGTCGCGGAGAGCCGGCTCGCCGAGCAGCAACTGCGCTGGCTCGGCAGCCGGATGGACTCACTGCGCGACGAGTCCGGCGGCGCACCCCAGTGGGCGTTCCCACTCTCCGAACTGGCCGTGCTGTCCCGCTTCTACCGCAGGTGCGCCGACCGCGCGTTCGCCGTCTACGCGGACTACTGAAGATCAAGATCTTGCGGGGGTACGGAGTGAGCGCCCCTCACCCGTAGGTGTCCCGGGGGCCCCTGCCGCGTACCCGGCGGGGGCCCTTGCTCCAGCTGGGCGCGGCCGGGCCGTGGATGTGCAGCTTCTTCACCACACCGTGGCCGATCTCGCCGGCGATCCGCTTGATCAGGCCGGCCGCGAGCAACCGCAGCTGCGTCGCCCACGCGGTCGATTCCGCCTCCACTGTCAGCTCGCCGTTCTCCAGCTTCACCGGGCGGCTGTGTGCGGCCACGTCCGCGCCGACGATCTTCTCCCAGCCGCCGAAGATCGAGGCCTCCGCCGTGGGCCGCTGCCAGCCGCGGTTCTGCACCAGCCGGTTCAGCATCGCGCCGAGCAGCTGCGGGTCGCGCGGGTCCGGGCCGGGGCCGGAGTAGCCGCGCAGCCGCCGCCCGGTCTCGCCGCCGGTCCGCTCCGGTGCCCTGCGCTGGGTACGGGCGTAGTCGCGGCGGGCCTTGGCGGCGTCCAGGACAGCGCGGGCGAGTTCCGGGCCCTGCAACCCTTCCGGTGGTTCGTGGGGGCTTCGTGGCTCTTGTGGGTCCCGTGGCTCTTGCGGGCCCCGTCGTTCCTGCGGTCGCTGTCGTTCCTGTGGGCTCTGACGTTCCTGTGGGCTCTGACGTTCCTGGAAGCGCTGTGGCTCCTGTGGGCTCTGTCGTTCCTGCGAGCGCTGTGGCTCCCGTGGGCTCTGCGGCTCTGGACGGCTCTGCGGTTCTGGGCGGCGCTGCGGTTCTGGGCGGCGCTGCGGTTCTGGGCGGCGCTGCGGTTCTGGGCGGCGCTGCGGTTCTGGGCGGCTCTGTGGCGGGCGTTCAGTCGACACGGTGCGCTTCCCCCTCGGAGACCGCGAAACGGGCGCCACGAAGCGCCTCCGGGACGTCCTCGGCGACCGCACAGGTGACCAGCAGCTGGGTCGCGCCCGCCACCAGGTCGGCGAGGCGGGTGCGGCGGCCCGAGTCCAGCTCGGCGAACACGTCGTCAAGCACCAGCACCGGCTCGATGCCGTCGTCCCGCAGCAGATCGTAGGCGGCCAGCCGCAGGGCGAGCGCGAACGACCAGGACTCGCCGTGGCTCGCGTACCCCTTGGCGGGCAGGTCGCCGAGCGTCAGCAGCACGTCGTCGCGGTGCGGGCCGACAAGCGTGGTGCCGCGGTCGACCTCGGCCGGGCGGGCGTCGACGAGCAGGCCGGCCAGCAGCTCCTCCAGACCGGCACGATCCGGCACCGGGCTCGGCGGGTCGGCCAGCCGCTCGGTGCCACGACCTGAAGAACCGATCTTGTACGAGATGGCGGCCGCGCCCTTCCCGGCCGCGACCGCGTCGTAGGCCTTGGCGATGTGCGGGCCGAGCGCGGCGCACAGCTCCAGCCGACCGGCCAGCAGCTCCGCGCCGTACCGGATCAGCTGCGCGTTCCACACCTCGAGCGTGGCCAGGTCGGAGCCGTCCCGCTCGCCGCCGGCCCACTTCCGCCGCTGGTAGGAGGTGCGCAGCAGGGCGTTGCGCTGCTTGACCACCCGCTCGTAGTCGGCGCGGACGCCCGCGTACCGCGGCTGGCGGGCAACGAGCAGGTCGTCCAGGTAATCACGGCGCTCACCGGGGTCGCCGCGGATCAGCTCCAGGTCCTCCGGCGCGAACAGCACCAGACGCAATGCGCCGAGCACGTCCCGGGAGCGGCGGACCGGTGAGCGGCCCAGGCGGGCGCGGTTGGCACGGCCGGGGACGATCTCCAGCTCGACGAGGAGCTCACGGCCGTCGTGCACGATCGCGCAGCGAATCACCGCGGTGGTGGCGCCGAAGCGGACCAGCGGGGCGTCGGCCGCGACCCGGTGACTGCCGAGCGTCGCGACGTACCCCAAGGCCTCGATCAGGTTTGTCTTGCCGACGCCGTTCGGCCCGACCAGGACGGTGCCACCGGGCTCGAGGTCGATGCCGACGCGCTCGTACGAGCGGAAGTCGACGAGTTCGAGCCGGCGGACGAACATCCAGGGGGTCCTTTGCTGATGCGACGGGGGTGTGCCGCTCGATTGTCGCGCACACCCCCGTCAGAAGCCTGACCCCTACCGCTTGACGGCGTGACCACCGAACTGGTTGCGCAGGGCGGCGACGGCCTTGATGGCCGGCGAATCGTCCTGGCGGGAGGTGAAGCGGGCGAAGAGCGACGCGGCGATCACGTTCATCGGGACGCCGAGGCGGATGGCCTCCTCGACGGTCCAGCGGCCCTCGCCGGTGTCCTCCGCGTAGCCCTTGATGCCGGCCAGCTCCGGGTCCTCGTCGAGCGCGCGGTCCAGCAGGTCGAGCAGCCAGGACTTGACCACCGAGCCCTCACGCCAGCTCTTGAAGACCTCGGGCACGTTGTGCACCAGCTCGGACGCCTTGAGCAGCTCGTAACCCTCGGCATACGCGTGCATCAGGCCGTACTCGATGCCGTTGTGCACCATCTTCGAGTAGTGACCGGCGCCGACCGGGCCGGCGTGCGCGAAGCCGAACTCGCCGGCCGGCTTGAGCGCGTCGAAGATCGGCATGCAGTGGTCGACGTTCTTCTTCTCGCCGCCGACCATCAGCGCGTAGCCGTTGGTGATGCCCCAGACGCCGCCGGACACGCCGACGTCCATGTAGCCGATGCCGAGCGCGCCGAGCTTCTCCGCACGCGGGCCGTCGTCGCTGAACTTGGAGTTTCCGCCGTCGATGACGATGTCACCGGCGGAGAGCAGGCCGCTCAGCTGATCGATGATGTCCTCGGTGACGCCGGACGGCACCATCACCCAGACCACTCGCGGCGCTGCGAGCTTCTCGACCAGTTCCGGCAGGCTCGCCGCGTCGGTGATCTCGGGCCTCGGGTCGTAGCCGACCACCTCGTGGCCGGCAGCGCGAATCCGCTCGCGCATGTTGCCGCCCATGCGGCCTAAGCCAATCAGGCCCAGTTGCATTTCGTCCCCCTTGAAGGATGTGAGCTCCGCTTTGTCAGCGGGTTACCCGGATCGGCATGATCAGGTAGCGGTACCCGGTAATGATCTCGCCGTCTTCGTTCGCGGGGGACAACACAGCCGGTTTGAACGCGTCGACGAACGACAGCACGGCCGTGGGTGCACCGAGCCCGTTGAGCCCGTCCAGCAGGTACTGCGGGTTGAAGCCGATGGTCAGCGCCTCACCGGTGAAGGTGGCGTCCATGGCCTCGCTGGCCCGGGCCTCCTCGGTGCCGCCGGCCTCGACGACCAGCCCGTCCTCGCTGAAACTGAGCAGAATCGGGGTGGTGCGCTCGGCGACGAGCGCCACGCGGCGGGTGACCTCCTGGAGTGCGGAGACCGAGATCCGCGCCTGTGCGTTGTGCGTTGCGGGAAACAGCGACCGGACCGGCGGGTAGTTGGCGCCGTCCAGCAGCCGGCTCGTCGTCCGGCGGGTCCCGCCGGCGAAACCGATCATTCCCTCGCCCGCGCCACCCTGAGCCAGGGCCAGGGTGACCTGGCCGCCCAGCGGGCCGAGCGTCTTCGCCGTGTCGTTGAGGGTCTTCGCCGGCACGAGCGCGTTGATGCTGATGTCCGGATCCTCTGGAGACCACTCGATCTCGCGCATGGCGAGCCGGTAGCGGTCGGTGGCAAGCATGGCCAGCGAGGAACCGTTGAGCTCGAGACGCACGCCGGTCATCATCGGCAGCGTCTCGTCACGGCCGGCGGCGATCGCCACCTGGCTCACGGCCGCGGCGAACACTGACGCGTCCACAGTGCCGGAGCTGGCCGGCATGTCCGGCAGGCTCGGGTAGTCCTCGACCGGCATGGTCGGGAGCGTGAACCGGGCACTGCCGCAGACGAGCTCCAGGTGCGGGCCGACCGCGGCGATGTCGACCGGCTTCGCCGGGAGCGCCTTGGTGATCTCGGCGAGCAGGCGGCCGGAGACCAGCGCGGCACCGTCGGAGTCACCCTGGACCTCGACGCTCACCTGGCTGGAGACCTCGTAATCGAACCCCGAGACCTGCAGCACGCCCTCGGTGACCCGCAGCATCACACCTGCCAGCACCGGCACGGACGGCCGGCTGGGCAGGCTCTTGGCGGTCCACGCCACGGCGTCGGCGAGCGCGTCGCGCTCCACTCGGAACTTCATGGCCAGGCCTCCGCGTCGACTGGTTGGGCATCCCTATTCTGCCGGTCCAGCGCCAAGAGGTGGGTACGCGGGCCAGACCCTGTGCGGACCGGGTCGAACCGGCCCTGACCTATCGAACCTTAGGTCTCCCCGATGACCACGGCTTCCCCGCCCCCGGCCGTTTATGCCCTCCCCCTGCCCTTCTCGCCGAGAAGTTGATCGAGCGAGGCGGATCGTGAGTTTCAAGATCCTCCACAGCCTGATGATTGAAGTTCTTTATTTCTAGAAGTAAAGAGAGTCGTAATCATCGGTGCTGTGGATACTGGGGAAAACCCGAGTATTAGCAGGTCAGGAAGTTATCCACCGGTGAATTAGCTGTGGAGAACCGGTGTGTAACTCGGCAGTTTTTCCACAGGCTCTCCGGCAGCCCTCGGGTTATCCACTGCGTAACGGCAGTTATCCACCGGTTATCCACCGGGTTTTCCCCCAGGTGTGGATTACCGGCTTCGCGCGCGGCCCCCTGTGTACAAGAGTTATCCCCAGAACCTTCAACAGGTTATGCACACCTCGCCGGCGCCTGGGGACAGCCGATTACTGTGTGTATCTGTCCACAGCTGTTTCCACAGGAGTTATCCCCAACTGTGGATGAGCAGGTGTGATCATCAGCTCGAGTTATCCACCGTCTGTGCATAACTCCGGTGGATGGCCTGTGGACGAGGTGTGGACAGTGTGGACAACCAACCGATCGGACGATGTGGATAAGGTCCGCGACCTGTGGATATGGAAATTCCGCCGCGCGCACTTCTGACCAGGTTCTCCACAATCTGTGGATAGACGCCTGTGGAAAACCCTCAAAACCTGTGGACGCCTGTGGACAGACCTCAGACGCAGTGGACAACCGGTGGATAACTTCTGGGGATAACTTTTCCCGCCCACACTGGGCTCTCCACGGTCCACAACCCGAGGGCGGCGCCGAACGTCCTGGTCACAGTTGAGTAACGGCGCTGTGGAGGGCCGTTCGCGGTGCCCTGGAGGGCTTAATCCAGGTCTCGACGGCCGTGCGAAACCCGCCCGTCCGCTTCGAAGGCCGGTATGTCCGCTTCCGGGGCGGGGTGCCCGCAGGCTCCGCTGGTGCGGCAGGGCTACTCGGGCAGCGACCGGCGCGGGAAATGAGGTTCGCGAACACGACGCGAGGAGGTGCGGACCGGTTGGTGGACTGACATCGGCCGTCCGGAGACCGCGGACGGCACCCAGAACCTGCGGGTATCTCAGACCAAGGCGGAGCCTCGGTGACCTGCCTTTACCGGCGGCGCGTGCGCCTTGCTGCTCGACGGCCGGCCCGGTGCGCCTTGATGGCGGGCAGTCAGGCCCGCACGGCACCGCGGCCGGGAATCAGCGTGTCGTTCACGCGGAGCAGGCAGGCGTACCGCGGCGGGTCAGGAGTTCTGCTTGATGCGGTTGGTCAGTTCCGCGATCTGGTTGTAGAGCGAGCGCCGCTCGGCCATCTGCTGGCGGATCTTGCGGTCCGCGTGCATGACAGTGGTGTGGTCGCGGCCGCCGAACGCCTGGCCGATGCGGGGCAGTGAGAGCTCGGTCAGCTCACGGCACAGGTACATGGCGACCTGGCGGGCGTTGACAAGCACGCGGGAGCGGGAGTGGCCGCGGAGGTCTTCGAGGCTGACGCCGAAGTACTCCGAGGTGGAGACCATGATCTGGTCGGCGGTGATGTCCGGGCCCTCGGGGCCGGGGATGAAGTCGCGGAGGACCTCCTCGGCCAGGGAGAGCTGCACCGGCGAGCGGGTGAGGCTGGCGAACGCGGTCACCCGGATCAGCGCGCCCTCCAGCTCGCGGATCGAGGAGGAGATGCGGGACGCGATGAACTCAAGCACGTCCGGCGGGGCCATCAGGCGTTCCTGGGCGGCCTTCTTCTGGAGGATCGCGATGCGCGTCTCCAGGTCCGGCGGCTGGATGTCGGCGAGCAGGCCCCACTCGAAGCGGGTGCGCAGGCGGTCTTCGAGCGTGGTCAGCTGCTTGGGCGACCGGTCCGAGGTGATGACGATCTGCTTGTTCGCGTTGTGCAGCGTGTTGAACGTGTGGAAGAACTCCTCCTGCGTCCGCTCGCGACTGACAAGGAACTGGATGTCGTCGATCAGGAGGATGTCCGTGTCGCGGTAGCGCCGCTGGAACGCGCTCGTCTTGTCGTCCCGGAGCGAGTTGATGAACTCGTTCGTGAACTCCTCGGTCGACACGTACCGCACCGAGCGCGCGTGGCCGAGCGTGGTCGCGTAGTGGCCGATCGCGTGCAGCAGGTGGGTCTTGCCCAGCCCGGAGCTGCCGTAGATGAAGAGCGGGTTGTACGCCTTCGCCGGGGACTCGGCCACGGCCACGGACGCGGCATGCGCGAACCGGTTCGAGGAGCCGATGACGAACGTCTCGAACATGTACTTCGGGTTCAGCCGGTTCCCCGCGGACTCGCCGCCGGGACGCGACCGGTCCAGGCCACCGGGACCGCCGGTCACCCCAGGGCGAAGATCGCGCACGGTACGGCCGGGGCCGCTGTCGCCGGGGCCGGTGTCGACCGGCTCGTCCGCGATCTGAGGCGCGACCTGCCGCTGCTGGTCGCGGCCGAACGGGGGCGGGGTGTCGTCGTTGAACGCGTCCGGGCGCTGGCGGGACTCCTCGCGACGCTGCGGCTCGGCGCGCTCCGCGGGCTGCTGCCCGTACGGAGACTGCGGAGCCTGCTGCTGTGCGGGCCGGGGCTGTAGCGCTTCCGCGCGCGGCGGCGCGGCGAACAGCGCGGCCTGTGCCTCGTCGCGCGCGGTCTGCTGCTCCTGCGCGCTCTCCCGGCGGCCACTGTTCTGCGGGGCCTGCTCGTGGAGGTAACGCGTGGTCGGCGGCTCCTCCGCACGGTTGTCGTCCGGGTAGCGGCCGTCGTCGGCGTAGCGGTTGTCCGCGGGGTACCGGTTGTCGTCCGGATAGTCCGTGCGTGCCGGCGGCTGGTACTCGGCAGGTGACAGGTCCGGGACCGGGTCGGCGAGCGGCGGGTCGAAGAGGGCCTCGCGCTCCGGGGACGCCGAGGGCGTGCCGTAGATCGTGCCGGGCGGCCGGCCGGCGCCGTCCTCGGGCGGGCGCACGGTCACCGCCACCTGTATCGGGCGGCCGAGTCGGCGGGAGAGCGCGTCGGTGATCGCCGGGCGGAGCCGCGCCTCGATCACGTCCCGGGTGAACGCGTCCGGGACGGAGAGCAGCGCGGTGTCCTCGACGATCGCGCGAAGACGGGTCAGGCGGAGGTAGGCGCGCTGCTGCGCCGACACGATCTCATCGGCGAGATCGTCGGTTGCGGCGCTCCACACCGAGGCAAGGTCGACCGTGTCGGCCACCGTCCCGCCACCCCCATCGCTCCCGACATGACCGGTCGCCTGCCGGCCGGTTGCCGCTTTCGTCCTCTGGCCGTCGGAGCCGCGGGTAGGCGGCCGAATCACCGCCGGCGCCCCCTGCCGGCAGCGCTGACACTGCTGCTACCCACGTTCGTCTGGACCGTCGTCCACAGGTTATCCACACCCTGTGTACCGACCGATTGTGGCTTACCGTCCGTCGCTGGTCAGACCTGCCGAACTGCGGTGGCGCGATGAGAGGGTCCACCGTGCCGAACGACTTTCCCCCTCGTCCGGTTCTGGCCGCCGGTGTCGCCACCGGCAAACGGGCACGCTAACAGCGATGGCACCACAGCATCAACCGGCGACCGGCCGGGACGGACCGGACGGTCACGAAGAGGCAGTTCATCGGCGGTACGGGGATCGGCGCATTTTGACGCCCGGTGGTGCGCCCGCGTACTCTGGGCAGGCTAATCGACCGGTGGAAGCGGCCCGACGGACGACTCCCGATACGGCCGGTTAGCATTGGGAAGAGACTTCGGGCCGTTTGCAAGATCATCTCCGGCCTCGGGGAACGTAGGTTACAGACGACCTCCGGCTCGCGGACGCGTGCCCGGGCCGTACGAAGACGGAGTTTGACGTGAGCAAGCGCACCTTCCAGCCGAACAACCGCCGCCGCTCGAAGACCCATGGCTTCCGGCTGCGCATGCGCACCCGTGCGGGTCGCGCGATCCTCAACACGCGGCGCTCCAAGGGCCGCGCCAAGCTGTCTGCCTGAGGGTCCGACCTCGCCGGTCAGGAGGAGGCAGGTCAGTCGTGTTGGCCGCAGCTCAGCGACTGCGGCGTAGCAGCGACTTCGCCGCAGCGATCCGTGCTGGCCGTCGGGCCGGGCGCGGAGCCGTCGTGGTTCATCTCCACCTCCTGTCCGCAGGCACCGTCGACGCCCCCGCGGGCGCCGAGGATGCCGGGCAGCTCGAGACGATCGAGCCGGTGCACGCCGACACGGCGCGCGCCGGCTTCGTCGTTTCCAAGGCGGTGGGTAACGCAGTCATTCGCAACCGGGTGCGCCGGCGACTCCGGCACCTGGTGCGGGAGCGGGTCGGTGCACTCCCACCGGGCGCCACGCTCGTGGTCCGTGCACAGCCGAGTGCGGCGCTCACGTCGTACCCCCAGCTGGGTCTAGATCTTGATGCGGCGTTGCGGGCCGCGTCGGGCCCACGTGACCGCCGGTCCGGCAACGGCGGGAAGCGGCACCGGGGTGGTGCCGAATGAGTCGCACCGAGCGTCCGCCCACGCTCGCGGCCCGTGTGCTGGCGCGCGGTGTCATCGCGTACCGTCAGTGGATAAGCCCGGCACTGCCGGCACGCTGTCGTTTCTATCCGTCGTGCAGCGCATACGCCCTGGAGGCGGTGGAGCGGCACGGAGCTTTACGGGGGAGCCGGCTGGCGATCTGGCGGCTGCTGCGCTGTCACCCCTTCCATCCTGGCGGATTCGACCCGGTGCCTGACCCGGACCGCCGTCGCGCGAATGTGACTGGAGCCGGAATTGTTTAGCCTGGACCCGATCTACTGGGCGATCTCATGGATTCTGCTGAAGTGGCACGCGGTGTGGGACGCCATCGGGATCCCCGACACCACCATCCTCGGCACCAACTGGTCCTGGATCCTCGCCATCGTCTTCCTGGTCCTGACCGTCCGCGTGGTGCTCTTCCCGGTCTTCGTCAAGCAGATCAAGTCGCAGCGGGCGATACAAGCACTGTCGCCGCAGGTCAAGGCGCTGCAGGAGAAGCACAAGGGTGACCGCGAGACCCTCCAGAAGGAGATGGTCGAGCTCTACCGCAAGGAGAAGGCGAACCCGCTCATGGGTTGCCTTCCCATGTTCATCCAGATCCCGGTCTTCTTCGGCCTCTTCCACGTGCTGCGCCGCCTCGACCCGGGCCGCACGGCGAAGGAGCTGTACGGCTGGACCGCCACCCAGTTCGACGGCGCCGCAAACGCGAAGCTCTTCACCGTGCCGATCGCCGGCAAGTTCGGCTCCACCACGGACGAGCTGGTCCGCCTGGGCGCGAACCGCGGCACCGTGATGGTCGTCGCCGGCATCCTCGTGCTGTTCATGATGGCGACCACGTTCCTCACCAGCCGCCAGATGATTCTGAAGACCGGCTGGGCCGAAGACCCGCAGCAGAAGATGGTTCAGCGTCTGATGCTGTACGGAATTCCGCTTTCTCTGCTTGTTTCGGGCTATTTGTTCCCGATTGGTGTGATCATCTACTGGGTGTCGAACAACCTCGTCACCCTCGCTCAGCAGCAGTGGGTGCTCCGGAAGTTCCCGCCACCGCCTTCGGCCACGTCCACGGGCAAGACGGGTGGCTCCGGCCGCCAGAGCGAGCCCGTCACGACGACCGGCCTGTTCGGTCGCAAGACCGTTGTGGAGCCCGTCAAGCCCTCCGTCGACACCAAGGCGCTCGCCCCCAAGCCCGGTGCCAAGCCGATCCGCCCGGCCAAGGCAGCTCAGGCCAACGGCGTCGCCCCCGCGAAGGATGCCGGCACGCCCGGCAAGAACGCGGTCGGGCGCACCGGCGGCGTCTCCTCCCGGGCCAAGAAGGGCAACCCGTCGGCGAGGCCCAAGGGCTGACGCCCGGGGCGCCACACTCCCCATAAACGTGCCCGGCGCCCCGGACCCCTCACCGGGCCGGGGCGCCGGGGAACCAGCGGACCGGTGACGGTCCGGCCCAGCGAGTACGGAGATGACACCGTGACCGATACCAGCACTCCCCACGCTGACCAGGACCTCGAGATCGAGGAGGCGGCCGCGGACGCCGCGGAGGACAGCGAGGAGACCAAGGAATCGGAAGGTCCGTCCGACACCGACCTGTTCGGCCAGAGTGAGATCGCGGCCGACTACATCGAGGGTCTGCTGGACATCCTCGACTACGACGGCGACATCGACGAGCTGGTCTCCGCCGGCCGCCCGATGGTCGAGGTCGTCGGCGCCCGCCTGCAGCCGCTCGTCGGCCAGCGCGGCGCCACCCTTGAGGCGCTCCAGGAGCTGACCCGTCTGGCGATCTTCCGGGCGACCGGCTCCCCCAGCCGACTGCTGCTCGACGTGGGCGGCTACCGCAACGCCCGGCGCAAGGAGCTGGCCTCGGTCGCGCGCAACGCGATCGAGAAGGTGCGCGAGCACGGCGAGCCGGTCCGGCTGGAGCCGATGTCCGCGTTCGAGCGCAAGTGCGTGCACGACGTGATCAACGCGGCGTCCGGCGTGGAGAGCGAGTCGGAGGGCGTGGAGCCCAGCCGCCGCATCGTCGTGCGGCCGGTCGACTGATCCGTGCGCGATACCGCTTCCGGCGGCTCGGAGGGCGTTGTGCCTTCCGGGCCGTCGTTGTCTGCATACGACGGGCCGGCTGACCTCCCGGCCGTACCCTCAGATGACTTTGATCTGGATCTTCCTGATCTTCTGCGGCCCGCCGCGGAGGAGCTGTTCGGCGACCGGCTGGAGCTTGCCGCACGTTTCGCCACGCTGCTCGGGACGGGCGGGGTGGTGCGCGGGCTGATCGGCCCGCGCGAGGCGCCGCGCATCTGGGACCGGCATCTGCTGAACTGTGCCGCGGTCGCCGAGTTAATCCCTTCCGGCGCTTCGGTGGCAGACGTCGGCTCTGGTGCCGGTTTGCCCGGTATCGTGCTTGCGGTGGCACGTCCTGATCTCACGATCGCGCTGGTCGAGCCACTGGCACGACGAACTGCCTTCCTTTCCGAAGCAGTGACGGCGCTCGGCCTGGACGACACCGTGACGGTGATCCGGGGGCGCGCCGAAGACGTCGCCGGGGGACCCCTTCCCCCCGCCGACATCGTCACCGCTCGGGCGGTTGCGCCGCTCGACCGGCTTGCGGGCTGGTGCCTGCCCCTCGCCGCGCTCGGCGGGCGGCTGCTGGCCCTCAAGGGGTCGTCGGCCGCCGAGGAGATCGCGGAGCACGAGGCCGCGGTGGGTCGGCTGGGCGGTTCCACGCCGGTCGTCCGGCTGTGCGGGGAGACGCTCCTCGACGCGCCGACGACCGTGGTGGAGATCGTCCGGGAGCGGCGGGTCGTGCCGGCACGGTCGGGGAAGGCTGCCCGCCCGGAGCGCCGATCCGGTCGCTCCTCCGAGGGCGGGAGACGACGGAGGGGCTAGTCATGCGGGGTCGGCGGCGCAACAAGCGGAAGCCCAATGCCAGGCGCGAGGTGGCGCCGCCGCCGGCCGGTGACGTCCCCGTTCCGGTGGTGAGCGCGGTGCCGGTGGTGAGCGCGGTGGCGTCGGTGCCGCTGCTGCCGGCGACGTTCGCCGCGCCGGTCTCCTCCGCGCTGGCCTCGGCGATGAGGTCCACTCCCCTGCTGCCGGAGGTGGACCCGCTCCTGGAGGCGCCGGCCGGAACCGGCTGGCCGGAGTGCGACGCTCACTGCTCCGGCGTGCTGCGGCTGAAGTCGGGTTTCATGGTCTTCGGATCTGAGCCGTCCGTGTTTCCCGTGAAACATGGCCCGGATGGACGTGGCCACGGACGCCCGACGGCCGTAGGCTGGCCGCGCGTCGATAGTGTGGACTCATCCGATTCTGGCAAGGATGACACGGTGCAGGACTACTCCTCCTCATACCCCGTTTCACGTGAAACGCGCTATGACGGCTCGCCGGGCGAGCCCGCGTACGGCAGGATTGAGCCTGCCCCGGCTGGACCGGGTGATTTTGAGGGCGAGGAGCATCCGGTGCCGCAACCGCGGGTGGGAAACGGCTTCGGCGGACCCGAGCTGTCGGGCACGCCGGACCAAGAGACTTATGTTTCACGTGAAACGTCGGCCCCGGCCGACGAACTTCCTTTGGCACTGGAGGCGTTGCGCGCCGTGCAGATCCTGAACCCGAGCGGCGAGGTGACAATGCCGCGCCCGGCGCATCCGAGGATCATGTGCGTCGCGAACCAGAAGGGTGGGGTCGGCAAGACCACCACCACAGTCAACCTCGCGGTCGCGCTGGCGCTGCACGGCAATCGCGTGCTTGTCGTCGACCTCGACCCCCAGGGCAACGCGTCCACCGGACTGAACGTGCCGCACCACGCGGGCGTGCCGGACGTCTACGACTGCCTGATCGACAACGTGCCCTTGGCCGACGTCGCCCAGGGCGTCGAGGGCATCCCCAACCTCTGGTGCGTGCCCGCGACAATCGACCTCGCCGGCGCGGAGATCGAGCTGGTGTCGGTGGTCGCCCGTGAGTCGCGGCTGTCCCGGGCGATCAAGAGCCACCCGGAGCAGTTCGACTACGTCTTCATCGACTGCCCGCCGTCGCTCGGCCTGCTCACGGTCAACGCGCTCTGTGCCGCGCAGGAGGTGCTGATCCCGATCCAGTGCGAGTACTACGCGCTGGAAGGGCTCAACCAGCTGATCAACAACATCAACCTGGTACGGCAGCACCTGAACCCGTTGCTCGACGTGTCGACAATCCTCCTCACCATGTACGACAGGCGTACCCGCCTGGCCGACGCGGTCGAGCAGGACGTGCGGAACCACTTCGGCGACAAGGTGCTCCAGGCGGTGATCCCCCGCAACGTCCGCGTGTCCGAAGCGCCAAGCTACGGGCAGTCCGTCGTCACGTACGACCCGGGCTCCCGCGGCGCCACCAGCTACTTCGAGGCCGCCCGTGAGATCGCCGAGCGCGGGGCCAAAGAGGACCAGGGCCGCAACGGATAGCCGCCGCGGCGCGCTTTAGCATGGTCGGTTCCGGGACGGCGCATCGTCGGCCCCGAGTGTGTGGCACTGTGGTGAATTCGGTGGCGTTGAAGCGGATTGTCGCGGTGGGCGCGGCGGGCGCGGGTTTACGGGAGCAAGGAGAAGCGGGCACATGAGGAAGGGTCCCAAGGGAGGGCTCGGGCGTGGACTCGGCGCCCTGATCCCGACCGCGCCGCCCCCGGTGGAGGCGGCGCCTGCTCCGGCACCGGTGGCCGTGGTTCCGGAACCGGAGCCCTCTCCTCCCCCGGTCCCGGTCCCGGTCCCCGTCCTCGATCCCGATCCCGTCCCGGCCTCCGAACCGGAGCTGGTCGTCCCTGAGCCGGCTGCGGTGCTTGCCGTCGAACTCGCGCCGGTGCCCGGCGCGCGGTTCGCCGAGATCTCGGTGTCGGACATCAGCGTCAACCCGAAGCAGCCGCGGCACGTCTTCGACGAAGAGGCGCTTGAAGAACTCAAGATCTCCATCCAGGAGGTCGGCTTCCTCCAGCCCATCGTCGTCCGCGAGGTCGACGCGGCAGGCAACTACGAACTCGTCATGGGTGAACGCCGCTGGCGGGCCGCCCAGGCGATCGGCCGCGAAACCATCCCCGCGATCGTCCGCGCCACCAAGGACGACGCGATGCTCCGGGACGCGCTCCTGGAGAACATCCACCGCGCCAACCTGAACCCGCTCGAAGAGGCGGCGGCGTACCAGCAGCTGCTTGAAGAATTCGGCGCCACCCACGACGAGCTCGCCCGGCGCATCGGCCGCAGCCGCCCCCAGATCACCAACACGATCCGCCTCCTCAACCTGCCGCCGACCGTCCAGCGGCGGGTGGCCGCGGGCGTGCTCTCGGCCGGGCACGCGCGGGCGCTCCTCGGCCTTGAGGACGCGGAGGCCCAGGACGAACTGGCCAGCCGGATCGTCAAGGAAGGGATCTCGGTGCGCGGCACCGAGGAGCTGGTGTCGCTGGCCCAGATGGACGGGCCGGCACAGAAGAAGGCGGCACAGCGCCGGGCGAAGCCGCACGCGCCGGCACTGACCGACCTGGCGGACCGGCTCTCGGAGCGGTTCGAGACGCGCGTGAAGGTGGACATCGGGCGAAGCAAAGGCAAGATCACGATCGAGTTCGCAAAGGTCGACGACCTGGAGCGGATCGTCGGGATAATCGGGCTGGAGCGGCGTGAGGACGAGTAGGGCTTAGACGGCTCGGTTAGGAAGCGGCTCGCAGGGTGCTCAACGGCCCTGCGGGCCGCTTTTTTGACCATGGGGGTACGAGAGGGTGGGAGTTTCACGTGAAACGGCTGTGGAGTGGTGGGGGTCTCCGGGCGGGTGAGGGCTGGTTTCTGCGTGGAGTTTTGAGACGGTCGAGCATCGCATCGCATCGCTGGAGGTGGTCGGGGGGCGCCCCACGAGGCCACACCTGCCCAACGAACTGGAGCGTGGGCAAGCTTCGAGAGTGATGCGGCGGGGCTGCATGGAGAACACCTGGCCTCGGGCGTGCCTTGCCGCCGGCTCCTAGACTTCCGCCGCATCAGCGACCCAATGGTCCGACAGTCAGCAGCAGGCTCGCTCGTTAGTACCGGGCGCCCTCGATCCTGGAGTGAGGACGGATGGTTGGGATGCGGTGCGACGCGTTGGTGATGCTGGCGACGGAGCGCGGAGAGCAGCCGGCTCAAGAGGGACGGCGGAGTCGGTTGGGCGAGACCGGCGCCTGACGATTGGGTTCCGCTCAAGCCACTGGCTTGACGAGCATGGCGCGTTTCCGAGGGCTACGGCTCTGATCAGCGATGTGCGGGCGTCTCTCATTCGTGCAGCGGTGAAGCTTCGGCAGTTTGATTTTCGGGCGGACTCGCCCTCCGCCCCGAGTGAAGCGCGGAACTGGGGGACGCTGTTTCTCGGCTGAACCTCAATCGCGTTGCGTCTCGTGATGCTGACGGCGCGGCCGTATCCCGTTCACAGACTCGACGCCCGGTGCCCGGTGCCCGGTGCCCGGCTTTATCTCGACTTGCCGCGGGCTCAGTTTCGATCGCGCCGTTTCACGTGAAACGGCGGGTCGGCTGAGAAGCTTGTGGCGCTAGCTCGACGTGGGATGGCCAGGACCAGCCGACCGTCTGCCATGCGGCCCTTCCATCCACGAGTGATGTGGAGAACCGCTGCACCGCGCAGCTCGTTCCTTCGACCGGCGAGACGGTTGATTGCTGCAACTGTGTGGTCCGCGCGTTTGGCTGGAAGGCAGTGGCGCGCTACGTGAACGAGATAGGAACGCAGGGT
Organism: Catenuloplanes sp. NPDC051500; assembly: GCF_044454585.1. Lineage (NCBI taxonomy): Bacteria > Bacillati > Actinomycetota > Actinomycetes > Micromonosporales > Micromonosporaceae > Catenuloplanes > Catenuloplanes sp. NPDC051500. The sequence continues at coordinate 295,586 of NZ_JBITDX010000006.1, forward strand.
CGACCTGTGTCCGTAGCTGGCTCGTCAGTCATTCATCTGGGCCGTGTGACGGTCGACTGCGATGAGGGCTTCAAGTTTTGAGTCGGCTGTTGGTTCGACCCGGCATCCGGAGTGACTCGTCACCTTGGCGCCGAGCCACAGCGCGCCAGACCCAGCGCCGGCGCCCGCGGGAACCCGCCGCCGATTTGCCGGGCTTAGCGCGCAGCGGTTGGGCGTTTCGTGGAGGACACCGTGGACCAGGGGCGTAGTACCGGCGTCGGTTCTAAGCCGGCGGAGGGGGCGACGTTTCACGTGAAACGGCGACCTCCGAGAGGTACAGAGCCGCAAGCCTCCGATGGCCCTTCGCCCTCTCAAGGTCGGGCGACAGCAGAGTGGTGAGTGATCTGCACGCGCAGCCCGAGCCGTCCGCGTTGCCAACTACACGCGTTCAGTGTGGCGGCGAAGGGCTTGCACACCGTTCAGCCGTCGTGGAGAGCGGCCGGCGGCAATCGCATTCGCGAAGCAGTCGAGTTCGGTGAGGCGTGAACGCGCCGGATTTTGACCGACCGGTTCGAGGCCTACCGTCCAGCGGTCAGACCGGATGCCCTCAAGGCGTCCAACCGAGTCGCTTCGAGTTCGGCGTTTGAGCCACCGGCGAGACGCGGGCGGGCGGCGCTGTTGCCGAGCGGGACAACACGGGGCTGGCTGCTGTCGACCCCGGCCGTGAGATCGCGGGCGGGTCTTGATGCGGTGTCTGGCGCCCGGCCGCTCAGAGTTGCACACCGGTGGTGGGGTTCAGTGAATCCAGGTGGGCGTCTGCCCTTAGACAGCGCTTGGTCCACGAGCGTCGTAGCGCCGCAGGGCTGAAGCCGGTTCAAAGCAGCTTCCAACAGCACCGCGGGAACGCCCGTGTTTCACGTGAAACTGCACCTCTCGTTGAGACGAGATGCGGCCGACCGTAACTGGGTCTCGGCTTCGCGCGGGGCGCGGGGCGCGGGGCGCGGGGCGCGGGGCGCGGGGCGCGGGGCGCGGGGCGCGGGGCGCGGGGCGCGGGGCGCGGGGCGCGGGGCGCGGGGCGCG